>CAMBQN010000029.1 GCA_945870025.1 Akkermansia muciniphila
GGTGTCGCCCCTGATGTCCCTGGGCTCGACCCTGCCGGACCAACTTCTGGTGAGGATGGACATGAACCCCGTCACGAAGAAACGGGGAGGGTTCATGCAGACGTGGTACCAGGTCGTCAACGCGCAGGGCGAAAACACCACCGGCTGGCGTCTACCCGGGAAGGCGGAATCGCCCGACGAGGAGACTCCGTACCAGTATGGTCTATACATTGCGGGGGGTCGGATCGTGCTATTCGATCCGGACTCCGGCGACGCGCTGGCGTACGAGCACGATCCGGGCGACGGGGCGAAGAAGTGAGGAAGTCGAAAGAATCGAGGGAATCGACTCATTCGAATCAATCGATTCTCTCGAATCCATCGACAGGAGAGGAAAAGAAGCCATGAGACTCGATTTGTCAAAACTGCATCGCCGCGGCCGCTGGTGCTGCGCCTGCCTCCTTGTTGTGACCTGCCTTGGCGCCGGCCGCGCGCTGGCGCAGGACGCCTCCACCAACGAGTATCCCCGGGCGGCCAACTCGGTCGTCGAGCCAGATGCGGAGGTGAACATCTGGCTGATCCGGGCGGCGAGTGCGATCCGCGCGGGACAACCGGACGTGGCGGCGCCGCTGCTGAAGAATGTCATGCAGGCCGACCCGGCGGCGATGGCGTCCACCAACGGCTTTGTCTTCCGGCAGGCGCGAAAACTGGCCGCTGAACTGATCCGCGCGATGCCGGAGCGAACACGCGCCGCGTACGGCCTGGCGGCGAACGTCCCGGGGGAAATCCGGTCCGGTAGCGCGTCGGCGCCGGCTGACCCGGCCTCGCTGGAGGTGCTGTATCGGGATACCCCGCCCGGCGCTGCGGCCAGAGAGGCCGGTATGCGTCTGGCCGGCATCTACCTCGACCAGGGACGGTTTGCGGACGCGCGTCGGGTCTTGCTTGAGCTGCTCGACGCCTACCCGGCGAGGCCCGGGCCTCGTTCGGAACTGCTGGCGCGCCTGGTGGTAGCCTGTTCCCGTGTGGGGGACGGATCGCAAGCGCAATGGGCTTGGTCCGAGCTTCAGAAGGAAAGCGACGCAAGCCGCTGGTCGGCTCTCGCAGCCGAAGTTCGCGCGGCGGCGGCGGCAGTGGCGGCGCCCGCGTCGAACGTCTGGGCAATGGCATACGGCGGTCCGGAGCGGGCTGGGGCCCCGCCGGTCCCGTGCCGGGATCTGGCGACGAATGAAAGCTGGATCGTTGCGTGGGGTGTGAACCTGGCCCCGTCGTGGATCTATGACGATGAACTGGACAACGCGGTTTCGACGAATCGAGCTCGGGGCGTGAGCCGCGATGCGGTTGTGGCTGAAATGACGCGGGCGAACCGGCGGCCGTCGGAGGGGACCCTCTTCTCCGGAAACCGGGCCTGGCTGAACCGGGCGGACGAATCTGTCGTGGCCGATCTCGACTCGGGCATCGTGCTTCAACGTGTGCCCAACACGGCCGGAAGCGTCGCGTCCTATTCGGGGCGTGCCAATAGCCTTGCCGTCGCGGCCAGCCTGATCGGAGGCCGGGTCTATCGAATCGTAGATGGAATCAATCCCGCCCTTCGGTCATCTGGGAGAAGAGGGAAAAGAATTACCGACATGCCCTGCGGTAATGCGCTGGCGGCCTACGACACGGCGACGGGAAAGCCGCTCTGGCGTCTGGGGCGTGAATTTCCGCCGGGGGCGCAGGGAAAGTCGGGAGAACGCTGGCGCGTGAATGCGCTCCGCTTTGTCAGTTCGCCTGTATCGTGCGCCGGCCGGTTGCTGGCGCCGGTTGACGATGGCGCCAGCCTCGGCGTGGTGGCGCTCGACGCGGAGAGCGGAGCGGCGGTGTGGCGCACGCACGTCGCGTACGGTTCCATGGAAGGTCTTCTGCGGATGACGCCGCTGACGGTGGATGGCGCAGCCGTCTATCTCTGCAGCGGCAAGGGTGTGGTCAGCGCCCTGGACGCCTTCGATGGGACCGTGCTGTGGTCGGCGCTGTACGACTCGCTCGGGGAGTCCGCCGTGACCAACGCGCCCGACTCGGGCAAGGACGGCGCGCCGGTCGCCGATGTGCCGCCGCCCGTCGGGCTGGGGTGGGAGGAAAACCTAGTGGTGATCGAGGGGAATGCGGTGGTGGCGTTGCCGGCTGACGCGCGGGAGCTAATCGCGTTGCATCGGCGCAGCGGGGCGCTGCTGTGGCGGCGTCCCACGCCCGAGGGCGTAGACTACGCGGTTGGCCGGCGCGGCGCGAGCCTGGTTGTCGCCGGCGCGCGGGCCGTGGCGTGCGTGGATTTGGGGACCGGACGCGAACGCTGGCGGAAGGCGATCAGCGGGAGCACGGGGCGCGGCGTGTTGCGCGGGCAGGAGGTGCTGATCCCCTGTGATCGGAGGATTCAGCGCCTGCGCATCGAGGACGGAGCGGACCTGGGCTCGATGCCGGCGCAGACCCTGGACGATTTGCCGCTGGGAAACCTGTACGTGCGCGGCGACCAACTGCTGGTGGCCGGGCCGGAACGGCTGTATGCGCTGGTCGGCGCGAACGCAGTGTTCGCGGAGCTGCGCGAACAGCTCGCGCGGCAACCCACGGCGGAGGCGTATGCGAAGCGGGGCGGCATGCTGGCGGGACTGGGCCGGCATGTCGAGGCGGTGGCGGATCTGCGCGAGGTCTGGAAGCAGCAGCGCGGCTCGGCCGGAGAGGGCGCGGCACGCGCCCGGTTGACGGCGGAACTGTATCGCGCGGCGGAGCAGGATCCGGGGGCGGCGGACCGCTTCCTCGCAGAGGCGCGCGAGCTCGCCGTCTCGGACAAGGATCGGGCCGAAGCCGCCTGGCGAGTCGCGCAGGCGAGCGAGCGGAAGGGCGATACCCAGGCGGCGTTGACCCTGTACGCGGCGCAGTTGACGGCGCCGGACGCGCGCATTCGCTGCGGCCCGGACTGGGAGGCTTCCGCCCGCCTGCTGGCCGCCCACCGCATCCGTGCGCTGCTGGCCCGGGACGAGGCAGGTCTGCGCGCGCTCCTGGAGAAACCGGCGGAGCAGGCACTGACGCGGCTGGGACCCCAGGCGGAAGGCGCGGCGCTGGTCGAAGTGGCGACGCTGTTTGCGGGAACCGCGGCGGGCAAGGCGGTCGCGCTCCAGGCCGCGCAGACGGCGGCCGGGCGGAACGATTTCGGCATTGCCGCGGCGATTCTGCAACGAGCCCTGGCCTTGTCCCCGGCGTCGTTCCGGGCGGAGATTGCCGGCGAACTGGCGCGGCTCTACGAACGAATGAAGTGGCCCCGGGGGGTGGCGCGGTTGCGCGAGGAGTGGCCCCGGCTCGGCGGCGGCGCGCCGCTGCCGGATTTTCTGGCGTCCTCCGTCACGAATGTTGCGCCCCCCGCTGGCGCACCCCTGCCCCTGCCACCCTGGCGGTTGCGCTGGAAGAAAGGCCCCAATATGAGTTGCAGAACGATTGTGCCGTCGGGACTGCTGTACGCTCAGTTGAACGGCACGGTGGGACAGGTACACGTGGTGAATTTCGGGTGTTTGTCATTGGAGACCGGGGTGCCGCGCTGGCAAAAGGACGGCTCCGGCACATTCGCGGTGCCCGAAACGTCGCTCGATGACTGTTTAGCTTCTGTCGTAGGGGATCGCATCCAGTTCCGGGAGTGGGAGGCCGGCCAACTTGTTCCGGGCGTCACCGGATCGCTGGATATATGGTCCGGCGCTGTTATTACCAATGACGTGTTCTGCACTTCGTTCAATACCAATGCAGGAAGCGGCGTCTTTGCGGCCTTGTCGAGCGAAGTGAGCGTGCGGGTTGTCGCACGCGGCAACGTTCTGATGGGCGAAGACATGCTGACGGGCACGTGCGCCTGGATGTTGACATGGGCATGGAGCGGATCGCCGATAGTCGGTACGATGCTCGCGCCGGACGGATCGCCGTCGGTGTTTCCGCAAACCGGCCATTTTTGGGCGCGGACTTATGACAACCGCGAGCATCTGGCGTTGGATCCGCTGACCGGCGAGGTGTTGTCCCGGCGTTCATTGGAGCCCGCCAACGCCCGCGCGGTCTGGACCGGGCATGCCTTCGGAATCTGGGGCGTGGCCGTTGAAGATAAGAGACTGGTCGTGAAGGATCCGCTAACAGGCGTTACCAACTGGATGTCGCAGCCGGACGTTGTCATCTTCAAGCATCAGATCATGGAGCGTGGCACGGTACTGGTCGAGACCGAGGCGGGCGAGTTGCTCTTGCTGGACGGGGCGAACGGGAAAGTCCTGAGCCGGTCGGGGGATGCGCGGTTCAATTTCAGATGGGCGAGAGGCGAGGGCGATGTCGTGGTCGCAAATGGCATCGGCGAAAACTGGTCAGAAATCATGGTTCTGGACCCGGCCGTCGGTACACCGATATTCCAGGGCACAAGCAGCAATATGTTCGACACCGTCGCGTTCTTCGGCGCGAGCATGACGAACACCTGTCTCGTCAAGGACCGGTCCTTGAAACGGACGCATCTACTCCGGGTCGTCAGGGGAAGCGGTGAGAACCCGAACGGCTGGTGTTTGCCGCTGCCCGCGGATCGCCAGTATGCGGACCGCTGTTTCCCCAGGCCGTTCTTCACCCGGGACCTGATCATGGTGCAGGATCAATCCGGCAGCGACATTCTCGCCTACGAGCACGATCCGGGCGATGGGGCGAAGAAGTGAGGAATTCGAAAGAAGCGAGGGAATCGACTCATTCGATTCTTTCGAATCTGTCGATAAAAAGAAAGGAAGCTATGAGACCTACTGTGTTCATTCGCTCCAGACGCGGTCTGGTGCTGTTCGGTCTTTTGGCCGCCGTGCTGGCGGCTCGAGCCAACCCGATCCGAAACGAGGATGGAATCCTTTTCGACGGCCAACCGGTCGGACCTCTGGGGACCGGCGCAACGAATCCGCCGACGCGGGCCAAGGACGCTGCGCCGGCACCGGGGGCGGCGCCCGCCAAGCCGGATTTCAAGAAACTCGGCGAGTGGTTCGGGGAGGGCAACGAACTGATGAAGAAGAAGGAGTACGTCCAGGCGCTCGAGAAATACGAGGCTATTCTCCTGTCTCAGCCTGCGAACGCTCCGGTGCTGTACAACGCCGCCTGCGCGCATGCGCTCACCGGCGACAAGGTCAAGGCGCTGGAACGGCTGCGCAAGTCAGTCGAAGAGGGCTTTGTGAGCTTCGTCCACATCGCGCGCGATCCGGACCTCGACAGCCTGCGCGGAGAGGCGGCTTACAAGAAGCTGTTCGCCCGGAAAGAGGAGTACCAGGAACAGGCGAGCGAGCGCGCCGTGAGGCTGATCACCGAGAATCTGGCGCGGCAGAAGATATCCACCAAGGCGTACAAGTCGGTCTACGACGGGGAGCGCCGCTTCGTCTATCTCTACGCCTCGTCAGACGACGCCTTCGCCCAGGTGCGCCGGGGCTTGGATGAGTTTGCGGATGGCCTCTGGCGCGATCTTTTGGATAACAAGCCGGAACAGCCGCTTTACATCGTGCTCCTGACCCCGGCGGATTGCCCCAAGGCCATGCCGCGCGGCGTGGGCGGGTTCTTCAATCAGGACAACAACACCCTGTTCTGCGCCGAACGACCCGCTTCCAAGCTGCTTCAGGCCAGCGTGGTGCTCCACGAGTTCACGCACGGCCTTCACTGGGCCGACCAGACGGCCCGTCAGCAGGAACATCCGATCTGGATCAAGGAAGGGCTTTCCACGCTGTTCGAGTCCTCCCGGAGGGAGGACGGCAAGGTCATTCCGATCCCCAGCTACCGGATAGCGGTGATGCAGCAGGCGGTGAAAGCGGGCCGGTCGATTCCGTGGAAGATCTTTGTGTCGATCCCCAACGCCACATTTAATAGAAATTCAAACCTCTGTTATGCCCAGGCCCGGTGCATGTTTTTCTACCTCCAGGAGAAAGGGCTGCTCAAGGCATTCTACGACGAGTACACCCAGGCTTCGAATTACGCGGGCGACAAGTCCGCCCAGGAGGCGATCGAGGTGGTCTTTGGAAAGCCCGTCTCCGAAGTCGAGCGCGACTGGAAAGCGTGGGTGCTGAAACAGACGATCAGCGTCATCCCGTTCCTGGGCGTCATGACGGAAGAGAAGGATCAGCGGCTGGTCGTCAAGGCTGCGGTGCCCCAGAACCCAGCCGCGATTGCCGGCATCCGCAAAGGCGACGTGATCGTCTCTCTCGAAGGAACGCCCATTCAGACGAAGGATGACCTCATGGAGGCGGTGGTGCATCACGGCGTGGGCGAGGAGATCGAAATCCGGCTGGAACGGAATGGTGCCCCGCTGGATGTCAAAGCGAAGCTGGGAGATAGGCCCGAAATGACTGCATTCGCTCCGGGAGCGCCGAAACCGGCGGTGGAAAAGACTTCCTACCTGGGCATCGCCGTCGTCGAAGCGGACAAAGCCGTCCGGGCGCAGGACGTGGACCCGGATTCGCCGGCCGCGAAGGCCGGAATCGAACCCGGCTGGCAGATTCTGAAGTTCGACGCAGCCAACATCCAGACCGTCCGCGATTATCTGGCCGCCTTCAGGAAGATCAAGCCCGGCCAGGCCGTGGAGCTGACGGTCCGAAAACCCGATGGAACGGAGACCTCCCTGAAGCTCGAAATCGGGACGGTTCCACCGACGCACGAGGAATAGCCGGGAAACAGGCGTGGAACAGGATGGATTTGCGTGAGCGATTCGATTACGCGGTGCCCAGCATGGGCACCGACACCATCATCGCGTCTCGCAGGATGGAAAACGGGACCAACGAGGTCATGGTGCTCAATCCGGATGCCGATTCGAGCGGCTCGCGCTGGCGGCTTGACGAACAGACGCGTCCCCTGAGCACCCTCGTCCCGGCGCTGCCGGATCAACTGCTGTCGTCCGTGCAAGGACGACTCGTCGTCCACTCGCAAAACGGAAAAACCAAAGGATGGCGCCTGCCGCGGAACAAGGATATCGGCGGCGATGCCGTCGCTTCGGCTTACTACAACCCCCTCTTCGCCGACGGTCTGATCCTGATGGTCAATCCGGCCTCCGGCGACGTGCTGGCTTACGAGCACGATCCGGGCGAGGGTAAAAAATAGCCTCATTCACAACCCACCATCGGCTGCACGTTTTGTAAGATAGTGCGTGCGTTTACGATGTACGATAGTCTATAATTACGCCATTACTGCGGGAGGCGTGAATCCACAGAATCGCGAATGAGATGGGAAGTGCCCTATGTTTGATTGGAACGATTTTTCTGTCGCCGGTTCGAGGCGGTTTTTCCGTGTGGCGTTCTCGATCCTGCTGGCGGCCGTATCTGGAGTTCGTGCGGATGACTTTGCGGCCGCGCGGTTCAAGGGCGCGCCGACCTATGATTTCGGCGTCACGAACGTCAAGTGGGAAGCCGCCACGCCGGAATACAGCTACGTGACGTTCGACCTCTCGTGGTCCTATTCTTGGCGCGCCAAATGGACGGAACCCGCCAAGACCAGCGCGACCGGCAAGGATATGGAGGTCGAGAACTGGGACGCGGCCTGGGTGTTCGTGAAGTTCCTTCCGGAGCAGGACAGCAAGGAGAGCATTGAGCGCAACCATTGGCGGCATGCGACACTCGACACGGACTCCGCGCACCACGTGATGCCCGCTGGGGCGACCAACACGGTGAAGCTCTCCGACGATGGTAGCCGGGGCATGGGTGTGTTCATCTACCGCGATGCGATCGGGAACGGAGCAAACAATTTCAAGAGCGTCAAACTGCGATGGCTTCACAAGGCCGACCAGGTCGATCCGACCCAGGCGGCGGTGCGGGCGTATGCAATTCCGATGGTCTATGTGCCCGAAGGGCCGTTCAAGCTCGGTGTGCCGGCGGAGACGGGATTTGCTCCTTTCTCGGACGGTCCGGACATTCCTAAGACGCGATATGACGGGGAACAGAACTTCATGGAGATTCCGGAAGTGTTGCGCACAACCATCGAGACAACTACCAGCAAGGACGGCGGACCGTATCTCCGGTGGACCAAAGCCAATAAGCCATTCCAGTATACGGACGGTGCCTGGCGGGGCGGCAAGTCCATCCCGTTCCTCCTGGATCAGGAGTGGAACGGGCCCGTCGCCGAAGGAACTCGCGGCCGCCGGATCGGGCCGGTAGCCGGCTGGTTCTGGGGCACGCATACCTTTTCGGAACGGGCGGGGGGCGCCACCTTCGGCGGCCCGCTCGGCGGAGCCATGGCTTTGAACAACGACTACCCGACGGGGTATGAGGCGTTCTATTGCATGAAGTATGATGTCACGCAGGGGCAGTATTGCGACTACCTGAACTCCCTGCCGCCCGATGTTGCCGCCGCACGCGCGTTTGTCAGCAGCGAGGAGTGGTCCGCGTACGGCCAGCGCACGACGACAGTCAAGGACAAGCTCCCGTCGGGCGTGGAATACGATGTCGTGGAAAAGGCCGGAAATACAATCCGGTCATCCGCAGATGCGCCAGCGACTGCCCAGGCCGCGCCTGCCGGCAGTCCCGAGATGGGGGCGGAAACCAAGAAAAAGGACGACATGGCTCTGCTGGTCGAGGATGCCATGACGAAAAAGAAGAACGATGGCACGAAGATCACGAAGACGGAGTCCATTCCGGTCTATCGGGCGAGGTGTCCTTTCCGCAGGTTGCAGGGCTTCTGCTGGGACGACATTCGCGCGTTCGCCGTTTGGTCGGGGTTACGGCCCATGACAGGCATGGAAGCAACCAAGGCGGGCCAAGGCCCCAAAGATCCGGCGGCACCTCCGGGCCCGGCGTCATCTTATGATGAGGCCGGTGAACTGACGATGGCGGACGAGGGACAGCCGACCGAGCGTCCGATCAAGGGGCTTTCCCTTTATGGCGCGGATTTTGGCGTGCGAGTCGGGTGTTTCTCGACGCCCACCAGCGATCAGGCCGTGGCGCGCGCGACCTATTGGGGCATTACGGAGCTCGGCGGCATGACGGTGCCGCTGCTCGATACGAAGTTCCGGGGGTCGCATGGCAACGGGATCATGCCAGCCGGCAATCCGAGCGCGCCTTGGAAGCGGGGGTTTGTCGCCTTCACGAACACACCGCCGGATTGGGGACGATGGGACGAATACAGCAACAGGCGCCATGCAGTAAAGATCTGCCGTCTTGTCCTCTCGGCCGGCAATCGGATCCTGAAACCTGCCGGAGAGCAGAAGGCGCCCGCGTGGCACCCGAAATTGGCGGCGCAGTTCCCGCCGGCCGATGCGCGCCGGGACGACATTCCGCGGGTTGCCAACATCAAGGTCGAACCCGGGAAGGAATACAGCACGGTGTCGTTCGACCTGGCTTGGAAAAACTCCTGGCGGGCGAAGTGGGAGGAACCGGCGGCGAAGAACGTCACCGGCAAACCGCTGACGGTCGAGAGCTGGGACGCGGCGTGGGTGATCGTGAAGTTCCGGCCCACGGGCGCCAAGGATGAAGGGCCTGCGCTGCTGGCCACGGCGAAACAAGACCACCAGGTCCCGGCCGGCGCGGAGTTGGATGTCGGGCTCACGGATGAAGGGGACCGGGGTGTCGGCGTGTTCATTTACCGGAATACGACCGGCGTCGGGCCGAACGATTTCAAGAGCGTCAAACTGCGCTGGGCGCATCCGCCTTCGCCGGGAAGCTCCGGCGCGACAAGTGGCAATGTTGTGGATCCGACCAAGGGCGAGGTGAAGGTCTATGCGATCGCGATGGTCTACGTGCCTGATGGGCCGTTCGCTTCCCGGAGCCCGTGGGGCCACGCGCTCAAGACGATTACCGACCCGGATGCGACGAAACCCGAAGGGCATCTGGAGTCGGGACCTGAAACAGTGCCGCAGTCTCCCGAGTGGCCGAATGGCTTCTCGTCGTTCTACTGCATGAAGTACTCCGTCGCGCAGGGGCAATACGCCGACTTCCTGAATTCCATACCGTCGAGGGCCTACAACGGCGGGCGGTATGGCGTGCTGGCGCACAACAACGCACGCTTCTACAGCGCGAGATTCCACAACTTCAACGGCTACACGATCACTACCAATGCGGCGGGAGTGTTCATGGCCGATGTGCCGGAACGCTGGTGTCCTCTCCTTTCCCTGCCCGACATCCAGGGCTTCACCGCCTGGGCGGGACTGCGTCCGCCGACAAACCTCGAGTATGAGAAGGCCTGTCGAGGACCGCGGGCTGTCGCGCGCGCGGCCGATGCATGGACGCCGGCAATGTGCGCCCCGGCGGCCGGCATCGACGCGTCGGCCCTGGAGGCGCCTTCGGCCGCCGGGCCGGGGCCGTCCTATTGGGGAATCCGCGAACTCAGTCTGAGCGGATGCGTGCAGGAGTGGCCGGCGGTCTTTCAAAACGAGCCGGCAACGAAAGGGCAAAAGGGCACCTGCTCCGGGTACGGGGGGACGCACGGCAGCGGTTCACCCACGATCCCCGACGACTGGCCGTATACCTTTTTCGGGGACTGGTACTACGGGGGCATCTGGCGCTGCTGGGGGTATGGAACGGTCGGTCATTGGATCAACGCCGACGAATACGACGGCATGCCGTGGGAGACGATGGACGGGGAACGCTGCGGCCGCTACGGGGCGCGGGCGGTGCGGACGGCGCCGGTTTCGGTGGCGGCTAATGCGATGCTGCAGATCGATGCGTTGCCGAAGCTGACGGGGATTGATATCGGGGTGTTCTATCTCTCGGGTCGGTTGAACAACACGAGCGACAATCCGCTGAACGTGGAGCTGTCCGCCCCTCTATCTGATGTGTGCTTTCTGGATGGGGCTGCTTCGCGTGCGCTCACGGCGGCGCCGAAGGCCGTCACGCCGTTCAAGATTGCGATGGCTGTGACCCGCCAGAGCATGATGACTGGCGGCATTCGAGGGGGTATACTGCTGCCGGTCCAGCTTAAGGGAAAAGACGGCCAGGCGCTGGAGACGCTGCTGGTTCCGATACAGATGGGTGCGCCTGCGGGGGCGCCGTTGCCGGTGATCAGCTCGATCCGGGGCGGCGAGGTGGCGCTGCGAATCACCAACGCCACGGAACGCGCGTTTGCGCTGGCGGTGCGCCTGTCGCCGGTGGGCGTCACACTGGCCCCGACGAACACAACTGTCCCGGTTGCGGCCGGGGCGGAGGCCAAAGTCGTGTTTTCCGCTCCTCGACAGGCTTTTACCAATGAAGGCCCGTTCCGGATACCCTATGGCATCGCCGTCGCAACGGCCGCTCCGCAAAACGGCGAGGCTGCCGTCGATCTGCGCACGGAGACGCGCTGGTGGATCACCAAGCGGGTCAAGAACGCGCCAAAAGCGGGTGCCCCTGACGAAGGTCCGGGCGGCGGGGACGACCTGGGGAGCGCACTGGCCGGCTTGGGTGATCTGGTCAGTTATGACGGCGGCATTTTCAAGACCGACAAGCCGCCCAAGGATTGGACGCCGTTGACCTTCGGCGCGAGTCTTGCGTTCGGCGACGCCGGCAAACTGTCCTCGCAGGGGTCCGCCATGCTGGCGGTGACAAGGATTGAGGCGGTTTCGGACCGGGAAGCGGTGATGGCCGTTCAGCACGCAACCAAGGAGCGTTTCGATGTCACGGTCTGGGTCAACGATGCGATGGTGTTCAAGCTGGGTAGCGACAGAAAGAAAGAGGCTAAGCCTTTCACCCTTCGCAAGACCGGAAATACAATGATGGTGGAGTGTCGTTCGGCCGAGACCGGAGCCGTCACGCCGGGGACCCTCTCGCTGCAA
Source organism: Akkermansia muciniphila (assembly GCA_945870025.1). GTDB lineage: Bacteria > Verrucomicrobiota > Kiritimatiellia > RFP12 > JAAYNR01 > VGWG01. The sequence goes on from CAMBQN010000029.1 coordinate 11,705, forward strand.
TTCAGCGGCGCCAAGGACGGCAAACCAATTACCGGACTGCTGTTCGACATGGAGAAACGATGAACCTACCACTAATCAGGATGGCGTCTGCCGTTGGCGCGGCGATGCTGTGCGTGATTCACGGGGCTTTGGCAAACAACGACCCCGATTCGCGGTTCAAGGGCGCGCCGACCTACGATCTGGCCGTGACGAATGTCAAATGGGAGGCCGGCACGGCGGAGTACAGTTGGGTGACGTTCGATCTCTCGTGGGGGCACTCCTGGCGGGCGAAATGGGTGGAGCCAGCCAAGACCAGCGTGACCGGCAAGGATATGGAGGTCGAGAGCTGGGACGCAGCCTGGGTGTTCGTGAAGTTCCTACCGGACAAGGATAGCCAACCGAGCATCGAACGCAACCACTGGCAGCATGCGGCGCTCGATCCGGATCCCACGCATCATGTCATGCCCGCCGGTGCCACGAATACCGTGTGGTTGTTCGACGGCCCCTCGACTGGGCTCGGGGCAGGTGGCAATCGCGGCATGGGCGTCTTCATCTACCGCGATGCGCTCGGAACGGGGCCAAACAACTTCAAGGGGATCAAGCTGCTCTGGCTGCATCCGCCTTCGCTCGGAAGCTCCGGCGCGGCAAGCGGCGGTACGTTTGATCCGGCCAAGGCCGGTCTCCGCGTCTATCCGATCTCGATGGTCTACGTTCCCGAGGGGCCGTTCAAGGTGGGCTCTGGCGCCGATTCGGGGTTCACGAAATTTCCCGATGGGCCTACGGTGCCGATCGCAAACGGGGACTACATGAGCGCCATGAACGTGGAATTGGGCAGTCGTACAGATGGTTCCTGGCGGGGCGGCCCGGTGGTTCCGTTCCTGGTGGATGCGGAGTGGAACGGCCCGGTCGCGGAAGGTGCCCGGGCCCGCCGCATCGGGGCAAAAGCCGGCCAACTGTGGAGTGTGCTGACCTTTAATGAGTATTGGGTGGACAGACCCTCCGTCGGTTCAACCGGCTTCCTCAATGACGATTATCCGACCGGCTACGAGGCGTTCTATTGCATGAAGTACGATCTGACGCAGGGGCAGTATGTGGATTTCCTCAATTCGCTGCCACCCGATGTGGCGGCTGGCCGGGCCTTTCTCGCCAATGAAATCGGCTGCGACTATCCGCTCGGCGAGGGCAATGGCCTTGTGAAGATCAAGCTGGACATCGGCCCCGAGTACAAGCCCTACTTTTATACTGAGATAGCCGGACTTACCATTACCGTGTCGACTCTGGTCGAAGAGTGCAGGGCCAAGGGTGTGCTGAAAGCGCCGGAGATGGATATCAATATGAAGGATGATAACCAGAAAAACGGACCGGGTGACGTGCTGGACAACCTGCTGGGCGATAGGGATCGCAAGGAAACAACGGCCCAAAAAAAAGCGATCGTGAAAGTCCCGCCCGTCTATTCGGCACGCCTGCCGTTCCGGTCTTGTTCCGGCATCAGTCGGCAGGATTTGTACGCGTATGCGGTCTGGTCCGGCATGCGGCCGATGACGGAATTGGAGATGGGGAAAGCGGGCCAGGGCCCGCGTAATCCGGGTCCGATCGAGAACAACACGGCCCCCAACAACGGGATGGCGGCGGCTTCGCTTAAGGACCTGGTGGATGCGGGACTGCCTACCGAGCGTTATGCCAGAGGAAACCACGCGGGCGGCTACGCTTCGCCGTTGACAGCTTTCAGGGTCGGCTGTTTTGCCACGCCCACCAGCGACCAGGCTGCGGCCGGTGCCTCGTACTGGGGCCTTCTGGAACTGGGTGTGGGGCCGCGGGTGATATCGGTGCTGAATCGCGACTATCAGGGGACGCACGGCGACGGCACAACGCCTGCCGGTAAACCGGGCGGTTCGACCGCAAGGGGCATGGCTCCTTTCGACGGTCCCCCGGATTGGCCCACGCGAACCTGGGAGTATTATTCTGGACGATGGGTCTGGAACCGTGGCCGACTCGTGCTCTCCGCAGGAAACCGGACCCAGAAAGCCGCGCCGCAACCGGCACCCGTGATTGCGAAGCCGTCGCCAGCCACGGCCGCTCCAAGCCCTCCCTCCACTACCGCCAGTCGCGTCGCGGACGCGATCACGATCACCAACCTCACCTGGGAACCCGGCACCCAGGACTACAGCACACTTTCGTTCGATCTGGCCTGGAGCAACTCCTGGCGGGCGATGTGGACGGAACCGGCGGAGAAGAACGTCACGGGCAAGCCGCTCCGGATGGAGAACTGGGACGCAGCCTGGGTGTTCATCAAGTTCCGGTCGGCGGGAACGAACGCGTTATTACATGCCACGGTTTCACCCGAAGCGGCGGATCACCGGATCCCGACTGGCGCGAAACTGGATGTCGGGCTGAGTGATGACGGCTCCAAGGGCGTCGGGGTGTTCATTTACCGGAGCGCGGTCGGCAGCGGTGCGAACGATTTCAAGAACATCAAGCTACGCTGGCTGCATGGCGCCGACAAGGCGCCCGACAAGGCAACCTTCAAGGATACCCAGCTTCGCGCGTATGCCATCGGGATGGTGTATGTCCCCGGGGGAACGTTCCAGTCGAGGGTGCCCTGGGAGAAGACCGTGACCACGATTCGCGTCGGTGACGCGACCAAGGACGGCGGTTGCCGCGTCCTCACCAATACGCCGGTGTATGCCGAATGCCCGAACGGCTATAACGCATTCTATAGCACAAAATACGCGATCAGCCAGGGGCAGTACGCCGAATACCTCAACGCCCAAGGGCCTGCGCGTGGCGGCCCTGGCCTTTATGGCGTCAGCCGATACATGATTCGCTGCGATACGAACGCAGGAGTCTATGTCGCCGAAGTGCCGGATCGGGGATGCAATTTTCTGGGCTGGCCGCAGATCTTGAACTACGAAGCTTGGGCTGGGTTGCGGCCGCTCACGGACCTGGAGTATGAAAAAGCCTGCCGGGGTCCGCGTGCCGTGGCGCGCAGCGAAGAGGCCTGGGCCGCCGGGATGTGTGCGCCTGCCGCAGGCCTCGACAAGAATCTGTTTCCTGATCTGCCGGATATCGACGCCGGCGCATCCTACTGGGGTATTCGTGGACTGAGCCTGAGCGGCTGCGTGCATGAGTGGCCAGGCATTATTTTTGAAAATGAGCGCGGCAAGGGGTTCAAGGGTACGCATGGGGAAGGGCGTCCGGTGCTGCCCAAGGACTGGCCGGGGACTTGCTCGATACACGTCCGCGATGCTCCTTTCCCGGCAGGTGCTGTCGCGACCTGGGTGTCGCCCGACGACATCGATCGCGCCGTGACCCTCGGGGAGAATCTGGTCTTCATGTACACCGGACGCTACGGGGCGCGCGCCGTGCGCACGGCACCGGCGGTTGCGGATTCGTTCTCGCCGCTACAGATTGATCGTCTGCCGAACCTCGTCGGCATGGATCTCGGCATCTTCAATCTGTCAGGAAGTTTCCGCAATGACGGCGATCAGCCGCTGCAGGTGGAGCTCGATACGCCGCTTCCGGATGCGGCCTTCCTCGATAGCGCGGCGTCACGCGACATCACCGTGGCCCCGCACACCGTGGCTTCTTTCAAAGTCCGGCTGCTGCTCACCCGTGAGGCTGTCTTCCGTGCCGCGCAGGGGGGACGGACCCTGCCGGTGAGGGTCCGGCTGCGCGGGGGTGGCAAGCAACTGGCGGAACAGTCGATGGAACCGCCGTTTCAAGCCCACCTCGTCGCCGAGCGGTTACCCGTCATCGGACCTCTCGCGGCCAGCGAGGTATCGGTGCTCGTGACCAACGTGACGGACCGTCCCCAGGCGTTGACGGTCACGCTTCTGCCGCCCGGAGACCTCGTGATCACCGGTGCGACGGAACAGCGCGTGGAGCTGGCAGCGAACGCGGCTGGTCGGGTGGCGTTTTCGGCACCGCGGCAGGCCTCCACGAATGAAGGGGTCTGCCGGATTCCGTATCGTGTGGTGGCGGCGGGGAACACGGCGCTGGAGGGCGCGGCCCATGCGCAACAGCGCATCGCGTCACGCTGGTGGATCTGCCGGAAGGTCGATACCGGTCCGGCCGGTGGAGGCGATGGCCTGAACGCGGTCGACAGCGCGCCCGGCATGTCCGATCTGGTCAGTTATGACGGCGGTATTTTCAAGGCCGACAAGCGGCCCAAGGATTGGACGCCGCTGACCTGCGGCGCGAGTCTTGAGTTCGGCGGAGCCGGTACACTGCCCTCGCAGGGGTCCGCCATGCTGGCGGTGACACGGGTGGTGGCACCCGCAGACCGCGAAGCCGTGCTGGCCGTCCAGCACGGAACCAAGGCGCGTTTCGATGTCACGGTCTGGTTCAACGATGCGATGGTGTTCAAGATGAGGGGCAGCACTAAAATCGAGGCCAAGCCTTTCACCCTTCGCAAGACCGGAAATACGATGATGGTGGAGTGCCGCTCGGCCGAGACCGGAGCCGTCACGCCGGGGACCCTCTCGCTGCAATTCAGCAACGTCAAGGACGGCCAACCGATTAACGGACTGTTATTCGACATGGAGGCCAGCACTGCCTTACACTGAGAGACCCACGATTAAGGGCGGTCCTTCCATGATGAACGGCTGCACGCCTAATCGTAGATCGTACTCGTCGCCCACACTCGTAGACCGAAAGCGCAAGCCCATCCGACGAGTACGGGCGGGGCGCATGGCATAAAGGATTGATGAAAGAGACCTGCTATGAAAAAACCTGCGATCATGGCCATTGAAGGAATACCGGACTGGGAGAAGCGGTTGGCCCGGGTGGATGCGTTTTGGGATCGGCAGATCCTCGACCGGCCGGTGGTGTGTGTCTATGCGCCGAAGATCGATCCACGGTATCCGTGGCCTGCAGACAAGACCTATGCGTCGCAGCGGGATCGGTGGATGGACTTCGAGCATCTCGCCGACCGTGCGCTGGCCAACGCGATGAACCGGGAATACCTCGGCGATGCGTTGCCGCATACGTTTCCAAACCTGGGACCGGAAGTCTTTAATGCTTACCTGGGCATGGAACTGGAGTTCGGCGAGAACACGTCCTGGTCGCACCCCAATTTGCATGAGTGGAGCGGGTTGGACGCCATCGCCTTTGATCCGGCCAATGCCTACTGGCGCGCCATCAGCGACTTTACGGACATTCTGTTGGCCATGGGGAAGGGAAAGTTCTATACCGGATTGACGGACTTCCATCCCGGCGGCGATGCCGCCGCCGCGTTTCGCGACCCGCAGGAGTTCAACATTGACCTGATTGAGTCGCCGGATGAGGTCAAGCGGTTGGTGCGCAAAATGACGGACCTCTACTTTCAGGTCTTCGATCTTTCTTGGGAGCGGCTCCGTGCCGCCGGGCAAGCCATCACGTCGTGGCCGGGGATTGTTTCGACGCGCAAGTGGTATGTGCCTAGCAATGACTTCTCCTGCATGGTCTCCCCTGCCATGTTCAATGAGTTCTTTCTTCCCGGGCTGATTGAGGAGTGCCGCGCGTTGGAGGCATCGATCTATCATCTGGACGGCGTGAACGCGCTGGGCCATCTGGACAGCCTGCTGGAAATCAAGGAGTTGAACGCCATTCAGTGGGTTTATGGCGCCGGTCATGGCCGATCGTCCGATTGGATGCCGGTGTACAAGCGCTGTCAGGCGGCGGGCAAGGGATTGCAGATGTATCTGGAACCCAATGAGTTTGACCTGTTCATGGAACAGTTGCGGCCTGAAGGATTGTTTATCTCGACCTGGGTTAGCTCGAAGGAAGAGGGCGAGGCGCTGCTGCGCAAGGTGGCCCGCTGGCGATAGGATGCCCATTAGACTAGCAAGGATCAACACACATGAAGAAGAGCAAAGTACAAAGAGAATCATAAATGCAGAAGCAGAAGATGAAGCAGTATGATGTAGCCGCCTATATCTGGCCGTCGTATCACTATGAACCGCGGGTGGAAAACTTCTGGCCTGAGAAGGATGGCGAGTGGTACACGGTCCGCCGTGGGACGCCGCGCTTTCCGGGGCATGACATGCCGCGCATCCCGCTGCTGGGCTACCAGGACGAGGCCGACCCCAAGGTCATGCGCCAGCACATCGAACTCGCCATGGCGCACGGCGTCAATGTCTTCATCGTGGATTGGTACTGGTACCTGAATGCCCCCTGTTTCGAGCGGCAATTGAACGAGGGGTTAATTCCGGCGCTCAAAGGCACGGACTGCAAGTTCTACCTGATGTGGGCCAATCACGATGTAAATGATCTCTGGAACATGCATGTCGATACCTACTGGCACAAGCCGACTCAGGCGATCTGGAGCGGACAGGTCAATCGGGCTGAACTGGAGCCGATGTTCGACCGGATCATCGATAAGTATCTCGCCCTCGACAGCTACTACCGCATCAACGGTAAGCCGGTCTTCTCGATCTTCGACTACGCCAACCTGGTGACCGGGCTGGGCGGGGTGAACCCGACCCGTGACGCCTTCGACTGGATGCGTCAGCGCTGCGTGGCGCGCGGTCTGCCGGGCCTAGACGTTCAGGCCATTGCCAAGAGCGGCGCCGGCGTGGAAGCGGGCGCCAAGCTGGAGGCAGGGAGCGAGCAGCAGACCGCCCGCGATCTGACTTTCGATAGTGCCACGGCCTACCAATACTGTCAGGACGCCAGCGAAATCGGCGACTATCCCGTCTGGGCTGACAAAGCGATGTCGCAATGGAAGGGGTATGAGAATACCTACGGGACCTACTACCCGCACGCCTCGATCGGCTGGGACAACACGCACCGCAACCCGTCGTTCTCCGACCACTGCGTGGTGAAGAACGCGACCCCGGACGCCTTTGAAGCCTGTCTCTGGAGGGCCAAGGCCTGGCTGGACGCGCGCACCAACCAGGCGCCGCTGGTCACGATCAACAGTTGGAACGAATGGACCGAGGGGAGTTACCTGCTGCCCGACATGCGCTGGGGGTATGGCTACCTGCGGGCGGTGAAGAATGTGTTTGGGGGAAGCTGATTATGCACACGACAAGCTCAATTATCAGGAGGATGAATACAGCGACATGCGGGAAACCATCCGTCGCATGGGGCGCAATGTGGAGATGTTCCCGCTCTGGTCCGGCGACATGACGGAGTTTGAAAGCCTAGGCATCCAGCCCGAAGACATGGGGATGGTGAGCGTATCGGGAGCCGGTAGGCACCTTCGTCATTTATACAGGAGTCTCGTCTCGCTGCCCTCGAAAAGATTCTGCAGGTTCTGCAGATTGAAGCCCATATCGGGCTTGCGAAGAAACAGGTCAAACAGGCCTAACGGCTCCTCGTAGCGGATCACGCGGACAGCGTTTGTCCGCAGCAGCGAGGCCGCCAGCACGTCCACGTCCTCGGCATACCCGACCTGATCGATCAGGCCGTGCTTGAGCGCCTCGGGGGCGAGAAACACACGGCCGTCGGCGATGGCGCGCACCACCGGCTCGTCCAGTTTGCGGCGCTCGGCGGTCAGGGTCACAAACCGATCATGCAGGGCATCCACAACCCCTTGGAGCATCGTCCGCTGTTCTTGCGTCAGCTCGCCGAATGGATTGAGCAAATCCTTGTTCGCGCCCGACTTGATGGTCACGTCGGTAATACCCAGTTTCGCAGCCAGATCGCGGATGTTGTAGCTTTGCATGATCACGCCGATCGAGCCTGTCAGGGTCGTCGGATGCGCCACGATCTTGTCGGCCGCCAGCGCGATGTAATAGGCGCCCGAAGCCGCGACATCGCCGAACTGAGCCACCACCACCCGCCCCTCCCCCTTGCGTTTGAAGTCGAGCAGCGACTGGTATAGGATGTCGCTGGCCGTAATCCCCCCGCCGCCGCTGTCAACGTCGAGGATGATGCCCCGCACGTCGGGGTCGACCGTGGCGCGCTTGATCGCGCGGAGCGCAGCGGAAGCCGATCCGCCCTCCGAAAAAAATCCCGGCGTGTCGAGCAGAATCAGTCCGCGCACCAAGATCCGCGCGACTTTTACCTCGCCCGAACCACTCGACCATACCTCGACCAGGTTAGGGCACTCGTCAACACCCCATCCCGATCGAGCCGTCCGCCAGCCTGTCATGCCCGAGAGGCCTTCATCATTTGCGTTCAGGGCGAACCAAACAAACGCGGCTGCCACCGTCAAACTGATCCCCCCCACGATCGCGAGCATCCACAGGCATCCCGTGCCGCAACCCCTTCGTTTCGTTTCCTGTTGATCCATCTTAAGCTTCCCTTTCCTATTTTCCCAGCAGCAGCAACGTACGGCCGAGGAGAGTGACGGCGGCGGCCATCCCATCCAGAACGGCCAAAAACGTGGCGGCTTCGTCGATCAGCCGCCGGGTCTGGATAACCGCTTCTGCCGACTCCGCCAGCAAGCTGGCGTATTGGCGGTGATTGCGCTTGAGCGTCGCCCGCTGCAGCGAAAAAACGGCGTTGCAGAGCGCGTTGAACTCATCCTCCAGCGCGGCGACCGCCTCGGCCCCGCCCGACGCCTCGGCCTCATGAACCAGCCTCACCCGGTTCGTGTTGTAGGCGCGGATCGCGGCCTGCGTGCGTTGCAGCAGGTTTGTTTTCGGACTCGTCATACGCGTCACTCCTCTTGACTTGCGCCCGCTGCTGGCGCCTGTGGGTCGGAAATCCGCTCGAACGCCTCAGACGTCAGCCGCAGTTTCTGCATGATCATGGCGGCCGACTGAACGGCCTCATTATATTTTTGCAATTTGAACAACCCCGCCTTGACCGGGATGCGGTAGGGGTCGGACACCTTCTTCGCGAGTTCATTCTCATCAAAGTTGGCCAACCGGAGCGAGAGCAGCCCCGAGGCGTAGTGCGTGATGTAGGCCGTATCCACGTAGTCCTCCCACGTCGGAATCTCGCGCTTCCATAAGGTGCCCAGTTCAGCGGCGGCGCGTTCGAGAGCGGCATGCAACCGCGCGATACGCCGCGTTTGCCACAGCAGAGTCAGGTCGTTGGGAAGGCCTGTCGCCAGCTTCTTGAACTCGACGCTCGACGTCGTGTCATTCGAGATTCCCTGAAGCGCTTCAACCGCCGCCGCATAGGACTGCACGGCCTCGGCCCGGGCCGCTCCCTCGCATGCGACGCGAAGTTGCGCGGCAGCCTCTTTCACCATCCTGCAGGTGCGAATGCGGGTGTCGAGCAGGTCGTTCATGGAGGCATCCGGAACGCGGGTGAAGTCAACCGCATCGGGCTCGGTACTGACCACCACGCGCAGATAGCCCTGCTTGTAGGCGCTGTCGGCCGAAACCGTGCGCAGCGCCTCATAGGAAACGAGGGCAGAATCGGTCGCCGCCTGGACCTCCTGCGAAGTCCGACTGGCAGCGGTGCGCACCGATCCCGTCGCGCACCCCGACACCGCCAGCGAGGCGGCCAGCAGCCAGATCGCGCAATCCGGCAGGCACCGGTCACGCGTCATTTCAAATCCCCGCACCACGCGGAAAACAGGGGCCGTTGTCAAACGTTTCATGGTTTCAGTGTACCGCGCGCGCGCAGCCGGCGCAAGTCTTCCGTTGAATGTTAGGCGTTGGGTGTTGGGCGTTGATCGTTGGGTGTTGGATGTTCATCTCATTTATAGCTTTCGCTTCATCTGCCACACCCCCTTACATTCTGTTGAATGTTGGGTGTCCCCTCCCCCATCAGCCCCATCAGTCGGTGGGCCAGTAGGGCGGCGGTGAAGTCGGCGTGGTGCAGGCCGCGTATCGGCGCCAATTCGACCACATCGGCGCCGACCACGCGGCGCCCCGTTGCGATTCGTTCGAGCAGCAGCATCGCATCCTGCCAGAACAGGCCGCCCGGAACCGGCGTGCCGGTTGCGGGCATCACCGCCGGATCAAGGCCATCCACGTCAAAAGTGATGTAAATCCGTTTGGGAAATCCGGCCGGAAGCGGCCGCGTCGGAAGCGGCCGCCGCGCCAGCCGTTCGGCATCGTAGGCGAGCACGCCGGTCTGGCGACGGTAATCGGCTTCGTCAGCGCATAGGGCACGCACGCCGAACTGAATGATCGGGAACCCCAGCTCGCTCACGCGGCGCATGACGCTGGCGTGACTGAGGGCCGACCCTTCATAGGCGTCACGCAGGTCGGCATGCGCGTCGAACTGAACAAAGCCCACTTTCAGCCCGGCAGCCTGAAAGGCGCGGGCGGCGCCGAGCGTGACGGTGTGCTCGCCGCCGAGGATCAGCGGCGCGGCGCCTGCGGCGAGGGCGTGGGCGACGCGGCCCTCGACACGGGCGATCACCTGTGCCGGCGCACCCGAGCAGGATACCGCCGGCTGGGTGTGAATGCCCGCCCGGCCCGGCGAAAACCGGCCATCGGTGGCCTCCAGTTGCTGCGACGCGGCGAGAATCGCGTTCGGGCCAGCAGCCGTGCCGCCGCCATAGGAGACCGAGGTCTCCATCGGGACCGGGATTACATGGTAAGCGGCGAGACGGGCCGACGCGGGCGCGTATTCCGAAGCCAAGAAACCCTTTTTTTTCATAGTTGCTGCTCGCTCTCATCGCCCGTCGCGGGCTAAGTGAGGCGCTTGCACAACCTCCTTCGTCGGTTATGCAAGCGCGGTATTCAGAAGCCAGTATTCAGTATTCAGAATGGGAACCCTCTCACCGGCAACGTGTACCCATATTCTGACTCCTGAATTCTCTCTCAGGTGATCGCATCCTGCGCCTCGGCCTGCTCCTTTTCCAGCGCATCGAGCTGGGTCGCCGGCTCCTCCCAATCGAGGGCCGCCAGGTGGAGGCTGTGCTGCACACCGCGCAGCCGTCTGCTGATGTCGGCAAAATCGGTTCCGGGCGCGGCGGCTGTAAGCTGATCGGACAGCGTTTTCTGCTCGACCTCCAGCGCCGCCATTTTGGCCTCGGACTGTTCGACGCGGCGGCGCAGATCGCGGATCTGCGGCGCCCGCTTCGCTCGCTCCTGCGCACGTACGCGGCGGAGGTCTTTTGAGGAAAGTCCTCCGCTTGCAGCGACATCCGAAACCGTCTCATTAGCTGTCTGCCGCGTTTCTCCCGCCGTCTTCTCGCGATAATAGTCGTATCCGCCCGGGAAGCGCCGCACGCCGGCCGGAGATATCTCGATGACCGATGTGGCCACGGCGCGGACAAACGCCACGTCGTGGCTGACCAGACAGACCGTGCCGTCATATGTGCCGAGGGCCTGTTCGAGCGTGCGGCGGCCGTCGAGGTCGAGGTGCGTCGTCGGCTCGTCGAGCAGCAAAAAGTTCGGCGGGTTGAGGAACAGGCGGAGAAACGCCAGCCGGATCTTCTCGCCGCCGCTGAGGACGCCGCACGGCTTGCCGACATCGTCCGCCGAAAATCCGAAACTGCCGAGTCGCGAGCGCAAATCCCGCTCCGTGGAGGCGGGCGCGGCGCGCTTGGCCACCTCCAGCACCGAGACTTCTGGCGGGATCGTCTCGGCGAATTCCTGAGACTGATAGCCGGTCAGGACCTTGTGACCCACGAGCACCCGGCCCGTGTCGGGCTGACGTACGCCCGCGATCAGCCGCAGCAGCGTCGTCTTGCCCATGCCGTTGTAGCCGATGATGGCGACCTTGTCGCCCCGGCTGATCGCGAGGTCAACCCCGTCAAGCACCTTGTGTACGCCGTCATACGAAAATGAAACCCCCTCCAGCCGAACCACCTCCGCGCCGCAGTGCGGCGCCGGCGCAATCCGAAGGTAGCCGGCAGACTGACTCCGCTTGGGCAGGCGGATTTCTTCGAGCTTCTCCAACTGCTTGACCCGGCTCTGCGCCTGGGACGCCTTGGAACTCGTGGCCTTGAACCGCTCAACGAACCGTTCAAGCTGTTCGCGGCGGCGATCTTGATTCGCTTTGGCGGCGAGCAGATTGACATAGCGGGCTTCGCGTTCGCGCAAATAGTAATCGAGATCGCCTGGATAACGGGTGCACGAGCCGGCGTCGACCTCGATCGTCACCGAGGCCAACGAACGGAGCAGGTACCGGTCGTGCGAGATCAACAGCAGCGTCCCCTCGTAGGAGCGGAGAAACCGTTGCAGCCATTCAATGGCCGGTAGATCCAGATAGTTCGACGGCTCGTCCAGCAGCAGCAGGTCGGGCACGGAAGCGAGAATGCGCGCCAGCTCGGCACGCATCCGCCAGCCGCCGCTGAAGGTGATGAAGGGTCGGTCGAATTCGGGCACCTTAAAACCCAGCCCGCCCAAGGCCGCCTTCACGCGGGTCTCCAACTGGTATCCGCCGAGATGCTCGAACTGCGACTGCATCTCGCCCAGCCGGCGCAACAGGCGTCCCCGCTCCGCCTCGTCCGCGGCGGCATCGACCGCAGCGGCGAGCCGGTGCAATTCCACCTCCATGTCGTGTAGCCGCGGCACGCCCCGCAGCGCGTATTCCAAGAGCGTCTCGGCGTCGTCTTCGGGTTCCAGATGCTGGCGTACGTAGCCGATGGCGGGCTTGCCCTCCAGCGTCACGACGCCGCCGTCCGACTGGCGAGCACCAATGATCAAATGGAAGAGCGAGCTCTTGCCCGCGCCGTTCGGGCCCACAATGCCGACACGCTCGCCCGCATGAATGCGGAAGCTGACGCCGTCCAACACGGTCTGGGTGCCGTAACGCAAACTGATGTCTTTAAATTCAATCACAGCCGTACATCATCACCGGAACCGGCTCTGCGGACAAGTCAAAAAAATTGCTGACTGGACAGAACACCCCGCAAGCGGGTAAACTATTCACAATCAATTGCTCTTAATTTTCATACGTAACCCATGGTAATCGCCGTGAATGTGCAGCTCGACCGCAAGGAATCGTTCATCACCTTCCGTTGTCAATCGTGCGGACAGGAAATTGAGGCCTATCTGGATATGGCCGGAAACCAGTTGGAATGCCCGGTCTGCGGCCATCCCCTTCGGGTGCCCCTGACGCCGGAACTCGGGACCCGCCGAAATCCGGACGAGGGACAGAACGCGACGGACACCGCAGCGATGAAGGGGCGGACGATCCGCATCGAGCTGTCGGACGATTTATAGCGGTTATGCACACACACCCCGCGACGCGCCAACCGATCATCGGTATCACCTGCCTGTTGATCATCGGGACGGGGGCGGGGCTGAAGTCGGGCGGTTCAAACACGCTGCCTCTGGTGCTTGCGTTCGCCATCGCCCTAATCGCTTGTGCCGCATACGGATTGGGGCGATCCGGTCTCCGGGACGGCATCGCCGTGGCGACTGCGGTGTGTTGCGCGGGTTTTCTTTCCGGCTTCCTTTCTGAACGGACGCGACTGGGCGAGCATGCGTGGCTGGTTGCTCACGCGACGGAGCCGGTGCAGGTGCGGGGCGTGGTGGATAGTGACGCATTCACCCCCTATCGCTCTCCGGGAGCGACCCGCCCGGTCATCCCGTTGCACCGGGTGATGATCGAGCACGCCGACGGCATTCGTCCGCTCACCCATACCCCTGTCCGAATCACCTGTTATGGCAATGACCTTCTCCCGAAGGTGGGCGAAACCTGGTCCTTTCGCACGCGCCTCCCCAAGCTCCGCACACGCGCGAGGACCCCCTATCTTGCGGTCAACACCCGTCCGTCTGACGCCGTGCTGCGGGCACCGCCCGCCTTCTGGAACTGGCGACCGCTCGCCGACCAGGCCCGCGCATCGGCCGTGCGACGGCTGTCGTTGGGTATCGAATCCTGGCCCACCGTCCCCGCCCTGATCCATGCCATGCTGCTGGGATTGCGCAGCGTCATCCCGCCTGAAATGAACGCCATTTTTCGCAACTCGGGGACGATGCACGTGTTCGCCATTTCGGGACAGGGCATCGGACTCGTCGCGGTCGTCATCGCGGTCGGTCTGTCGTTTCTGGCCATCCCGCGAACGCGCTGGGGCTTGACGCTGATTCCGCTGCTGTTCGCCTATACGCTGATGACCGGCGCCAGCCCGAGCGCGATGCGGGCCTGCCTGATGGCCGCCTTCTACTTCGCCGCTCCCCTGGTGCGCCGCAAGCCCAACCTCTGCGCCGCCCTCGCCGCGGCCGCCATCATTCAAATCGTCTGGGACCCGCAGGATCTCCTCAACATCGGATTCCTGCTCTCGTACACCGTAATGGCGGGACTGGTCCTTCTCTGCCCGCCGCTGTCACGCATCTTTCGCAAGCTCCTGCGTGTCGAATCCGCGGCGACACAGGCCGCGCTGCTCCGTCTGTCGGAGCGTCTGACCGTGAAACGTCAGCGATTCGCGCGCCAGGCATGGGCGGTTCGGCTGGCGATGTGGCGACATATGATGCTCGGTTTCTTTGCAGACATACTGGCCTTGGGTGTCGCTGCCTGGATCGCGTCCGTCCCGCTCACCGCCTTGTATTTCGGACGCTTCATCCCCGGCGGCTTGCTCGCCAATCTGATCGTCGTCCCGGCAGCAGGCCTGATCGTTATTGCCGGCACCCTGGCTATCGTCACGAGCTTTTTCTTCCCCGCCGCTGCCGGGATCTTTAATTGCGCAGCGGCCCTCTGTACCGCCGTCATGGTGGAGGCCTCGCGTCTGACCACCCTCATCCCCGGCGCGTCGGTCGCCGTCCCCCCGCCGTCTCTGACTGTCATCGTCGTGTGGTACGCCGCCATGCTGGTCGCCGCCTGGATGCTGCGCACCAGTCGTCCGGTCGAATATCCCTACTGATCCTCTTTCAGGTTGAATCCGGGGCGGCCGTGTGCTACTCTCACGGTCATCCGCACGGGTCACCTGATCTGCGGACGAACAGGCGCCCTCCGTCATGAAATCACCGTTCTGGCCAGTATGATTCTCCATACATCACGCTCGCAACCGCTCACCGGCTCGTACTCCCTGCCCGGTGATAAATCGCTCGCCCATCGCTCGGCGTTGTTCGCCGCGCTCGCCGAGGGCGAGAGCGTGATCGGTGCGTTCCCCCTTTCCGGCGTAACCCGCGCGATGCTCGACGCCCTGACGGCCTTCGGCGTCCCGTGGACATTCGACGACGGCACGCTCACCGTGACCGGTTTGGGATTGCGCGGGCTTCGTCCGCCTTCGGTCGCCGTGACCTGCCGCAACTCGGCAACGACCCTCCGCCTGCTCGCCGGAGCCGTTGCTGCCGCAGGCATCCCCTGCTCCCTGGACGGTTCGGAGGGGTTGCGCCGCAGGCCGATGAACCGCATCACCGAACCTCTTCGCTCCATGGGCGTCGTGATTGAGACGGCGCCCGGTGACGGAGCGCCGCTCGTGATCCACGGCCGCCCCCCGGGCGCCCGTCTCACGGCCTGCCATCACGCGCTCCCCGTCGCCAGCGCCCAGGTCAAGTCCTGCCTGCTCCTCGCGGCGCTTGCGGCCGACGGTCCGGTGACCCTCTGTGAGCCTGGCCCCTCGCGTGACCACACCGAGCGCATGCTCCGCGCCATGGGCGTCGACATCCGCTGCGATCCTGCCGCGCACGCGGTCTCCCTGACGCCTCCCACCGCTCCCCTGCGGCCGCTGCGGGCCGACCTGGCGGGCGACATCTCGACCGCCGCATTTCTAATCGTCGCTGCCACCGTAATTCCGGGATCCGACATTACCCTGCTCGGCGTCGGTGTGAATCCCACCCGCACCGGCATTCTAGACGCCCTGCGTGCCATGGGTGCCGACATCGTCGAATGGAATCCGCGCGAGCGTTCGGGCGAACCCGTCGCCGACATCCGCGTCCGTGCGGCTCCGCTCATCGGCACCCGCGTCGCGGGCGACCTCGTGGTGCGCATGATTGACGAATTCCCCGTTTTTGCCGTGGCAGCCGCCTGCGCGGCCGGCCTGACCGAAGTGAGCGAAGCCGTCGAGCTTCGCCACAAGGAAAGCGACCGCATCGGCCTGCTCTGCGCCGAACTCGCCGGTGTCGGCGTGGACATTGCCGAGCGCCCGGACGGCTTCGCCATTCGCGGCGGCTCCATCCGCGGCGGTTCGGTGGACGCCCACGGCGACCACCGGATTGCCATGGCGCTGGCGGTCGCGGGATGGGTCTCGCAAACCGGCATCGCCGTCCGCCGAGCCGAGATCCTTGCCGAATCCTTTCCCGACTTTGTCCCCGTATTCTCCCGCCTCGGTGCCGCGATCCGGACGGATGAGTAGGCTGAGAGGTTCACCCTCCACGTGCCATGAACGCCACTACACGCATTAATTTGCATTGCCACTCGTCGTGCAGCGACGGCGCGTTGCCGCCCGAGGAACTCGCGCGGCGGCTAGCCGACGCAGGCGTGGTGTTCGCCGCGCTCACCGATCATGAAACCCTTGACGGCCTCGCCCGGTTTGCTGCCGCCCTGCAGCGGCACGGCATCGGCACGGTCAACGGTGTCGAGATCCCGGCGATGTGGCGTGGCGAAGAGATTCATCTGCTGATTTACGGCTTTGATGCCACGCACCCGAACTTGCTGGGCGCGCTGGGCGCCTTGCGGCACATGCGCGAAGCGGCCACGCAAAGTGTCGCCGGAGCCTTGCGGCGCTCCGGTGCGACCGCGCCCGCCGCACTGTCGGCGACCGCCAGCGGTTTCAGCACGCCGCTGTCGGCGGCCGAGGCCATCGCCGTGGCGCACCGGGCGGGCGGCCGGGTTTTTCTGGCCCATCCCCTGCTGCTGCGGCCTAACCCCTCCGACCTGAAGGCGATTCTGACCGACCTGCAGACGGACGGGCTCGACGGCATCGAGGCCTTGTACGCGCCGTCGTCTGCCCATGCCTGCGATGCGCTAGTCGCTCTAGCCGCTGAACGGGGACTGCTGATATGTGCCGGCACCGATTTCCACACACCTGAAGACGGCCGCGTTCATGGCTTGGGCGTGGATGTCCCCAACTCCCTGTGGCGGCCTTTCCGTGATGCCTTGCACCTGAAGGCCGCGACGACACTGACCCGCTCGGCCGCTGCGTACTTCCACGCGAGCCGCCTACAGCGCTCATTCGGTCTTCACATCTTGCTGCCCGCCATGCTGGCGGTAGTCTTGTTTGTCGTTATGATGTGGGCCGTTTTCCTCCCCGCCTTCGAACGCGCGCTGCTCGACCGCAAACGCGAGATGATCGGCGAACTCGTCCACGCAACATGGAGCATGATGGACGCGGCAGAACGTCAGGTCGTCCTGGGCAGACTTACGCGCGAAGAGGCCCAGGCGGAAACGCGCGAGCAGATTTCGGCCCTGCGCTACGGACGCCAGAACAAGGACTACTTCTGGCTGCAGGATAAGCATCCGCGGATGATTATGCACCCGTATCGCCCCGATCTGAATGGACAAGATCTCTCCGATTACCGCGATCCTCACGGCAAACGCATCTTTGTCGAATTCGCGGATGTTGTGAGCCGCCGGCGTGAGGGGCTTGTGGCCTACGTGTGGCAATGGCCCGACGACCCGCGCCGTTTGGAATCTAAAGAATCCTATGTCAAAGGATTCGAACCGTGGGGTTGGATCGTAGGCACGGGGATCTATCTGGAGGACATCAAGCAGGAAATCGCTCGGATTGAACGCAGCTTGATTCTAGAGTCCATCGGCATTACCACGCTGCTGGCGTTGTTGCTGGCTTATGTGGTTCGCAACAGCCGGCGACTGGATCGTGAGCGATTTGAAGCCCTCGAAGAGCTGCAGGCAACCACCGAGCGCTACCGCTCCCTGGTGGAGGTGGCAACGGAAGGGACGCTGCTGATATTGGCCGGACGATGCCGCTATGCGAACCCGCACCTCCTGACGCTGATGGGTTATACCGCCTCCGAGCTTGAATTGCTCGACTTGACCGAGGTCGTGCCACCGGCGGGAGCTAACACCGAGGTGTGGGGGCTACTCGAGGCGTTTGAACGGTCCGCCGATTCGACTCCGCGCACCGCCTCGGGCGAGATCCGTCGGCGCGACGGAACCCGCACGGCCTGCGCGTTTGTCATCACTCGGATTGCATTCGGCAGCCGTGGAGGCATTGTCTTGCTGGTACGCGAACGGGTTTCAACCGTCACGGCCCCTTCCTCAGTGGCGGGCCATGCCCCAGCGCAATCGGGGCTGGAGATCTCGGCCGAACAGGCTCCGATCGGTCTGTTTCGCGCACGGGCCGACCGTCCGGCAACGATCGTGGCTACCAACGCCATCGCCGCGCGCTGCCTGCGTGCCGCTGCGGGTGTGGCGGCAGACGAAAGCGCGGTCCGACTGGCCGACGCATTCCGCGATCCAGAGGCCTTCACCGCTTTCATGACACGACTTCGGTCCGATGGCATGGCCGACTGCCGCCTCTCCGCCGCACCGGCGTACGGGGCTTCCACAACCTTCGCCTTGCGCACCACACTTCTGCGCGACGATGCGGGAGAACCGTCGGTCATCACGGGTTTGGTGGAAGACATCACTTCGCGGGTGGCCCATGAACACGAGCGAGATGCGATGATCGAGCGGCTTCAGGCGTCGTTGCTCTTTCTTCACGAGCCGGTCAGCCGGGTGCTCAAGCCCGGCGTGTTCTGTACCGGCGACATGCCGGTACGCAAGGTTGCGGCGCTTCTGGCCGAACAGGGCGACTCGGCGACCCTCGTGCGCGATGCGTCCGGCGAAGTGATCGGAATCGTCACCGCCGGCGACCTGTGCACGCGCGTGCTGGCCGCGGGACAGGACGGCCGCACGGCCATCCGCACAGTCATGAGCGCCCCGGTCACGGCGGTCTCCGGGGGAACTCCGGTCTACGAGAGCCTGCTGCGAATGCAGGAAACTCACCTGCGTCATCTCGGTGTGGCCGATGAAACCGGGCGGCTGCTGGGAACACTGAGCGACCGGGATCTGATGCCTTTCCAGCAGTACGGCGCACTCGTGCTCACGGGGGAGATTTCGCGCGCAGCGCTGGTCGAAGATGTGGTGCGCAGTTGCAAACGAACGCCGGTGACGGTCAAGGCGCTGGTTGACAGCGGCGCCCATCCACGCAACGTAGCACGGCTGATCTCCGAAGTGTGCGATGCGGCGACGGAGCGGTTTGTCAATCTGGCGATCGAAGAGCTGGGGCCGCCGCCCGCGCGATTCGCCTTTCTGGCTTTGGGCAGCCAGGGGCGTATGGAACAGACGCTGGTCACCGATCAGGATAATGCCATCCTCTACGCGCTACCCGAACCCGGCGCACAGGGGCCTGATCCCGCGCACTATTTCCTCGAACTGGGACGGCGTGTGTGCGGGTGGCTCAACGAGGCCGGCTATCCCTTCTGCCGCGGCCAGTTCATGGCGCAGAACCCGGTGTGGACGCGCGAGATCCAGGCATGGAAGACTCATTTCAGCTACTGGATCGCCCGTGCCGAACCCGAAGAGCTGCTCGTGTTCACGGTTTTTTTTGATTTCCGGGCGGTCTGCGGAGACGCGACCCTGGTGGACGATTTGCGTCAGCACGTGTTCGCCGATTTGCGCGAGGCTTCGGCTTTCTTCCCGCACTTCGCCAGCGACGCCCTGCACTTCAAGCCCCCGCTGATGCTGTTCGGCCACATTCTCATCGGCAATGTGCGCGACGCACCGCGCGGGACGGTCGACCTCAAGGCGACGTCGCTGCCGATCGTGGCGTTTGCCCGGCTTTACGCCCTGCGCCACGGCATCGCACAGACCGGCACGCTCGACCGGCTGGATGCGCTGGCCGAACTCGGCAAACTCGCTCCGGCCAGCCGCGACGAAATCACCGCCACCTTCACCTTCCTCATGCGGCTACGGCTGCGGCAGCAGGTGCTGGACTTCCATGCGGGCCGCACACCCGGCAACCTGATCAGCGTCCGGCGCCTGGGCTATTCCGACCGCGTCCAGCTCCGCCAATCCTTTGCCCACATCCGGGCGCTGCAACGCAGCATTGATTATGATTTCCTAGGCGGGACGCACAATAACCCGTCCTGATTAGCAGACGAGCGGTCCGGGCGGCAGGGCGGATAGCGTGAGCAGGCTGCCGGTGCGGGGGTGAGCGAGCGTGAGCGAGCCAGCATGCAGCCAGTACCCGTTATTATGTCTTCCCCCCCAATAACGGATTTGTAGCTTTCCGCTTTGTCCATCCTCGGGCATCTGCTAAAATTAATGCACACATTATCGCGCCCCGTGCAGGGGGTGCCTGGCAGCGGCTAGCTGAGGAAACGGAGATACGCATGTTGGAAATCAAGACGTTTGGCCACGCGGATATTCCTGCGGCGCTGCGGCTGTGCGAGCAAGTCAACTGGAACCATCTGGCGGCGGATTGGGCGCGGGCCCTGACCCTGAATCCGGATGCCTGCCTGGGTGGCTTCGAAGATGGCGAGTTGAAGGCGACCTGCACGCTCGCATCGTTCGGAACGGTCGGATGGGTGGGCACGTTTCTCGTGGACCAGACCCTGCGCGGCAAGGGATACGGGAAACGAATCTTCGAGGCGATGCTGGAAACGGCCGGGAAACAGGGAATCGCCTGTCTCGGACTCGATTCATCGGACGCTGGTCGGCCGATCTATCGTCAGTACGGATTCCAGATGACCGGCCAGGGGATCGAACTCTGGACCGGGTCGGCCGCCGGCGTGGAGCCGCAGGAAGCCACGCGGCCCCTTCAAGCTATGGATTGGGCGAGCCTGCTGGCATTGGATGTGGCGTGCGTCTCGGTGTCGCGCGAACAGCAACTCCGCGTGCTGGCAGGTGAGTCGGGCGCCTCGGTGCGAGTGATTGTGGAAGCGGGACACGTCTGCGCGTTCGGGTTTTCCCGTCCGGGGAGGCTGATGGGCGCCATCGGCCCGGTCGTGGCGCGTGATGCCCGGCAAGCCGGTCAAATCGTCTCCGCGCTCATCGCCGACCGGGCGCGTCTCGATGGCGCAAAAGTCGTCGGACTGGCCGTCCCGGACCACGCGCCGTTTAGCGCGTGGTTGGCCGAACGCGGGTTTATTATGCGCAGGCGCAACATCCGCATGTTCCGTCCCGAGCCTCGCGCCCTTCTCTCCGGCCCCTCCGTCTTCGCCGCCACCGGTTTGGGAATGGGATAATCCGAAGGAGGTATTTATGAAAGTAATATCGCGCTCCGAGATATTGCTGGCCGACAACCTGCGCGCCCGGCGCAAAAAACGGCATCTTGGCCTAAAGCAAATGGTTGACCGTCGCCGTCCCCTGATTGTGGCGATCGTCGTGTCGCTTTTGGTCTTCACAGACGCATCGGCCCTGATGGAACCGCTGGCTACGACGACACTGGTTGATCGAGCCGAATGCATCGTCGAAGGACAAGTTACGAATGTGACTTCGCGATGGACCGACGACCATTCCAGAATTGTGACCGAAGTTACGTTAGACGTGACGGATATTCTTTTGGGGGACACAAACCGTGTGACGTTCCTGTACGAGGGGGGTGTCGTAAATGGATTAGGGCTGCGTGTTTCAGATATGCCCATGATGACAAAGGGTCAACATGTGCTGGTTTTCTTGCGTAGCCAGACCCCAACAGAAGCAAAACGCGATCAGGTTATCGGAGGCCGTAGTCGCTCTTTTGCCCTGCAGGGCGCAGCACAGGGTCTATACCGTATTGAGAACGGTCGCGCGAAGAAAGACGGATTTACGGTACTGGGTGATCCCCAAGATATTGATCGCGACGTGCCTTATACCATACTTAAGGAACGTATTCGGAATCGGCTCCGGACTCCGCGCACAATAGGGATTCGGCCATGAAGTCGCGCATCTACAGATATCTTGGCGTGCTATTTGCAGCACTTGCGCCGATGGTATCGTACGCTTACACGGTCAACACGACCACTACCGGAGCGGATATCAAGTGGCCGATGCGTTCCGTCGGGTTCTATATTAATTCAAGTTCTGGTCCGACCGGAACGAGTACTGCCCTACAGTCGGCCATGGCTACTTGGAGTGTCGTCACTGGTGCCACCTTCCTGTTCAGCTATCTTGGAACCACCAGCAGGACCGGCGGCACCTACGACAACTACAACGTATTGAGCTTTGGCAATTTGGGCAGTGGCGGCACTATTGCCCAAAACTCTTGCTGGTATTACGACAACACAGGCGAAATTCTGGAAAGCGATGTGGTCTTCAACACCTACTATACTTGGTCTGTATCGGGTGAGGCGAGCAAGATGGATCTCCAGAACATAGCCACACACGAGTTAGGCCACGCGCTTTCCTTGGAGGATCTGTATGGGGCTGGGGATACCGAAAAGACGATGTACGGATATGCGACGACAGGCGAGACGAAAAAACGCTCACTGGATTCAGATGACATTGCCGGCATCGTGCATATCTATCCCTTCATACCTCCGCCCCACTGGATGCTGAACGTCACCCTGTCGGGCAGTAGTGGCTCTGTCAATCCTGAGGTTGGTCTCTACACGATGCCGCTTGGCAGCAGTACCACTGTCGTGGCCACAGCCGATGACTGGTATCGCATCCAGTCCCTGACCACGAATGGCACGCCGGTCGCTGCCGCAGCGGAAAAGAAGGTCTACACCCATTCCGTCGCCTCGATGGCCACGAACAAAACCAACACCGTGAACGTCACGTTTACTGACGCAACGCCGGTGCTCGTGGGCGGTAGTGTGAGCAACGCTACGTTGCTCACCTACGCCAAGAACCACGGATACGGCAACAACGAGTCTGGAGCCGCAGCCGACGCCAACCTGTTTTACGACTGGCTGCTGGGCATCGATCCGCGTGCCGGTCCCTACACGCCGGGTCTGGCCATCACGGCGATGGCGATCACGAATACCGACCTGACGATTGTCATGCAATTAACCACGAATGCCGTGCCAAAGAACACCCAGATCAACGGGTGGCTGCAGATTCAGGGCAGCACGAATGTCGGGGGCGCTTACACGAACATCGTTTCCGCACAACTCCCGCAAGCCGTGTTCTCCGGCAACGGCGAGGCGAGGATTCACTTCCCCGGTGTGGTTACCCCTCGCCATTTCTACAAGGCCCAAATCCATTCGACTCCGTAAGTCTCCATCTCCACCCTTAGTCTTGTCTTAATCCAACCACCTAGTCGTTTTAGTACAGGCCTTTACCGACTAAGAGAATGGTCAATCGACCGCAATTTTCCGGTGGTTTTCCCAAATCCTCGCCTAAGGAACGCCGCCGCCGATAACCTGCGCCTACACGCGCTCCGCATCCATGGGCCAGTAGCCAGATAAGGCCGAAAACAGGCGGTTTTTCGATGGTGAGGGGGCTTTTGGACGGTCAGGAGTCGCAAACGGGCAA
>CAMBQN010000030.1 GCA_945870025.1 Akkermansia muciniphila
GAGCCGCTTGCAAAACCCTGTTTTGCAAGCGGAGTGTTCAGGTGTCAGGTTTCGGGTATCAGGATGAACCACACGATGTTGCATCTTCCTGAAACCTGAACACTGAAACCTGAAACCGGCGCTTGCAGGGGTTCTGCAAGCGCCTCAGAAAAGATATTTAATTCCCCTATTGACACGCACAGGCTGTTTGATGTAAAGTGATCGGGTTTTCGCTCTAGCTGGAACAGTTTCTGGCCAGGGCGAGAGCTGGCTAACAGTTAATAACAGGCGAGAAAAGGCTCTGCTCTGATCGGTCAAACCGCTGGCGCATGTCGCCAGATGGGGTGTCGGTGATGGGTTGGGGGTTTTTTGCCCCACGGCAGGAGTGGGGTGGTCTTCGAGCCCACGTAGCTCAGTTGGTAGAGCACGTCCTTGGTAAGGACGAGGTCAGCGGTTCAATCCCGCTCGTGGGCTCCAGCTCGCAAAACGGCTTGGGAAGTACACAGGAGAAAAATCATGGCAAAGGAAGCCTTCAAACGCGAGAAGCCGCATGTCAACGTCGGGACCATTGGCCACGTTGATCATGGCAAAACCACGCTGACCGCCGCCATCACCCGCGTGCAGTCGCTCAAGGGTTATTGTGAGTTCATCGCCTACGATCAGGTGGCCAAGGCATCGGAATCGGCCGGCCGCCGCGATCCCACCAAAATTCTGACGATTGCGACCTCGCACGTCGAATATGCCACGGAGAACCGTCACTACGCACACGTGGATTGTCCGGGCCACGCCGACTACGTGAAGAACATGATCACGGGCGCGGCGCAGATGGACGGCGCGATCGTGGTGGTTTCGGCCGCCGACGGTCCGATGCCGCAGACCCGCGAGCACATTCTCCTGGCTCGCCAGGTGGGCGTGCCGGCGATCGTGGTATTCCTCAACAAGGTCGATCTGGTGGACGACACCGAGCTGCTCGATCTGGTTGACATGGAGATCCGCGAGCTGCTGTCGAAGTACGAATATCCGGGTGACGACATTCCCGTGGTCCGCGGCAGTGCGCTGCCCGCCTCGCAGGCGTCCTCCAAGGATGATCCGGCGTGCGACTGCATCACCAAGCTCATGGAGGCGCTGGACACCTACATTCCCGCGCCGGTGCGTGTGCTGGACAAGGCGTTCCTGATGCCGGTTGAGGACGTGTTCTCGATTGAAGGCCGCGGCACCGTGGTGACCGGCCGCATCGAGCGCGGCATCATCAAGGTCAACGAGGATGTCGAGATCGTCGGTCTGCGTCCGACGGTGAAGACCGTGGTGACGGGCGTCGAGATGTTCCGCAAGCTGCTGGATCAGGGGCAGGCGGGTGACAACGTCGGCTGTCTGCTGCGCAGCATCAAGAAAGAGGATGTGGAGCGCGGCCAGGTGTTGGCGAAGCCGGGTTCGATCACCCCGCACACCGAATTCAACGGCGAGGTGTATGTGTTGAGCAAGGACGAAGGCGGCCGTCACACGCCGTTCTTCAAGGGTTACCGTCCTCAGTTCTACATCCGCACGACCGACGTCACCGGCGACATCACCCTGCCTGAGGGCGTGGAGATGGTGATGCCGGGCGACAGCATCTCGATCGCGGTCAAGCTGATCTCGCCGGTGGCGCTCGAGGAGAAGATGCGCTTCGCCATGCGCGAGGGTGGCCGCACGGTCGGTGCCGGGACGGTTTCAAAAATCACGAAGTAATGGTTCATGGGCGTGGGTGCGGTCGGGCTTCATTCCCGGCCGCACCGCGAACAGGAACGGAGCAGGCATCATGGCCAGAGAACTCGCAATTTTAGCTTGCACGGAATGCAAGCGGCGCAATTACACGACGACGCGCAACAAGCGCACGATGACGAACCGCTTGGAGATCAAGAAGTTCTGTTCATCCGAACGCAAGCGCACGCTGCATCGGGAAACCAAGTGACGCAAGCAGGTATTTCCGCAGGCCAGTAGCTCAATTGGCAGAGCACCGGTCTCCAAAACCGGTTGTTGGGGGTTCGATTCCCTCCTGGCCTGCCAGTTTTGTGAAACCGCCGCCTTCCGCTGGTCGGGTAGGCCGGTTGGGCGGATGGGTTTTATTAGCAACGCAGTCGGGGGCTCCGATGGTCAAAGAGAAAACGTTGGGTCAGCGCATTCACGCCTTCTTTGCAGAGGTTGGCGCCGAATTCAGGCGAGTGACCTGGCCGGAGCGCCAGGAACTGATCGAGTCGACGGTCGTGGTGATCGTCTTCATCTTCATGCTGGCGATTGTTGTACTGGTTTACGACAAAGTGATTCAGACGGTACTTCAGTTCATCCACACCTGAGCGGGGCCCCGAGATGACAAAACAATGGTTTGTGCTGCAAGCGTTGACCGGTCAGGAACAGAAGGTGAAGCGCACCATCGAGGCGCAGATCCGAGAGAAAGAGATGCAGGAGCTCATCGGCGAGGTGATCCTGCCGACCGAAAAGGTGACCGAGACGAAGAACGGCGTCAAGACGACCGTGACGCGCAAATTCTTCCCGGGTTACGTCTTCATCAACTTGGCGCTTTACGATGAGGCGAAAGAGTTGCTGGAGCCGACGTGGCGCTTCATCCGTGAGGTGTCCGGCGTGATTGGTTTCATTGGTGGCGCCCGCCCCACACCGCTGTCGGCGACGGAGGTGGACGCGATCGTGAACCACGTGGAAGCGAAGCAGGAGAAGCCCAGGCCGAAGGTCGTCTTCGAGCCGGGCGAAACGGTGAAGATCACGGACGGACCGTTCATGAACTTCTCCGCAACGGTTGAAGAAGTCGATCCTGACCGGGGCAAGCTGAAGGTATCGGTGGCGATATTCGGACGCACCGCCCCGGTCGATCTGGAGTACTGGCAAGTGGAGCGGGTTGTCTCCTAAAGGCCGGGAAACGGACGTCAATCGCAGGCTCGTTTGGACCGGGTGGGAACCGGGAGGGCCTCAACTGACAAAGGTAGTTCATTATGGCAAAGAAAGTTACGGGCATCGTTCGTCTGCAGATACCTGCGGGTGCTGCGAACCCCGCGCCGCCCATCGGCCCCGCACTGGGCGCGCAGGGCGTCAATATCATGGCGTTTTGCAAGGATTTCAACGCCAAGACCCAAGACAAGGGCGGCATGATCATCCCCGTGGTGATCACGGTCTATCAGGACCGCAGTTTTACCTTCATCATGAAGAGCCCGCCGGCGTCGGCGCTGCTGAAGAAATTCGGCAACCTCGCCAAGGGATCGGGCGTTCCGAACCGCGACAAGGTCGGTACCGTCACCCGCGAACAGGTCCGTGAGATCGTGAAGCTGAAGATGCAGGACCTGAACGCGTCGAACGAAGCGGCGGCGATGCGGATGGTCGAAGGCACCGCGCGCAGCATGGGCGTGGAGATCGTAGACTAAGGGGTGACGCGCTATGGCAAAGCATGGAAAACAGTATCGCAGCATCAAGGAGAAGGCCCCCACGGCTCCGGTGACCCTGGAGCAGGCGGTGGCGTTCATCAAGGCCAACCCGGCGGCGAAGTTCGACGAAACGGTCGAGCTGGCGTTGCGGCTGGGCGTGGACACGGCGAAATCCGACCAGACCGTGCGCGGCACGGTGAGTCTGCCGAACGGCACGGGCAAGAAGCTTCGCGTGATCGTCTTTGCGGCGGGTGCGCAGGCCGACGCTGCGCGGGCCGCGGGCGCGGACGAGGCGGGTTTCGATGATCTGATTGAGAAAGTCAAGAGCGGCTGGACCGATTTTGACGTGGCGATTTCGACGACCGACGCGATGAAGGAGGTCCGCAAGCTCGGGCGCGTCCTCGGTCCTCGCGGCCTGATGCCCAACCCCAAGACCGGCACGGTCACCGACGAGGTCGGCCCGGCGGTGGTGGCGGCCAAGGGCGGCAAGGTCGAATTCCGCATGGATCGCAACGGCAACGTGTGCGTGTTGTGCGGCAAGCGGAGTTTTGACGCCGACAAGATCGTCGGCAACGTGCATGCGGTGCTGGATGCCCTGCGGGCGGAGCGGCCGGCCGGCGCCAAGGGCACCTACTTCCGTTCCTGCACGCTGTGTTCGACGATGGGCGTCGGCGTCCGCGTCGACATCAAGGAGTAACGCCATAATGAGAGCTGAAAAAGAATCCATTCTTGAGGAAGTCACCACGCGTCTGCGGGAAGCGGATTTCGCGTTCGTGATGAATTACGGCGGCCTGCAGGTCTCGGAGATGACGACGTTGCGCAAGACGCTTGCGCCGTTGAAATCCCGCGTCATGGTCGTCAAAAACACCTATCTCGGCAAGGCGACCCAGTCGCTGGGCTGGGAAGACGTGACGCCTTACCTGACGGGGCCGACGGCGATGGTGACCGGAACCGGCGATGTCGCCGAGGTCGCCAAAACGTTGGTCGCGTTCATCAAGACGCACGACAAGGCCTCAGTCAAGGGCGCCTGCCTCGACGGCAAGCGGCTCACGGCTGGCGATGTTGACGCATTGACCACGATTCCGCCCCGGCGCGTGTTGTACGCTATGGTGGCTGGAACGCTGGCTGCGCCGATGTCGCAATTGGTTGGCGTGTTCAACCAGAAGGTGTGCAGCCTGCTGTACGTCTTGAAGGCGATCGAAGACAAGAAGAACAACGCGGCGTAAAACTCCGCTCAGGCCGGCCGGACGGGTGTCCGGCGGGCCTGGCATACAGTACACCGCACGCGCCCTGCGCGTGAGGTTGCAGAAAGAAAAGGATACCATGAGCGATACCAATCCGAAGTTTGATGAATTTGTCACCTGGATCGAGGGCCTGACGGTCCTGGAGCTGTCCAAGCTGGTGAAAACCCTTGAAGAGCGTCTGGGCGTGAGCGCCGCCGCTCCCGCCGCCGCCGCTGCCGCTCCCGCCGCCGCTGCCGCCGTGGTGGAAGAGCAGACCGAGTTTGACGTCATCCTCGTAGAGGCTGGCGCCAATAAGATCGGCGCCATCAAGGAAGTGCGCACGATCACCGGTTTGGGTCTGAAGGACGCCAAGGATCTCGTCGAAGGCGCGCCGAAGACCGTGAAGACCGGTGTGACCAAGGAAGAGGCCGCCAAGCTGAAGGATCAGCTTGAGAAGGCCGGAGCCAAGGTTGAAGTGAAGTAACCGATTGGCTTGACGAAACCTGAGACCGCCTGTGTGACGACCGGGCGGTTTCAGGCATTTCATTTTTCGCGAACCGACCGCAGGTGTCGTCTCACCTTGACGAAAACAAAGAGGCATTTACCATGGTTGAACGCAAGGAATTCGGCAAGCTGAAGGCGGTTGTGCTACCGCCGGACCTGATTGACATCCAGACCCAGTCCTACAAGGATTTCCTGCAAGCTGACGCCCCTGCCGGCAAGCGGGAGAATAAGGGACTGCATGGCATTTTCAAGGAAGTATTCCCGATTGACAGCTATGACGGTCGGTACACGCTCGATTTCGTGAAGTACGAGTTTTCCGAGCCCAAGGTGTCCGCACTGGAGGCATTGAACCGCGGCGTGACTTACGCGGCGCCCCTGCATGCGACCTTTCGTCTCAAGGATGGCGATGAGATCCGGGAGGAAGATGTCTACATGGGCGAGATTCCGCTCATGACACCGGATGGTGCGTTCATCGTCAATGGCGCCGAGCGCGTGATCGTGAGCCAGCTTCACCGCTCCCCCGGCATTTGTTCCGAGAAATCGGCTCATCCGAACGGCCAGACCCTCTATTCGGTGCGGCTAATCCCCGATCGCGGGTCGTGGATCGAGATCCAGTTTGATACCAATGAGGTGATGTGGGTCTACCTCGACCGCCGCCGCCGCCGCCGCAAGTTCCACACGACCACCTTTCTCCGCGCCCTCGGCTACGGGACGGATGAGCAACTGCTCAAACTGTTCTACACCTTCAAGAAACTGGACGTCAAGAAGGCGGCCGGTTCCGACACGCTCACCAAGTATTGTTTCAAGGACGACGTCATCGACATGGATTCGCAGGCGGTTCTGGCCCGCCGCTACGATCCGGTGACCGATGCGGTGCTGGTTCAGATGGCGGCGGCGTCTTTCACCTCCGTTGACGTGGTGGATATCTCGTGGGACGAGGGGACGTTCATCAAGACGCTCCAGGTCGATCAGACCCACACCGAGGAAGATGCGCTGAAAGACATCTATAAGCGCCTCCGCCCCGGCGATCCGGCCACGGCGTCTAACGCGAAGCAGTTGATCAAGCGGCTTTTCTTTGATCCGCGCCGCTATGACCTCGGGCGTGTCGGACGCCACAAGATCAATCAGAAGCTCAATCTGACCGAAAAGATATCGAAAGACTTGCGCATCTTGGACGAGACAGGCATTGATGTGATCGAGGCGATCCGCTTGCTGCTCGACATCCACATGGAGCGGCAGACGGTCGACGACATTGACCATCTCGGCAACCGGCGCATCCGCACGGCTGGCGAGTTGCTGGAGAACCAGTGTCGCGTGGGCTTGGCCCGCACCGAGCGGCTGATCCGCGAACGGATGACGCTGTTCGATCCGGCGACGGGCGTCCTCGCGCCGGCCCGGCTGGTCAACAGCAAGTCCCTCTCGGCCGTGGTGCAGGACTTTTTCGGTCGCAGCCAGCTCAGCCAGTTCATGGACATGACCAATCCGTTGAGCGGGTTGGCCCACAAGCGCCGGCTGTCGGCGTTGGGCCCGGGCGGCCTGAGCCGCGAGCGCGCCGGCTTTGAAGTGCGTGACGTGCACAGCTCCCACTACGGCCGCATCTGCCCGATCGAGACCCCTGAAGGACCCAACATCGGGCTTATTTCATCGCTGGGCATCTATGCGAAGATCAACGATTTCGGCTTTATTGAAAGCCCCTACCGGGTGGTGCGGGATGGCCGTGTGACCGACGAGGTCCATTACCTCTCGGCCGACAAGGAGGAGAATTTCGTCATCGCGCAGGCCAACAGCGTGCTGGATGCCGATGGGCGGCTCACCGAGACCAAGGTCAACGTCCGCTACATGGCCGACTTCTTCGAGGTGGCGCCGGCGAAGGTCCAGTACATGGACGTCTCGCCGATGCAGGTGATCTCCATCGCGGCAGGCCTGATCCCCTTCCTGGAGCACGATGACGCCAACCGCGCGCTGATGGGCGCGAACATGATGCGCCAGGCGGTGCCTCTGTTGCGGACCGAGCGGCCCTATGTGGCGACCGGACTGGAACTGCGCGCAGCCACCGACTCGCGCGTGACGATCGTGGCGGAGCAGGCGGGCGTGGTTGCCTACGTCTCGGCCAACGAGATCGTGATCACCGAAGACGGCAAGCTGCCGGCCAGCCGGCAGAAGACCGCCAAGGGCGTGCAGCGCGCGGTGTTGCAGAAATTCCGCCGCTCGAACGCGGGCACCTGCTTTAACCAGAAGCCGATCGTCAAGGTCGGTCAGAAGGTGAAGCGCGGCGACGTGCTGGCCGACGGACCGGCGACTCAGGACGGCGAACTGGCGCTCGGCAAGAACCTGCGCGTGGCGTTTATGCCGTGGAGCGGCTACAACTTCGAGGACGCGATCCTGCTGAGCGAGCGCATCGTGCGTGACGACGTGTTCACCTCGGTTCACATCCAGGACTTCGAGGTCGGCGCGCGCGATACCAAGCTCGGCCCGGAAGAAATCACGCGCGACATTCCGAACGTCGGCGAGGAGGCGCTTAAAAATCTGGGTCATGACGGGGTCGTTCGGATCGGCGCAGAGGTGCGGCCGGGCGACATTCTCGTGGGCAAGATCACGCCCAAGAGCGAGACCGAGCTGGCCCCCGAGGAACGGCTGCTGCGCGCGATCTTTGGCGAAAAGGCCGCGGATGTCCGCGACACTTCGCTGACGGTGCCGAGCGGCACCTACGGGATTGTCATGGATGTGCGCATCACCGCCGCGGCGGAAGTGCCCCGGCGCGGCGCGGCATCCGCCGGGCAGGAGCCGGAAGGGGAGTCCCGTAAGGACTTGCGCGACATCGAGGTGGAGCGCAAGCACAAGCTGCAGCAGGTGGAAGACAATCTCACGACGGCGCTGAGCAACATCCTGTTGGGCGAGAAAATTCCGCTCGACGTGATTGACATCAACACCGGCGACATCATCATCCCCTGCAACCGGAAGATCACCAAGACGCTGCTCAACCGTCTGGCCAAATCCTACAGCCACATCCAGATCGAAAGCAGCCCGGTGCAGCAGAAGATCTCCGAGATCATCGAGGAGTACCGGCCGAAGTTTGCCGAGATCAACGCGCAGAGCGACGACGATTTCGGCGCGGAGATGGACGGCATCGTGGAGGGCGGCGTCATCAAGCAGGTGCGCGTCTTCATCGCCGAGAAGAAGAATCTGTCGGTGGGCGACAAGCTCGCCGGACGCCACGGCAACAAGGGCGTGGTGGCCAAGATTGTTCCCGACTGCGACATGCCCTTCCTGCCCGACGGCATGCCGGTTGACATCGTGCTCAACCCGCTGGGCGTACCGTCACGCATGAACATCGGCCAGTTGTTCGAAACGTACCTAGGCTGCGCCTGTCGCGTCCTGGGGCTGTATGCCGCGACGCCGGTGTTTGATGGCGTCAAGGAGCATGAGATTGACGCCTTGTTGAAAAAGGCGCGCAAGGAGCAGGAAAAGACGATGGGCGATCAGGCGTGGATCAACACCGACGGCAAGTCGGTGTTGTACGACGGCCGCACGGGCGAGCCGTTCGACCAGCGCGTGGTGGTGGGCGACATCTACATGCTCAAGCTGCACCATTTGGTCACCGACAAGATTCACGCTCGCGCAACCGGCCCCTATTCGCTGGTTACGCAACAGCCGCTGGGCGGCAAGGCCCAATACGGCGGCCAGCGCATGGGCGAGATGGAAGTGTGGGCGCTGGAGGCCTATGGCGTGGCTTACGCGCTGCAAGAGCTGCTCACGGTGAAATCGGACGACGTGGCGGGGCGGACCCGGATTTACGAGGCGATTGTCAAGGGCCAGAACAGTCTCGACGCCGGCATGCCCGAGTCCTTCTCGGTGCTGATGCACGAGCTGCGTGGCTTGTGCCTCGACATGAAGCTCCTCGGCGGCGAAGGCGCGCCACAGCAGGAGATGGCGATTGCCGCCACCACTCACGCTGCGAATCTGATCTAACGCGATAACGCGACCAAGACGAGGGAGGTAAACGTTGAACGCTTACGCAGCCAGAGAATTGTTCGGGATGTTTGATTCGGCGCAGTACGATGCGGTGAGTATCACCCTGGCGTCGCCGGAAACGATTCGGTCGTGGAGTCACGGCGAGGTCCGGAATCCGGAAACCATCAATTATCGCACGTACCGCCCCGAACGCGACGGCCTGTTTTGCGAGCGGATCTTCGGTCCGACCCGCGACTGGGAGTGCGCCTGCGGCAAATACAAGCGGATCAAGCACAAGGGCGTGGTGTGCGACCGCTGCGGCGTCGAGGTGACGGTCTCGCGCGTGCGGCGGCAGCGGATGGGCCACATTGAGCTGGCCGTGCCGGTGTCGCACATCTGGTTCTTTAAGTGCAACCCGAGTCGCATCGGGCTCATCCTGGACCTCTCCACCAGCTCGCTCGAGCGGGTGCTCTACTACGAGGACTACCTCGTGACCGATCCGGGCGAGACGCCGCTGAAGCGCCTGCAACTGCTCTCCGAGACCGACTACCACGAAGCGGTGGAGAAATACGGCGAGACCTTCGAGGCGATGATGGGCGCCGAGGCGATCCGCAAGTGTCTGATGGTGGCCAATCTCGAACAGCTCATGCACGACCTGGAAGAGCAGATCGAGAACACCCGGAGCAAGCAGACGCGCAAAAAAATCACCAAGCGGATGAAGGTGTGCGATGGATTCATGCGCAGCGAGGCCCATCCGGACTGGATGATTCTCGACGTGCTGCCCGTGATCCCGCCCGAGCTGCGGCCGCTGGTGCCGCTGGAGGGCGGCCGGTTTGCCACGTCCGATCTGAACGACCTCTACCGTCGCGTGATCAACCGCAACAACCGCCTGCGCAATCTGCTGCAGCTCAAAACGCCCGATGTGATCATCCGCAACGAGAAGCGGATGTTGCAGGAGGCGGTTGACGCGGTGTTTGACAATGGCCGCCACGGTCGCGCCGTCGCCGGCGCGGGCAATCGCCCGCTGAAGTCGCTCTCCGACATGCTCAAGGGCAAGACGGGGCGCTTCCGCCAGAACCTCCTCGGCAAGCGCGTCGACTATTCCGGCCGTTCGGTGATCGTCGTCGGTCCCGAGCTCAAGCTCAACCAGTGCGGACTGCCCAAGAAGATGGCGCTGACGCTCTTTGAGCCGTTCATCATTCGCCGGCTCAAGGAGAAGGGGATCTGCCACACCGTGCGCACGGCGCGCAAGATGATTGAGCGCCATGACGAGCAGGTGTGGGACATCCTGGAAGAGGTCACCAAGGGCAAGACCGTCATGCTCAACCGTGCGCCGACGCTGCACCGGTTGTCGATCCAGAGCTTTGAACCGATCCTGGTCGAGGGCGAGGCGATCCGCATTCATCCCATGGTCTGCTCGGCCTTCAATGCCGACTTTGACGGCGACCAGATGGCGGTTCACGTGCCGTTGTCGGTCGAGGCGCAGCTCGAAAGCCGCCTGCTGATGATGTCCACGCATTCGATCTTCTCGCCGGCCTCCGGCAAGTCGACGATGACGCCCACGCAGGATCTGGCGCTCGGCATCTACTATCTGACGATCCCCAGCCAGCAGGACAAGCTTGCCGGGCGGATTGCGGGCAAAAGCAAGACGGCCGGTGAGCGCCTGCCCATCTTCGGAACCGCCGACGAAGCGCACCTGGCGCTGGCGGAGGGAGCCGTCAACCTGCATACGCGCGTCCGGTTCCGCAATCCCGATTGTGGCATGCCGGCGCGCCGTTACGGCAACCGCGAAGCGACGGTGATCGACACCACGGTCGGTCGGATCGTATTCAACGAGGTGTGGCCCGCCGAGCTCGGCTTTGTCAACGACAAGATTGACAAGAGCAAGCTCGGCGATCTGATCCTGCACTGCTACCAGGTCGCGGGGCACGACCGCACCGTCGTCGTCCTGGACCAGTTGAAGGAACTTGGCTTCAATCATGCCTGTCTCGCCGGTATTTCGATGGGGCTGAAGGACATGATCCGGCCTCCGGAGAAGGACGCGCTTCTGGCGAACGCGGGCGCCGAGGTCGAGAAGGTCGAGAAGCAGCACCATCTGGGTGTGATCACCGATGGCGAGCGGCACAACAAGATCTGCGACATCTGGAACAGCACCACCGAGCGGGTCGCCGATGAACTGTACAAGGCGATCGACCTGAACGTCTCCCCGACCAACCCGGCGCCGGCCGAGACCAACCCCGTGTTCATGATGGTCGACTCCAAGGCGCGCGGTTCCAAGGCCCAGATCCGGCAGCTTGCCGGCATGCGCGGCCTGATGTCCAAGCCCTCGGGCGAGGTCATCGAGCGCCCGATCATCGCCTCGTTCCGCGAGGGACTGTCGGTCCTCGAATACTTTGTGTCGTCTCACGGCGCCCGCAAGGGTCTGGCCGATACGGCATTGAAGACCGCCGACGCGGGGTATCTGACCCGCAAGTTGGTGGACGTCTCGCAGGATGTGATCATCACGACCCAGGATTGCAACACGGTCAACGGCATCGAGATGGAGGCCGTGGTCGAGGGTGACGAGGAGGTCCTCCACCTCCGGACGCGCATGCTGGGACGGACCGCGCTGTATGATGTCCTCCATCCCACGAATGGCGAAGTGATCGTGCGGGCCAACGATGAGATCGACGAGGTTCTGGCCAAGCGGGTTGAGGATGCGGGCGTCGAGCGGGTGTGGATCCGCAGCGGACTCACCTGTGATTCGCCCCACGGCATGTGCGCGAAATGCTACGGCCGCGATCTGGCCACGGGCCGTCTGGTTGAAATCGGCGCAGCGGTGGGCATTATCGCCGCGCAGTCGATCGGCGAACCCGGCACCCAGCTCACCATGCGTACGTTTCACATCGGCGGCACGGCCTCGATGGTTTCCCGCACGCCGGAGCAGATCGCCAAGGCGCCGGGCCGCGTCGAGTATCGGGATTTGCGCACGGTGCGTAACCGGGACGGCCAGCTCATGGTGTTGAACAAGAACGGTGCGGTGACGCTCGTCGACGAAGCCGGCCGAGAGGTTGACACCTACACCCTGCAAATGGGCGCGGTGCTCTCGGTCGAAGAGGGCGCGGCGGTCAAGCAGGGCGACCGGATCGCGATCTGGGATCCGCACTCGGTGCCGATTCTGGCCGAGGCGGAGGGCGTGGTCTCGTTCCATGATTTTGTGGATGATGTTTCCGTCAAGAGCGACCGCGATGAGGCGACGGGCACACGCGCGCTGGTCGTGCTGGACACCAAGGAAGACTTGCATCCGCAGGTCGTGGTCACCGATCCCCGGTCCAAGACGATCCTGGGGTCCTACCATATCCCGGCCGGCGCTCACGTCATGGTCAAGCAGGGCGACCTCATCACCCCGGGAATGCTGATCGCGAAGACGCCGCGCAAAGAGGCGATGACCCGCGACATCACCGGCGGTCTGCCGCGCGTGGCGGAGTTGTTCGAGGCACGGCATCCGAAAGACGCGGCGGAGATCGCCAAGATCGAGGGGCTCGTCGATTTCGGGCCGAACCAGCGCGGCAAGCGCTGCCTGATCATCCGCGACGAAGTGACCGGCGCGGCCGAGGAACACCTGATCCCGATGGGCAAGCACATCGTCGTGTACAAGGGCGACCATGTGCGCAAGGGGCAGCAGCTCACCGAAGGTCCGGTGGTGCCGCAGGAGATTCTCGACGTGTGCGGCCCGCAGGAACTGCAAAAGTATCTCGTCAACGAGGTCCAGCAGGTCTACCGGATGCAAGGCGTGGAAATCAACGACAAGCACATCGAAATCATCGTCCGGCAGATGTTGCGCAAGGTGCGCATCACCAACCCCGGCGACACCGACTTCCTCTGGGGCGAGCAGGTCTCGCGTCAGGAGTTCATCACGATCAACGAGCAGGTGATTGCCGAGGGCAAGCGAGCGGCCGAAGCGCAGCCAGCCCTGCTGGGAATCACCAAGGCGTCGTTGGAAACCGACAGCTTCATCTCGGCCGCGTCGTTCCAAGACACGACCCGCATCCTGACGGATGCGGCGACGATTGGGCGCGTGGACGGGCTGAACGGCTTCAAGGAGAACGTCATCCTCGGCCATCTGATCCCCGGCGGCACGGGCTTCCCGTTGCACCGGTACATCAAGCTGGTGGCCCTGGCCGAGCCGTTATCGGATGAAGCTTTGGGTCTCGAACAGCCTGTGGAACAGGAACGCACGCTCGATGATTTATTGGGTTAGTATTTTGCGCTTGCATTGTGCAGGCCGCTTTGCTAATCTCCAAATCCTTTTTGTGGGAAATTGAAAGGGCACGTATGCCGACGACGAACCAACTGGTGCGCAAGGGGAGAAGTCCCCTTCGTAACAAAAGCAAATCACCTGCGCTCAAATCATGTCCGCAGCGCCGCGGGGTCTGCCTCGTGGTGAAGACCCAGACACCGAAGAAGCCGAACTCGGCATTGCGCAAGGTGGCGCGTGTTCGGTTGACGACCGGATACGAGGTCAGCGCGTACATCCCGGGCGAAGGGCACAATCTGCAGGAGCACAGCGTGGTGCTGGTGCGCGGCGGTCGCGTCAAGGATTTGCCGGGCGTGCGCTACCACATCGTCCGCGGCTCGCTGGACAGCCTGGGCGTGAGCGGTCGGAATCGTAGTCGGTCGAAGTACGGCGTCAAGACTCCTAAAGTCGAAGAGAAATAATAACGCGTGGTGAGGCAAGACGGTTATGGCAAGAAGGCGTAGTTCTGAGAAGCGGGTGTTGGTTCCTGACCCCCAGTACAACAGCGAGTTAGTTGCCCGCGTCATCAATGCATTGATGATCAGCGGGAAAAAGACGACGGCCGAACGCATCGTCTACGGCGCATTGGCGGAGATTGCAGACAAGACGGGCAAGAACCCGCTGGAAGTCTTGGATCTGGCGATCTGCAACATGCGGCCGAAGGTTGAGGTCAAGTCGCGCCGCGTCGGTGGAACGACGTACCAGGTGCCCGTGGAGATCCGTCCGCCACGCCAGTTGGCCATGGCTCTCCGCTGGATGGTTCAGTATGCGAGCGCGCGCCGCGGCGCGGGCATGCCCAAGGCCGTGGCCATGGAGCTGCTCGAGGCGTACGGCAATCAGGGCAATGTAATCAAGAAACGGGACGATACGCACAAGATGGCGCAGGCCAACAAGGCCTTTGCGCACTACGCGTGGTAAGTCACGCGACGGGTCGCCGCACGGTGACCCCCTGTTCTTTGACAAACCGGGAAGTTGGGTGAACGCGTCATGGACGTGAAGGCTAAAGAGTCGAAAGGTAAGTCTGCGGGACCTGTGTCCGCTGGCCGTGCCGTCGCTTTGGCCGACATCCGCAATATCGGCATCATCGCCCATATCGATGCGGGCAAGACGACGACAACCGAGCGGATTCTTTTTTACGCTGGCCGCACCCATCGACTCGGTAATGTCGACGACGGCAACACCACGACCGACTGGATGATTCAGGAGCGCGAGCGCGGCATCACGATCACCAGTGCCGCCATCACCTGTGCGTGGCAGGGCCACCAGATCAATATTATCGATACCCCGGGGCATGTAGACTTCACCATTGAAGTGGAACGCTCACTGCGCGTCTTGGACGGCGCGGTGGGCGTTTTTTGTGCCGTCGGCGGGGTGCAGCCGCAATCCGAGACCGTCTGGCGCCAGGCCGACACCTATCGCGTTCCACGCCTCGCGTTCATCAACAAGATGGACCGCATGGGCGCCGATTTTGACGCCGTGGTGGCCGAGATCCGCAGCAAGCTCGGTGCGCATGCGGTTCCGCTGATGATCCCGTGGGGCCAGGCCGATACCTTTTGCGGCGTGATCGACCTGCTCGAGATGCGCGCATTCACCTTCGAGGGCGCCGACGAGGGGCGGACGATGCAGGAGCACCCGATTCCCGACGCGCTGCAGGCGCGGGCCGCCGCCGCGCGCACGCACCTGGTCGAGCAGTTGGGCGAGCGGGACGAGGCGGTGCTCACGGCCTATCTGACCGACAGCGCGGTTCCGGCCGACGTGCTGCGCCCCGCGATCCGGCGCGCGGTCATCGCCCACGCGCTCGTGCCGGTGTTGTGTGGCTCGTCGCTGCGTAACAAGGGCGTGCAGAAGCTGCTCGATGCCGTGGTCGCCTATCTCCCGTCGCCCGCCGATGTCGGGGCGATCCAGGCAACGGATGTCAAGAGCGGCGCGGCCGTGACGCGGAAGCCCGACGACACCGAACCCCTCACCGCGCTGGTCTTCAAGGTGGCCACCGATCCCTACGTGGGCAAGCTCTTTTTTGTCCGGCTCTACGCCGGCCGGTTGCGCAAGGGGCAGAATGTCTACAATCCGCGCGTCAAGGAACGTGAGCGGGTGATGAAGCTGGTTCGGCTCTTCGCCGACGCCCAGGAAGAGGTCGATGAACTCGCCACGGGGGACATTGGCGCGGTGGTCGGGCTCAAGGCCGCGACCACGGGCGACACCTTGTGTGCCGAACATCAGCCGGTCGCCCTCGAGCGGATTCAGGCCCCGGAGCCGGTCATGTTCATGGCCATCGAGCCGAAGACACAGGCCAATCGCGAAAAATTGAACGACGCTTTAAAGCAGCTCTCCGCAGAAGATCCCACCTGCGTGGTTCGGACCGATTCCGAGACCGGGCAGTTGATTCTGAGCGGAATGGGCGAGCTGCACTTGGAGATCTTGGTGGATCGACTCCGCCGGGAATTCAAGGTGGAAGCCAACACCGGCCGTCCGATGGTCTCCTACTACGAGACCGTGACGTCGACCGGCAGGGCTGATTATATCTTTGACCGCGACCTTGGTGGCAAGCGCCACTATGCCCGTGTCGTGGTGGAAGCGGCGCCGCGTGAGCGGGGCAGCGGCCATGCGGTGGAAATCGCATGCAGTCGCAAGGCCCTACCCGACGAGGCGCTGGTGGCCTGCATCGAGCAAGGCTTGCTCGACGGCATCCTGACGGGAGTGCTCGCGCGCTACCCGTTGACCGATGTCGTGGCGCGCGTCACGGAGGTGAGCATCGCAGACGAGGACTCCGCCACGGATGTGGCGTTCCGAACGGCTGCGGTGATGGCCTTCCGAGAGGCTGCGCAAGCGGCGGCTCCGGAGTTGCTGGAGCCGATCATGTCCCTCGCCATTGTGACCCCGCCGGACCATGTCGGCGAGATCATGGGGGACATCAACGGGCGCCGCGGACACGTGTGCGATATGACGGTGCGTGGAGACATGCAGCTCGTTCGTGCACGGGTGCCATTGGCGGAGTTATTCGGGTATTCAACGGTGATTCGGTCGTTATCGCGTGGCCGCGCAAGCTACACGATGGAGCCCGATGCATTCGCCGTGGTGCCGCGGACAGTTAGGGAACACGTATTGAACAGGTGACGAGAGCATGCAAAGTCAGCGCATACGCATCCGTTTGCAGGCATACGACCACAGGGTTCTGGACCAGGCCGTCGGTGACATCATCGAAACGGCTCGTGGGACAGGCGCGCAGGTGGTGGGGCCGATTCCGCTTCCGACGCGGATCGAGCGCTTCACGGTCAACCGCAGTCCGCATGTGGACAAGAAGTCCATGGATCAATTCGAAATGCGAACTCACAAGCGGTTGCTCGACATCGTCAGCCCGACGGCCAAAACGGTCGACGAGCTGAAGAAACTCAACCTGCCGGCCGGCGTGGACATCTCCATTCGAATTTAAGGACGGTGAGGAACCATGGAAGGCTTGATTGGAAAGAAAGTTGGCATGACGCAAGTCTGGGACGCGACTGGGCGTCAGATTGCGGTTACGGTGCTGGAAGTCGGCCCTTGCCCGGTCATCCAAGTGAAGACCGCGGCCAAGGACGGCTACGTTGCCGTGCAAGTGGGGTTCGGTTCGCAGAAGCCGCACCGCTTGACGAAATCGGCGGTGACGCGCTACACCCAGGCGGGCGTGGCGCCGTGCCGGATGCTGCACGAGTTCAAACCGGACGCAGGCGAGGCGTTCGCGGTGGGGCAGGCGATCGACGTCGGCATGTTCGACGGCGTGAAGTTTGTCGACGTGCAGGGCGTGACCAAGGGACGCGGGTTTGCGGGCGTCGTCAGACGCTACCGCATGGCCGGCGGCCCGAAGACGCACGGCGGCCACTCGAAGAACCGCGTCGGTTCGATCGGCGCGCGTGACTTGCCCGGTTGGGTCGAGAAGGGCAAGCGGATGCCGGGCCACATGGGTTCGGTGTCTCGCACGACGCAGAACCTCACGGTTGTGCAGGTGCGCAAAGAGGATAATCTGCTGTTGGTCGCGGGGGCTATTCCCGGTCCGGTTGGCGGGGTTGTTTTTGTCAAAAAAGCCCTGAAGAAGGGATAACGAGCGATGAGTACGATCAAAGTTTTCAACGCGATGGGAGAACCGGCCGGCGAGCTGGCTTTCGCGGATGAACGGCTGGTGCTGAATAAAGGCGACCAGGCGGTCAAGGATACGGTCGTGGCGACCCTGAACGCGCGGCGCGCGGGCACGGCTTCGACACAGAACAAGGGTGAGGTTGCGGGCAGCGGCAAGAAGCCCTACCGCCAGAAGGGGACGGGCAACGCCCGCGCGGGCAGTCGCCGTTCTCCGATCTGGCGTGGGGGCGGCGTCGCCCACGGCCCGCGTCCGCACTCTTTCGCGCAGAAGGTCAACCGCAAGGTGGCTCAGCTCGCGTTTCGACGCGCGCTCAGCGCCAAGATCGCCGACGGCCAGGTGGTCGTGCTGGATGTGATCAATCTGCCCGAGGCCAAGACCAAGCTCGTGGCGGCGCTGCTCAAGAAGCTCGACGTGCGCACCTCGGGTCTCTTTGTGACCGACGTTGCCAACGACGCGCTGGTGCGTGCCGCGCGCAACATCCCAAAGGTAGAAGTTGCTTGTGCCCGCGATGTTGATGTATACTCCCTGCTTCGTTTTCGCACCGTGATTGCCACGCGTGCGGGTTTTGAGGCGCTCACAACGCGTCTGACAGGGAAGGCGGAGGTGACGGCATGAAGCACGCCGGTATCATCCGAAAAATTCAAGTAACGGAAAAAGGGACGGCCATGGCCGCGCAGAACGCATTTCTTCTGGAGGTCGCCCCCGAGGCGAACAAACTGGAGATTCGCGCGGCGGTCGAGGAGCAGTTCGGTGTTCATGTGCTGGCCGTGCGTACGCAAAATTATGTGGGCAAGCCCTGCATGACGCGCACACGCCGCCACACCAGCCGCCCCAATTGGAAGCGCGCGATCGTCACTGTACGAGCGGGCGAACGCATTGAGGCCGTCTAACGCCGCCGGAGGAATGGATCCATGGGTCTGAAAACCTTTAAACCAAGAAGTCCGGGTCTCCGCCATCGTGTGGCGCAGACCTTTGATGAAATCACCGAGAAGAAGCCGGTTCGCCGGCTGACCGAGTCGCTTCGCGCCAAGGCTGGACGTGGCAACTCGGGGCGCATCAGCACGCGCCACCGCGGCGGCGGCGTCAAACGGCGTTACCGGATGGTTGATTTCCGGCGCGACAAGGCCGGCATCCCGGCGCGCGTCGCCGAGATCGCCTACGACCCCAACCGGTCGGCCAATCTCGCGCTGCTCAACTATGTGGATGGCGAGAAGCGCTACATCTTGGCACCCACGGGTCTCAAGGTGGGCGATCTGGTCCTGTCCGGGATCGAAGCCGAGCCGACCGTGGGCAATGCCCTGCCGCTGGAGAAGATCCCGCTGGGGCTTTCCGTGCACAACATCGAGCTGATTCCCGGCAAGGGAGGCCAGCT
Organism: Akkermansia muciniphila; assembly: GCA_945870025.1. GTDB lineage: Bacteria > Verrucomicrobiota > Kiritimatiellia > RFP12 > JAAYNR01 > VGWG01. The sequence goes on from CAMBQN010000030.1 coordinate 18,824, forward strand.
CGCCCGTTCCGCCGGCAATAGCTGCCAGCTCATGTCGCGCGAAGACGGCTACGCCACCCTGCGCTTGCCTTCCGGAGAAGTCCGGCGGGTGAACGCCAAGGGCCTGGCGACGATCGGCCAGGTGGGCAACGCCGACTGGAACAGCGTGAAGCTCGGCAAGGCCGGCCGCAAGCGGTGGATGGGCATCCGCCCGACCGTCCGTGGTGTGGCGATGAACCCGGTGGACCATCCGATGGGCGGCGGCGAAGGTCGCACGTCCGGCGGCGGTCATCCGGTCTCGCCCTGGGGCAAGCTGTCGAAGGGCGGCAAAACCCGCAACCGGCGCAAGACATCCAGTACGTTTATCGTCAAGGGGAGAAAGTAACCCATGCCGCGGTCTATTAAAAAGGGTCCGTACGTCGAGGCCCACCTGCTGAAGAAGGTGGAGAAGATGAACCAGGGCACTCGAAAGACGCCGATCAAGACTTGGTCGCGTCGCTCGATGATCATGCCGGAGTTTGTCGGCCACACGTTTGCGATTCACAATGGCAAACAGCACATTCCTATTTTCATCACCGAGAATATGGTTGGGCACCGGTTGGGCGAATTCGCCCCCACACGCACATTCCGCTCGCACGGCGTCCACACGGACAAAGCGGCGGCGAAGTAATGAGGGAATCAGTTATGGAAGTGACGGCTATTACCCGTAACGTCCGGCTTTCAGCGCAGAAAGGCCGCCCCCTGTCCCGCAAGGTTCAGGGAATGACGGTCAGCGAGGCGTTGAAAGTGACGCAATTCAGCCCGCGGAAGGCGGCCGCCGTGCTGGGTCAGACGATCCAGTCGGCGTTGGCCAACGCGAAAAACAACGTCAATCTGGATGCGGACGGTTTGCGCATCCAGTTGGCGGTGTTTGATGAAGGGCCGCGTTTGCGGCGGTTCTGGCCTCGCGCCCGTGGCAGTGCGAGTCCGATTGCCCGGCGGTTGTGCCATGTGAAAGTGGTCCTGACCGACGGTCGTTAAGGCCGAAGGCTTTTTTTTCAGGAAGGAGCAGGACGTTGGGACAGAAAGTCAATCCTATCGGATTCCGAATCGCGGTCGACCACGCATGGAGCTCGCGGTGGTTTGCCGGAAAGCGTGATTTTGGCACGCTGCTCGCGGAGGATCAGATGATCCGCGAGGAAGTTAAGAAACGTTTGGAAGGCGCCGCGATCGCCAAGATCATGATCGAGCGCTACGCCAATCGTGTGCGGATCAACATCTTCTCAGCCCGGCCGGGCGTGGTCATCGGCCGCAAGGGGCAGGATGTCGAACGGATCCGCGCCGATCTGGCGAAAAAGACAGGTAAGGAGATCTACCTGGAGATCCACGAGGTTCGCGATCCCGACGCCAACGCGCAGTTGGTCGCCGAGGGCGTGGCGCAGCAGATCGAGCGCCGCGTGGCGCTCAAGCGCGCCATGAAGCGGGCCGAGAAGGTCGCCATGGAGATCGGCTGCGAGGGGATCAAGATCCGCTGCAGCGGCCGTATCAATGGCGCCGAGATCTCGCGCGTGGAGTGGAGCAAGCAGGGCAAGGTGCCGTTGCACACCCTGCGAGCGAACATCGACTACGGGTTCGCCGAGGCCCACACGACGGCCGGCCTGATCGGCATCAAGGTGTGGATCTGCACCAAGGATGATTTCCAGCCGGCGCGGTCCGGAACGAGGAGGAGAAGCAATGCCACTAATGCCTAAACGGGTCTTGCACCGCAAGCAGTCCAAGGGGAACCGGGCCGGCCACGCCACTTCGGGTGCCGAGCTGGCCTACGGCGAGTATGGCATCAAGGCGCTCACCCGCGGCTGGGTCACCAATACCCAGATCGAGGCGTGCCGTGTGGCGGTCAACCGCCACATGAAGCGCAAGGGCAAGCTGTGGATCCGGATCTTTCCGGACAAGCCTGTCACCAAGAAGCCCATCGAAGTGCGCATGGGTAAGGGCAAGGGTAATCCGGAGCTCTGGGTTGCGGTGATCGTTCCAGGCAAGATGTTGTTCGAGGTTGGCGGCGTCCCGGACGTCGTCGCCCGCGAATGCCTTCGCCTGGCCGACACCAAACTGGGCATCCGCACGCGGTTGGTTACTCGTAAGTGATCCAAGCGGAGATCGGAACAACAATGAAGGCTAGGGAATTCAGAGAACTTGGGGCGGATGAGTTGGCTCAGCGGGTTCGCGAGCAGTCGCAGGAATTGCGCAACTTTCGCCTGAAGCATCACTCCGGCGCCAGCGTAGAGAAGCCGCTTCGGATTCGTACGCTCCGTCGTGAAATCGCGAGCATGCTCACGGTACAGTGTGAGCGGGAGGCGGGTAAGTAATGGCCGAGACGACAGAGATCCGCGGATCCCGCAAGATCCGCAAGGGTGTGGTGATCAGCCGCAGTGGGAACAAGTCGATCGTGGTGCAAACCGAGCGTCGGCTGCGTCATCCCATGTATGGCAAGGTGATCCGCCAGCACAAGAAGTATCACGCGCACGACGAACAGAATGCTGCGCAGGTGGGCGATGCGGTGGTCATCACCGAATGCCGCCCGCTGAGCAAGATGAAGCGCTGGCGCGTGATTGAAGTGGTGTCCGTGGAAGGAGCGCCGAAGGCATGATTCAGGAACAAACTGAACTGATTGTGGCCGATAATTCGGGCGCCAAGCTGGCCATGTGTTTCCGCATCCTCGGCCAGCGCAAGTCGTTCGCTCATATCGGCGACGTCATTCGCGTGGCCATCAAGGAAGCGCAGCCGACCGGTGCGGTGAAGAAGGGGCAGGTCTGCACGGCCGTCGTCGTGCGCGTGGGCCACCCCATCAGCCGCCCGGACGGTTCGCATGTCCGTTTTGACCAGAACGCCTGCGTGATCGTGGATGCCAAGCTGAATCCGATCGGCACGCGTATTTTCGGTCCGGTGGCGCGCGAGTTGCGCGACCGGAATTACATGAAGATCATCTCGCTGGCGCCGGAAGTGGTCTGACGCCAGCAGCACAGTAACACGCGCGCAATGGCGTAAGCGTTGGCCTGGCACGGGAAAGGACCCGGCGGGGCAAGGCTGGCGAACTGCGGGTTGCGGGTTGCGAGTTACGGGAAAAGAAGCATGAGCATTGCACGCATCAAGAAGCATGACACGGTGATCGCCATTTCAGGCGAATACGCCGGCAAGACCGGAAAGGTCACGCGAATCGACCTTCGCAAGAACGTCGTTTTCGTCGAGGGACTGAATCTGGTGAAAAAGGCCGTGCGCCCGTCTCAGACCAAGCCCGATGGCGGGTTTGTCGAGATCGAGGCGCCGATCCGGATGTCCAAGGTGATGCCCTATGATGCGGAGGCCAAGAAGGGCGTCCGAATCCGGCGCGTCCGCACCGGCGACACGCTCGAACGGGTATCCAAGGCGACAAATAAGGTCTTGCACGGATAGGAGACGGACATGCCCAGACTCAAAGAATTGTACAAGGAAAAGATCACGCCCAAGCTGCGTGAGACGCTGGGGCTTGCCAACCCCATGCTGGTGCCCCACCTCCAGAAGGTCGTGGTCAACATGGGCTTCGGGATCGTCGAGAAGGACGAGCAGAAGACGTTGCTGGAGGATCTGACGAAGATCACCGGTCAGCGGCCCATGACCTGCAAGGCTCGCAAGAGCATCTCGAATTTCAAACTGCGCGAAGGTATGGTCATCGGCGCCAAGGTCACCCTTCGCGGTGACCGGATGTACGAGTTCGTCGATCGCTTCGTGAATCACGCGTTGCCGTGTATTCGCGACTTTCGCGGCGTCTCGCCTCGCGGCTTTGACGGACGGGGAGGGTATACGCTCGGAATCAAGGAGCATACGATCTTCCCGGAAGTCAACACCGGATCGAGCGTGGAAAAGGGGATGGATGTCACGTTTGTGACGTCGGCCCGCACCAACAATGAAGCCCGCGAGCTGCTCGCGGCGCTCGGTATGCCGTTCGCCGGAAAGTAAGGAGTCGCGCTATGGCCAAATTGTGTTTGATGGAAAAGGCAAAACGCACGCCGAAGTTCGCCGTGCGCAAATATTGCCGGTGCACCCGTTGCGGGCGCGCCCGTGCCTATATCCGTAAGTTCCAGCTCTGCCGTATTTGCTTCCGTGAGCTGGCTGTGTCGGGACAGATCCCGGGTGTGACCAAGGCGAGTTGGTGAGGGAGTTGTCATGAGTGTATCGGATCCCATCGCAGACATGCTGCTGCGGCTGCGCAACGCGCAAAAAGCCGGCCTCCATGAAGTGGAGATGCCCGGTTCCAGGCTCAAGGGCGAGATTGCCCGCGTCTTCAAGCAGGAGGGCTACATCGCTGGCTTTACGCTGGCGGGCGATCCCAAGCGGGTGCTGTTGCTCACGCTGAAGTATGCGGCCGACGGCGAACCCGTGATTCGCGGGGTCAGCCGCATCAGCAAACCCGGCCTGCGCCGGTTTGCCGGTTATCAGGATATTCCGCGGGTGCTCAACGGGTTGGGCGCTGCGGTCGTCAGCACCTCCCATGGGGTGATGACCGGAAAAGAGGCGCGCCAGCGCAAGCTGGGCGGCGAAGTGATTTGTACCATCTGGTAAGAGGTGTCGTGCCATGTCGAGAATCGGTAAACAACCGGTAGGTATACCTGCCACCGTCACCGTCACAGCCCGCGGCGGCTGGGTGTCCGTGAAGGGGGCGCTCGGTGAACTTTCCCGCACGCTTCCCGACGGCATCTCTGCCGTCGTCGCCGACGGCGCGGTGTGCGTGTCGCGCAAGGATGACTCGCGCGTTCAACGGAGTTATCACGGGCTGAGCCGCTCCCTGGTCAAGAATATGATCGAGGGCGTGGTCAAAGGCTACAAGAAGGAGCTCTCGATCGAGGGCACCGGATTTAAAGCCCTGGTCCAGGGTCCGAAGCTGATGCTGTCGCTCGGCTTTGCGTCACCTAAAGAATATACGATCCCCGCCGGCATCACGGTCACCGAGAAACAAGGCGTCCAGTTGACGGTCACGGGGATCGACAAGCAGCTTGTCGGCGAGGCGGCGGCCCGCATCCGCGGATACTACCCCGCCGAGCCTTACAAGGGCAAGGGCATCAAGTACGTCGGCGAACAGATTCGCCGCAAGCAGGGCAAGACCGTTGCCTAACGCCTGAACGGGAGTGGCTGATGATAGTGAAGAACCGCAAGGATCAACGCAGGCGCCGTCACATGCGCCTCCGCCAGCGCGTGCAGGGCACGGCGGAGCGCCCGCGAATGGCGATTTACATCTCGAACAAGCACATGTATGTGCAGTTCATCGATGATACGGCCTCGCATACGCTGGCCGCCACGTCCACGCTCGCCGTGGAGGATGCCGCCGGCTGCAACCTGAACACCGCGAAAGTGGTGGGGGAGCAGGCCGCCAAAACCGCAGCCGAAAAGGGAATCGCCCGCGTGGTCGTCGACCGCGGCGGATTCCGTTACCACGGCCGCATCAAGCAGATCGTGGAGTCCGCCGTGGCCGCGGGCCTGCGGATTTCGGATGCCGCTCCCGCGGCTGAGGAGGCGAAGTGAGCGAAGATAGAAACAAACGCGATGGCGGGGGTAGCGACCTGGATGAACGCGTCGTGTTCGTCAACCGGTGCGCGAAAGTGGTCAAGGGCGGCCGCCGCTTCAGTTTTAGCGCCGTGGTGGTCGTGGGCGACCATGGGGGCCGCGTCGGCTTCGGCTTCGGTAAGGCGAACGAGGTCAGCGAGGCGATCCGCAAGGGCGGCGATTGCGCGAAGAAGGAGATGATGCGTGTGAAGATGGTCGGCAAGACCATCCCGCATGACGTGATCGGCGTCTGTGACGGCGGCCGCGTGCTGCTGAAGCCCGCGCCGGACGGATCGGGCATCATCGCGGGCGGTGGCATGCGCCCCGTTCTCGAAGCGGCCGGTGTCCGGGACGTGATCGGCAAGTCGCTCGGCAGCAAGAACCGGCTGAATGTGGTGAAAGCCACGATCGCCGCTCTGCAGCAGTTGCGCACCGCCGAGGAGATCGCGGCAACCCGCACCTGAAACATCCCACCTGCGGCCGGCCCGGAATGGGCGGCCGCCGAAGCCTTGATACGAGGAGTTTGAAACATGGATCTCTCTACGCTTAAAAACACGCCGGGCGCCCGCAAAAGCCGCAAGCGCGTTGGCCGCGGTCCCGGCTCGGGACACGGCAAGACCTCCGGCAAGGGTCACAAGGGACAGAAGGCCCGCAAAGGCCACAAGCACAAGCTGGGCTTTGAAGGCGGTCAGATGCCGCTCGTGCGGCGTCTGCCCAAACGCGGGTTCAAGAACCCCAACCGCGTCCCTTGGCAGACGGTCAATATCAAAACCCTGAACCGGTTTGCCGACGGCAGCCAGGTGTCGGTCGGCGATTTCCTTCTGGCCGGTCTCGTGCATGCCAACTGCGGCGGCGTCAAGATTCTCGGCACCGGTGACCTCAACCGGAAACTGACGGTCACCGCCGATGCGTTCAGCGCGTCGGCACGGGCGAAGATCGAGGCCGCTGGCGGATCCGCCATCGTCGTCGGTAGCACGCAGGAGTAACGACCGGGTCGCGACGGGAAGCGGGTGCCGGGAGACGGGATGATCCTCGAGGATGATCCCGCCCCGAACCCCGAGCCCGGACGCGCGACCCCAGACTCAGGAGCGCAAATATGCTGGCCACCTTTGCGAATACGTTCAAAATACCGGAGCTGCGTAAACGCATTCTCCTGACGGCCGGGCTGGTGTTTATCAGCCGACTCATCTCGATGATTCCCACGCCGGGGGTCAACCTGAGTGTCCTCAACGAGATCATGGACCGGATGCGCGAGTCGGCGAGCGGCTCGGCCGGTGGCCTGATGAGCATGTTCGACGTGTTCACCGGTGGCGCCATGAGCTCGTGCTCGGTCGGCTTTCTGAGCATCTGGCCGTATATCAGTGCCTCGATCATCCTGCAGCTCCTCACCGCCGTCGTTCCCGCACTGGAACGGATGGTGCGCGAGGGCGATAGCGGTCGGCAGCGCATGAACCAGTATACGCGCTACCTGACGATCGGCATCTGCTTGTTCCAGTCGTTCTTTCTCGCTCAGGGGCTGCAAAACCCCGAGCGTCTCGGCTTCGGCGCGGTCGATCTGGTGACGAACCCGGGCGTCGGCTTTACCCTGATGACCATGATCGCCATGACCTCGGCCTCGATGTTCGTCATGTGGCTCGGCGACCAGATCACGGCCCGCGGTATCGGCAACGGCGTCTCGCTGATCATCATGATCAATATCTGCAGCCGCCTGCCCCATGCGGTGATGATTGCCTGGGAGCGCTACATCGGCATGGGCGATATCAAGGCGACCGCCAGCATCTTCGAGCTGGTGCTGCTGCTGCTGCTGGGCTTTGCCGTCACCATGGGCACCGTCATGCTCACCCAGGGCGTCCGGCGCGTGCCGATCCATTCCACCCGCCGCGTGGTGGGCAACCGCACGTACGGCGGACAGAATACGTACATGCCGCTGCGGGTCAACTACACGGGCGTCATGCCGATCATCTTCGCTGGCCCGCTGATCACCTTCCCAGCCACCGCGCTGGCCCAGATCGACGGCACCCGCTTCCCGGCGTTCGCTTGGCTGCGCGACCTGGGCCAGAGCCTCTCCGATCCTGCCTCGGCTCTGCATCTGACCGTCTATGCCGTCATGGTCCTCTTCTTCTGCTTCTTCTGGGTCGCCACCCAGTTTAACGCGATGCAGATCGCCGACAACCTCAAGCGCGATGGCTCGTATGTCCCCGGTATCCGCCCCGGCCGCGCAACCGCCGAGTATCTCGATGCGGTGATGACTCGCGTCACGCTCATCGGCGGCATCGGGCTGCTCGTCGTGGCCATCCTGCCACAGGTGCTCAACGGCTGGATGAGCCTCGACTGGAGCATGGCTTCGTTCTTCGGTGGCACCAGCTTGCTGATCATCGTCGGCGTGGCGCTGGATACCCTGCGCCAGATGGAGTCGCATCTGCTGATGCGCAACTATGACGGATTTTTGAAACATGGCCGCCTGCGGGCCCGGAGATAATCGGTATGGACGTCGTCGTCTTGCTGGGCGCTCCCGGTTCCGGAAAAGGAACCGCCGCTGCCCGAGTCGTGCAGAAGCTGGGCCTGACGCCTATCGCCAGTGGCGACATGTTGCGTGATGCGGTTGCCCGCCAGACCGCCGCCGGAATCGAGGCCTCGCGCTACATGAATTCCGGCGAATTGGTCCCCGACGCACTGATCGGTCGCATGATCAGCGACTTGATCGAGGCGGGTTCGGACCAAGCACGCTATCTGTTGGACGGCTTTCCGCGTACGGTTCCGCAGATGGGCATCCTGGATGCCATCCTCGCCGACTGCGGCGGGGTGCTGAAGGCGGCGGTCGTCATCGAAGTCGCCGACGCCGTCGTCACCGCCCGCCTCGCCGGTCGCCAAGTGTGCCCCGCCTGCAAGGCGGTCTACCATGTGGCGACGCTCCCGCCGAAACGGGCGGGCGTATGCGACGCCTGCGCCGCCGCCCTGGTGCAGCGCACCGATGACCTTCCGGAAACCATTGCTCAGCGGCTGGCGGTCTATCACCGGCAGACGGAGGGCGTGATCGACGCTTACGCCGCGCGCGGCGTGCTCAAACGGGTGGACGGAGTCGGTGGTGTCGATGCGGTGGCCGAGCGCATGACCCAGGCTTTGAAATGATTACGTGCAAACGAGGACGCGAACTCGACGCCATGCGCGTGAGCGGCCGTCTGGCGGGCGAGGTGCTGCGACAGGTCGCCGCCGCGGTGGTTCCGGGGATTTCAACCCGGGAGCTTGACGCGCTGGCACGACAGTTGATTGACGAAAAGAGGGCCACCCCCTCCTTTCTGGGTTACCGCGGGTTTCCGGCCGCCTTGTGCGTCTCGGTAAACGAAGAGGTGATCCATGGCATTCCGGGTGCCCGGCGAATCCTGCCGGGGGATGTGGTGAGTATCGACGTGGGGGTCTTTTACCAAGGCTTTCACGGAGACACCGCCACCACGGTGCTGGTGGGCGTCTCTGATCCGGATATCCTCCGGTTGGTCGACGCCACCCGGCGGGCGCGCGATGCCGGGATCGCGGCGGTCCGGCCGGGAGCGAAACTGGGAGATGTTTCGCATGCAGTGGAACAGATGGTGAGACAGACCGGCTGCTCCGTGGTCCGCGATTTTGTGGGCCATGGAATCGGACGGCAGTTGCATGAGGATCCGCAGATACCGAATTACGGAAGTCCGGGGCGCGGGCCGGTGCTCAAGGTCGGAATGACCCTGTGCATCGAGCCCATGGTCAACCTCGGACGACCCGATGTGTCGGTGCTGCGGGATGGTTGGACGGTCGTCACCCAGGACGGTCGGCCCTCCGCGCATTTCGAGCATACGGTCGCCGTAGGCGAGGACGGGGCGGAGATTTTAACGGCTGTTTAATGTTTTTTCATTTTGTGATGGACAAGAGGCGGTCGGGCGGGTTAAACTGTGACCCTTTTTTGAACGGGGAAAGAAAACATGAAAGTTCGCAGTTCAGTGCGACGTATTTGTGAACGCTGCCGGATTGTGCGGCGCAAAGGGGTCGTGCGTGTGATTTGTACCAATCCGCGCCACAAACAGCGCCAAGGCTAGGAGAGAGACCATGCCGAGAATGATGGGTGTGGATGTGCCGGGAAAAAAACGCATCGAGTATGCGCTCCAGTATATCCATGGAATCGGCCCCAAGCGGGCCAGCGATGTCCTGAAATTGTGCAAGGTTGATCCGGCGAAAAAGGCCGACGACCTCACGCCTGATGATATCCGTGTCATTACCGGATTCATTCAGGAACATTACCGCGTCGAAGGCGATCTGCGTCGCGAGGTGTCCCAAAACATCCGCCGCCTGATCAGCATCGGCACGTATCGTGGATCTCGCCATAAGCGCGGCTTGCCGTGCCGGGGTCAGCGCACACGGACCAATGCGCGCACACGCAAGGGAAGCAAGAAGACGGTTGGAGCGGTCCGTGATAAGGCTGCCCGTCAGGCGATGAAGAGTTAATGGGTTTTTAACGGGTCCAATAACCGATCATCCGTTACGCGTCCGGTGAAAGCCGGCGCGGAGGGTGATGCGGTGACTGCGGCCAGAGTCGGGGCTGATGATGAGCGAAGAAGCGATTAAAGAAGAAAACGGATCGGTTGCCGTCGAGCAACCCACCGCCGCGAGCGAAGCGGCCGCTGTATTGTCCGAGGGCGATGCGGCCAAGGCCGCCGCCGATGTAGCCAAGGGCAAAAAGGCGCGGACACGGAGCATTCCCGCTGGAATTGCCTTTATCCGCGCCACGTTTAACAACACGATCGTGTCGATCGCCGATGCGCGCGGCGGGGTGGTTTCCTGGAGCTCCGCCGGACGTGCGGGCTTCAAGGGATCACGCAAGTGCACCGCCTTTGCGGCCACGATGGTCGCCCAGGATGCGGCGCGCCAGGCGGTGTCCAAGGGGATGCATGAAGTTGAGATCCGGGTTCAGGGTGCGGGTGCGGGACGCGAGTCCGCCGTGCGTGCAATCCAGACGGCGGGCATGCATGTGACGGTCATCAAGGATTGCACGCCGATCCCGCACAACGGTTGCCGGGCGCGCAAAAGGAGGAGAGTCTAATGGGTAGGTATGTTGGTCCCGTCTGCCGTAAGTGCCGCCGCGAGGGCATGAAGCTGTTTCTCAAGGGCGCCCGCTGCTACATGGCGAAGTGCCCGATCGACCAGGGGCACCCGCCTCCGGGCATGCACGGCTTGCGCCGCTCGCGCAAGGTCTCGGAATACGGGCAGCAGCTCCGCGAAAAGCAGCGCCTGCGCCGCCAGTATGGCATGCAGGAAGGCCAGTTCCACCGGGTCTTCGAAGAGGCGTTGCGCCGCGATGGCATCACCGGCGAAATCATGTTGCAGTTGATCGAGACGCGGCTGGACAACATCGTCTACCGCCTCGGCTTTGCATCCTCCCGCCGCGCGGCCCGCCAATTTGTGCTGCACGGCCATATCGCCGTCAATGGCCGCAAGGCCACCGTGCCGTCCATGCAGGTCAAAGTCGGTCACGTCATCGAAGTCCGGGATCGCCCGAAGTCGCGCGATTATGCGACCAAGAGCGTCGATGCCGCGACTTCGCAGCAGACGCCGACGTGGCTCTCTCTTGATCCCAAGGCTTTCCGTGGCGAGATGCTGTCCATCCCGACCCGTGAGCAGATTGCGCCTGTTGTGAATGAGCAGGCGATTGTCGAACTCTATTCGCGTTAAGCGTACATGTTGTTACGGCGTCGCCGCCTGAAGGGGCTGGACGCGCCGGAAAGGACGCCAGACATGCCGATTCGTTTGAGTCGTTTTGAAATACCCAAGCGGGTGGTGAAGGAAGAGAAGGGGTCAACCCTTACGTACGCGCGCTTTGTGGCCGAACCGTTTGAGGTGGGCTACGCCCGCACCGTCGGTAATTCGCTGCGCCGGGTGCTGCTCTCATCCATTGAGGGTGTGGCGATCACGTCCGTGCGCATCCGCGGCGCCAACCATGAGTTCTGCGCGCTGCCGGGCGTGAGCGAGGATGTCACCGATATCATCCTCAACCTCAAGCGCGTGCTGCTCAAGAGCTATACCCGCGCGCCGCGCTGGATTGCCCTGCGCCGGAAGGGCCCGTGCGTCATCACCGCCTGTGATTTTGAGGCGGACAACAGCGTCGAGGTGCTGAATCCCACCCAGCCCATCGCGACGTTGGACGCCGACGGCGAAATCGATATGGAGGTCGAGATCCGCACCGGACGCGGCTTCTTCCCCGCCGAGCGGAACAAGGAGGATGAGCAGGAGATCGGACGCATTCCGATCGATAGCATCTTCTCGCCGGTGACGCGCGTCAACTATTCGGTCGAAAACACCCGCGTGGGCCAGCGGATCGATTACGAGAAGCTCGTTCTCGACATCTGGACCGACGGCCGTGTCGCCCCGGATGAGGCGCTGAAAACCGCCGCCGCGATCTTGCGCCATCACCTCGATGTGTTTGTGGATTACAGCGAGGAGATCGTCGAGTTTGAAGAGGCCGAACGGAAGGTCGACGAGGAGCGCGACCGTCTGCGCAAGGTCCTCAACATGAGCGTCAACGAGATTGAACTCAGTGTCCGCGCCGCCAACTGTCTGAATAACGCCAACATCACCTCCGTGGGCGAGCTGGCGAACAAGACCGAGGTGGACATGCTGAAGTATCGTAACTTCGGCAAGAAGTCACTGAACGAGATCAAGGACAAGCTGGTCGAACTGGGCCTGTGCCTGGGCTTCAAGTTTGACCCCACGCTGCTGGCGCCCCGCCCGGAAGCGAAGCCGGAAGCGAAATCGGACGAAAAGTCGGACGAAAAGTCGGATGAAAAGTCGGACGAACAATCGGACGAGTGACCGGACGCGTAGGACACAAGTCCTTGGGAGTGTTTGAAGAGTAACCGCAACAATACGTTTGATCGCGCGGCATCGCACGCCGCCGTCGGATTGGAATCATCATGCGCCACCGCAAAGTAGCCAAAAAGTTCGGCCGGAGCTCGTCTCACCGCGAGCAGCTCCTGCGCTCGCTTGTCGTGAACCTGATCCTCCGGGATCGCATCGAAACCACGCTGCCCAAGGCCAAGCAGACCCGGCGCGACGCCGAGAAGATCGTCACGCTGGCTCGCAAGGGCACGCTGTCCGCGCGCCGTCTGGCCGCGTCGCGCCTGAATAGCCCTGAGGCCGTTCAGAAGCTCTTCGACGCCGTCGCCCCGGTGATGGTCGACCGCCCCGGCGGCTATACCCGCATCGTCAAAATCGGCCAGCGCCGCGGCGACAACGCCGAAATGGCCCTGATCGAGTGGGTCACCCTGCCCGCCGCCACGGCCGCGGCAGCCCCCGCCGCCCAGGCGTAGACGAACGACACCAGACTCCAAACGACGGCCGGATGCCTCCGCATCCGGCCGTTTCGTTTGGGCGTTGGGGTTGCGGGAAGGCCCGTCCCTTGCGGGGTTCCGACTTCCCTCGACGCCCGCCGACTCCGCAATGATGGGAGTCGCCCCTAGTCGAAGTCAGTCGAAAAAGACGGTGGATTCGGGCCCGTCCCTGACGGGGTTTATGAGAATTGCTGCGCTGGTTCGCAGTGCTCTTGACACTTTTTCAGGCTTCTGCCATGCTCATCGCCATGCCGTAGCGGTGTCAAACCGGTTACGGCATGCTTTCGGCCCGTGTGGGCCGGTGCAGGGCGAAAAGCGATTTTTTATCAATCACCACCCCATGAACCTCTTCTCCAAATACGGCGGTTACCGCAAACTGGACTCCTACACGGTGGCTTCGGTCATTCAGTTCGGAACCTGGCGCTTCTGCACCACTTTTCTGGACCGCCGCAACGACCCGGCGGGACGGCAATTCGACCAGATGACCCAGGCCGCGCGTTCGGGTCGGGTGAACATCGCCGAGGGTTCGGAGCGGGCCAGCACCTCGACGGAGACCGAGATGAAGCTCACCGACGTGGCCCGCGCCAGTCTCGCCGAACTGAAGAACGATTACGAATTCTGGCTGCTGTCGCGCCGCAAACTGCCGTGGAAGGTGCCTTCGCCGGAGGCCTGCGCCGTGCTGGACCTGCGGCTCGACCCGAACCCGCTGGGCGAGGGCGACGGTCTGCACGAGGCCTCGGCCTATCTGCTGGCGCAGTACGCCAAGTTCGCCCATTGGCTGGACAGCGACGACCCCGATCTCGCGGCCAATGCCCTGCTGCTCCTGATCGGCCGGGCGTTGAACATGCTCGGTCGCCAGAAGGAGGCGCAGGGCGAAGCCTTTCGCAAAGAGGGCGGCTTCCGCGAGCGCCTGACCGCCGCGCGGCTCGAAACCCGCGACCAGCAGCAGGTTGAGGCCGGCGCGCCAGTCTGCCCCGAGTGCG
>CAMBQN010000031.1 GCA_945870025.1 Akkermansia muciniphila
ACGTACGTCTATCCGCTGAAGACGGGCGAACGGGCCTCCCGCACGCTGGCCGATTTCACGGTGTCCGTGCGACTCAATTCCAACCTGCCGATCAAGAGCGTCTATTCGCCGTCGCACAAGGTCGGCATCACGCGCAAGAATGACCAGGAAGCGATCATCGGCTTTGAGGAGGACAAGGCGCTGCTGGACCGCGACTTCGTTCTCTACTACACCGTCTCCAAGAAGGAGTTCGGCTTGAACATGCTCACCCACGCGGCCACGAATAACAAGGGCTTCTTCATGATGATGCTCGCGCCGTCGGTGGCCGCGCCCGGTGCGGTGATGCCGAAGGACGTCACCTTTGTCATCGACACCTCGGGAAGCATGGCCGGCAACAAGATCGAGCAGACCCGCAAAGCGCTGGAATACGGCGTGAAGAAGCTCAACGCAGGTGACCGCTTTAACATCATCCGCTTCAGCACCGATGTCGAGCCGTTCCGCCCCAAGTTGACCGCTGTCACCGAGACCAACCGCGCTGCGGCGCTGGCCTTCATCCAGGCGACCGAGGCCCGCGGTGGCACGGCGATCAACGACGCCCTGGCCGCCGCCCTGGCCATGGATTATGACCCCGCGCGCCCGGCGATCATCCTCTTCCTCACTGACGGCCGTCCCACCGTCGGCGAAACCGCCCCCGACGCCATTCTGAGCGGCATCGTCAAGGGCAACGCCGCCAAGGTCCGCGTCTTCGTGTTCGGCGCCGGCACGGATGTCAACACGCACCTCCTGGACCAGATCGCCGGTCAGAACGGCGGCCTGCCGCAGTACGTCCTGCCCGACGAGGACATCGAGGTCAAGGTCTCCGCCCTGGCCGACAAGATGAGCAATCCCGTGCTGGCCCGTGTGCGCGTCGAGGTGGACAATCTCAAAACCTCGATGGTTCACCCGACGGCGCTGCCCGATCTGTTCAGCGGCGACCAGATCATCGTTTTTGGGCGCTACGAGGGCGGAGGCGACTCCGTGATCCGGCTGATCGGCGAGGTGAACGGCAAGAAGCGCGAGTTCGTCTACGAAGGGACCTTCCCCCAAGCGCAGGCCGACAACACCTTCATCCCGCGGCTGTGGGCCACCCGCCGCGTCGGCTTCCTGCTGGACGAGATTCGCCTGCGCGGCGAAAGCGCCGAGCTGAAGGAAGAAGTCATCCGCCTCAGCCGCGAATACGGCATCATGACCCCCTACACCTCCTACCTCGTGCTGGAGAACGACCAGGCCTATACCCAGCATGGGATTGATCGTGAACGACGAGATGAGCGAAGACAGCCTTCCAACCGTCCCGACAGCTCGCCCGCTCCTTCCGTAAAAAAGAGTGAAGCCGGCAATCCATTCTTGAAGGGTGGGTTGGGTTCCGAAACCCCGCGCACGGTTGTTCCACTGTTTGACGCCGTGGGCGAAGTCACAGCTCCAAAGAGCGACGCCGTACACAGCCCTGTCATGAAGGACGTAACCGCCGATCGTGCATGGGCGAGCAGTGGCGGCACGGTGGGCCATCGCGGCGACGACTCGGCGATGCGCGAGGAATCCGGTGCGCAGGCCGTTGCCATGAGCAAGCGGATCATGGAATACAAGGAACGCGACGGCGCGCGGAATGAGATAGCCACCGTAAAGTATGTAGGCAAGAAGGTGTTCACGCTTCTGGATGGCCGCTGGACGGACGGCGCCTTCAAGAAAGAGATGAAGACCGTCACCGTGAAATTCGGCAGCGCGGAGTATTTCAAGCTGCTCACGGACAAGCCGGAACTGAAGGACGTTCTGGCTCTGGGCACGAAGGTCACGGTTGTGCTTGAGGATGGCACAGCCTTGGTGGTAGAGTAGTCCGCAATAAGAGGAGATACACATGCAACCTGCAGGAATAGGCGCCCTTTTCAAACTGCTTCTCGTGATGTTTCTCAGCGTGAAGGACGCGCCCCAGAATGCGGGGCGTGGTCCCGCGCTCGAAGCCTTGGCGCCGGCCGGGGCCGTTGCCTCCGCCGTGCTCGACGTGACGCAGTTGCGCGCGATGATACGGGAGGACCTGGCCAAGGATTTGTTCGATGGTCGCACACCGGAGGCGGCCTACGGCGAGGCCATTGAAGCCATGAGCGAGCGGACGCGCGTGGATCCCGCCGCGCTTCGCGACGCCATCGCCCGTGTGCGCGCCGTCGGACTGTGGACCTTGGGGATGGCCGATCACCGACGGCCGCGTTTCGTCGTCGTGTTTGATCGCGGGGACGCCCCCGACATTCTGCCCAAGCTGTTGTCCAACCGTCCGGTCGCGGACGGGGCCGACGCCAACGCCCCCCGCACCGTGGTCTACGCGGGACGCACGGTCTATCTTGTGGGCCGTGATCCGCGGGAGGCGCTCTGGCTCGCCGAAATTAACGGGATGCTGGTGCTGGCCTCCGACGCGCTGGCGACGGAGACGTTCCTGCTTCAGGCGGGCGCGGGCGCCAAAACGCCGCCGGCCACCCGGGTGTCCCTGTCGGGCTTGGTGCCTCCGCTCATCGCGGTGCATGCCGACGTGGGCGCCGTTGTGAACGCTCTGTTGCCTGAAATGGGAGACCATGACCGGGCGGAGTTCATGGCCGCAGGCGCGTTCTTCGATTTGCCGGCCTGGCGTAACGTCACATTGCGCATGGACACGACCGGCATCGGGATCGCTGCAGAGATTGATCCGGGCAGCCCGCTGGTGGCCGCGCTGCAACCTCCCAAAAGTCTGGAACTGATCGATGCGATTCCGACGGATTCGGGACTGGCGGCTGTTGTCGGCGTCCGGGATGCCGCCAAGCTCTGGAACCTCTGCGAGTCGGGATTTAGCCACGTGGCTCTCTTTGAGCGCGGTAATAATCCGCAGGAGGAGTTCATCCGCGATTTCCAGAGAGGCACCGGGATGGAGTTCCAGCGGGACGTGGTGTCCAATCTGGTCGCGGCGGCCGTGGTGATCACCGATCCTGCCAGCGGGCTGAGGATGGATCGTGGCGGGGCGCTCTATTTCGAGGGCAAAGACCCCGCGCGCATGCTGACCCTGGTGCAGGCGATTTTGGCGAAGGAACACCGGGAGGTCTCGGCGGAGCCTGAGAACCGGGAGGGGGTCCAGGTGTGGCGCACGGGCGACACCCTGTATGCGCTGAAGGGCAAGGTGGCGATGGTAGCCCCGTGTCGGGATGAGGCGAAAGCGGTGACCGATCGTCTGCTGACGCACTTCATTAAAGGCGGAGAGGGACTGCGCAAGATCGTGGCGTCCCGTCAGGCCGGAGCCACCACATTCGCGACGCTGGACGGCGCCCGGTGCTTCCCGCAGTCGGGTTTTGACCGGCTGACGGCGGGATTGACGGTTGGCCCTGACGGAAAGAGGCTGGTGCTTCGGGTCGAGGGTGGAGGCCCGAACCTCGTCACTGGCATGCTGCGGCTGATCGCCTCCGGCAACCGTGCAGCCTCCGCGCGGGCCATGCAGACCCGGGCGCAGAACAACCTGCACATGGTCGCGCTCGCCTGCATCCAGTATGAAAACGATCAGGGGAAGCTCCCTGCGACGCTCGCGGATGTCGCCACCTATCTCAAAGAACCCGACGGCATCTGGCGCGATCCCCGGAGCGGACAGCTCTTCCATCTGAATCCGGCGGTGGCCGGCCAAAAGCTGGCTTCGATCAAGAATCCCAACGGAACAGTCCTTGCCTACAACGGATCGCCAGGCCTGGAGCCCCTCTGTGCGGCCTTTTGCGACGGCAGCGTCCGGATCCTGACGTTCGCGCAGCTCGAAACCGCGCTCAAGCCCACACCGCAGAAGGATTGAAAAATGAATAGTCTGAAAATCATGCTCGTGGCGTGCGCGTTCGTGACCGTCAGCCAGAGAGTGTGGAGCGCTGAACTCCAGACCAACGAGGTGCTGACGGTGATACTGGAGCTTGTGGACGGTTCCCGCGTTGTCGGCACGCCTGGCGTTGAGGCGGTGGCCATGCAAACGCCATACGCCAAGGTGAGTTTGCCGCTCAAGCAGATTCTCTCCATCACGATGGAGGCCGATCACGAGACTGCGTCCTTTTATCTAAAAAACGGCGACACCCTCACAGGCGTGATGACGCTCGGTCCGATTCCCCTCACAACCGCATTCGGCCAGGTGACCGTGGCCGTTGAACACATTCGGCAACTCGCTGTTATGACGGGCGGGAACAACGGCGGAACGAGAAAAGGCCTGATCGCCTGGTACACATTTGACGATGGCACGGCGAAAGACACCAGCGAGTTTGGCAACCATGGGATTCTGCATGACGTCAAACCGGTGCCGGACCGGTTCAAGCGGATGGATGCCGCCCTGGCGTTTAATGGCCGGACATCTTGGATCGAGGTGCCATCGAGCCGCGTGTATGACAGCCTGGCCGAGATCACGATTGCCGTGTGGGTGTGCCCAACGGACGTTTCGCGCGGGACCACCCGGGCCTATAATCTCCTCTCCAAGCAGCCCTCCGGATCGCTGTCTCAGCAGCACGGCCCCACCACGTCCAACCACGGGGGGCTGTTCGACGTGGGCCTGAACTTCAACGGTGAGTCATGGGACGTGACTTTCGTCAGTCAGGTTTCCCAAGGCATGTGCAGTGACGGCCACGCATTCCCTCTCAAATCCCTGTCACCCGGCAAATGGCAGCATCTGGCGGTGACGGTATCCCGTGGGGAGAACCGGGTTCGCGTGTACCTCAACGGCAGCCAGGCGGGAGACTTCGTCTGCTCCGACCAAATTGCAACGGGACGGATCCTCTCCCAGCCCACCAGCGAGCCTTTGCGCATTGGCAAGCGCAAGGATGCCGACTTCAACGCCAACGGGAATCTCTATTTCGGCGGGAGCATGGATGATGTCCGCATCTACAATCGCGTGCTGACCGATGACGAGATCAGCGGCATCTGCGGCCCCCGCGACTAGCGAAGAAGCGCGATCAGGAATGGGTCTTCCCTCGTCGGCTGAGTTCCACATTCAATCCTACGGAAGACACGAGAAGACACGAAAGGGTTGCATGGAAAGGCGCTTCGGATATTTCCGGACGCTGCCGGGTTTGTGTGGGGATTTTTCCTTGAAGTTGAAGCGGGGCCATGCTCAAGCCGCCGAACTGGAAGAGCCGACAAAATGTGCGACGAAGCGTAGACGACAAAGTCTGCGACGAAGTGTGCGACGAAGTGTGGGACGACGTGTTGGAGCTAGAGGTCATCCCTGACCGCCTTTGAGAGTTGTCTGAGCATGCCGCAACCCGCTGGGGCAAGTCGTCCAGCAGCGTCTTGTGCATGGACGCGAACGGCATGCCTTTCTGGTAGACTTTCAGTCTCTCGTGGCCAAAGTGCTCTGCCATACCTGCTGCTCCTATCCATGCCCCGCCACACTTCGTCGCATTCTTCGTCCCACGCGTTGTCGTCTACGCTTCGTCGCAAGACTTTGTCGAGGCTGATCTCGGCCAGCCCTATCTCGACACAAAAGGGGCTTTCATGCCCTCTCTACACCCGATACCCGGCTTCTCAACCCATCCCGATCACATCCGGCCCCATACAAATTCTCCCCACAAATCCGGAAGCACCGCAAAAGAACGGTTACTTATTATTTGGGATCGGTTGCGAGGGGCGCATCCCCGTTTCACTGACCTGCGATCGCCCGCCGCTACCGCACCGGTCGGCGCGTGAGCGGGAGCGGGATCTACGAGACCGCTCACACCGTCTGCGCGGTCCGATACGTCCTGCGCCACCGCTGCCGTGTCGGCCGGGGCGCTAGCCCACGTCACAGGGCTGTCCACAGGATCGCCCGCTTGACAGGTCCGTGAAACGGGGATGCGCCCGGTTGCGAGGATGAGCTGGAGTGAGGGTTGACATTCACCACGCCATCGCTAAAATAGCGATCCTTTAGTAGAGGATTGCAGAGTCTGGGTGGGTTCTTCTACCAAACGCTTTCTGACTGGAAAGCATAACGAGTCTATTGCCTATGATCTCTAACATTCGAATCGTGCTGATCGGCACGCTCTATAGCGGCAACATCGGATCGGTCTGCCGCGCCATGGCGAACTTTGGTCTCACGGATCTGGTGCTCGTCAGTCCGGTTTGTGCCGACGGCTGGGCCGAGGCGTCCAAATTCGCCGTCCACGGGGCGGCTGTGCTGGAAGGCCGCCGCACCGTGGCAACCTTTGACGAGGCGGTCTCCGATTGCGTGGCCGTGGTCGGCACCACCGCCCGGCTTGGCCTTTACCGTCAGCATGTCCGCACTCCGCGCGAGGCCGCGCCGGGACTGCTCGCGCTGGCCAGCGGAGGCTCGGTCGCGCTGGTCTTCGGACGCGAGGACAAGGGGCTGCTCAACGACGAGGTTGCTCGCTGCACCCATCTGCTCCGCATCCCCACGGGAACGGATTACACCTCGATCAACCTCGGGCAGGCGGTCCTGCTCTGCGCCTACGAGCTGTTTCTCGCCAGTGACTCGTACGCCCCGCCCTGTGAAAAGGCACCGCCGGCCCAGGCCGCGCACCGGCTGAGGCTCCTCGAAATCTGGCGCGAGATGCTGCTGTTGATCGGCTTCATGACCCCGGAAAAAGCCGATCACATGATGCAAGGCATCCAACGCATCTTCTCCCGCGGCGCCCTCACCACCGACGATGTGAACATTCTCATGGGTGTCGCTCGGCAGGCCGACTGGGCCGCGCGCGCGAACGCCAAACCGAAATGAGTGAGTGACGAGCCTGTGCGTGTAAAATCGGGCAATTCTAATTATGGCAGCCGCTATCGGGATCGAAATCGACGAGAAAGCAAGGAATTCGACACCGATAGCGATAACGATTTCGATTTCGACTGTACGGATGTGCCATAATTTGAATTGCTGATCCAACACACAACGAGATTGATACTTCGGCGCATTTTTTGTATTGTATCGTTTTCACAGAATCAGGTTTTGCGATGCAGTGAAAGCGAGTCGAAGTATGAAGCAAATGGGTGTGGGGTTATTGGGTTTTGGAACGGTCGGCGCCGGAGTGGTCGACGGGTTGCAGCGAAACCGCGAGTTGCTGGCGCATCGCATCGGCGCCGATATCGTGGTGCGCCGGATCGCGGATGTCGATCTGTCCCGCGACCGCGGCGTGGCGGTTGACCCGGCCATTCTGACGACCGACGCGCGGGCCGTGATCAACGATCCCTCGGTGGACATTGTTGTCGAGCTGATCGGCGGCACGGGCATCGCCCGGACGCTGGTCACGGAGGCGCTCAAGGCGGGCAAGGCTGTCGTCACGGCGAACAAGAAGCTGCTGGCCGAGTATGGCGAGGAGATTTTCTCTCTGGCCGAGGAGGCGGGCGTCGATCTCTATTTCGGCGCGAGCGTGGGCGGCGGAATCCCGATTGTCCGCGTGCTGCGCGAGGGGCTTGTCGGCAATACGATCCAGAGCCTGTTCGGCATCCTCAACGGCACCTGCAATTACATCCTCACCCGGATGGAGAATGAAAGCCTTCCCTTCGACGAGGCGCTCAAGGCCGCCCAGGCGGCGGGGTATGCCGAGTCCAACCCCAGCCTGGATGTTGACGGCTTTGACACGGCGCACAAGGCGGTGATCCTGGCCTCTCTGGCCTACGGATTCCATGTGCCGATGAGCGTGGCCGCCGTCGAGGGCATTCGCAGCCTGGCGGGCGTCGACGTACAATTCGCCCGCGAACTGGGTTATCGCATCAAGCTGCTGGCCGTGATCCGGGGGGATGGCACCGAGGTCGAGGTGCGGGTCCATCCGACGCTGGTGGCACGCGACCACATGCTGGCGTCGGTAAGCCATGTGTTTAATGCAGTCATGGTTCGGGGCGATCTTTCGGGCGACACTTTGTATTACGGGCGAGGAGCGGGACGCGAGCCGACCGCCAGCACGGTGATCGGTGACATCGGCGACGTGGCCCGCAATCTGCTGGCCGGCAGCCCGCGCCACAGCCGCGGCATCGCCAAGCTCTCTTCCGAGCCGTTGCGGGTGCGCGCGCTGAGCGCCATCCACTCGCGCTATTACCTGCGACTGATGGTGGTGGATCGAGCGGGATCACTGGGCCAGTTCACCACGATCCTCGGCAAGCATGGGGTGAGCATCCATGCCGTGAGCCAGAAGGGCGGGGCGGAGGCGCAGGAAGGCGGCTTTGTTCCGGTCGTCACGCTGACCCATCTGGCGCGCGAGGCGGATGTGGATGCGGCGCTGGCGGAGATTCGGGCGGCGGGTATCGTCGGCGAGGATCCGGTCAAGCTCAGGATGTTGGATTAACACAGGAGGCTCTTGCAAAACCCCTCTGGGGTGTTTGCAAGAGAGAAGTCAGAATACAGAAGACAGGAGTCAGAATACTAGGACACGTTGCCCATGAGAGGGTTACCATTCTGAATTCTGAATACTGGCTTCTGAATACTGCGCTTGCAGAACCGACGAAGGAGGTTTTGCAAGCGCCTCACAGGGGATTTCGGAGTCATTATGATCAAGGTATGCAAATTCGGCGGGTCTTCGTTGGCGGATGCGGAACAGGTTCGCAAGGTGTGTGACATTGTGCTGGCCGATCCCGACCGCACGGTGGTCGTGGTCTCGGCGCCGGGCAAGCGGAGCAAGTCCGACACCAAGGTGACCGACCTGCTGATCACGTGCGCCAACCAAGCGCTGGCGGGCCAATCCTGCGCGGCCGCCGTGCAGGCGGTTGTCGCGCGCTATGCGGAGATTCAGCGTGATCTGGCGCTCCCCGCCGCGCTGGTCGCCGAAATCGCGGCCGACTTGCAACGGCGCACGACGGGACCGACCGACCACGCGGGGAAGTTCATCGACAGCCTCAAGGCGGCGGGAGAGGACAACAGCGCCCGGCTCGTCGCCGCCGCCCTGCGCGCCCGCGGCGCTGATGCCGTGTATATCGACCCGAAGGAGGCGGGGATGCTGCTGACCGACGAGTTTGGCAACGCCCAGTTGCTGCCCGAGTCGTACCCACTGCTTCAGGCGCATCTCAAGCAGGTCCGCGGCATTGCCATCTTCCCTGGCTTTTTCGGCTACACCCGCGGCGGCGACGTGGCGACGTTCCCGCGTGGCGGCTCGGATATCACCGGGGCGATCCTAGCCGCCGCGATCCCCGCCGATGTTTATGAAAACTTCACCGACGTGGACTCGGTCTATCCGGTCGATCCGCGCTTGGTTCCCGAGGTGAAACACGGCATCTCGGCGATGACCTTCCGTGAAATGCGCGAGCTGGCCTATGCCGGTTTTGGCGTGTTTCACGACGAAGCGGTTTTGCCCGCGATCCGAGCTGGCATCCCCGTCAACATTCGCAATACCAACAATCCCACACTGCCCGGAACGATGGTGGTGCCCAAGCGGGAGTACGACGCCTGCGCCGTGGTGGGGATCGCCAGCGACGACGGGTTTGTCCAGATCTACGTCGATAAATACTTGATGAACCGCGAGGTCGGATTCGGTCGTCGTCTGATGCAGATCCTCGAGGACGAGGGGTTGTCGTGGGAACACATGCCCACCGGCATTGACAACATCTCGGTTGTCATCCGCGAGGCCAAATTCACGGCGGCGGTTGAGCAGCGGGTGGTTCAGCGGATTCACGCCGAACTCTCTCCCGATCATGTGCTGGTCGAGCGGGAGCATGCGATCATCATGGTCGTGGGCGAAGGGATGCAGTACACGGTCGGCATGGCGGCCAAGGCCACTCAGGCCCTTGCGGCGGCGCACGTGAACATCGAAATGCTCAATCAGGGCGCGTCCGAGATCAGCATGATGTTCGGTGTCCGTTCGGCCGACCGCGCCCGCGCGGTTCGGGCGCTCTATGACGCCTATTTCAAAACCTCCTAAGCACGGTGCGATCATGGCGAAAATCTATGTCTACGACACGACCTTGCGCGATGGCGCGCAGGGAGAGGGCGTTTCGTTTTCGGACAGCGGCAAGATCCGGTTCGCTCACCTGCTGGACGATTTGGGCGTCGACTATATTGAAGGCGGCTATGCCGGCTCCAATCCGCGTGATCGCAAGTTTTTTGAAGACATCCGCAAGGAACGCCTGAGCCACGCCCTGGTGACCGGGTTTGGCAGCACGCGCCGGGTCGACATCGACGCGGCGGCCGACCCGCAGCTTCAGGGGCTGCTCGCGGCCGAGACCGAGGTCTGCACGGTGTTCGGAAAATCGTGGATTCTTCACGTCCGTGACGTGCTGCGCACGACGGAGGCGAACAATCTGCAGATGATCGCCGACACCGTTGGCTTCCTTAAGAAAAACGGCCGCACGGTCTTTTTCGACGGCGAGCATTTTTTTGATGGTTACAAGGACAACCCTGCCTATGCCCTGAGTTGTCTCGATGCGGCCGTTCGCGAGGGTGCCTGCGGCGTGGTGCTGTGCGATACCAACGGCGGCTGCCTGCCGCACGAAATTTTTACGATCACCATGCAGGTGCGCGCCCGGTTTCCAGGCATCCAGGTCGGCATTCACGTCCACAACGACGCCGGGCTGGCGGTCGCCAATTCGCTAGAGGCCGTGCGCGCTGGCGCCAATCAGGTGCAGGGAACAATCAACGGCTATGGTGAGCGGACGGGCAACGCCAATCTGGTTTCCATCATCCCGGCGCTGGAGCTCAAGATGGGGCACCAGTGCATCGGTCTGGAGAAGCTCAGCAAGCTGCGCTCTTTTTCCGCCGTGACCGACGATCTGGTGAACAAGCGCAGTGATCCGCAGCAGCCCTATGTCGGACGCAACGCATTTAGCCACAAAGGGGGGGCGCACGTCAATGCCGTGCAGAAAAACCCGCAGACCTTTGAGCACATCCGGCCCGAGGCGGTCGGCAACGAACGGCACATTCTGGTCTCGGAATTGGCGGGCGGGGCGAACGTGCTGATGAAGGCCGCCGAGGTGGGCATTCCCGAGCTGGCCGACGACAAGGAAGCCGTGCGCCGCGTTTTGGCAGAAATCAAGCGGAAGGAAAATGCGGGGTATTCGTTCGAGTCGGCCGACGGCTCGTTCAAGATTTTGGTGCAAAAGGTTATGCAGACCCACCAGCCCTTTTTCGAGCTGGAGGGTTTCCGCGTCATCGTCGAGAAGCGCGGCAAGGATGATCCGTGTGTTTCGGAGGCAACGATCAAGTTGCGCGTCAATGGCGAAACCGAGCTGATGGCGGGCGAAGGGCATGGGCCCGTCGATGCCTTGAACCGGGCGCTTTCGCAGGCGCTGGTCCGCTTCTACCCGTGCATCACCGACGTGACGCTCAGCGATTATCGTGTGCGGATTCTCGACCCCCATCAGGCGACCGCCGCCAAGACGCGCGTGTTGATCGAGTCGGGCGACGGGCAGCGGCAGTGGGGAACGGTGGGCGTCTCGGAGAACATCATTGAAGCCTCTTGGCAGGCGCTCGTGGACAGCGTGGAATACAAATTGTTTGAGGACGCCGCCCGGCAGCCGGCCCGTGTCGTCCAGTCGCAAGATGGAAACGGGAAATAAACAGATGGACAAGCATTACGACCCCCAGGCGGTTGAAGCCAAGTGGTATCCCATTTGGGAAGAGAGCGGCTGTTTTCATGCCGACGCCGCGCAGGCGGGCGATCCTTACGTGATCGTCATACCGCCGCCCAATGTGACCGGGATTCTGCACATGGGTCATGCCTTGAACTGCACGATTCAGGACATCCTCGTCCGCTGGCGGCGGATGCAGGGCCGGAACGTGGTGTGGATTCCCGGCACCGATCACGCCGGCATCGCCACACAGAATGTCGTTGAGAAGGCGCTGCGCAAGGAAGGAACGTCGCGGCATGACCTCGGTCGCGAGGCTTTCATCGAGCGGGTCTGGGCGTGGCGCGAGGAGTACGGCAGCACGATTGTC
This sequence comes from Akkermansia muciniphila, assembly GCA_945870025.1. GTDB lineage: Bacteria > Verrucomicrobiota > Kiritimatiellia > RFP12 > JAAYNR01 > VGWG01. Next base: position 11,834 of record CAMBQN010000031.1, read on the forward strand.
CGGCAGCTCCGCAAACTGGGCGCCTCGTGCGACTGGTCGCGCGAACGATTCACGCTGGATGCGGGACTCTCCGAAGCGGTTCACGAAGTCTTCTGCCGTCTCTATGATGAAGGCCTCATTTACCGCGGCAACTACATCGTCAACTGGTGTCCCCGCTGCCAGACGGCTCTGGCCGATGAGGAGAGCGAGCACGTCGACACCCAGGGGAACTTCTGGTACATCCGCTATCCGGTGGCCGGCTCCGATGAGTCTGTCACGGTCGCCACGACCCGCCCGGAGACGCTGCTGGGTGATACGGCTCTGGCGGTGAATCCGAACGATCCGCGATATGCGCACCTGATCGGCAAGACGGTGATCCTGCCGCTGCTTGACCGGCCGATTCCGGTCGTCGCCGATGACTACGTTGACGCCGCCTTTGGCACCGGCGTGGTCAAAATCACTCCGGCGCATGACCCCAACGATTTTCTCGTGGCGCAGCGTCACGCCCTCCCGGCGATCAACGTGATGAACGGCGACGCCACGATGAACGAGGCTGCCGGCCCGTATCAGGGACTCGACCGTTTTGTCTGCCGCAAACAGGTTGTGGCCGATCTCGAAGCACGAGGCCTCTTGGTCAAGACCGAGCCGCACCCGCACGCCGTCGGTCATTGCTACCGCTGCGACACCGTGGTCGAGCCGCGACTCTCCAAGCAGTGGTTTGTCCGGATGAAGCCCCTCGCCGAGCCGGCGCTGGCGGCGCTCCAGGACGGCCGCGTCCGCTTCATTCCCAACCGTTGGGACAAGACCTATTGTGATTGGATGGAAAACATCCGCGACTGGTGCATTTCGCGTCAGATCTGGTGGGGCCACCGCATCCCGGTCTACACCTGCGGCACGTGCGGTCACGAGTGGGCCGCCAAGGCCGCGCCGCAGAAATGCCTGAAATGCGGCGCGCCCGCGACGGCGATCACGCAGGACGAGGACGTGCTGGACACGTGGTTCTCCTCCTGGCTTTGGCCGTTCAGCACCTTCGGCTGGCCGCATGATAACGCCGATCTCAAATTTTATTACCCGACACACGACCTCGCCACCGCGAACGAAATCATCTTCTTCTGGGTGGCGCGCATGGTCATGGCCGGTCTCAAGTTCATGGGCGAGGTCCCCTTCCGCCAGGTCTACATCCACGGGACAGTGCGGGACGACCAAGGCCGCAAGATGTCCAAGTCGCTCGGCAATTCACTCGACCCGCTGGAGGTGATCGAGGCCACCAGCGCCGACGCGCTTCGCTTCTCGCTGATGATGATCACGGCGACCGGACAGGACGTCTACGTGAACATGGAGAAATTCGAGATCGGGCGGAACTTCGGAACCAAGATCTGGAACGCGGCGCGGTTCATGAAGCTGCACATGGAGAAGGCGTCGCTTGACTGGCACGCTTTGGCGCGGGCCGAGACGCCCGGTGTCGACCCCGCGTGGCTCACCGACGACGACCGTCATCTGATGGCCGTCTGCGATGCGTCCCTGACCGCGATCGATACCCATCTGGAGGCGTTCCGTTTTCAGGACGGCGCGCGGCTGATCTACGATTTCCTCTGGACCGGCCTGTGCGACTGGTATCTGGAGACGGTCAAGAACGACCTCTACGGCGAAAACGCCGCTCGGCGCGAGACCGTACTGCGGGTGCTCACGCACGTGTTTTCCAAGTCCCTGCGGATGCTCCATCCGTACATGCCATTCCTCACCGAGGAGCTGTGGCACCAGATGGGCTATGCAACGGACGCCGAATCCATCATGCGCGCGGCATTCCCCAAGCCTTTGGCGACGGCGACGGCGGCCGACTACGGCCTGTCCGACAGCGTGACCGCCTACGTCGAGGCGCGTCGCGAACTCATCACCGCCGGCCGGGCCTTGCGCGCCGATTACGGTATCCCACCTGGCAAGCCGGTGCGCTTCATCGTGCAGGCGGCTGACGCGACGACTGCGGCGCGGCTGACGCGCGACCGCGACACGTTGCTGGCACTGCTCCGCGCCGAGACGGTTGAGATTGCGTGTGCCACCGATGCGTTGCCCATGCCCGGTTCCCTAGCCAAGCTCGGCACGATCTTTCTGCCGCTCGAAGGGCTGGTTGACATCCCGGCCGAGATCAAACGGCTGTCGGGAGAATTGCAGAAGACCCGTGGCTTCCTAGCAGGCGTGCAAGCCAAACTCGGTAACGCGGGATTCGTCAGCAACGCCCCCGCCGCAGTGATCGAGCAGCAACGCGCCAAGCAGATCGAGCTCCCCGAAACCATCGCCCGGTTGGAGCGCCTCATTGAGACACTGAAGCAGGCAACGTCTTAGTCCGTTGAACGAAAGCAGGAAAGAGAAACGCGGGAAGCTCCGTCTCTGGTGAACACGACGTGATATTGGCACATCAGCGTTGTCGTTTCTCCCTCAGGTATAAGGCGGTTGCCCCCTCTGGATTCGCTGCCGTGATGATGGTTTTGAACGCATACCCACGGGATTGCAGGTTGCTCTCTCTCCAAGCATTGCCATTCACGCCAAAGACTATGTTGACGACGATAGAGCCGATCCTTAAGAGGGTCTCGATCATCTTTTCCGTTTCTCCGCCGAAAACTGCACCGAAAAAATGAACCATGTAGAAGACGGTGAAGAGCGAGCACCCGAGCACCCACATTCGCTTGACCAATGCCCAAATGACGGTAAAGAAGAAACCCGGCCAAGACCACCCTTGCTTGACGACCTCAATCTTGCCAAAGGGTTGCTCGAATACCTTGTATTGCATCATCGATCCCCTGTGTTTGTTTCGTCAATAATGGAATCTCGCTTGTGCGATGAGAACCGCATCATCCTGCATCTTATAGACGATGGAAGTCTCAGCTCAGACTGGAATGGCGGGGGCCAGCGCGATTTCGGATTCGTCGCGCGTCTCGAGATTCTTGAGCTTGGCATGGCCGCGGATCAGATCGTCGGGGCCTATGAAGACGGCATGGGCGGCGGTTCCGCTGCCAGCGCGCGAGAAGAACGCTTTCGGTTTCTGTGGCGCGAGCGAAAGATCCACGCGGTTCCCTTCGGCGCGGAGGCGGATGGCGAGGCGAGTCGCGGCCTCGCGCTGCTCCTGAAACATGTAGCCGACGGCGACGCCCGAGCGCACGGCTGCAGCGGTCTCGCCGCAGCACGCCTTCAACACCTCCACCACGACCACATCGCCGAATCCGAGTCCGACTGCGGGCGTTGGGGCGCCGCCGATGGTCGTAAGCAGAGAGTCATAGCGGCCACCGCCAAAGATTGCGCGGAATTGTCCGGCGGTGTCAAACGCTTCAAAGACGATTCCGGTATAGTAGGCCAAACCGCGGATGACGCCAATATCAAACACCAGCCGATCCGTAATTCCGTAAAGGTCCGCCAGTCGCATCAGCTCGCGCAGATCGGCCAGTGCGGCCGAATTGGCGCCGACGATCGCCCCGGCCTGGTCGAGCGACCGAATGGCCAGGAGATCGAAGGCTTTAGCCACTGTCTCGTGTGAGAGGCCTGCGGCCAGCAGCGATTGGCCGATTTCATCATCCGAGAGCTTCCCGCGTTTATCCAGGGCGAGGAAAACGGCCGCGTGCTGGTGGCCGGGAATGCCCAGCGTGGCGAGCAACTCGGCAAGCAGCGCGCGGTTGTTGATACGGATCTGATAGGCGCTGTCGGGAAGCCCCATGCGCCTGAGCGCGGCTGCGGCTGCGGCCAGGATTTCGGCCTCGGCCGACACGGAGGCTTCGCCGACCACATCGAGATTCCACTGGTAATGCTCGCGTTTACGGCCGCGGGTCATCCGCTCATAGCGGAAGCATTGCGCGATCGTGAACCACTTGATAGGAAACTGGAGCTGGCCCTGGCGGGCGGCGATCATGCGCGCCAACGTGGGCGTCATCTCCGGACGGAGCGCCAGTTTGCGACCCGACTTATCCTCGAACGCATAGATCTGTTCGGAGACCTCTTCGCCGGACTTGCGTTCGAGCAGTTCGAGCGATTCCACGACGCACGCATCATACGGCGCAAAACCGGCCTGAGTGGCGGCGGCGCGCCACGCTTCAAACACGTGGTTGCGCCACACCATGTCATCGGGATAAAAGTCACGCATGCCGCGGGGCGGCTCGAAGGAGATAGCTGGCTCGGACATGGGGTCTGGCTTTCACTGGGTGATCTGCTTCATGCGCCTTCCGGGCTTGAACTTCACAACCTGACGTTCCGGAATCGTGAAGACATCCTGCGGTTTCTTGGGGTTGCGTCCGATCCGGGCTTTGCGCGTGGTGATTTCAAAAACGCCGAAATCGCGAAACTCGACGTGTTTGCCGTCCACGAGCGCGTCGGTGATGCCATCGAGCGTCATCTGGACGACGTCATACACCAGTTGCTGGGGCAGCTCCAGATCCTTGGCGATCTGAACGACGAGTGCACGCTTGGTCAGCGCGTGGCTCTCGTTTTCGGGTTCCATTTTAAAGTTATGCTTTTTTCGGTTTTTCATTGGGGCTCTTTTGTTGGAGGTTAGATGCAATGAGATCAGTTTGCAGACACCGGGTTGAGGGCGGCGCGTGCCTCGGCGACGGCCTGCCCAATTCGGACGGCAGCGGTTTCGATCGGGATCAGCTCCGAATCCCCACCGGAGCGGCGCTTGAGTTCGACGCAACCCTTGGCGAGCGATTTGGCGCCGACGACGACCCGGAACGGAAAGCCGACCAGATCGGCGTCCTTGAATTTGACGCCCGGCCGGTCATCGCGGTCATCCACCAGCACATCGATGCCGTTGGATTCAAGCTGCCGTTCGAGATTCGCGACGGCCGTGCGCACGGACTCGTCCTTGGGATCCAGCGACAGCAGCGCGACGGCATAGGGCGCGACGGATGCGGGCCAGACGATGCCGTTGGCATCGTGGCATTGTTCGATAATGGCCTGCAGGGTACGGGTGACGCCGATCCCATAGCAGCCCATGATCATGATTTCGGCTTTGCCCGCTTCGTTGAGGTAGCGCGAATCAAAAGCCTCGGTATATTTCGTGCCGAGTTTGAAGACATGGCCGACCTCGATGCCGCGGGTGAGGCGCAGCGGCTTAGCGCAGCGTGGGCAGATGTCGTCCTCGCAGGCATTGACCAGATCGCAAAACGCCGTGACGCGGGCATCGCGGCCGATGCAAACGTGAAGGAGATGCGTGTCGGCCGCATTGGCACCGGCGATGATGTCGCACGCATTTTCAAGGGCCTGGTCGGCGTAGATCGGGATGGTCAGGCCGATCGGGCCCGCGTAGCCGACCGGCGCACCGGTCACGCGAGCAACCGTCGCGTCGTCGGCGCGTTCCAGCGTTTTGGCGCCCAGGATACGCAGCAGCTTGTGTTCATTGACCTCGCGGTCACCCGGCACGAGCGCGGCGACCGGCTTGCTGTCCGCCGTGAAGATCACCGTCTTGACGATGCGGGCCGCAGGCACCTTCAGAAATGCAGCCACCGCCTCGATCGTGCGGGTGTTAGGTGTAGCGACCGGTTCGACCACCGGGCAAGCGGTGCAGGGCGCCGGGACCGTGACTGCGCGTTCGGCCTTCTCCACATTCGCGGCGTAGGAACACGCGGTGCATTCGATGACGGCATCCTCGCCCGAATCGGCCATCACCATGAACTCGTGCGACCACTTGCCGCCGATCGCACCCGTGTCGGCCTCGACGGGTTTGACGCGCAAGCCGCAGCGGGTGAACAGGCGTGCATAGGCATCGTACATCGCCTGGTACGAGATGTCGGCTGCATCCGCCGAGGTGTCAAACGAATAGGCATCCTTCATGATGAACTCCTTGGCGCGCATCAGGCCGAAGCGCGGGCGGATTTCATCGCGGAACTTGGTCTGGATCTGATAGACCGTACAAGGGAGCTGGCGATAGGAGTTGATTTCACGGGTGATCAGGTCGGTCACGACCTCCTCATGGGTCGGACCGAGTGCCAGGAGACGATCCTGGCGATCCTTCAATTTGAACATGCCCGGCCCCATCGTGGTCAGCCGCCCGGTCTTTTCCCACAATTCGGCGGGTTGGAGCGCCGGCATCAGGATTTCCAAGGCTCCAGCGCGATCCATCTCCTCGCGGACGATGGCCTCGACCTTCTTCAACGCGCGCAGACCAAGGGGCATGAAGATGTAAAGACCGCCGGAGAGCTTGCGGATCAGCCCGGCTCGCAACATCAGCTTGTGGCTGTCGATTTCGGCGTCTTGCGGGTCTTCGCGCAACGTGGGAATGAGGGTTCGGGTCCAACGCATAATAAATCCTGTCAGTCCGGCGAATGATAATCAGGGGTGCCACACATGCAGACCATTCGCCTAAGTTGCAAAGATGGCATTGAGGTTGTATTTGACACGAAATCAGCGAGTTACGCAAGCGAAAAAACGAGATTGTTTTTGATTGAGTGTTATTCTGTTAAACGGTATGATAAAAAACAATTTGCAGTTGATACCCTGTTTCAACGACAACGTAGGGGGGGGCTGTGGCAGCGGAAGAAATTGATGTCGCGTATGTCGCGCAACTGGCGACGATTCGGCTGACCGATGAGGAGGCGCGGTTGTTTCAGCGCCAGCTCCCGGTCATTCTGGCGTATGTGGACAAGCTGCGTTGCCTCGATGTGAGCGGGATCGAACCCACGTCACACGGGCATCCGGTCTATAACGTTCTGCGCGAAGACGTGCCGGAACCGGGTTTGGATCCCGAACGGGTGCTGGCCAATGCGCCAGCCCGGTTGCGCGATACGTTCAAGGTGCCGCGGATTGTGGAAAGCTGATGGATGCTGACAGGAGTTGCAAGCAGATGGAACTCGAATCACTGACCGTGCGCACGGCGATTGACGGATTGCGAAAGAGACAATTCTCGTCCGTCGAGTTGACGCGCGCCGTATTGGACGCCATCACCGCCCGTGACGGGGTGATCGGCGCCTATCTCTGGGTGGATGAGGCGGATGCATTGAAGCAGGCCGCTTCGGCCGACGCCGCGCGGGCGGGAGGCGCGGACGCGTTGCTGCTGGGCGTTCCTCTGGCCATCAAGGACATTCTCAACGTGGAGGGCCAGCCCTGCACCTGCGCATCCAAAATCTTGGCTGGCTACCGGGCGCCCTATGACGCCACGGTGATCGCCCGGCTGCGGGAAGCGGGCGCCGTGTTCGCCGGGCGTACGAATCTCGATGAATTTGCCATGGGGTCGACCACCGAGAATTCCGCGATCCAGTTGACGCGAAACCCGGCCGCGCTGGATCGTGTTCCTGGCGGGTCGAGCGGCGGATCGGCTGCGGCCGTGGCCGGCGGCATGGCCCTGGCGGCGCTGGGGACCGACACCGGTGGATCGATCCGGCAGCCCGCCTCCTTCTGCGGTTGCGTGGGCCTGAAGCCCTCGTACGGCCGCGTCTCGCGCTACGGGCTGGTGGCGTTTGCCTCGTCACTCGACCAGATCGGCCCCATGACCCAGACGGTGGAGGACGCGGCGCTGCTCTTGGGTGTAATGGCCGGCCGCGATCCGCACGACGCCACCACGCTGGACCGCGCCGTTCCGAACTACGCCGCCGCGCTGGGCGGCGATTTGAAGGGGCTGCGACTCGGCCTGCCCAAGGAATATTTCGTGGCCGGCCTCGATCCCGAGGTCGCTCAACGGGTTCAGGAAGCGGTGGAGTCGTGCCGCCGGTGCGGTGCGGAAATCGTCGAGGTCAGTCTGCCGCACACCGAATACGCCGTGGCGACCTACTACATTCTGGCATCGGCCGAGGCCTCGGCCAATCTGGCGCGGTTTGATGGCGTGCGCTACGGTCACCGGAGCGCGGTTGCCGCCGGCACGCCCCTGGAGATGTATCTCAACACTCGCGCAGAAGGATTCGGGCGAGAAGTCAAGCGGCGCATCATTCTCGGGACGTACGTGCTCAGCAGCGGCTATTACGACGCCTACTACACGCACGCCCAGCGTGTGCGCACCCTCATCCGGCGTGATTTCGAATCGGCATTTATGCAGTGTGATGCGTTGCTGACACCCGTCTCGCCCGATCCCGCCTACCTCATTGGCGCGACAGCGGAGGATCCGCTGAAGGCCTATCTGATCGACATCTTCACAGTCACGGCCAATCTGGCCGGCATTTGCGGGCTCTCGGTCCCCTGCGGGACGACACCGGCCGGTCTGCCCGTGGGGCTGCAAGTGCTGGCCCCCGCATTTGATGAAGGGACGTTGCTGCGGATTGGCCATGTCTATGAGCAGGTGCGGGAGGTGCGGTCATGAAGCAGACCTATCGTGTTTCCATCGGGCTAGAGATTCACGTCCAGCTCAAGACGCGCACCAAGCTGTTCTGTGGGTGTGCGACCTCCTTTGGCGTGCCCCCCAACACCTGTGTCTGCCCGGTGTGTCTTGGCTATCCCGGCGCGATGCCGGTCATGAACCGGGAGGCGGTGCGGCTGACGCTGGTCAGCGGTCTGATGCTGGGGTGTTCGATCAACACGTACAGCACGTTTGACCGCAAGAGTTATTTCTACCCGGACATGCCCAAGAACTACCAGATCACGCAATATGACAAGCCCTTGTGTCTAGACGGAATCATCGACATCCCCATGACGGACGGCGGTCGGAAGCCGATCCGGCTGATCCGGATTCACTTGGAGGAGGATGTCGCGAAAAGCATGCATGAGTCCAGCTGGAGCGGCGTCGACTTTAATCGCGCCGGGACGCCGCTGATGGAGATCGTGACCCACCCCGATCTCACGTCGGCAGATGAAGCGGCCGCCTTTCTGACTGCCCTCCGGCACATTCTGCTGTATATCGGGGTTAGCGCGTGCAACCTGGAGGAAGGGAACATGCGGTGCGACGTGAATGTGAGCCTTCGTCCGCCGGGGCAGGACGCGTTGGGAACCAAAGTCGAACTCAAAAACATGAACACCATCTCCGGCGCTCATGACGCCTTGCAATATGAGATTGCGCGGCAGTCGGAGGTTCTGGATGCAGGCGGCCGGATTGTCCAAGAGACGCGGCGCTGGGACGTGGATAGCGGCGTGACCATTCACATGCGTTCAAAAGAGGACGCCCATGACTACCGCTATTTTGCTGAGCCCGACCTGCTGCCCATCGTGACGCCTCCGGATCAGATCGATGCCTTGCGCCGGTCGCTGCCGGAGCTACCCGCCGTGCGGCGCGAGCGACTGGCCCGGCAATATGGCATTCCCGACTATGATGCTTCCGTTCTGGCGGCCGATCGGGCGTTGGCTGACTTTTTCGAGGCGGTCGCGCAGCGGTGCGGGACGGGCAAGACCGCATCCAACTGGATCATGACCGATGTGTTGCGGCTCGTGGCCGCGCACGAAACACCCGTCACGGCATGCGCACTGACTCCGGAAGCGCTGGTGGAATTGATCGGGATGGTAGAGGCCCGGACGATCAACGCGCTCACGGCTAAGGAATTGCTGGAAGAGGCGTTTCTGTCCGGCGGCAGTCCGACGGAACAGGTTCGCGCACGCGGTCTGGCGCAAGTTTCCGATTCAGGCGCTCTGGACGGGTGGGTTGATGCGGTGGTGCAGGCCAACCCGAAGTCGGTTGCCGACTGGAAAGCGGGCAAGCAGGCCGCCGCTGGATTTCTGATCGGGCAAGTGATGAAATTGAGCAAAGGCAAGGCCGACCCCAAGGTGGTCGGACGGTTGGTCGGCGAACGGTTGGCACAACAGAACGGGTGACGCAAACGGCTCCGCATGCGGAGCCGCACGGGAGGATCAGCGTGACATCGAACGATGATTATGTGCTGCAATTGCTGCAGGAAAAGGGGCTGGTGACCCAGAAACAGGTGGATGCGGCCGCTGTCTCCCTGCGTCAAGAAGGCGAAACGACCGTTGATGTCCTGCTGAATATGGGACTGATTACCGAAGCCGACACGCTCACCCTGATAGCCTCTCAATTTGGCATGGAGCTGGTCCACTTAGATCCTGCAACGCTCAACGTGACGATACGCGACATCATGCCGATCGAAACAGCCCGCAAATACGGCGTCGTGCCGCTGTACAAGACGGGCGAGACGCTGACGCTGGCGATCAGCGATCCGATGAATTACGATACCATCGACACGCTCGGCTATCTGCTCAAATGCCCGATCGAGAGCGTGGTGGCCTCGCGCGCAGATATTCACGCTGCGCTGGACGTCTTGTATCCCCAAGAGAACGACATGCAGTCCCTGCTCGGACAGATGTCGTCGGACGATGTGGATATTGCGCATATTCTCGAAGACTCGGATGGCAGTGTCAGTGACGCCGACGCGCCCGTCATCAAACTCGTCAACATGATCATCGTGGATGCCTGCAATCGGCTGGCGTCGGATATCCATCTCGAACCGATGGAGAAGCATTTCCGCGTGCGGTTTCGCATTGATGGCGCGCTTCACGAGATCAAGAGCCCGCCAAAGAAGCTGCAAGGGGCCATTCTGCAGCGCATTAAGATCATGGCCGGGATGAAGATTTCCGAGAAGCGCATTCCGCAAGACGGGCGCATTGAAATTCCCTTCCGCGGCCGGAGCCTGGATCTACGCGTTTCCTGCATACCGACCAATCACGGCGAAAGCATCGTGATGCGTATTCTTGACAAGCAGAGCCTGGTTCTGGGTTTGCCGGAACTGGGTTTTTTGCTCGACGACCAGCAGCAGTTTGAGCGCTTGATCAAACGCCCACACGGGGTGCTTCTCGTGACAGGCCCCACCGGTTCGGGCAAGACGACCACGCTCTATGCCTGTCTAGGACAGATCAACCAGCCTAATCGCAAAATTATCACCGTTGAAAACCCGATTGAGTACCTGATGACGGGGGTCAACCAAGTTCAGATTCTGGAGGACATCGGCCTGACGTTCTCCGTCGCCTTGCGATCCATTCTGCGCCAGGCACCAAACGTGGTGATGATCGGCGAAATTCGTGACAAGGAAACGGCGGATATCGCCATGGAGGCGGCGTTGACCGGCCATCTGGTGTTTAGCACCCTGCACACCAACGACGCCCCCAGCGCGGTAACGCGTCTGCTCGATCTGGGCGTCAAGCCGTACATGGTGGCATCGGCGCTTCAGGCGGCCATGGCCCAGCGGTTAGTCCGGTGTGTGTGCAAAATGTGCGGGGAGTCACACACCATGACCGAGAAAGAATGCAAGATGTTGGGTCCTCTGGCAAAAGGGTTGGCGAATGCCGAGCTGCGGCACGGCCACGGGTGCCCGGCCTGTTCCCTGAGCGGCTACAAGGGACGCAAGGGAATATTCGAGATTTTTGTCGTCGATGACGTGATTCAGCGGATGATCTTCGACCATCAGTCCGCGGTCGGACTCCGGCAGCGCGCCCGCGAAATGGGCATGCGCACATTGCGGGAAGACGGCCTGTTGAAGGTCGCATCGGGCATGACAACGATCGAAGAGGTGCTCAAGGCTACCATGGGAGATGCAGACTAATGAACGACAACAACCTGGACGCTGATGCGCTGATGCAGTTGACGATCGATGAGGGCGGTTCGGATCTGCACTTGCGTGTCGGCGCGCCGCCCGTTTTGCGCATACACGGCTCTCTGATGCCGCTCGATCTACCGGTGCTGACGTCGGAAGACACGCAGAACTTCATGATTCGCATTGCCTCGGAGGCTCAGCAGCGCAGCGTCCACGATGACTGCGGCGTCGACTTCGGCTTGAGTTTTGGCGATCAGGGGCGGTTTCGCGTAAGCATATTCCGCACACGGGGAAACATCGGCATCGTGATGCGGTTGCTGCCGACGACGCTGCTGACCCTCGAACAAATCGGCTTCCCCGAGCAGGTGCGCGAGTTGCTGTACAAACCCCGCGGCCTGATTCTGGTCACCGGTCCTACCGGCTCGGGAAAGACGACGACGCTCGCGAGCATGCTCAACATCATCAACGATACGCGCGACTGCCACATCATCACCGTGGAAGATCCGATCGAGTATTTCCACAATCACAAGAAGGCGCTTGTGACACAACGCGAAATCGGCGCGGACGTCCCCAATTTCGCGGAGGCCCTGCGCCGGGCGCTGCGACAGGACCCGGACGTCATTCTGGTCGGTGAAATGCGTGACTTGGAAACTATGCGGGCAGCGATTGCGGCGGCCGAAACCGGCCATCTGGTCTTTGCCACGCTGCACACGACGGGCGCCGCGGCCACCGTTGACCGTATTGTCGATGCGTTCCCAACCAACGAGCAGGAAGAGGTGCGGACACAGCTTGCGGTCAGCATCGTCGCTGTCATTTCCCAATTGCTGCTCCCACGGGCCGACAAGCCGGGCCGCGTCGCCGCGTTTGAAGTGATGATCTCGACGCCATCCATCCGCTCGCGGATTCGCGACAATAAAACGTTCCAGATCGCATCCGACATCCAGACGGGAACGAAGTTCGGCATGAAAACGCTTGATTCCCATCTGCTCGAACTCTATCTGGCAGGGAAAATACATTATGACGATCTGGTGACCAAGTCCCAAGACCCCGACATGTTGGTCGCTACGTTGAAGAAGGACATGGAAGCACGGGAGCGATGATATGAGCAGACATCTCGATTTTGATCCCGTTCTCGATTTGGCCATCACCAATGGCTTGGTTGACGAACAGCAGGCGCAGGAATTGCTCGATGAAAATAAACGCTCCGGAAAACCGGTGCGGCGACTTTTGCTGGACAGCGAGTTTGTCACCGAAAACGACCTGCTGGGAATGATGGCGGCCTATCAGGGGTGCGAAGTTGTCGATCTCACGCAATTGACCATTCCCCAGACGGTGATCAAGTGCATCCCTGCCAGTGTGGCTCGGATGTACAACGTAATACCCATACGCACGGGAATCGGGGCCGTGACCTTGGCCACGTCGACGATCATCGATCCGCATGCGATGGATGAGATCATGTTTGTCCTGACCAAGGACGTTTCCTTCGTGATGGCCCGCGAAGGCGATATCCATGATCGCGTCACCGAGTTTTATGGGGATGACAGCGCAACCGTCGCCGAATTGTTGAACAGCCTGGAGGGCGAAATCTCGCGCGATCCTGCCTTGGCCATAGGCGAAGAGGTTGATGACAAAGGGATTGCCGAGGCTGCCGGTTCCGCGCCGATCATTAAGTTTGTTCACCTGGTTTTGTATAATGCGGTCATGGCCCGCGCATCAGACATCCATTTTGAACCCTTCGAGAAGGAGTTCCGCATCCGCTACCGTGTGGACGGCGCGCTCTATGAGATGGCACCGCCACCGAGACGCCTGGCCACACCGATCATTTCGCGCGTCAAGGTCATGTCCGGCCTGAATATTGCCGAACGCCGAATGCCGCAAGACGGACGCATCGCCATCACGGTCGCCGGCCGGCATATTGACTTGCGCGTCTCCTGTCTACCGACCCGTTTTGGCGAAAGCGTGGTGCTGCGCGTGTTGGACCAAAGCGTGGTTTCTCTGAATCTCGACACCCTGGGCATGCCGGAAGATGTCTTGAATGATCTCTTCATCGACATCGAAAAGCCCAACGGCATCATCATCGCGACCGGCCCGACCGGCTGTGGCAAGACGACCACATTGTATTCCTGTCTACGGCGGATCAACACCATCGACCAGAAACTGCTGACCGCCGAAGAGCCCGTTGAATACGATATTGACGGCATCGTCCAAGTGCCCATCAATCCGCTGACGGGCAACACGTTTCCCTTGGCTTTGCGGGCGTTTCTGCGTCAGGATCCCGATGTGATGATGATTGGTGAAATTCGTGATTTGGAAACCGCCAAAATCGCCATCGAAGCCTCGTTGACAGGGCATCTAGTCTTTAGCACGCTGCACACCAACGATGCCGCCGGCGCCATCACGCGTCTGATCGACATGGAGGTCGAGCCCTATCTCATCGCCTCGACATTAGAGGCTGTTCTGGGCCAGCGACTGCTTCGTACCATCTGCCTGAATTGCAAGACGGCGTATGAGCCGGACGACGAAACACTGCGCAGCCTGAATTTAACCCGGCCGGATGTCGGCTCGCGCCCGTTTTATTACGGGCGGGGCTGCCAGACGTGCAACAGCACCGGCTACAAGGGGCGCAAAGGCATCTACGAGTATCTGCGGGTTTCGAACGATATTCGCGAGCTGATCAACGAGAAAAAGCCAACCCTCTTCCTCCGTGAAAAGGCGCGTGCGATGGGCATGCGCACCATGCGCGAGGATGGCATACGTAACGTGCTGGACGGCTATACGACGGTGGATGAAATCCGCCTTTACACCTAACCGGATGCGGAGACGTCTTTTATGGAAAACGTGGTGATTGTCGGGAGCGGTCCCGCGGGATTGACGGCGGCCATTTATTGCGCGCGGGCCAATCTTAATCCGATGGTGATCGAGGGCCAGCAACCCGGCGGACAACTGACGCAGACGACCGATGTCGAGAACTATCCCGGATTCGAAGACGCCATCAACGGTTACGATCTGGTCATGGCCATGCGCAAGCAGGCCGAGCGCATGGGCACCCTCTTCATGATGGATCAGGTGAGCGGGTGTGATTTCGGCGGTGACGTGAAACGGCTTTCGTTCGCCACGAACGGGGAGTTGTTGTCACGAACAGTGATCATCGCCACGGGCGCCATCGCTCGCTATCTGGGTCTGCCTTCCGAGCAGGCGCTGATCGGCCACGGCGTCTCGGGGTGCGCAACGTGCGACGGTGCGTTTTACCGCGACCAGGATGTGGCGGTGGTGGGCGGAGGCGACACCGCGATGGAAGATGCGTTGTATCTGTCGCGGATCGCACGAACCGTGACGCTGATTCACCGGCGCCGCGAATTCCGCGCGTCGAAGGTCATGGTCGAGCGCGTGCTGGCGGCGCCCAACATCCGAGTGGTCTGGGACAGCACGGTGGCCGAGGTGCTCGATCCGCAGAAGAAGGAGGTCACCGCCGTCGTAGTGCAGAACATCAAGACCGGCGAACGGAGCGAGATACCGGTCTCCGGTCTGTTCATCGCGATCGGCCATACGCCCAGTACGCAACCGTTCCGGGCAGCCGTCACGTGTGACGACGCGGGGTATATCGTGACGCAGAACACGCGGACCTCGGCAGATGGCGTGTTTGCGGCCGGCGATGTGCAGGATCCCATCTACCGGCAGGCGGTCACGGCAGCGGGAACCGGCTGCATGGCGGCATTGGAAGTCGAGCGTTACCTTGCCGCAAAGGGCTGATCCCTTCTAGCGTTTCCTGTATTGCCGCCATGCAAACGTCTGATTTCGACTATGTGTTGCCGCCGGAACTGATCGCGCAGGAGCCGCCCGCCGTGCGCGGATCTTCGCGGATGATGGTGCTGGACCGCCGGACAGGTGCGCTGGCGCATCGGCGGGTTGCCGATCTGCCCGATTTTCTTCAGGACGGTGACCTCCTGGTCTTGAACGACACCCAGGTTTTTCCGGCCCGGTTACTGGGCCGGTGGGCGGATACCGGTGGCGCAGTGGAGTTCCTGCTGCTCGAACGCGAGGGAACGTCCGACATGCAGTGGCGTGTGCTGGTGGGTTCCGGCAGACGGGTGCGATCCGGATTGCGCGCGGTTTTCGGCAACGGGGCCCTGACGGCCAATATCCTGACGCGGGGCGAAGGCGGGCAGGCCGTGATCGGGTTCGATTTGCACGAACCCCTGGAGCTCCTGCTCGATCGCTTCGGCACTACGCCACTGCCGCCCTACATACATCGCGCGGCTGGCGATGACGCCCGGCAACACCTCGACCGCGCGCGGTATCAGACGGTTTACGCGCGCAATGTCGGTGCCGTGGCGGCTCCCACGGCCGGCCTGCACCTGACCGAAGCGATGCTCGATCAGATCAGAAGCCGGGGCGTCACGTGCGCGACCGTGACGCTCCATGTCGGGATCGGTACGTTCAGGCCGGTCACGTCCGAGACGGTGGAGGGGCATCGTATGGACGCCGAACGCTACACGGTGCCGATCGAGACGGCCGACGCGATCCGGGCGTGCCGGGCACGCGGCGGCCGGGTGGTGGCGGTCGGCTCGACCTCCGTCCGCACGCTGGAGACTGTCGCGGCCGCGCATGACGGCGTCATTGAGGCGTGCTCCGGACGCAGCGACCTCTTCATTTATCCGCCCTACACCTTCCGCGTCGTCAACGCCATGCTCACCAATTTTCATCTGCCCCGGTCAACCTTGCTGATGATGGTTGCGGCCTTTGCCGGCCAGACCCAGGCGCTGGACGCCTATGCCGCTGCTATCCACGCAGGCTACCGATTTTTCAGTTACGGCGACTGCATGCTAATTCACGGAGACCCGCATGATAAGGCTTATTGACTTTCCGCCGTTTGCATGACATCATTTTCCGCATTTCACACCCCGTCTCCTTGGAGGATCTATGAATAACAAAGTTAAAGTGGGCATTATCGGCTGTGGCTCGATCTGCGATATTTATTTCCAGAACCTGACGAAGACCTTCGTCAATACCGAAGTGGTCGCCTGCGCGGATTTGCTTCCCGAACGCGCCGAGGCGAAGGCCGCCGAATTCGGCGTGCCCAAAGCCTGTTCGGTCAAAGCGCTTCTAGCCGACCCCGACGTGGCGATTGTCGTCAATCTCACGGTTCCCAAGGCGCATGCCGCTGTCGCCCTGGCCGCGATCCGAGCGGGTAAGCATGTGCATGGCGAGAAGCCGCTGGGCATCTCCCGCAAGGAGGGGCTCGCAATCATGCAGGCAGCGGCCAAGGCGGGCGTCCGCGTCGGTTCCGCGCCCGACACGTTCCTGGGCGGCGGCATCCAGACTTGCCGCAAGCTGATTGACGACGGTTGGATCGGCCGGCCGGTTGCGGCCCATGCCTTCATGCTATGCCATGGCCACGAAACCTGGCATCCCTCGCCTGAGTTTTACTATGAGCGCGGCGGCGGTCCGATGCTCGACATGGGGCCTTACTACCTGACCGCGCTGGTCAATCTCATCGGCCCGATCACACGCGTCACCGGCTCGGCACGGGCCACCTTCCCCACCCGGACGATCACGAGCCAGCCGAAGTTCGGCAAGGTCGTAAAGGTGGAGACCCCGACTCACATCGCGGGTATCCTGGACTTCGCCAACGGCGCGGTGGGAACGCTCGTCACCAGCTTCGACATCTGGGGCCATACCCTGCCCTGCATCGAGATTTACGGCACCGAGGGATCGATCTCCGTTCCCGATCCGAACGGGTTTGGCGGGCTGGTCCGCGTCAAGCGCCACGACACGGCGGAGTGGATGGCGATGCCCCTCACGCACGGTTATGCCGAAAATAGCCGTGGCATCGGCGTGGCCGACATGGCCGCCGCCATTGCCGGCAAACGGCGCCACCGCGCATCGGGAGAGCTGGCGATGCACGTCCTGGATGTGATGCTGGCCTTTGAGGACGCCTCCACATCGGGCAGGGCCGTCATGATCCGGTCGGCATGCCAGCAACCCGCGCCCCTGCCTCTGGGTCTGCGCAACGGGCAGTTGGATTAATGGCAACCAGCATCCTCACGCCCACCTCGATCACCGAGCCGTTGCCGGTTGACGCGATCTTCGCGCCGGGCGCACCGCTGGAGGTCGACGTCGGTGCGGGCAAGGGACGCTTCCTGCTGGCGCGTGCCTCGGCCAATCCCGATGTGTGCTACCTGGCCATCGAGCGGTTGCTGGGGCGCGTCCGCAAGATCGATAGCAAGCTGACGCGCAACGGGCTTGCCAATGTGCGCATCATCCGTTTGGAGGCGTTCTACGCCCTGCAATTTCTGCTGCCACCCAAACGCATCCGCACCGTCTACATTCACTTCCCAGACCCGTGGCCGAAGCGCCGCCACCATAAGCGGCGCCTTTTCTCTCCGGAATTTCTCGACATACTCCACGACCGGCTGGAGACCGGCGGCACGGTGCAGATCGCCACCGACCACCTCGACTATTTTGAGGCGATTCGCAAAGCATTTGCGCGGGATACACGCTATCGGGAAGCCGCGCCGATTCCGCGCAAGCCAGAGGAACAGACCGATTTCGAACTGATTTTCCGAGGGCAGGGGAAACCCATCGGCGAATGCGCGTATCAGGTTTAGGATAAAAGGCAATCGGTGTCCGCGCAACGCACGAGGCGACGGCGTCCCCGCCGCGCCGCTGATAATGGAGATGCCTGCCGGTCTGCAGCAAGCGTCTACCTCGCTTCTCGCTGACCCTGATCCCTTGCGCGCAGCGCCTTTCAGCTTTCAGCTTTTCAGTTTTCAGCTTTTCTCTTCAGCGGGGACGCCGTCGCCCCCGCTTCGCGCCTTCCCTGATCCCTTGCGCGCAGCGCCTTTCAGCTTTCAGCTTTTCAGTTTTCAGCTTTTCTCTTCAGCGGGACGCCGTCGCCCCGCTTCGCGCCTTCACCCACACACTCACACACTCTCTTTACGCTTTCCTTCTCTCTGGCTGCATGCCCTACTTACGCCGCTCCATTGCCTTCAACGCCGCGTCAGCGGCCATTTGAACCGAACGATTGGGGTCGGTCAGGCCAGCGCGGATCAGGGGGAGGTCGGAGGGATCGCCGATCTGACCGAGCGTGGCGATGGCACAGCGGCGAAGGCTGTCGGTCGTGTTCGTGGCGTAGGTGCGGACCAGCGGAAGGAGGCGAACATCGTTGCGCTTGCCGATCATCGCCAGGATGCTGAGCTTGGTCGGAATGACGACCTCCGGGTCGGCCAGTTGCGCCTCCAGTTGCTGACTGAACGTCTCGTCCGGCTTCATCCGCCCCGCCGCTTCCTGCAATCCGACATTCACAATGGCCGTCCCCGCCAAACCATCCTTGCCCTGCGCGTAGCGTGTCAGAAGCGATTTGATGGCATCGGGATCGGATGAAGATTTCAGACACTCAGAGAGAAACTGAAGACAGTAATCGCGCCAGACCGGACTTTCGGACTCGTCCGCCAGCATCTTGGCGAAAAACTCGTGCAAGCGCGGATTGGGCGACTCCTGCCAGACTAGGGCATTGGCCATGTTGTTGCGGGTCACGTCCCAGTGCTGACGGTTGAAAAGCTCCTTCTCGAAAAACGCCAGCACGTCGGCCGGCAGCGTATGATTCTCCATCGCCGCCGTTACCCGGTTCAAGCGCTCCTGCTCGGTGATGGTTCTGAAATCCGTCCAGCCCGCCGGAAGCTTCTCGACAGGAATCACGCCGGTTCCGGCCTGGCCGGGTTGATTCGTGGCGGCGTCCGGAACACCATCCACAACCGGCGTCTGGTTCACCTGCACTGACACGACAGAAGCGCGTCTCGCCAAGCCCGGCGCCCGTGTGCGGATGATTGTGAAGGCGACGATACCGGCCGCAGCGACGAGAATAGCCAATGGTAGCAGGCGATTAGACTTCATGGTGTTTTGATCCCAAAAACAGAGGACACTTCCAGCGCCTACTGATCCCCGCTGTATCCTGACTCAATTTCTCTGTCCCCTTCCCCTGCACACAGACCCGCTTCGCGCATTTCCTGTGGGCCTTCTTCTTGATCTGCGGCGCGGCGGGGACGCCGCTGCCCTACCCGCTTCGCGCAGTTCCTAGGGGCATTCGTCTTGTCTATTTCGTTGGCGCGGTTTCCCTGTCCCCTTCCCCACCATGTCCCCTTCCCCACCATACAGGCCCGAAGAATGGGGTGATTTGGAACCGCTGGGCCTCCACGTTGCTTCTTTGCAGTTTTTTGAAGCAATCACAAACTCCCGTCATTTTGTAATTGAGAACCTTTATTGTCATCTGGGTCATCGTTAATATTCTGAATCGCCGTCTCAACGACACCTGCGTTATTTGGATCGTTTAAAAACACCTTGTATGACTGAAGTCCCTTCATAATGTCAGGCTCCATTTCCAATCTCTTGTCTGCAGGCATATCCTCGGAGGTCCAGCGCAAATTCAAATCAGGCATAATTTTCTGCAACCATTTTGCGTGTTTCTTCCGCTTGTACAACGGTTGCTTGTTGTCGGTGGCCACTTCGATGCAGGCGGCAATTGAATCAGCCGTGAAGACAAGCGGGATTTCGATGCGATTGGACTCAAGTTTAAGATTGTCATCCACGATCCAAACAGTCCAGGGGCCAGGCTTC
>CAMBQN010000032.1 GCA_945870025.1 Akkermansia muciniphila
TGCTCTGGTCCAAGAAAGGGATAAAAGCACTGCTTCAGTTCCGTATCGCCTACATGTCAGGCCGATACGATGATCTCTGGAAGTATATCATCGGGGACCACCAACAGGTGAAAGTGGCCTGATCCACAAAAAAATGACTTTGCACCCGAATTGCTGGCGCGATTGTTGAATATCTTGACTTTTTAGCTCATCTCAATCACACTTCAAACTCGCAATTTGACGGAGTTAGTTTCCATGGCCGCACATAAGAGAAGTTTTTTCTCGTGATTCGCGTCTACTGAGCATGAAGGATATTCTTAAAAAGGCGCGCAAACGGGTCATCCTGAAGCCCCAATGGCTGATCGCCGGTGCTTTTGCCGGGACCATTCTGATCGGTACCGTGTTGCTCATGACGCCGTGGGCTTCGGCGACGGGCCGGTGGACGGATGTGCTGACGGCCCTTTTCACCGCAACGAGCGCCTGTTGCGTGACCGGCCTGGCGGTGGTTGACATGGGCATCCATTTTTCGTTTTTCGGCCAGATCGTCATTCTGTCCCTAATCCAGTTCGGCGGCATCGGCATCATGACGCTGGGCACCTTCCTCCTCGTCTTGGTCGGCCGTCGCCTCAGCGTGCAGAACGAATTCGTGCTGATCAACTCATTCGGCATCGAAGAAGTCCGTGGCCTTCCATCCCTATTGCGGCGCTCGCTGCTGTTCACCCTGGTCTTTGAAGGCGCGGGCGCGGCCATCCTCGCCTGGCGCTACATCGGAACGGGCTACACTACCGAACATGCCGCCTACTACGGGATTTTTCACGCCGTGAGCGCTTACTGCAATGCCGGGTTTTCGCTCCACAGCGATTCGCTGATCGCCTTCCAAAGCGATCCACTCTATCTGGGCACGATTTGCGCGCTCATCGTATTCGGCGGACTTGGATTTCTGGTCATCTATAATCTCAGTTCATTCAAATTCTGGCGCCGAAACCGCAAGACCCGCGGTCGGGTATCCCTCCACACCCGGCTCGTCTTGGTCACCACGGTGTTGCTGCTGCTAAGTTCCACCCTTCTGTTTCTGGCCACCGATTGGAATGGGGCCTTTGCGGGGATGCCGATGGAGACCAAGCTGACCAGCGCCATTTTCAGCGCCGTGACCCCCCGGACGGCGGGGTTTAACGTCGTGCCGATGGAGTCCTTCTCGGTCGCCGGCCGTTTTTTACACATCCCCCTGATGTTCATAGGCGGAGCGCCGGGTTCGACGGCTGGCGGCATCAAGATCACCGCCCTAGTCGTCCTCATCCTCACCATTGCGGCGATGCTTCGCGGCCGCCGTGAAACCCATCTAAACGATCGCACCATACCGCTCGCGGTGGTGCGTGAGGCGACCGTGATTTTCGCGCTGAGTATTTTCGCGGTCTTGTTTTTTTTCAGTCTGCTCCTGCTCACCGAAGCTCCGACCGTCGGCACCGACGTCTCAGACCGTCTGTTGTTTGAGACCGTCTCGGCCTTCGGCACAGTCGGGCTTTCGCTCGATACGACCCCCAATCTGACGTCGGCCGGCCGGCTGATCATCATTCTGTGCATGTTCATCGGCCGAATCGGGCCGCTGACTGCGGCGCTGGTGATCGGCACGCAGGAAGTCGGACAGCGGATACGCTACCCCGAGGAAGAGGTCGTCGTCGGCTGAGCGGATTTTGGCAAACACAACGAGGGATACAACCATGAAACGAATCGGCATCATCGGTGCGGGACGCTTCGGACAGTCACTCGCGGGATCGCTTGCAGAGAAAGGGGCCGAGGTCCTCTTGATTGACCAGAACCGCGAGACGGTTCAGGAGATGTCGGAATATGTGACCAAGGCCGTTCAGGGCGACGCCACCAATCCCCGCGCGCTGACCGACGCCGGCTTCCAGGATTGCGACACTGTGGTTGTCGCCATCGGCAGCAACGTCGAAGGCAGCATCATGGCCACGGTCAATTGCAAGGAACTGGGCATCCCCACGGTCGTCGCCAAGGCCGTCTCCGACATGCACGGCAAGGTGCTGAAGCGTGTCGGCGCTGACATCGTGGTTTATCCGAACAAAGACCGCGCCACCCGTCTGGCCCGCTCGCTGCTCGCCCGCAACCCGATCGACCTGTTCGAAATCGCGGACGGGGTCAGCGTCGCCGAAGTCGCCGCGCCCGAATTCCTGATCGACAAGACTCTAGCCGAAGCCGCCGTGCGTCAGAAATACGGCGTCACCGTGCTGGCCATCCGCCGGCTGGCAGATGATCCCCGCCTTCCCCGTCAACTCATCATCGCCAACGGCGACGATAAGATCCAGCGTGAAGACCGTTTGCTCGTCTTCGGCGTCGACAAGAAGATCGACGATCTGGCTCACGATAACTAAAAATCCGCCTCGAAAGTTCTGCCCATGCCCACACCCTTCCACTGGTCGCTCATGCTAGGTACGCTGCTCATCGTCCCCGGGGTCTTCCTGCTGGTTGGTGGCCGCCACGCCGCCGCCGCCTTGCAACACTTTCCGCGCAGTGTCTGGACAGGGCGCTTGCTGGCCGTGCTGGCCTGGGCGGGCGCGGGATGGGCGGTGTGGGCCATGCCGCTCAGTTTCCTTGATCCGTTTAAGCGCTATCTGCCGCTGGTGGTTCTGGTCTGCATCCCGCTGAGCTGGTATTGGCTGGACGACCTGCTCGCCTGTCGCGCCTGGGGCGGCATCCTGATGCTCTTTCCAGCGCCTCTGCTGCTGGTCTGCCGCGCGCACCCGTCGTCCTGGCGTCTGGTGCTGGTCGGCGTCGCCTATCTGGCGCTCATCAAGGGAATGATCTTCATGCTCTACCCGTGGTACGTGCGGAGGGCCTGCCATGCCGCCGCGCGTTCCCCGGCCCTTCGACTGACCGGCGGTGCCGTCTCGCTGCTGATTGGCGCGGGCCTTATCGCGACCGGCTTGCTTGCGCTCCGGTAGACGACGCCCGGAGGGGTCGATCCTAAATCCGGCAGTTTACACCACGAAGAACACGAAGAGCACGAAGGAAATATTTGGCGGCGAAAGGGCGATTCCGAGTGTGTGAAGGAATGCACTCGTTCAGGCAGAGGGATGAAACCTGACGTGGCAGGTGTGTGACGAGCCTGTGCGTGGCGGATCGGGCCGGACACGGGGCGCGTCACCCTCGCTTCGCGCTTTTCCTGAACCATCCGCTTGCACAAATCGGAGGTTTTGCAAGCGCCTCTTCATATCTCTTCGTGCACTTCGTGGCCTTCGTGGTGAATTCAACTGCCGAGCCGCGTGGCGGCCAAGGCCTCCCGCACATGCCTCACATCACAGGATGCCACGTCAAGCTCCACAAATCGCCGGCCGATATCCCGGAGATGATGCGCGTCAGACGCCATGATCCACGGGTAGCGCCGCCACACCGATTGCGGAATGCCCGCCGCCGCATAGCCCGGCGTCACTTCCAGGGCGTCGTAGGGCAGATCGGGTATCCGTCCCAGTTGCGAAAGCAAACTGTTATGAGGACGATCCACATGCGACGGAATGAACAGCCCGCCTCGCGCCTGAACACGGTGGCAGACATCGGTCAGAGACCAGGCACAACCGGTTCCCAGATAAAGTTCGACCTCGCCGAGAATGTTCTCATCAACATCCACGTAGATCTGATCCCCCATTTTATCGGGACGATTCAGCACCCGCGGCAGTTGCGCATACAGCTCGGAGCCGAACGCCAGCGCCACCTCCACCGAGTCGAACAGACACAGGACATGCAACTCCTCTGCGGTGCAGACTTCCACGCCTGCCAAAAACGCCAGACCGGCACGCCGGCACGCCTCGGCGCAGGCTGGCGTATTTAATGCGGTGTTGTGATCGGTCAGCGCGATTCCATCCATTCCGGCCGCCACTGCCGCCACCGCGATCGCCGCCGGCGACATGGCCAGCGCGCCACAGGGCGATACGCAGGAATGAATGTGCAGATCCAGTTTCATGAGCCGACGCATCCAGACCGGAACGCCGCTTCCAGCTTGACCGACGCCTGGTACTGGTTGTCGTGGGTCTGCAGCAGTACAATGCCTTCCCGGCGCGCCGCCTCCAGCATGTCCGGCGGCGCCTCGCGTCCGCTGCACAGAACAATGGCCCGGACTCCGGCCAGCGAGGCCACGGCCACTGTATTCAGGTGCGATTGCAGGGTCACCAACACCGATTGCGCTGGCGCGTTGGCCATGATGTCGCTCAGGAGGTCCGACGTGAACCCCTCCTCCACCCGCGTGGCCGCACACGCGTCCTGAACACAGCGCCAGCCTTCCACGCACCGCAGCGCCTCCACTGAAAGTTCCTTGATCATCTGCTCCTCCGCGCTACGGCGTCTGGGGCGGCGCGTCCTTCCCGGTAGGCAGCAGGATAGTCGCCCGTACCGTTGTTCCTCGTCCGACCGCCGATTGAATGTCAAAATCATCGGCATTGCGCCGAATGTTGTTCAAGCCCATGCCGGCGCCGAAACCCAGCGACTTGATCCATTCGTTCGCCGTGGTAAACCCCTCCTGCATCGCCTGCTCCACATTCGGTATTCCGGGTCCCTCGTCCACGGCCAGCAATTCCACTTTTTCCGGATCCATATGAAAGGTAAAGGTGCCTCCCAGCGAATGCACCACCAGGTTGATTTCCATCTCGTAGGCGGCCACAGCCACCCGACGGATCAACGCCGGCGGGTAATTCTGTTCCGACAAGATCTTCTTGATCGCATGAGCCGCTTTCCCGGCGTTTTCAAAATCATACCGTTCCACGCGAAATCCCCGCGTCACCGTATTGACATCCCGAATCGCCGAGACGGGCAACTTGGCTTCCAGTTTGTGATACTCGTTGTGCAACTCCACCAGCAGCGAGGCGCTGACATCGCGGCTCGAAAGAATCCCCACCAGCCGATTCTCCTTGTTCAGCACCGGAAACCGCCCGAATTTGAATTTTTCGAAATACGAGATGCCGAAGGAAAGCGGCATGTCGTCCTCCAGCACCACCATCTGAGTCGTCATGTGGCGCTCAACCGGATCATCAATATAGCCGCCCTCCAGCGCCCTGATGATGTCGTCGATGCTGGCAATGCCGAACAGGCGCCCGCGTTCCGCCACCGGCACGCCGCTGATCCGGTTGTCGCGCATCAGATGCTGCACCGTGCGCAGGGAATCCTTACGAACGGCGGTGATCACCGGCGAGGACATCACATCCTTGATCTTCAGTTTGAAAAGAAGATCTAGGATCACCAGCGGGGACTGCTCGGGATTGACGGGGATCGTCTTCATGGGGGATTCATGAGTTTGCCGATCATGACACACGCATCAAATTTGGACACCGCCGACTGCATCAGCGTCACGTCCATCTCCTGTGCCAGCGCCACCATGCTGGCCGGGAGGGTCTTGTTGTTCACCACCAACACGGCGTGGGCGCCCACAATATCCGACGTGCGGATGGTCTGATCCGAAGGCAGCGAGGTCACCAGCAGCAAATGGTCCTTGTCCACCACCAGAACATCGCTCATCAGATCCGATGCCACCACGTTTCGGATATCCTTGGAATCAAAATTACCGCCCCGGTGAATCACCTGGCATTTCAGCGCACCGACAACCGCTTCAAGTTTCATCATCCAGTCTCCTGTTATTCAACCCCACTTCATTCGTAACGTCACGGATCAAGCGCGGCACGTTTCGGGCCGTCGCCTGCACTCGTTGGTTCGACATTCCTTGTTCTGACCATAATCGCCTTCGAGTAACCGTGTCAACCAATGTGCGCATGCCATTTTTCCTCAATTAACTGCCGATTCTCTGCGGCAACTGCGCGTTTTATTATTTTCGCTGCATCAACACCTACGCATCACAATGCAGTAGTGTAGGCCATTTCTCCGGGGGATTCAACTCCCTTTTGAATATGCGCCTCAGTCCGACATGCGCCTCAGTCCGATGTTGCGCCGGTTCGGGGCTCGGAGTATAATCCAGCGCAATTCAAGGAGGCGTCTGTGCATTTTACACTGTGCGATTACATGATGGAAATCGTGCAAAATGCCGTGGAGTCGCGCGCCGATACCATCCGCATGCGGTGCGACCAAACGTCCGAAACCTGCTTGTTCAGCGTGGAAGACAACGGCTGTGGCATGACCCCCGCACAGCTCGAGGCCTGCCAGAATCCGTTCGCCGCCGATTCCAAAAAGCATCCGGGGCGCACGATGGGTCTCGGCATTCCCCTGCTCGCGCATTGCGCCACCACCGCCGGCGGACACTGGCTGGCCGACTCCGAACCCGGCCGCGGCACCCGCATCGAGGCGACATTCGACCTGCGCCACCTCGACACTCCTCCGATCGGAGACCTTGCCGATTTATGGGTCAGTGCCATGACTTTTGCGGGTGACTATGAGCTGATCATCGAGCGCACCCGGCGCGACGCCGCAGCAGTCGCTCCGCGCGGCTACACCCTCAGCCGCCGCGAAATCCGCGAGGTTCTGGGCGACCTCAACACCACAACATCCCTCACGGCTCTGCGCGCCTTCATCAGCCGCTGTGAAGCCGACATCGGTTGATCCTTGGTAAGACTGTGAGACTGTGAGACTGTAAGGCTGTAAGGCTATCAGTTTGAAAATGAACAGGTTACCGTTTGATTCTCGCGCACCCAAAGGTGAACAGCACCATTTGCATAACCGACGGCATCCCAATCCTTACAGCCTTACAGTCTCACAGCCTCACAGTCTTCTGCTCTTTCTCGGCTGATCCCAACCCGAAATTCTACGCTTGCGCCTTCTTGCGGCTGGCCTTCTTCTTCGCAGGCTTTGCCGGCTCGGGCGCCTGTCCGCGGGGTTGATAGTGCGTGTGCAGCAGATGATGCGATTTCTTGCCCAGAGGAGATCCAAGGAACTCCTTGTAAATCTCGGTAATCGCCGGATTGACATGGGACTTGCGCATCGGCCGCCCCTCATCCTCCTTGTAGACCGCCTGAATCCGCGCCCGGCGCACGCTGTCGGTGGTCATTCGCGGCTGTCCACCGCCGCCGATGCAGCCGCCGGGGCAGCACATGACTTCGATGAAGTGGTAGTCGGCCTTGCCCGCGACAATCAGATCGCACACCTTGCGGGCGTTGGAAAGCCCATGAGCCACGGCGACCTTGGCCGTCACGCCATTGAGAAAGGCCCAATCCGGCAGGCAGTTCTCAAAAGTCAGCGCCGCCTCCTTCACGCCCTCCAATCCCTGAATCGGCTGCACATGGAGCTTCTTCGTCGGCAACTCGCGGCCGGTCACCACCTCGTACACCGTGCGCAGGGCCGCTTCCATCACCCCACCGGTGTTGGCGAAGATATCGGCGGCGCCGCTGGACATGCCCATCGGGCTGTCCTGCTCCTCGTCGGGCAGACTCAGAAAATCAACGCCTGCCTCCTGGATCATGCGTCCCAACTCGCGAGTCGTGAGCACATAATCGACATCCTTGAACCCCGAGTCGTTCATCTCGCCCCGTTCGGCCTCGAACTTCTTGGCCGTACACGGCATGACGGACACCACCACGATGCTGGCCGGATCTATTCCTTCCTTCTGAGCGTAGTAGGTCTTGGCCAGTGCGCCGAACATCTGCTGCGGCGACTTGCAGGATGAGAGGTGGGGCAACAGGCTGGGATAGAAATACTCCATGAAGTTGATCCATCCCGGCGAGCAACTCGTGAACATCGGCAGCGTAACGGGTGTCTTGTCCACCAGCGCCGCCTTCAGCCGCCCCAGCAGTTCATGCCCTTCCTCGATGATCGTCAGGTCAGCGGTGAAATTGGTGTCGAACACCTTGTCAAATCCGAGACGCCTCAGCGCCGAAACCATCTTGCCGGTCACGCAGGCGCCCGGCTCCAGTCCGAAGCACTCGCCCAGCGCGGCGCGAATGGCCGGCGCGGTCTGCACCACCACATGCTTTTTGGGATCTTCGAGCGCGCGCCAGACATCCTCGATCGCATCCTGCTCATAGAGCGCGCCGACGGGACAGACCGCGGTGCATTGTCCGCACTGCACGCACACCGCATCGCACAGATTTTCGCCCGCGCCGGCGCCGATCATCGTGTCGAACCCGCGCGAGCGTGGCGACAGTGACCCGACGCCCTGCACGTTCTGGCAGACGGCAACGCAGCGGCGACAGAGGATGCATTTGTTCATGTCGCGCACCACCGCCGGCGTGCTGGTGTCCACCGGAACCTCCGCGCGGCTGTAGGGGAAGCGTACGTCGGTAATGCCCAAATTTTTCGCCAGCGCCTGCAATTCACACGTGCCGTTGCGCACACAGGCGTTGCAATCCCACGGATGGTTGGCCAGCAGCAGTTCCACCGACATGCGGCGGCCCATTCGGACGCGCTTGGTGAGGGTATGCACCTTCATGCCCTCGGTCACCGGCGTCACGCAGGCGGGTTGCAGCGTGCGCGCGCCTTCGATCTCCACCAGGCACACGCGGCACGATCCCGGGCTGGTCACGCCGGGCAAATGGCACAACGTCGGTATCTTCACCCCAGCCGCTGCGGCGGCATCCAGCACGTTCGTCCCCTCCGGAACCTCTATGGTCTGCTGGTCTATCATCAGTTTGATCGCCATAACCCCATCTCCTTTTTTCGATTGCCTTTTCTTGCGATTCGCATGCTCCGTTGTCAATCCGAATGCCGCTTCCCGGTGAATGGCCTATCCAGCCAGTTGCAGGAGCGTGCGCAAGGTATGCTCCGGGTTCGGACGGATGGCATCCGGGTCAATACCCGCGCGCACTTCGCTACGAAAATACCGCAGCGCGGAGAGAACCGGCGCCGCTGGCGACTGTCCGAGCGGACAGAAGGCGATCGACTTCATCCCCATCACCAGCTCCTCCATCAACTCGACATCACCCGGATAGCCCTTGCCGGCCTTGAGCCGGGCCGTCAGTTCCAGCAGCACGGCCATGCCATTGCGGCACGGGTTGCAGTTACCGCAGGACTCATGTGCAAAGAATTTGATGCAGGCGTGGAGAAAATCGCAGACCCCGACGCTTTCATTCATGAACAGGATGGCCCCGGAGCCGAGCGTATGCCCCGTCTTGGCCAGAGCATCGGCGTTGAGCGGCACGTCCAGCATTTCCGGAGCGAGGATCTCCCCGGCCGTTCCGCCGAGCTGCGCCATCTTAAACGCGCCCGGTCGCATGCCGCCGGCATAATCCTCCAGCACGTCGCGCAACGTCACGCTGGTGGGCACTTCGATCAGACCGGGACGCGCGATGTGTCCGAGTATGGTGTAAACCTTGGTGCCCGGCATACCGGCGGCGCCGATCGCGCGGAAGGCTTCGGCACCGTGGTGGATAATGAACGGAACGCTGGCGAGAGTCTCCACGTTGTTGACGTTGGTCGGCTTGCCGCGGAAACCCTTCTGCGCCGGAAATGGCGGCTTTACGCGCGGCAGCCCCCGCTTGCCCTCCATGGACTCGATCAGCGCCGTTTCCTCGCCGCAGACATAGGCACCCGCGCCGATCTTGATGTCGATGTCGAAGTCAAATCCAGAGCCCAGAATCTTGCGGCCCAGCAGTCCGTGCCGGCGGGCCGCGTCAATGGCCGCGCGCATCCGCTCGATGGATAGCCGGTATTCGCCGCGGATGTAGATATACCCCTGCGTCGCGCCTATGGCGTAACCACACAGAGCCATCCCCTCGATCACCTTGTGCGGATCGCCCTCCATGATCAACCGGTCCTTGAACGTTCCCGGCTCGCCTTCATCGGCATTGCAGATCACATACTTGATGTCCGCCACTTCCTTGGCGCAAAAGCTCCATTTCAATCCGGTCGGAAAGCCCGCCCCACCGCGGCCCCGCAAACAGGACGCCTTGACCCCATCGATCACGGCGGCCGGCGTCATTTCCGTCAAGGCCTTGCCCAGCGCGAAATACCCGTCGTTGGCGATGCTCTCGTCGATGCTATCGGGATCAATCCGGCCGCAGTTGTCGAGCACGATGCGGCCGAAATGCTGCAACTGGCGCGCATCGGCCGTTTCGGGATCGGGCAGCGGGTGCTCGCCTGGCAGAATCCACTCGCGCACCGGGCGGCCCTTGACGAAATGCTCTTCAACCAGCCGGGCGATGGATCCCACCGTCAGATGGCCGTACACGATCCCGTCGGGCATCACCGCCGCCACGACGCCCGCACTGACCGATCCGAACGAACCGGTCTCGACAACGCGCACTTCGTCGCCCAAGCCGCGCAGGCCGATCTCGGCGGCGAGCCGGTTCTTCACCTCGCGCGCGCCGATCACCACCGTATTGGCATCCACGGACACCATGACATACGCTCTTGGTTTTGCCTTCATCGCCTCGTTCCTTCCATTCCTGAAGTCAGCTCGTCCGCGATCAGCCCTGAGCGGCGGCAATACGTTCCACGATCGCCACGGCTTTGGCCTCGGTCAGGTGGCCGTAGACCTCGTCATCGACCATCATCACCGGCGCCACACCGCACGCCCCCAAGCAACTCGTGGCTTCGAGGGTGAATAGACCATCGGCTGTGGTTCCGCCCAGCACCACACCCAGTTTTCGCTCGAGCGCCGCCAGTATGTTTTCCTCTCCCGCAATGTAACAGGGGGGGCTCTCGCACAGCCGGATGATGTGGCGACCGCGGGGCTTGAGACTGAACATCGTGTAAAAGGATGCCGTTCCGACAATATCCGAAATCGGCACATCCAAGAGGCACGACAGCTCTTCGATCGCCTCGCGATGCAGCGAATGGTCTGGCGAGCCAGACTGTATGTCGTGCAGGATCGAAAGCAGATGCTCCCGGTCGTTGCCGTGCTTCTTCACAATCGAATCTACTGTCATGCCGGCCTCCCTCTATCCCTTGTAGTCGCAGCGCAGGCAGCGCCCGGCCTCGCAGCGGGCCTCGTCCGCCCGGATCGTCCGTTCTACTTCCAATGTGATCAGGCGTTCTGCGGCGCTCAGCAACGGCTGGGCCACCGGGGCGATGGTCTCGATCTCGCCATCGCTCTCCGCAGGTGCCGGGGGGGCTTCGGGATGCTCCCACGGATAGACCCGCCCGGCGTCCGGCGAGAGGTATTGATCGATCGCGCGGGCGCCGATCTGCCCGGCCGAAATCGCCTCCACGACCGTTGCCGCCCCGGAGACCAGATCACCACCGGCAAAGATGAATGGCGCGTCCGTGGTGCCGGTGCGGATGTCGGCCTGAATCCCGCCCCACCCGTTGGGCACCAGCCCCTGCCCGTCGCGCAGCAGGTCTCCCATGTCGCAGCGCTGACCAATGGCGATGATGACGTTGTCTACCACGCGCACATCTTGGGCGTTTGGAATCTCCTCCGGCCGGCGCCGACCGGTCTTGTCAAAGGCGCCCAGGCGCATCTTGCGGACCTCGACCTCCAGGCGTCCGTCGGCCCGCGCGGCGATGCCGCCGATGTTGGTGAGAAACTCGACGGTGTTGCCTTCCAGCTCCGCCTCGCGGATTTCGATCGGGTTGGTCGGCATCTCGCTGCGCGTGCGGCGGTAGAGAATCGTGATGGTACGCGCCCCGCGCCGACGGGCGACGCGCGAGGCGTCAATCGCGCTGTCGCCACCGCCGACGACCAGCACATCCGGCCCCATCTGGATCGGCTCGCCTTTGGCGACGCGCTCGAGAAAATCAATTCCGGTATACACGCCCTTCAGCTCCATGCCCGGTATGTCTGGACGAATCTCCTGCCCCGAGCCGCAGGCCAGGAACATCGCCTCGTATCCTTCCGCGCGCAATCCGCCGAGCGTCACATCGATACCGACGTCCACGCCGGTGCGGATTTCGACACCGAGTCTGACCAGCCCTGCGATTTCCTTGTCCACATACTCGCGCGGCAGCCGGTACTCGGGAATGGCGTAGCGCAGCATGCCGCCGGGTTCTGGCTGGCGGTCGAACACGGTGACGCGATACCCCATCAGCGTCAGATAATACGCCGCCGTCAGACCGGCTGGCCCCGATCCGACCACGGCGACACGCCGGCCGTTGTCCGGCGCCTTCTCCGGATACAAATCGTCGTAATTCTGGCGCTGGTCCGACATGAATCGTTTGACCAGGCGCACCGCCAGCGGGCCTTCGAGATCAGCCCGGCGGCATTTCTTGATGCACCACTGCGGGCAGACCCGTCCGCAGACCGACGGCAGTGGATTGGCCTTGAGGTGCACCCGCAAGGCATCTTCATAACGCCCTTGGGCGACCAGAGCCATGTAGGCGGGCACATTGACCCCGGCGGGGCAGGCGTTGGTGCAGGGCGCATACATCATCGAGGCGCAGACCCCGGCCTCGCAGCGGTGGTCTCGGATGTGGGCGATGTACTCGTCGCGGAAATAACGGAGGGTCGAGAGCACGGGATTCGGCGCCGTCTGGCCCAGGCCGCACAGCGAGGCCTGGCGGACATAATCGGCCAGCTCCTCCAGCCTGGTCAGGTCGGCCATTTCGCCTCGCCCCTCGCAAATCTTCGTGACCAGCTCGAGCATGATGCGCGTCCCGACCCGGCACGGCGTGCATTTGCCGCACGACTCCTCGGCGATGAATTCAAGAAAATAGCGGGCGAGATCCACCATGCAGGTGTCCTCGTTCATCACCACCAATCCGCCCGAGCCCATGATCGCGCCCAGTTCCGGCAGCGACTCATACGTCACCGGCGTATTCAGGTAGGCCGTGGGGATGCAGCCACCCGAGGGACCACCGATCTGGACCGCCTTGAATTTCTTGTCGCCGGGAATACCGCCGCCGATGTCATAAATGATCGTGCCCAGCGAGATGCCCATCGGCACCTCCACCAGCCCCGTGTTGTTCACATCGCCCGCCAGCGCGAAGACCTTGGTTCCCTTGCTCTTCTCGGTCCCCAGGGCGGCAAAGGCCTGCGAACCGGCCAGGATGATGTGCGGAATATTGGCAAACGTCTCGACGTTGTTCAACACCGTCGGCCGGTCGAAAAGTCCCTTCTGCGCCGGAAAGGGCGGCTTGGGCCGCGGCTCGCCGCGCCGGCCCTCGATCGAATGCATCAGCGCCGTCTCCTCGCCGCAGACAAACGCGCCCGCCCCCATGCGGATCTCGATGTCGAAATCAAAGCCGCTTCCAAAAATATCCGTGCCTAGCATGCCCAGCTCGCGCGCCTGAGCGATCGCCTTTTCCAGCCGCTCAATCGCCAGCGGATATTCGGCGCGCACATAGATGTACCCCTGCCGGGCGCCGACCGCAAAGCCGCAGATCGCCATGGCCTCGAGGACGCTGTGCGGGTCGCCCTCCAGGATGCTGCGATCCATAAACGCGCCCGGGTCGCCCTCGTCGGCATTGCAGACCACATACTTGATCTCCGACGGATACGACGCCGCCGCCGCCCACTTCAGCCCAGTAGGAAAACCCGCGCCGCCGCGCCCGCGCAGCCCCGATGCCTTCACTTCTGCAACCACCGCCGCGGGAGTCATCTCGGTGAGAACTTTACCCAACGCGGCATAGCCGTCCATGGCGATATATTCGCGGATCTGCTCGGGATCAATCTGGCCGCAATTGCGCAGCGCGATCTTATGCTGCAACTTGAAGAAATCAATATCGTTGATCGTCTGGATCAATTCCTGACTCGACGGCTTGCGATAAAACAGACGCTCGACCACCCGGCCTTTCAGGAGGTGTTCGGCCACGATCTCCTCCACGTCTCCGGGCTTTACCTTCTGGTAGAAAACGCCCTCCGGATAGATCACAACGATCGGGCCGATCTCGCACATGCCCATGCATCCGGTCGTGATCACCTCGATCTCGTCATTCAGGCCGTGCTTGTCCAAGGCGGTCTCAAACGCCTCGCGCACACTCGGCGTCCCCGATGAGATGCAGGATCCGCCCGCGCACAGCAGCACCTGTGTTCTAACCGTCTTCTTCATGTTCTGTATCCCTTATGTGTAGCGAGCCAGAAGGCCGGCAATCTTCTTGGACGTCACCCGGCCATGCACATCGCCGTTGATCATGATGACCGGCGCCAGACCGCACGCTCCGAAGCAGCGTTGGGACGTGAGCGAGAAGCGCCGGTCGGCGGTCGTTCCGCCCATGTCTATTTTGAGCGCGGCGCACAGCGCCTCCACCACCTTCTTGGCGCCGCGCACATAGCAGGCCGTCCCCAGGCACACGTTCACCGTGTGCCGCCCGCGCGGCGTCATCGTGAAGTAATGATAGAAGGTCACGACCCCGTACACATCGCTGACCGGCAGATCCAGCGCGCGGGCCACATGCGACTGCACCTCGGCGGGCAGATAGCCGAACAGGGCCTGGGCCTTGTGCAGCACCGGAATCAGTGCATCCCGTCCCCTGGGGCGCGCCGCAATGAAGGCATCGAGTTCCTCGTACAGCGGCGAAACGCACCGTTCCCCGCATCCACACGTATCCTTCGCCATGTCCGGTTCTCCTTCTTCAGGCAAACATCAGGTCGCTCACAATCTTGCCCTGTACTAAATGCTCCCGTACGATCCGTCGGACGGCTGCGGGATCCACATGGCCGTAACGCACCGGTTTCTCGTCCTTGATCTCAATTTCCACCAGCGGCTCTTTCTCGCAAAAGCCGGCGCAGCCAGCCGCCGTAACGGCCACGTCGCCCAAGCCGGCGGCCGCCAGCTCGTCCATGAACGCCCGCATCGTGTCGCGGGCTCCGGCAGCAATGCCGCAGGTGCCCATGCACACCGTCACACGGACCCGCTGCTTGCCGCCGCGCTGGTCCAGCACCTGACGCGCCTCATCCCTCAACTTGCGCAACTCGTCGAGATTTTTCATTCTGTCACTCCTCATTCTTGGAAGCGTCCGATGCTGTTACACACCCCACGAACGGCGCCGGTCTCAGACGATGACCGGACCCCGTCACGACAAGCCCCTTACAGAGAGCCGCTGATGTAATGCTCAAGCTGACGAATCATGAGCTCCTTCTCCGAACTCAGCGTCTTGACCACATCGCCGATCGAGATCATGCCCACCACCTGCCCCGCTTCGTCCAGCACGGGTAGGTGGCGCACCCGTTTCTCCGAGATGATATCCATGCATTCGGTCAGCGTGGTCTGCGGGGTCACGGTGATCAGTTTCCGACTAGGCGTCATCACCGCGCGCACCGACACGTTGGAGGGATTTTTCCGGGCCAGCAAAACCTTGCGGAAGACATCACGTTCCGCGCACAGTCCGGCCAGCGTGCCCGACTGATTGAACGCCAGCACACACCCGATGTTGTGCTCGGCCATAACCGTAACGGCCTCGTAGGCCGTGGCCGTGGCCGGCACTCCGAACACATCCCGCCCCTTGCGATCAAGAAGTTCCCACACCTGAGCGCTCATACGGACTCCCTTCTTTTGATTGTAGTGTGCCAGCACAAGGCATTGTACAAACTTACTTAGGTAGTTTAGACCGATAACAATCTTGGAGTCAAACAGATTTTTTTTGGTGCAGAATTTCTGCAACGCGATTAGGGATCGACGTTCAACAGTTTCATCATCCGGTGTGCAATTTCAACATTTTCGATGAAACCCGTGAATTGCTCGGCGCCCGGACCAAAGGCGTAGACCGGAACGGCCACCGCCGTATGTCCGCCCGTGCCAAAACGTGCAGTCACCTGGCCGGTCTGGCAATCGCCTTCGTTGAGGGTCATCCCGCCCGTCTCATGATCCGCCGTCACGATGACCAGTGTTTCGCCGTTGGTAGACGCAAAGCGCAGGGCCGCCCCAATGGCCCGGTCAAAGTCAAGGGTTTCGAGAAGAACTCCGGCGGTGTTATTTGCATGGGCCAGGAAGTCGATTTCCGATCCTTCCACCATCAGGAAGAAGCCCTTGGCCTCGCTAGAAAGAAGCCGTATGGCGGTTTCCGTGGCCGGCACGAGCACCTCTCCCCGATCAGGCGCAGGCTCATCATGCTCACGTGCGGTAAAACCGGCCAGTTTGCCGCTTGTCACCTGTTGAATATCCGCAATCGTGTAAACGACCTGATAGCCCTTGGCCAGAAGCTCCTGGCTCAGGTTGCGTCCGTCTCTGCGTTTCTCGAAATGATCGCTTCCTCCCCCGATAAACACATCAATCTGAGTATTCAGAAATTGCGCTGCGATCTCCTCGTAATCCTCGCGCGATTCGGTATGGGCAATAAAAGAGGCCGGCGTGGCATGAGTGATTGCCGAGGTGGAGACGAGACCCGTTTTCAATCCCTTCTTCTCGGCCAGGTCACGAATGGACGGGACCGGTATTCTATCGGGTCCCACGCCTATGGCCCCGTTATACGTCTTCACTCCGGTAGCCAGCGCCGTTCCGCCTGCCCCCGAATCGGTAATGAAGTCACTCGACGAATGGGTCTTCGAAAAACCAATATGCTTGAAGTTCTCAAGATAGAGATGCCCGTGGTTGGCTACCATGGCGGCATAAACATGAGCCAGCCCCATCCCGTCGCCGATCATCAAGATGATGTTTTTGGGGGGCTTCTGACTCTGAGGTTGCGCAAACTGCTCAACTGGATAGACGGAAACGGCTGGAGCGTCTGCCTTCGGCGGGCGAATCAGGGAAATCGTGCGCCCTTCCTGAGCACAGCCCGACAGGAGAAATTGAAAGACAAACAGAGACGACAGGACCCGTGAAGAGAACGCGCCAGCGGTCTGGCGCCGACGGGTCATCTCCGTAACCGACGTCCAACAACAGCACGCGGTAATCAGCGGCGATTTCATGGCGTTCAGGATGACAGAAATCCGGGGAGATGTCAAACACTCCGAGGCACCTGCAAACAATTCTAATTATGGCACATCTGTACAGTCGAAATCGAAATCGCTATCGCTATCGGGGTCGAATTCCTTGCTTTCTCGTCGATTTCGGTCCCGATCCCGATTGGGATCCCGATAGCGGCTGTCATAATTAGAATTGCTGGGCGCCTGCAAACACCACAAAGTGGTTGGGCAAGCGCCTCGAATGTGATCCGTACCGGTTCGCCGTAACTGCAGGCTTTTCACTTCGTGCTGCAAACCGCCGGTTTGGCAGAGAGAGCCTTTTGCGCCTGCATCTTGCTGCCCGCCTCGCTCACCTTGATCACCGTTGACGGCTTCGGTTCTGCCCCGTCCTTGTGATCTTCATCCGATACCTCCCTTTTCGTTTTAAAAAATCCATCCGTAACCTAATCCGCTGATCAGCAAAAAAACCAACACAATCAATGATGATTTCCATCGGTGCGCAACCACCGTTACCGATCCTTTCTCTTCATCTCCCGGATCGTCACGTTCGCGAAGCGGAAGGGTCGGTCGATCACCTCCAAGATCAGGCCCGGGGCGTCTCGGCTCCTGTACTCGGCTCTCCGGCCGATGAACGCGCCATTGAAGAACAGTTTGGTATCCCAATAGCTTCGCCCCGGCGCATGGGTCCTAAACGCGCACTCCCATCGGACCTGGTTCCATTCGCCGGCAGGCCTCGCCATCTGGGTCCGTGTTCGTCCCAAGTCAGGCGGCTGCATCTCCTGCAGAAAATCACAGATCTCGATCCCTTCCATGGCGCGGCGCACGGGTCCCTCGCAGGTGTACTCATACGCGAGGCTAAACGCATCCACCTGCGCGGCTATCGGCCGGGTCCCTATTCCGACGCGCGCACCGCCTTCAGCTTCCCGGCCAACCATTTCCACCGCCGTCATCGACTGGCCATCGCGCTTCATTTGGATCAGGCGGATATTGGGACATTGCTTCTCGGTGGTTCTGATCCGTTCGCCGCCCCCCTGCTTGGTGAACAGTTCCCAACTTCCAAGCCCTTTTTCGAACGCATCCTGAAACAGAACCCTGTCGTCTTCGTAACTGTCGTCCTTGGTCATCACGCCATCTCGCACAACCGCCGATTCCCCTGCGGCAACGACCTCCCGATAATCCCCGGCCACCAGCTCGACACGGCCTTCCACAACGCGAAGTTCCGAACTGACCGGTGTCACCTCCAGATTCAGGACCGTTCCCAGCACCGTGGCTCGGGCATCGGGCATCGTTAGCGCCATCGCCTGCCCGGGCTTCTGCTTCGTCACCCAGGCCGTAAGCGTGCCAACATCCAGATGGATTCGTTTCCCTCGCCATTCCTTGATCAGCCCGAATAGCCGCGCACCCTTCCCCGCCCCGAGCGTCAGGGCCGTATTCCTCCCGACTTCCACTTCGCTGCCGTCGGCGTAGGCCAGTTTCACAAAACCGTCTGGACCGAGAACCAATCGGACGCCGGGTGCAAGCGTCTCGTCGATTCGAATGCTTGCGGAACTCGGGACACCGGACTCTGTACGCCCTGATCCCTGCACCCTAATCCCTGCCACGGTCCCGCTCACATCCACCACCCGTACCTGAACCGCCTGTGCGGCCTGCCACGCCTGCCATACGTGGAAACCGAGCATGCACGCTACCAGCGCCGCCGCAGCGGCCGCCCCCCACAGCCACCATGCCCGCCACAGGCCGGGCAAGACGAAACGGCCCTGACATTCTTCCCCTGCCGCGAACTCCCGTGCCGCAGCCGTTTCCCGGACAAGCGCTCGGATCAGGGTCTCCTGGTTCGCCAGACACAGGAGTTCACGGCAAACACCCGGATCATGCAACGCCTGCTCTTCCAAATGCGACAGCTCCTCAGGAGTTTCCACCCCGTCCAGATATCGCGAGACCAGATATTCGAGATTCCGGTCCATCATGTGATCCCCGCCTTTTCCATTGCCATTGTCTTAATCATGCAGTCGCGGAGCCAGCGACGAATGCGCATCATCGCCATCCCCACGGCTGCCTCGCTTTTTCGCACCTTGACGGATATCTCGGCTAGGGAATGCTCCTGCTCGAATCGCATGGCCATCAGATCTTGGTCGGCTGTTGGAATTTTCTTCATGCATGCCGCCAGATGCGGAAGACGCCAATCTTCGACATGGGTCTCGTCGGCCGCTACCGTGGCGAGCGCATCCATCAGATCATCGGAGAATACGAGCCGGGACCGGGCCAATGTCTGACGCCTCTTGAGAACTTGGAGTCTGGCCATCCCAAGCGCCCAGGATCGGAAACTGCGCGAGGCGTCGAATTCGCCAAATTTACGCCAGAGCGCCGTCGCAACCTCCTGAAAAAGATCATCCGTTGCCGCCCAGTCCCGCGTGGCGGCAAAAAAATAACCTCTCAACGCTGTTTGAACAGGTAGAAAGAGTCTTTCGAATGTTTCGTGATGCTGATCGTTGCCCATGGCTTGAATACACCTTCGTCGATAATCCTCGCCAGTACCGGATCGATAACAACATATTTTTTATGTTTGAGTGTTGAAAGTCAACCTTTTCACCTTTTCAGAAGAGAACGTCGCGTCTAATGAAGACGCTATGGCACATATTTACAGTCTAAATCGAAATCGCTATCGCTATCGGGGTCGAATTCATTAC
The DNA here is from genome assembly GCA_945870025.1 of Akkermansia muciniphila. Taxonomy (GTDB): domain Bacteria; phylum Verrucomicrobiota; class Kiritimatiellia; order RFP12; family JAAYNR01; genus VGWG01. The sequence continues at coordinate 19,327 of CAMBQN010000032.1, forward strand.
TTTCTCGTCGATTTCGGTCCCGATCCCGATTTGGATCCCGATAGCGGCTGTCATAATTAGAATTGCTGGCACTCCGTCCTTGCGTCCGGACGGTCTCAATCGGTACACTGCCACATGCCCCTTCCCGAACTTCTAGCCCCCGCAGGCGGTTTTGATGCCGCCATCGCCGCTTTTCAGTATGGCGCGGATGCCGTTTATGCGGGTCTGGATCGCTTCTCGGCGCGGGCCGAGGCGCAGAACCTCTCACCGGAACAGATGGCTGTGCTGCTGGCGCATGCGCGCAGCCTCACACCGCCGCGTAAGGTCTATTGTACCTTCAACACGCTGCTGCTGGAAGCCGAGATCCCGGCGGCGCTGGAGACGCTCGACGGGCTCGACGACCTCGGCGTCGATGGCGTTATCATCCAGGACTGGGGACTGTTTGACCTGGCCCGCCGGCATTTTCCACGTCTGCCGCTCCACGCCAGCACCCAGATGGCGGCGCACAGCCGCGAGGGCGTGCGGGCGCTCGCCGCGCGCGGCTTTACCCGCGTGGTACTGGCCCGCGAGCTGACGCTTGACGAAATCGCCGCGACCGTCCGCGATCGCGCCGCCGAAATCGAGGTCTTTATCCACGGCGCGCTCTGCTACTCCACCAGCGGCCTCTGCCTCTTCTCCTCGCATGCCGTCGGCCGCAGCGGCAACCGCGGTCGTTGCGCCTACTGCTGCCGCGACCGTCTGACCGAGGTCGGAAAGCCAGACGCCGCAGTCGGCCACCCCTACTCCATGCGCGATTTGGCCTGGCTCCCCCACATTCCCGCGCTGGTTGCGGCGGGTGTCGCCAGCCTGAAGATCGAAGGCCGCATGAAGTCGCCGCTCTACGTCGCCGCCATCACCGATCTTTACCGGCGCGCCATCGATGGCACGCTCACCCCGGCTGACGAGGCGCGAAGGATCGCCGATATCCAGACCATCTTCAGCCGGCCCTGGACGTCGTTCTACGCCGAAGGTGCCAGCGCTGACCCGCTCACCATTATAGACCCTTCGGCTGTCGGCCACCGCGGCACCCGCATCGGCACCGTCCAGTCGGTCCTGCGCGACGGACGCGGCGGACGTTGGCTTCGCTTCCGCACCGCGCGCGCTCTGGAGAAACACGATGGTCTTCAGGTCGAGCCGGCCGCAGGCGGGCCGCCTGCGGGTTTCGCCGTCAACGCGCTGCGCCGCTGTGGCGCCACACGTGACGAGATTTCCCTTCCCGCCGGAAGCGATGTCGAGGTTGAGTTGCCTCCCGACCTGTCGGCGATCCCCACACCCGGTGCGAGGGTCTATTGCTCGGCCTCTCAGGCGGTGCGGCGGTCCTATCCCATCGAGACGGTCCGCGAATCATCACTCGCCCCGCTTCATGCCTGCGCCGTCACCGTCACGCTCGAAGCGGCAGGACTTGTCGTGACCGCCGAATCGATTGACTCCTGCACGGACACGGCAACTGTGCGCGTCCCGGCAGAGCTGACGCCTGCGCGCAATCCGGGTCAAACCGAGACGGCTGTACGCAAAGCCTTCGACCGCACCCGCGACGCCGGCTGGCGAGTGGCCCGTCTGGAGGTTCATGATCCCGACGCCCGCTACGCCCCGCCCTCCCTGCTCAACGACGCCCGCCGTCGCGTGCTGGAGGCCCTCACGGCCGCCCGCGCCGCCCGCCGCCAGGCGGCCCGCCATGAGGCGCTTGCTCATTCCACACCCTCTCTGGCTTCCCCGTCGGCAGCGGTAATCGAACGCACGCCTAAAGAACACACCGAACCCCGTTTTACGGCCAAGGTGCATGTCTTGCAAGAGCCTTCTGAGGGGCTGAACGATGCCGACGAACTGGTCGTGCAGATCGGCCTTGCTGACGACGAGACCGTCCGTCGCGGTCTCGCGGCCTGGCTGGCCGTCATTCCCCGTGATCGCATCCGACTGGCCGTACCCCTGCTGGTTCGCGACAGCGAATCCGCGCCCTTGGACACTCGCCTGCGCGCTCTGGCGGCAGATGGGTGGCGGCGCTGGGAGTGCGCCGATATCGCCGGTCTTGACCGGTTACGGCGCTGCGTGGCCCAGGCCGAAGACATCACCGCCGACTGGTCTTTGTATGCGCTCAACCGCGCGGCCGGTGCCTTCCTCTGCGAACAAGGGATTACGCGTCGCGTCACCTCGCCCGAGGATACGGAGGCCAATCTCACCGTTTGTGCCGATGTCGGGATGATCGAAGCTCTCGTCTTCCAGTTCACGCCGCTGTTCATCTCGCAAACACCTCCCTGCGCCGGGCCGGACGACCCGCCCAGTGGATCGGTCGCATTCGCCGACCGCCGCGGTCAGACCTTGCAGACCCGTTCGCTTGATGGCCGATGGATCACGACCGGCGGCCGCCCGTTCTCCTGCGCGGACGCCATTCCCGGTCTTCATCGTCTCGGCATCCGCCACTTCCGTTGCGACTGGTCGTGGCAGCCTTCAGACCCCGTCGGGATTGCCTCCATCTGGCGCGCCGTTCGCCGCGGCGAGACGCCCTCCGGAAGCCACCTCGCCAACTTTCGCCGCGGGCTGCTGTAAATTCTCTGCACGCAGACTGGACGAGCGACGCGCTTTCGTGCATAATTAATCCCCAAACGAAACCCCCGACCCCTGCGGGCCGATTAGGAGATCCAGACCGTATGCAAAACATTCCAAGCGTGAAGATGGGCATTGTCGCCGTCAGTCGCGACTGCTTTCCAATCGAACTCAGCCGGGCGCGTCTTGAACGTGTCGTAAAAGCCTGCGCCAAACGCAAGGTCGACGTGATCCCCTGCTCGGTGGTCATCGAATCAGAAGCCGACACGGTCAAAGCACTCGTGGAGATGCGCGCCGCTGGCGTCAACGCCGTCACCATCTACCTCGGCAATTTCGGTCCCGAGGCTCCCTACACCATTTTTGCGAAGGAACTGGGCGTCCCCTTCATGCTGTGTGCGGCGGCCGAGGAATCGGCCAAGGACCTGATCAACGGCCGTGGCGACGCCTATTGCGGCATGTTGAACGCCTCGATGAACTGCGCGCTGCGCAACATCACCCCCTTCATCCCGGCGGTTCCCGTGGGCCTCCCGGATGACATCGTCAACCACATCGTCCATTTCACCCGCGTGGCCCGCGTGGTGAACGGCATCCGCAACCTCAAGGTCTTTGCGTTCGGTCCGCGCCCGCAGGATTTCTTTGCCTGCAATGCGCCGATCAAGCCCATGTACAATCTGGGCATCGAGGTGATGGAAAACTCCGAACTCGATCTTTTGCAGCTCTATCAGGGCGCCGCCAAGCGAACGAAAGAGATTGACGCCATCGCCAAGGACATGGCGAAGGAACTCGGCAAGGGCAACTGCTTCTCGGGCAAACTGCGCGAGCTGGCCCAGTTCGAGCTGGCCCTGCTCACCTTCTTCGAAGCCAATCTCGGATCCCGCCAGTTCGGCGTGATGGCCAACAAATGCTGGCCCGCTTTCGAATCGGCATTCCGCTTCGTCCCCTGTTTTGTCAACTCTCGCCTCTCCACGCGCGGCATCCCCGTGGCGTGCGAAGTTGACATGTACGGAGCGATCTCGCAGTACATGGCCCAATGCGCCACGCTGCTGCCGACTACGATCCTCGACATCAACAACACCGTGCCCGCCGACCTGCCGATCAAGAATCTGCAGGGCGCCACGCGCGCCGACCTGTTCATGGGCTTCCATTGTGGCAACACCCCCTCCTGCTGCCTCTGCTCCGGGTGCTCGATGAAGTATCAGCTCATCATGCACCGGCTGATGGAGCCGGGCCGGGAACCCGACATCACTGTGGGCACGCTGGAAGGACGGCTGCGGCCGGGTCCGATCACGTTCTTCCGTGTGCAGGGGACGGCCGATTGCCGTCTGCAAAGCTACATCGCCAATGGCACTATCCTCGATGCCGACCCGCGCTCGTTCGGCGGCATCGGCATATTTGGAATCCCGAATTTTGCCCGCTTCTACCGCCATGTGCTGTTGGAGAAGCACTACCCGCATCACGGCGCTGTGGCGTTCGACACCGCCGGCGAGGTTCTCTTCGATGCGGCGAAGCTGCTGGGCATTACCGATGTGGCCACCCCGAAACCGGCGGGTGTGCTTTACCCCAACGAAAACCCGTTCGCGTAACGTGATTGCTTTTTTTTCAACACCAACACCTGAACGTAAACCACACGAGGAGTCGAACCATGACAACACAGGAAAATTTGATGGCCGCATTCGCGGGTGAGAGTCAGGCCAATCGCAAGTACCTCGCCTTCGCCAAGAAGGCGGATGCCGACGGCAAGCCGCAGATCGCGAGACTCTTCCGCGCGGCGGCCGAGGCCGAGACCGTTCATGCCCACGCCCATTTGCGCGTCGCCAACGGCGTGAAGAGCACGGCGGAGAACGTGCAGGAGGCGATCGCCGGCGAAGGTCACGAATTCACGACGATGTATCCCGAATTCGTCGCCGCCGCTAAACGGGATGGCCATGCGGGTGCCTTACGCTCGTTTGAATACGCCATGGCCGTCGAAAAGATCCATCACGGTCTTTACAGTCAGGCGGCCGTTGCGCTCAAGGCAGGGAAAGACCTCCCCGTCGCTAAAATCTTGGTTTGCCCGGTGTGCGGTAACACCGAGGTGGGTGCGGCTCCCGAGACCTGTCCGATCTGCGGAATCCCAGGAGCCAAATTCAGCGAAGTCGCCTGATGTTGTCTTCGCTTTGCGCACGCCTGCGGACGCACACGATCCGCGCTTCTTGACTTGTCGGCGAGGCTTTTGTATGCTCGCAAGCGGTGATCGGACTTAGAAGGACGATTTATGGCTTATTTGGTCTTGACAGCGGGTGAAGGAAACGGACAGAAGTTCGACATAAAAGACGGGGTCACGCGCATCGGAAGGCGTGCTGAGAACGACGTGGTCTTGGTTTATCCGTCGATTTCCGGGACCCATGCCGAGCTCGTTCGATCGGTTGATGGATTTGAGTTGCGCGATCTCGGGTCCACCAACGGCACACGCCTCAACGGTAATCGCATCCAAAACATACGGGTTTACCGGAACGACATCTTTTCCTTCGGGGACGTGTCCGTCATGTTGGATGGCGACGACGTGCCCACAGCGCCGCAATCGAACGAAAATGACGCTATGGACGTTTCTTCGATTCCACGCACGACTGTCATTTTGCACCCACGTATACCTGAGAATGCACGCGTCATCACACCCTCCGACTTCAAAAAAACGCACGGTTCGCGCACACTCTGGCCGTTCTTCCTGGGGCTAGTCATTCTGGCTGTACTGGTCGCGCTTGTCATCTTTGTGCGCGGATTTTTTTCCTAGATCACCCACGATGCATAGGCGTCGCGCGATCCTCCCGCAAGGGTATGAACGCTTTCTTTCCCCGATGCTACGACCCGGACTGTAACCGTCGGTTTCTCGCGGTGGTCGCTATAGGCCGCACACACCTGAACCGCTTGGGTGATGTCGGCTGGCTCGCGCACTCCGAAGGGGATCAAGAGCGTGGGGCCCGGCACGTTGACCGTGTCCAGCAGCACATCGCCTTCCGCCATCGCCTGTTGCAAAGCCGCGTTATCCGCCTGGTTCCTGCCGATGATACACGTGGAGCCGCCGGGAAGCCGCATGTGCCGGCCAATGCGCAATAACCGGAGCGACCGCAGATCCCGAATCCCCCGGTCGGCCAGAAGGTTGCCCAGTCTGCGGCAGAAGCCATCGTCGGTGAGCAGACAGCCCCCGGCCGGCGCCGGATACTTCCGTATGCCGTAGGCCTTAGCCAGCGCCATCTGCGGCTTGCGCGAACGCCCGGAAAGTCCCAGCAGGCGTTCGCGGTCGAGCAGACCCTCCCGCTCCGGTCGCGACGGCTCCATCAACTTCGCGCTCAACGGCCTCACCAGAAAATCCTCCATGCCGCTGTCGTGGATGACGACCTCCAGCGAATGCCTGTTCTGCGACATCGGCCGTTGCCCCAAAACCTCTCCGGTCGCCACGCAGTCAAAGCCCATGGCTGCCATCCGCTCCCCGGCGCGTCTGACCATCCGCGCATGGCAATCGATGCACGGATTCATGTGGCCGCCGAATCCGTGCGGAGGATGTTCAATCAATCCCAGAATATCATCCGTAAAATCCACCGTGTGCAGCGGCACGTTCAGTTCACGCGCGGCGCGTTGCGCGGCGGTGGTGTTAAAGAACGGGCTCGCAAAACTCACCGCCTCGACATGCACGCCCTGCCCGCGAAGCACGCAGATCGCCAGCATACTATCCAAACCTCCTGAAAGCAGGCTGAGGCACCGGGTTTGTTTGCCCGCACATCCACAACCCGCCGTTGCCGGCCCGCATGGTTCTCCGTTTTCAGTCATCATGATGTGTCACTCCGTTCTCTTGCTCCGCCAAATCCTCATAGACAGCCGCGATGCGCTCCACCATCTGCCGCAGCGTATAGCCTTCCATCCGCACGCGCGCGCCAGCGCGGATGCGCCCGGCGAGTTCCCGGTCGTTCACCACTGCCAGCGCTCGAACCGCCAAGCCCTCCACATCTCCAAACAGGCAGAGCAATCCCGCCCCCTCGGTTTCCAAGACGTCGGCGATTCCACCAACCGCCGTCGCAACCACCGGCACTCCCGACGCCATCGCCTCCAGAAGCGTGTACGGCAGCCCCTCCCACCGCGACGGCATCACCAGCGCGTCCAGATCCAACAGATGCTCGGCCACCTCGATCTCGTCACGGGCCGTTCGCAACAGGACGCACGCGTCAAGCCCGGTCCGCCTCAGCCGCCCCTCCACCCATCCGAGCCAGGGGCCGTCTCCCACCATCAGGAACCGCACGTCGGGACGCGCGGCGTGAATGCGCCGCGCGACGGCCAGAAAGAGGTCGGGGCCTTTCTGCCGGCACATCCGCCCGACAAAGCCAATCAACGGGTGCGTCTGATCGGTCATCGGTTGCATGCCGCCGGCCTCAATGCCATTGGGAATCAGCCGCACGCGGTCCACCGGCAGTCCCAGTCCGCGCACGCCATCGCACGCCCAGTCGCGTTCCTCGCGACTGACCGCGATGAGCCGACCGGTCCGCCGCGCCGCCCATCGTTCGCAGGCCAGATAGAGACCCCGCCATGGACTGTCTGAGAGAAAGGCGAAGGCATGGGGCGTATAAACCGTCGGCACGCCGCCCGCTGTCCGCGCCGCCAACCGGGCCAGCAGCCCCGCCTTGGAGCTGTGGGCATGGATGATGTCGGGACGGAGGCGGCGCACCAGCCGGATCAGGCGAACCAGTGCCACGGCGTCGGCAAGTGGCGCGATGCGACGCTTCATCGGCAGCAGATGAACCGCCACGCCTGCCATCCGGAACAGGTCGATGTCGCGGCCGAAATCGGCATCACGAGCGAGCGAGGCGATCACCGTCAGACGGAAGCGACTGCGGTCGAGCCCCAGCACCAGGTCGCGCAAATGGCGGCGTGTGCCGCCCGCCGTGGCCTCCAGCACTTCCACGATGTGAAGCGGGCGCATGCCGTCAGCCTCCTGTCACCGGCGGTTCGGCATCATGCAACTCGGGGCCCGAGCGCCCCGTGAACGACTCATTCGGATCGGCCATGCCCGCCGCCGCAACCGGCCACGGAAAGGCGTGCAGCCGCCTCAGCGCCTCGCCGGCAAGAAAGAGCGAACCGCAGACCACCACCGCGCCGCCTTCGGCCAGCGCCCATGCACGGGCCTCATCCAGCGCGGCGCCGAGATCAGCCTGTCGTGCCGTCAGTCCGTTGGCGCACATGAGTGAGCACACTGCGTCGCCGGCCATCGCGCGCGGCGACGGGATGGTCACCGCCCAGGCACGTGTGAACGACGATGCGAGAATCTTGAGGAACGAGCCGGCGTCCTTGTCGTCGCAAAACCCGGCTACCAGGCCCAGCGGCCCCTTCAGACCCGACTTTTTGAGCGCCATCCGTAGCGCCGTGGCGCAATCGGGGTTGTGCGCGCCGTCCACGATCACCGGCGGTTCGCACGAGGCCAGCTGGAACCGGCCCGGCCAACACACCCCCGCCAGCCCCTCGCGAAACGCCTCATCGGGCAGGCGAAGCCCCAGCGCCTCCTCGGCGGCTTCGAGAGCGGCCACCGCCGTGGCGAGATTCTCAGCCTGGAACAATCCGCCCAGCGGCAGCGAAACTTTTCCGAGATCGCGCGAAACCGTCGACACCCGCGCCTCCAGACCCTCGGGACGCGACCGCACGGCCGACACGGAAACGGCCTCGTCCGCGTCCACTAGGCGGCACCCCAAATCCGCCGCCCGACGCCGCACCACTGCCCGCGCCTCGTCGGGCATCGCGCCGCAGACGACCGGCCTCCCCGGCTTGATGATCCCCGCCTTCTCACCCGCGATTGCCGCCAGCGTATCCCCCAGCCACTGCGTGTGCTCCAGTCCGATCCGTGTGATCACCGAAACCAGCGGCGTCACGACGTTGGTCGCATCCAACCGGCCACCGAGGCCGGTCTCCAATGCCACCAGCCGAACCCCCGCCCGCCGGTAGACCTCGAAGGCCGCCGCCGTGGCGCACTCAAAGAAGGTGGGTTCCTCCGCGCCCGCCGCGACCGCCGCCCGCGCCGCAGCCTCGACCGCCCGGACCGCCTCGCCCAGCGCGTCATCGGCCACCGCCGCGCCGTTGACGAAAATGCGCTCGTTGAAGCGCTGCAAATGCGGCGATGTGTAGCGTCCGCAAGTCCATCCGGCCGAGCGCAGCACGGCATCGGTCATCGCCGCTACCGAGCCCTTGCCATTCGTCCCCGCGATATGGATGGGGGCCAGCCCCGTCTCGGGCCGGCCCATCTGCGCCAGCAGCGCCTCCATCACCTCCAGCCCCTGCCGCACGCCGAAACGCTGCCGCGCGGCCAGCGCCTCCAAAAATCCGCATGACGTATCCATGAGCCCAGTGTACCCGGCGCACACCCTCGCAAGCAACTCGAAATGTAATCCAACCGCCATTTAATTATTGCAGCCGCTATCAGGATCAAAAAATCGCGACTTGGACGTGGCGCAGGCATTGGAGCGGCCAAGAACTGATGCATGGCTGGGTCGTGTCGAGCTGTGGCCGGCCGCTACACATCATCGGGGAGGCGCAGGAGGCGTCGCCGAACGTGCTCGTCGTTCCCCTCGCCGGCCAGGGGGGCAGAGGCATGGTCCTCGTCGAATACGAGCGCAAGCCAGGCAGCGTGACGCTGCCGCGCCCAATGACCGATCTGCTTACCGGCAAACGGCACAAGGGTTGAATCGAACTGGCGCCGTATAGCGTGATGGTGTTGAAGGATCTTGCGGAACGAAAGGAATAGTCAGCCATGACTGCTGGGACGATGTACGCGCTTGCCATTTACGCGCCCGACAACCCCGCCACGGCGGCGCCGATCACGGGCGCCTCGTCCACGTGGATCAGATCATAGGCGATGCCGCGTCCGCCGAGGATGCTCCGCAGGTGTTCTTCAACGCGGGATTTGAACGAGGCGGTCTGCGTGCGGTAGTAGGTCGAGCCGTCAACGGTCATACAGACCGGATGAAGCGGGTCGCGCCCGGCGCCGGTCTTGAGCACCGCGGCGGCCATGTTGACCGCGGTGAAGCACGCGGCCCGCGTGAACATCGGCGTACACAGCGCAAGAAGGAGCCGCCGGTCGTCATCGGTCAGCGGCAGCGCCGCAACCGCGCCGGATCGGATGAACGGGTTGTGGCAGAAATCGTCGAGTTCCTTGGTCGCCAGTTTCCGGGTTGCGCCGATGGCGGCGGCGGCGGCGGCGCTGAACAGGCCGACACCGGCCGCCTCGCGCAGAATCGTCAGTCCCAGCCCCCCGAGATAAGCGCCCGAAATCATTTTTTCAAAGAGGGAGACGCCGGGGTCCCCCGTGGTCACGTTGAACAGGTCGTCGAATCGGCTGCGTGGCGCGCGTGCGAAATTGCCCGACTCGACGTTGATCGCCATGGCGCCGTCGGCCGGAAGTCCGGCGACCTTGGTGATCGCCGCATACCGAGCCACATAGGCGGTGTTGGTGCCGGTGCCGAGGATGAAACCGACGTAGGTCTCGTAGCGGCGCTCCATGCCCGCGCTCCGGCCCGCCAGCAGCGTCGCGACGGTATCGTTGAGCACCGTCACCCGCAGGCGCCGGCCGCGCGCGGCGAGACAGTCGCGCAGACTGGAGCCGACCATCGTGCCGACCACCTCCGGCGCCTGCACCTCCTTGGTCCAGCGCAGCAGGCGCGCGTCGCAGTCGGGGGTGACGGCGGCCGGATAGGAAAAACAGAAGCCGACCGCATCGGCCTCGGACGCGAGGGGCGCTACACAATCGGCCAGCGTCTCGTAAAAGGCCCGCGCGGTGATCGGTCCGTCAGTGCCCGGCATGCGGTGCTTGGTGAAGTGGCTGATCGTCGGCATTCCGTGTTCGTTAAAGGACACGAGGCCGACGCGCAGATGGGTCCCTCCGGCGTCGAGCACGATCACCGGCTTGCCGACAGGAACGGGTTTGCCGATCGAAAGATAGGCCGGGATCATCTGCAGCGACGACGACGCCCCGGCCAGTCCCGCCGCCATCTCGGACTCGAAGTCACGTAACAATGACTCCACGTCAAGTGTCTCTGGCTGGAATCCCATGTGTTGGAGGAACGCTTCTGCCCGATCCATCGTCAGTCCCTTCAGGCGCTTGCAAAACCTCCTTCGTCGGTTCTGCAAGCGCAGTAATCAGAAGTCAGTATTCAGTATTCAGAATGGGAGCCCTCTCACAGGCAACGTGTTCTCAATTTCTGACTCCTGACTCCTGTTTTCTGACTTCTCTCTTATTTCTCTTTCCCGGCCCTGGCTTTGAGAATGGCGGCCGCCTGTTTACCGACTTCCTCGACCGTCTTGCCATTGGCCTTGGCGATGACCGCGTAACCGATCGTGCGATCCGCGTTTTCGGCCTTGACCAGCGTGTTCGCCGCTTCCGCAGCGCCAGCCTTGGCGGCCAGATAGCCGTCGGCGCCCTCTTCCGCTTTACCGGCCTTGATCAACTGCTCCACCTGCTCGCGCCTCTCTTTGCGGCGGTTCTTCGCATCTTCCACGGTATCCGCCTGCGCGAGACACACACAGCCGATGGCCACGGCCACCGCCAGACTCAACACACGTTTCATCTTTTTCATCGCATCCGTCCCTTCTCTGTTCTGCCTGAGGCGCTTGCAAAACCCCTGCAAGCGCCTGGTTTCAGGTTTCAGTGTTCAGGTTTCAGGAAGACGCAACATCGTGTGGTTCTTCCTGACACCCGAAACCTGACACCTGAACACTCCGCTTGCAAAACAGGGTTTTGCAAGCGGCTCTGCCCGTTAATCCAAACTCAGAAAATTTTCCAGTTCCTTCTGAACCTTGAGGTTCACATCCATCGTGATGTGGATCGGCTTGATCTCGTGCTCCGTCTTGATCGACAAGCACCCGCCAAACGTCGCGGCGGATGCCAAGCCCAGCAGCGCACTCAACAGAAACCTGCGAATCTTTTTCATTCCCCCGCCTTCCGTTAACAAAAATACAGCGCAAATTAGACACTTATTGACGGGACATGTCCAGTCCAATGTTTAACAATTGTTCAATCGGGGGTGCAAAGTCATTTTTTTGTGGATCAGGCCACTTTCACCTGTTGGTGGTCCCCGATGATATACTTCCAGAGATCATCGTATCGGCCTGACATGTAGGCGATACGGAACTGAAGCAGTGCTTTTATCCCTTTCTTGGACCAGAG
>CAMBQN010000033.1 GCA_945870025.1 Akkermansia muciniphila
CCGCTCGCCTTGCTGCTGGCTCACCTCGGACTGAACGTGCCCCAAATCCCGAAAAAGATCGAAAATGTAGTCTAGACTTTTGAGATTGTTTTGTTGATTTGCAATAACTTATGAGCAAGAAAGTGGCGAAACTGGCGAACTCGGGTTAAGGACACCTTTTCGGTTGAGTTCATGCTGGCCGGGAAGATGGCCTATGGCGTGGACGGAGGGGAGCGGGTGATTCTCGATCAGCCCCTGGCGTTCTGGCACCATCCGCGGCACCGCTATCAGTATGGAGCGGTTGATGCGCGGGGGTGGGATCACCATTGGGTGCAGATCCGCGGTACACGGGCGCGGCGCATGATTGAAGAAGCGCTGATGCCCCTCTCGAGCGATTTCTACGTGCCGGTCCCGGCACCTCACCTGCTGGCTCAGGAGTTCCGGGAGTTGGTGGCCATCCTGGAGATTCACGAACCGCGCCGGCACCCGGAAGCGGTTGCGCGGCTTGAGCGGATCGTGGCGCTGATCGTGGGATCTGAAACCGTTCCCGTGGACGGCGGACGTAGGCATGCCGGTGTTGAGGCTTTGGCGGCGACGGTGCGCGAACACCCGGAGACGACTTATGATTTTGAAGCGGAGGCCCGTCGGCTACACCTGTCGAGCAGCCACTTCCGCCGTCTATTTCGCAGGCAGATCGGGCAAGCCCCGACAGAGTTCCTGCTTTCGTGCCGCATGCGGAAAGCCGCTTACGCGCTGCAAAAGCCGGAGGCTCAGGTGAAAACAGTCGCGAGCTTGTTGGGATACGACGATCCGGCGCAGTTCTCGAAGCTGTTCAAAAAGAAAATCGGCGTGGCACCGGCCCACTATCTGCGGGCCTATCCGCAGTGACGAGATCCGACGAGGGAAGGGATTCCCTCGTTTCTTGCCGATTACACCCCGCTCAAAATTGCGCTCGAAATTGCGCTTGCAAGCCGGCGATGAGGGTGGTATAGTGTCGGTTTCATGGAGGCGCAATGGCAGTCAAAATCAGACTTCGCAGGACAGGTTGCAACAACTGTGTATCGTATCGCGTCGTGGCGGCGGACGGACGTTCGCCGCGCGACGGGAAGTTCCTTGAGATGCTGGGGTGGTATGACCCCAAGCTCGAGGGAGAGAACTACAAATTGGATCAGGAACGCATTGACTATTGGCGGAGTCAGGGCGCCCAGATGAGCGAGACCGTCGCCAATCTGGTGCGTCGCGGCAAACGCGCTGCTGTTCAGGCTTGAACGCCCCTGGGCGGGCGGGGAGCGGACCCACATGGTAACCCCCCTGCGCATTGATGTCATCACCGTTTTTCCTAGCATGCTGGCCGGCTTTTTTGCAGAAAGCATGATCAAGCGGGCGGTGAGCTTCAAGGCCGTTGAGCTGCGAACGATCGATCTGCGAGACTATTCGCAGGATGTGCGCCGGACGGTGGATGACCGGCCGTACGGCGGGGGGCCCGGGATGATTCTAAAACCCGAGCCCTTGATGAAAGCGGTTGATGCGGTGCGGACACCAGCCTCGCGGGTGATCCTGATGTCCCCCTCGGGACGCAGGTTCGATCAGAGCGAGGCGAGGCGGCTGGCTGGTGAAACGCATCTGGTGTTCATCTGCGGCCACTATGAAGGGGTGGATGAGCGGGTGCGCGAGGCGTGCGTGACCGACGAGCTGTCGATTGGCGATTACGTGCTGACGAACGGCGCGCTGCCGGCCGCGGTGGTGATCGACGCGGTGGTGCGACTGCTGCCCGGCGTGCTGGGCGGCGGACCGGAGGCGACGCAGGACGAGTCCTTTACGGAAAACCTGCTCGAACATCCGCAGTACACCCGCCCGGTCGAATACCGGGGGCTGCGGGTTCCGGATGTGCTGCTGAGCGGCGACCACGGCACGATCGCCGCCTGGCGGCGACGCGAGGCGCTCGAACGGACGGCGGTGCGCAGGCCCGATTTGCTGGTCGCACAGGCGGCCGGCGACAACGAACGGATGAAAACGAATTTGCAGAACGAGGAGAAACACGATGATTGCGAAGGCCATTGACAAGATCAACAAAGAGTCCATGAAGCAGGAACCGCTGTCGTTTAAAATTGGCGACAGCGTGCGCGTGCACGTCAAAATCAAAGAAGGCGACAAGGAACGCGTGCAGGTCTTCGCCGGAACCGTGATCGCGAGCGACGGCGGTAAGGCCGCCACCGCCACGTTCACGGTGCGCCGCATCTCTTTCGGCGTCGGCGTCGAGAAGGTCTTTCCCGTGAATTCGCCCTTTATCGAAAAGGTCGAGGTCGAGCGCTCGGCCAAAATCCGCCGCGCGAAACTCTACTATCTGCGCGAACTGACCGGCAAGAAGGCCCGCCTGCGCCAGGCGTGAGCCGGGCCGCATGATTGTGATGGCCGGTTATGCGCCGCGTTTCCATTGATTTGCTGGCCAGGGAGCGGGTCTGGTGGCAGACGTTTCCCGATCGGGTGCTGGCTGGCGTGGACGAGGCGGGCCGTGGGCCGCTCGCCGGGCCGGTCGTCGCGGGTGCCGTGACGATGACGCCGCTGACGGCTGAACGCGCCTATGCGGGACCGCTCGCCGGCCTGACGGATAGCAAACAGCTCACCCCCGCCCGCCGCGCTGCATTCTACGACCTGCTGGCGCACGCCCCCGATATTCGCATCGGCGTCGGCTGGTGCAGCCCCGCAGAGATTGACGACCTCAACATCCTGTGTGCGACCCACTTGGCGATGCGCCGTGCCGTGGCGGCCCTGCCGCTTCGGGCCGACCACGTGTTGGTCGACGGCCTGCCGGTCAAGGGACTCCCCTGCCCCTCCACGGCGATTGTCAAGGGCGACGCCAAAAGCTTTCTCATTGCCGCCGCCAGCGTGGTTGCCAAAGTGCTGCGTGACCGGTATATGGATGAATTGGCCGCGCGCTATCCCCCGTACGGATTTGCCTCGAACAAGGGGTATGGCGTGCGCGAACACATCGCCGCGCTCTTCCGCCACGGTCCCTGTCCCCAGCACCGCCGGAGCTTCCGCCCCGTCCAGGATGCGCTGCAGTTTCTGCCGGGCCTAGTGGGGGAATGCTGATGGGAGGCCCGTCCCGCCCTCGTCGTCGTCCTCGTCCTCGTCGTCGTGAAATCGAGGACGACGACGAGGACGTGACACGTAGCGCAAGGGTGCCACGTTCTTCTTGACCCGTCTTCCGTCGGACAGATACTATAAGCGCCTTTATTCATGATTACAAAGAAAGCCACCGGCCGCCCCGGCGTGGACGCCGGGATCCGGTGGCGCAAACGCAGGAGCACAAGGCAGATGAATCGAGGTTTGCAAACGGACTGGTTTGAGGACGCGCGGTTTGGCATGTTCATCCACTTCGGCCTGTACAGCATACCGGCCGGCGTCTGGAACGGGCAGCGCATGGGGCGGAATGATTATGCGGAGTGGATCCGCATGCAGCACAACTGGCCGACGCCCGGCGGTATCCCGCGCGCAGAGTACGACACGCTGCTGGCGCCGTTCAACCCGGTTGGCTTTGACGCCAACGCCTGGATGCGGGAGGCGCGCAACGCCGGCATGCGCTATTTCATCATCACCGCCAAGCACCACGACGGCTTCGCCCTCTGGGACTCCCAGGTGTCGCCCTACAACGTGGTGCGCGCGACGCCGTTTCGACGCGACCTGATCGGCGAACTGGTGACCGCCGCGCGCGCCCACGGCCTCAAGTGCGGATTTTACTATTCCCATTGGCTCGACTGGGATCATCCCGGCGGCGGGTTGCCGCCGTGGCCGGAGTCCTCCGGCGATTACCCCATCACCCAGCCGCCCCAGACCGCTTACGAGGCCTACTGGACGGAAAAGTGCCTGCCTCAGGTTCGGGAACTGCTCGTCAAGTATGCGCCCGACATCCTGTGGTTCGACTCGTGGGGCGAGGGGCACAAGCCGTTCCTCACCGAGGACCGGCTGGCTCGGCTCATCCGGCTGGTTCGCACAACCCGGCCCGACTGCCTGATCAACAGCCGGATCGGCACCGACCAGGGCGTGGATTACCTGTCTATGGGCGACAACGAGTTTCCACAGAAGGGGTTTGATCAGCCGTGGGAAAGTTCCGGCACGCTGAATCACTCCTGGGGCTATCACCGCCTGGACTACAAGTGGAAGCCCACCCGCCAACTGCTCCGGCATCTGGTGGACAATGCGTCGCGCGGCGGGAACTACCAGCTCAATGTGGGGCCGACCGGCGAAGGCGTTTTCCAGCCGGCGGCGATCCGGCGCCTGCGCGAGATCGGTGCCTGGATGACGGCCAACGGCGAAGCCATCCACGGCACGCGACCGGCCCCGTATCTGGAACCGGCTTGGGGACGCCTGACGTGGAATACGACCAGCAACCGTCTCTATGCCCTCGTCTATGATCCGAAGCCGGGCACCACCATCGCCTTTGTGGGACCAGCGACGCCTCCTGCGCGCGCCTGGGTGCTCGAAACCGGGGAGACGCTGTTCGTGACGCCGGCCCGCGCAGATGGCTTCGAACTCACATTGCCCGGCTACCTGCCGGATGACAACATACTGGCGATTGGCATGGAATAGGATCACGTGGTGAAACCCCGCAAGGGACGGGACTCGTTCGTCTAACCGATTACAAATGCGGGGCCTTTACCCGCCCCCCAATATGTGCAATAATGATCGACATGCAATCACGTGCGGCGCTTGCGAGGATTTCGCAAGCGAGTCCGTTTAATCAGAAGGAGCGAGGCGCGCCATGTCCACAAGTTTCGAGATGATCGGCACGGTCAAGGTCGTAATGGAGCCGATGACCTTTGCCAGCGGTTTCACCAAACGGGAGTTTGTCATTACGACCGAAGACGAGCGGTTTCCACAGATGATTAAGTTCCAGGCCGTGAACGAGCGCTGTGCGCTGCTGGCCGGGCTGGCGCCGAACGACCGCATCAAGGTGCGGTTTGACATCCGCGGCAGCCTGAGCACCAAGAACGGGGAGCGGTATTTCGTGGACCTGCAGGCGTTCCAGATTGAAAAGCTTGACGGGAAGGGCCAATCGGTGACCCGCGACGACGTCGAGCCGACGCCGACCGAAGACGAGCCGATGCCGTTCTAAAAAGGAATCACGCAATGGAAAATTCTGTTTTGCATGATTTGGATCCCGGCTCGTTGCGAATCGACCCGATGGCGCTCTTTGACAAGCAGTGGTTTCTGCTGACTTCCGGTGATTTCGCGGCGGGGCGCTACAACACCATGCCCGTGTCTTGGGGCAGCCTGGGCACGGTCTGGAACAAGCCCTTCGTTCAGGTCTTCTGCAGGCCGCAGCGTCACACGTATCGGTTCATGAAAACGTTTCCGACCTTCACGCTGAGCGCCTTTCGTCCGGCCTGCCGTGAAGCGCTGCAACTGCTGGGGGGCAAGTCGGGCAAAGACGGCAACAAGATCGTAGAGTCGGGGCTGACCCCGGTGGCGGCCCAGCGGGTGGCGGCGCCAACCTTTGCCGAGGCGGAATTGGTTTTCGAGTGCAACAAGATGCACGCGCAGTTTCTGGATCCGAAGGGCTTCCAAACCCCGGCCATCGAGGCCAACTATCCTTCGCAGGATTATCACTGCGTCTTCTTCGGTGAGATTCTGGCCGTGCGTGGCGTCTCATCCTATGCAGCAGAATGAAGAACGTCCGGATGCGGGCGAGCGGCCACTGGTGGAGCTGCTCGACGCGGGCAGCGCCTATCTGGAGCGCAAAGGCATCCCATCACCCCGCGTGGCGTGCGAACTGCTTGCCGGGCGGTTGCTCAACGCGCCACGGCTGGGATTGCATGCCCTTCTGCCGCTGCCGGTTGGCGCGGCGCGCGCCGCGGCTTTGCGTCGCGGGCTGGCACGGGTGGCGGCGGGCGAACCGGTCCAGTATGTGCTGGGCGAATGGGATTTCCGCGGGTTGACGCTCACGGTTGACCGCCGGGCGCTGATTCCCCGTCCTGAAACGGAGCTACTCATTGACCACGTCCTAGCCGCACAGGCGCTCTGGCGCAACGAACAGCCGTGGGTGGTCGACGTGGGCACGGGGAGCGGCTGCATCGCTCTCAGTCTGGCACAGGAGCGGCCGCAAGCGCGCCTCGTGGCGATTGACAGCAGCTCGGATGCGCTTGAACTGGCGCGCGAGAACGCCGTGCGCTGCGGCCTCGCGACGCGCGTCGATTTTCGCAAAGGCTCCGGGTGCGGTGACTTCCTGGCTGGGAGCATCGACGCCGTGGTGTCCAATCCCCCTTACATCGCCAGCGGCGTGGTGCCGACGCTTGATCGCTGGATTTGTGACCATGAACCTCTTGCGGCGCTCGACGGCGGACCGGACGGCCTGACCTGCATCCGCGCGATTACCCGCGATGCGGCCATGGTGCTCAAACCGGGCGGGTGTCTTTTTTACGAGATCGGCGACGACCAGGGGCCGGCCGTACGAGACATCCTTGAATCGCACGGGTTCGCCGATGTCACGATCGGCAACGACTGGTCGGGGCTGGTGCGTTTCGCCACAGCCCGCCTGCGGGGAGTGTGAGAGAGAAAAACTGAAAACTGAAATGCTGAAAACTGAAAGAGAAAGAGAGAGAAAAAAATACTGAAAAGCCTAAAATTGAAAATTGACCCACGGAAGACACGGAAAGAGGGAAAGGGTGAGGGTGGGTGGAAGGGCGAATTGACGGGCGCCAGCAATTCTAATTTTGGAGATGGGACCATCGGCGTCGGGGTCGGTATCGGTATCGGTATCGCTATAACCAACGGAAATTCGACCCCGATTCCGATACCGACCCCGACCCCGATAACTCAATCACCTCATAATTAGAATGGCTGACCGACGCAACCCACCCTTGCATCCTGCCGGTGTATCGGTTACGCTTATGCCCTCGTTGCGTCCGCGCTTTTACCCCTGACGCCGGAGGCCATCCGAAACCGATGCACACGCTGATCCAACCTGATGTTTTTCGCGGCCTGGCGGCCCCGGTCGTTCTCGCCGCAGGCTTCTTTGACGGTGTCCATCTCGGCCATCGTCGTGTGCTCGACGCCGCCATCGCGCAAGCTCGGGCCGCCGGTGGCCAAGCGTGGGCGCTGACCTTCGACCAGCACCCGCTCGCCATCCTCGATCCGCAGCGGCGGCCACCGCTGCTGACCCCGATCGAACACCGCCTCGACCTGCTCGCGGCCGCCGGTATCGATGGCTGCCTCATGATCCCCTTCACACGGGAACTCGCCTCCTGCACGCCGGCCGACTTCATCGCACGGATCACCGACGCCCCCGGCCATCCCGTCAGCGCCGTCTGTTGCGGCGCCAACTGGCGCTTCGGCAGGCGCGCCGCCGGCACGCCCGACTGGCTGCGCGCGCACGGCATCGACGTGACGATCGTCCCGGCCGCGCACTACGCGGATCAGGCCATCTCGAGCACCCGCATCCGCGAGGCGATCCAAACCGGCGACCTCGCGGCCGCCGCCGCCATGCTGGGACGGCCCTACGCGATCTGCGAGACGGTCCGGCATGGCCGCGGCGTCGCCCGCACGCTCGGCATGGCCACCGCCAACATCCACCCCGAAGCCGAAGTCCTTCCTCCCGTCGGCGTCTACGCCGTCCGATCCGCGATTGGCGACCGCCCGGTCGACGGCGTCGCCAACCTCGGTTTCCGTCCGACCTTCCCCGACGCCCCAACCGCCAGCCCGATCCTCGAGGTCCATCTTTTCGACTTCGCCGGCGACCTCTACGCCGCCCGCCTCGACATCGCCTTCATCGCCCGCCTCCGCGACGAGCGCGCCTTCCCCTCCCCCGCCGCCCTCGCCGCGCAGATCCGCGCCGATTGCGAGGCCGCCCGAGCCGCTTGCAAAACCCTGTTTTGCAAGCGGAGTGTTCCGGTGTCAGGTTTCGGGTGTCAGGAATAACCACACGATGTTGCGTCTTCCTGAAACCTGAACACTGAAACCTGAAACCTGAAACCGGCGCTTGCGGGGGTGGGGGGGGCAAGCGCCTCCGGCCGTCAGAAGGGATAGCGAACGCCCCAGTGATCGATGAGGCGTGACGACACTTCGGTCAGGCGCAGGGATTCGCGCCACGGGAGGACGGGACTTTCCAGACGGCCCCCGCGGATGCAGGCCATCGCTTCCCGTATCTCATACTCGAAGCCGTTCTTCAGATGCGGCGTCCGTATCCGCTCCTCTTTGCCGTCCGCATTCAAGATGACCTCCTGGGCGTTGAAGAATGAGGGAATGTCGATGCTGCCCTCGGTGCCAGCCAGCCGCGCATGCGCCGTGCCCGAGGTGCGCACGCCGCAGGTAAGCACGGCTTGGGCGCCGTCCGGCCACTGAAAAATCATCGCCGCCTGTTCATCCACGCCCGTCTCGCCGATCGCGGCGGAGCTGGCCGCCGGGTCGGGCAGGCTGCCGAAGGCCCACTGCGCGAGTGACAAGACGTAGATGCCGACATCGAGCAGGCCGCCACCCGCCAGCGCGGGATTCAAGAGGCGCGACTCGGGGTTCCAGCCGCCGCGAAAGGAGAAATCGGCCTCCAGGCGGCGCAGCGTGCCGATCCGGCCGGCATCGATCCAGCCACGCGCCGTGGCCAGCGCGGGCAGAAAGCGCGTCCACAGCGCCTCCATGAGAAACAGGTTGGAGCGGCGGGCGGCGTCGATCATGGCGGACGCATGGGCCAGAGTCGCGCCGAGCGGCTTCTCGCACAACACCGGTTTGCCTGCGGCCAGGGCTAGCAGGACATGGTCCCGGTGGTGGCTGTGCGGCGAGGCGACGTAGATGGCATCGAGGTCTGGGTCGGTCACGAGATCGGCGTAGCTACCGTACGCCCGCGGAATGGCGTAGCGGGCGGCAAACGCTTCGGCCCGCCCGCGATCGCGCGAGCCGACGGCGGTCACGGCCGCATCTGGAATGGCGGTTATGGCTTCGGCAAATTTTTCGGCGATGTGGCCTGGCGCCAGGATTCCCCAACGAAAGGGTTGCATAGTTTAGGTTTCAGGGTTCAAGGGTTCAAATAAGGTGCAAATAAGGTGCAAGGGTTCAAATAAGGTTCAAAGGTTCAGACGCTCCAGGCGGTCGAGGATGCGGTCGGCGACGGCGTGTTTGGTGAGCAGCGGCAGATGCTCGGGATCACAGCCGGGGGCCAGCAGCGTGACGCGGTTGGTGTCGACGGCAAAACCCGCGTCGGGTTGGGAGACGTCGTTGGCGGCCAGCAGATCCAGCCCCTTTGCGATGAGCTTGCGCTGCGCCTCGGCAAGCGGGTCGCCGGTCTCGGCGGCGAAGCCGACGAAGAGACGCCCGCCCTTGTCCGGCTGCAGCGTCAGCAGAATGTCGGGATTCGGCTCCAGCTCGAGGATGGGCTCCATGTCACGCTTCTTCAACTTGACGGGGCTGAGCCGTTTCGGACGCCAGTCGGCCACCGCCGCGCACATAATCAGCGCCTGGGCGTCGCCCAGTTCGCGGCGCACCGCATCGAGCATCTCGCACGCGCTCACCACATCGATGCGTCGCACACCAGCAGGCGTTTCGCAGGTGACCGGCCCCGCGACCAGCGTGACCGCATGACCCCGCGCGGCCGCCCGTTCCGCCAGGGCAAAGCCCATTTTACCGGTGGAACGGTTGCTGATGAAACGCACCGGGTCCAGATGCTCGCGGGTCGGCCCCGCCGTTATTAAAATGCGCATGTCGTCCCTGTGTTCACCCGAACCGCCCGGCGTCGGTCTACGCCAGCCCCTGGCAGATGGTGATGCAGATCACGCCGACGATGTCGTCGGCGGTGCAGCCGCGGGAGAGGTCGTTGACCGGCTTGCCGGTGCCCTGAAGGATCGGGCCATAGGCGATGGCGCCTGCGAGGCGCTCGGTGATCTTGTAGCAAATGTTTCCGGCCTGCAGGTCGGGGAAAATCAGGACGTTGGCGTCGCCAGCAATAGTTCCGGACGGATTTTTCGATGCGGCCACGGAGGGCACGAGGGCGGCGTCGGCCTGGATCTCGCCGTCCACAACGGCGTCGAGGCCGATGGCGGCGAAGCGGGCACGCGTCTTTTCCATGGCTTCGCGCATCTTGTCAACCAGCGGATGTTTGGCCGACCCCTTGGTCGAGAAGCTGAGGAACGCGAGTTTGGGCCGTTTGCCCAGCAGGGCGCGGCAGGTCATGGCCGTGGCCTGAGCGATATCGACCAACTCATCGGCGGTGGGGCAGATGTTGACACCGCAGTCGGCATAGATCAGCACATCGTCTCCGGACGGCGTGGGCCGCGGGAGATCCATAAGGAAGCACCCCGAAGCGAGGGCAATCCCCGGCGCGGTGCCAACACAGGTGAACGCGGCGCGCAGCATGTCGGGGGTCGAGGCGATCGAGCCGGCGACCAGACCATCGACATGGCCGCAGCCGAGCAGCATGTTGCCGAAGAAGAGGCGTTTGGAGGCGAGGGTGGCCGTGGCCTCCTCCAGCGTCATCCCCTTGGCCTTGCGGCGCGCATGGAGCGCGGCGGCCAGGGAAGGCGTGAGGTCCGAAGCAGTGTAGTCGATGCAACGGATGCCGTGGGCGGCGAGCGTTCCGCCTGCCCGGGCCTCAGCCGCGGCCCGCTCGGCGGGTGTCGCGAGGACGACCGGCGTGCAGATGCCCCGGGTCTGGGCCTGAATCGCGGCGGTGATGACGCGGGGATCGTGGCCTTCGGGAAGGACAATGGTTTTGTGGGCGGCTTGGACGACGGGGAGGAGGCGTTCGAGCAGTTGCATGGGCTATATTCCTTGGCGGGAGAGGATGGCAAAGGTCTCGCGGGCGATCATCAGTTCCTCATTGGTAGGGATGACAATCGCGGGCAGGGGTGAATCGTCGGTGGAGAGGAGTCCTGTTTTCCCGAAAATGATCTGCTTGTTGCGCGCGGGGTCGAGCCGGCAGCCGATGGCGGCGAGGCGCGAGATGATCGCCTCGCGCGCGGGGACGGAATTCTCGCCGACGCCGCCGGTAAAAATAATCGCGTCGGCGCCACCGAGCAGGGTGAAATAGCCCCCAATGTAGAGGGCGGCGCGGTGGCCCACCATGTTGAGCGTGGTCACGGCAGACTCTTTTCCTGCGGCTGCGGCGGCGACCAGCTCGCGCATGTCGCCCGATCCGGTGCCGGCGCACCCCAGCAGCCCCGACTGTTTGTTGAGCAGCGTGTCGATCTCGTCGAGCGAGAGCTTACCCTCGCGGGCGAGGTAGAGGACCACGGCGGGATCCAGGTCGCCCGATCGGCTCCCCATGATGAGTCCCGCCAGCGGGGTCATGCCCATGGTCGTATCAAGCGACTTGCCGCCAGCCACAGCCGCGATCGACGACCCGTTGCCGAGATGGCAGATGATCAGTTTGGTTTGCTCCAGCGGCTTGCCGATGATTGTGGCGGCGGCGGCGGCGACAAACTGATAGGAGATGCCGTGAAAGCCGTACTTGCGGATGCGGAGGTTCTCGTAATAGGCACTGGGAATGGCATACAGGAAGGCGTGTTTGGGTATCGTATGGTGAAAAGCGGTGTCGAACACCGCGATGTTCGGCGTGTCCGGGAAGACCGTTTCACAGGCGACGATGCCGCCGAGGTTGGCCGGATTGTGGAGCGGTGCGAGGGGGCTGCACTCGCTGATCCCCGCCTTGACCGCGTCATCCACGATGACCGCCGCCGAAAACTTCTCTCCGCCGTGTACGACGCGGTGGCCGATGGCGTCCACTTCGGTCAGCGCTTTGATCACACCGCAGGCGGGATCGATCAACATGCGGCAGGCCATGGCGAGCGCCTTTCCATGGTTCTCGGCTTGGATCGTCTGCTCGGTCTTGGCCTCGCCGTCACGCTGATAGGCGAGATTGCCATTCGGCATGCCGATCCGCTCGACCAACCCTTTGGCCATCATGGTCTCGGTAGCCATGCTGAACAGCATGAACTTCAACGACGAACTTCCAGAATTGATCACCAGAATCTTGTCGACAACGTGTTTTGACATGTTCATCCTTCAGCACCCGGGTCTGGGCGGCAACGGTCAGGAATGAAAGAGACACCGCGAAGATCCGTCACGACCTAGCCGGATCCCCTCAAAAAAGGAGTTCATTTTGCGCTTCTGTGACAAAAGAATCAAGCTTGTATTTTCACGTGAGCCGCTTGCAAAACCCTGTTTTGCAAGCGGAGTGTTCAGGTGTCAAGTTTCGGGTGTCAGGAAGAACCACACGATGTTGCGTCTTCCTGAAACCTGAACACTGAAACCGGCGCTTGCAGGGGTTTTGCAACCGCCTCACGTGTTCGCTCCCGGCTCCTCAAACCGGAAATACCGCGCTGCGTTGCAGTAGCAGATGTCTCGAACGATCTCGCCGACCCACGCGATGTCATTGGGGATGCGCCCGGCGGCGATGTCGGAACCGAGGAGATTGCAGAGGATGCGTCGAAAGTATTCGTGGCGAGTGTAGCTGAGGAACGAGCGGCTGTCGGTGAGCATGCCCACAAAGCGGCTCAGCAGTCCGAGCTGGGAGAGCGCCTCAAGCTGGCGCACCATCCCATCGCGCTGGTCGTTGAACCACCAGCCGCTGCCGAACTGCATCTTGCCAGCCACGGGGCCGCGCTGGAAGCTGCCGAGCAGCGTGGCCAGCAGTTCGTTGTCGCGCGGGTTGATCGTGTAGACGATGGTCTGCGGCAGGGCGTCGATCTGATCGAGCCGGTCCAACAGCCGCGCCAGGGCCTGGGCCACGGGCCAGTCGCCGATCGAGTCGAACCCGGCGTCGGGGCCAAGCGCGCGGAACATCCGCGTATTGGCGTTGCGCAGCGGACCGTAATGGATCTGCCAGGTCCAGCCCGCCGCCGCATCCATCTTGCCGCATTCAAACAGGACGGCCGATCGGAACTGCTCGATCTCTTCGGACGTGACCGCCCCGCCGCTGCGGGCCTTGGCAAAAACCGCGCGCACGCCTGCGTCGGTGTAGGGCGCGGCGTAGACCGTCTCTACGCCGTAGTCGGAGAGACGGCAGCCCGCGGCGGCAAAGAAGTCGTGACGCTTCTGCAGCGCGCAGAGAAAGTCGTCCCACGTCCGCACCTCAGACCCGGCCGCCGCGCCCAGCGCATCCATCCAGCCGTTCCAGAATACGGTGCGGTCCAGAGCCAGTGCCTTGTCGGGGCGCCAGGTCGGCAGCATCCGCACGCCAAAACCCTCGCGAGCCACCTTCAGATGATGCTCGAGCGTGTCGGTCGGGTCGTCCGTCGTGCACACCACCTTCACGTCGCTGCGCGCCATCAGGCCGCGCGCCGAACAGGCCGGCGTAGTGAGCTGCGAATTGACCCGGCCCCAGATCGACTGAGCGGACGCCGGGTCGAGCAGGTCGCTGATCCCGAAATAGCGCGTCAGCTCCAAATGCGACCAGTCATACAACGGGTTGCGCAGCAGGTACGGCAGGGTGGCGGCAAACGCGGCGAACTTCTCCCGGTCGGGCGCGTCCCCGGTGATCAGGCGCTCGTCCACGCCATTCGCGCGCAGCGCCCGCCATTTATAATGATCGCCGCCCAGCCAGACCTGCGTCAGGTTCTCCCAGCGCCGGTCATCGGCCACATCCTGCGGCGACAGGTGGCAGTGGTAATCGATGATCGGCATAGCCTCGGCATAGCCGTGATACAGCGTCTGCGCCGCTTCATTCTGCAACAAAAAGTCGTCATGAATGAATGGTTTTTTTGTCATGCCTGCCGCCACCTTTCCCGTGAGGCGCTTGCATAACCTCCTTCGTCGGTTATGCAAGCTCCGTATTCAGAAGCCAGTATTCAGTATTCAGAATGGGAACCCTCTCACCGGCAACGTGTACCCTTATTCTGATTCCTGAATTCTGACTTCTCTTCAGAACTCCGTAACCGGGGTTCCGCCCTCCAGCCAGCACATCATGTTCGCGACGAGGTAGTTCCAGTTCTGGAAGCCGTGATTGAGGATCGGTTCGCCGTTCTCGGGCTGGTAGTATTCATGCAGGGCGCCGGTCTTCTCCAGATCCGATCCGAACAGGGCGATCGTCTTCTGCGCCAGTTCGCGGGCATCGTCCTCAAACCCGCAGGTGACCAGTCCGCGAAATGTGAGATAATTGGAGATGCCCCAGATCGGTCCGAGCCAGGACGACGGATTACCCGAAGCGCGCAGGTTGTACATCTTCTCCATTTTGGAGAGCGTCCTGACGCCGAACGGCGCGTTGAACGTGGCGGCGTTGCGGTAATGTTCCCGCACCATCCGCTTGGCCTGCTTGGGCGTGGCGATACCGGCCCACAGGGCCAGGAAGCCGGACCAGACGCCGATGCGCTGGATGAGGCACGGCCAGTCCCGTGGCTGCCCCGAGTGCGCGGCGCTCCGCTGCCTCGCGACGGGCGTCAGATTCAGATCCACGCTGTAATAGAAGCCGTCCCGCTCATCCCAGCAATGCTCACGGACCGCCTCGCGCAGCGCCTCGGCGTCCTGTCGGTACTGCGCGGCCACCTCATCCAGTCCCACCCGGTCCAGCAGGTAGGCCATGGCCAGCAGCTCCTTGACCATCAGGCAATTGAGATAGATCGAGCCGCTGCTGCGCGGCGGCCGGCCAAACGTACAGGGGTCGTTGTCAACGCCGATGGCGCAATCGTTCTGCCAGAAATAGAGTCCGCACTCGTGGCGGTGGTGATTGCGGTAGTTGTTGACGAAGTACTGGAGATACATCAGATCTTCGCGCAGCCACTCCGCATCGCCGCCCTCCTGCTGCACGATGAACGCCGCATGCTGGGCCAGACACGGCTTGTGCATGTTCTGCGCATAGATATCCGCCGGCACCGCGTTGCCGGAGCGGTTGATCCAGATGGGGATCCAGCCGCTGTGCTTCCGGGCATACAGCAGCCAGTTTTGGATACACCCCTTCTCATAGCCCGCCAGCTTTTCGCGTTCGGCGGGATCGTTCGTGGCGGCGACGATCTGCCGCAGCGCCACGTTGGTGAGCCACGAGTCCCAGTCCCACAAGACATCGCAATACTGCGCGCTGCCGGGAGTGAGGAACGGCAGGCTGATCTCCCCGCCCGGCTCGCGGTACATGCCGTGATAGTCCTTTGCCAGAAACGCCTGCAATCGTGCCGCATGCTGTGCCGATGTGTGTGCCATAATACCTCGTCTTGAAGAAACCCCGGTCGTACGGGCGCCATCATAACCCAACCCGGGCTTTTTCTCCAATGTGAATTTGTGGCGATCTTGTGATCTTGACCTTTGTACCTTTGTACTTGCGCTAACGAAACGGAAGGGGGATAATCCGCAGACACAGGAGCCTCTTATGGATGCCGAACAGTCTGAACAGCCAACATCCGATGCGCATGCGCTATTAATCGTCGAGCCGGGCGCCGAAGCGCGTGGGCGTCTGGCCGCGATATTCGCCGGCGACGCCTATGTGTTGCACCAGGCGATCACGGGCCCCCAGGCGTTAGCTATGGCGGCGCTGGGCACACCCGATCTGATCCTGTTGGGTTCGGGCCTGACCGATCTGCAACGCACCGACGTGTGTCGGCAGATTCGCATTGACCCCTTGTTGAAAGACATGCCGATTATCAGTATCGTTTCGGATGGCGACGTCAGCGTGCGGCTGAGGATTCTGGAGGCTGGCGCGGATGACGTTTTTTCGGAGCCGATCCATGCCGACGAAGTCAACCTCCGGGTGCGCCACATCCTCAGGCAGGACCGGCCGAACAAGCTCACCGCGCAGCGGCTGGAATACGAGCGTGTTCAGGGAGAGATGGAGACCGCGCTGGACGCCATTCTTGAAAAATGGGCGTTTTCGCAGGAAATGATTGGCGTGGAGACGGTCGGACACACCCGACGGGTCGTCGACTTGACACTGGCGGTGGCCCGACAGATGCAGATTCCGGAGCAAGAGTTTCCGATGATCCGCCGGGGGGCGCTGCTGCACGACATCGGGCGAGTCGCCGTGGATCAGGACGATGTGCTTGCCTGGAGTGCGCTCTCCCCCGGCGATCAAGCGCGCGTGCGCCAGCACCCCTTGCGCGCGGAAGAGCTGTTGTGGCCGATTCCCATCCTGCGCCAGGCGCTGGCGATTCCGCTGAACCACCACGAACGGTGGGACGGGTCGGGCTATCCAAATGGCTTGACCGGCGAAGCCATTCCGCTGGCAGCCCGCATCTTTGCCGTTGTGGACGTGTATGACGAGCTGTGCGCGGGTCATCCCCGACGTCCCGCGTGGCAGCCTCATTTGGCGCTGGCCATGATCCGGACCCAATCGGGCAAATGGTTTGATCCGGCGGTTGTGGACGCCTTTCTGAAAGTCCAACCCGTGCAGCCTGCGCCCATGCCGTCGACCAGCCGGAAGTCCGTCAAACGGAAACGAGCCGAGCGGCCACATAAGCTTTTGGACAGAATGTCACTCAGCCGGCGCGGAGCGTGGGCGCAATTGGTGGTGGCGTCGCTGTTGATTACGGTGCTCCCCATGCTGTGTCTGATCTGGCTGTGGCAGGCCGATGTCAACGGCCTGCTGACCTCATCCGTTGCGGCGGGCGTATCGGTGGTTACGATCGCCATCATGCTCGCCGGCTACACGCTCCTCGGCAAATACCCGCTGAATATCGTGCGCATGCGCAACTATCTGCAGATGCTGGCGAGCGGCGATATGCCGGTGCGCGTACACTTGTCGAACGACACGGACGACCTGACCGCCATGCAGCAATACATGGCGGATATCGTGCGGCAAGCGGCCGACCGCATCCGCGTTATCCAAGAACAGCAAGAGCGGCTGCTGCACACGGAACGTCAACGGGTGATGATCGAAAGCCTCGGATCGCTCTGCCACCACCTGGGACAGCCGGCAACCCTCATCGCCGCCCATCTCTATATGCTGCAACAGCAGGCGGAAAAACCGGAGATGAAGAAAACGGTCGAGGAGTGCCAGCAGGCGTTCGACGCGCTGCGGGATATTCTGACCCGCCTGCAGCGCATCGTCATCTACCGCACCGAGCCTTATCTGAACGCAAAACCCGAAGATCCGTCGCATTCGGCCACAAAAATCATTTCTGTGTAAACCTATGGGCGACACAGGCGATATCGTCATCACGGGCGCACGGGAGCACAACCTGCGAGGCATCGATGTGCGTATCCCGCGCAACAGGCTCACCGTGATCACGGGGCTCAGCGGCTCGGGCAAATCGTCGCTGGCGTTCGACACGCTTTACGCCGAGGGGCAGCGCCGGTACGTCGAGAGCCTATCGGCCTATGCCCGGCAGTTTCTCGATCAGATGCAGAAACCCGACGTCGAGCATATCGAGGGACTCTCGCCGGCGATCGCGATCGAGCAGCGAACGGCGGGGAGCAATCCGCGCTCGATCGTAGCGACCACCACCGAGATCCACGACTACCTCCGACTGCTTTACGGCAACATCGGCCGTCCGCACTGCCCCGCCTGCGGCCGTCCCGTGGAGAAGCAAAGCGCGGAACAGATCGTTGCGCGTCTGCTGGCGTTTCCGCCCAAAACCAAGCTGGTGATCCTCGCGCCGCTGGTCCAGGGACGCAAGGGGCGGCATGAGGAGGTGTTTGACGCCGTGCGCCGCCAGGGGTTTGTTCGCGTCCGCGTCAATGGCGTCCTGCAGGAGATCGACGCCGTCCCCGCGCTGGACAAGAACAAGAGCCATGTGATCGAGGCGGTGGTCGATCGGCTGGTCGTCTCCGATGCCATCCGCCCGCGCCTCGCCGATTCGGTCGAACTCGCCCTGAAACAGGGAGGCGGCGTGATCCGCGTTCTGCGGACCGCCCCCGACGGCACTGCGAGCGAGGATGTTTATTCCGAGAAAAACGCCTGCTCGGTGTGCGGGGTGAGCTTCGAGGAACTCAAGCCGCGGTCGTTTTCCTTCAACAGCCCGTATGGCGCCTGCCCCGTCTGCTCGGGGCTGGGGGTGCAGCTCGTGTTTGACGCGGATCTGATCGTGCCGGACCCGGAGCTGTCGCTGGAAGCTGGCGCGGTCCAGGCGTGGCGCCGCGGCGGACACCGCCTGATCCTCTATTATCGGCACCTGCTCAAGGCGGTGGCGAAGGCCTTCGCGATCGACATGGACACGCCTTACCGTGAACTGCCTGCCGCGTTCCGCGAGACGTTGATGCGCGGGTCGGGCGATCAGGCGATCGATCTGGCGTATTGGATGAAGGGCGCCTGGCGCACCTATTCCAAGCCGTTCGAAGGGGTGATTCCTAGCCTGCAGCGGCGCTACAACGAGTCGGAGATCGAGGAGGTGCGCGAGCGGCTGCGCAAATACATGTCCACGCAACGCTGTCCGGCGTGCGGCGGCGCGCGGCTGCGGCCGGAGGCGCGGGCCTGCACCGTGGCCGGCCGGTCCATCGTCGAAGTGATGGCCATGACGGTGCGCGAGGGCCGTAGTTTCTTCGAGGGGCTTGCACTGACCGCCCAGGAGGCCGTGATCGCCGCCGAAGTGCTCAAGGAAATCCGCCGCCGGCTGAGCTTCCTCGTCGACGTGGGACTCGACTACCTCACACTCGATCGGCCGAGCGCGACGCTGTCGGGCGGCGAGATGCAGCGGATCCGGTTGGCGACGCAGATCGGCTCGGGGCTGGTCGGCGTGCTCTATGTGCTCGACGAACCCACCATCGGCCTCCACCCGCGCGACAACGAACGGCTCATCGCCATGCTCCGCCGCCTGCAGCAGCGGGGCAACACGGTGGTGATCGTCGAGCATGACGAGGAGATGATCCGAGAGGCCGACACCATCATCGACCTCGGCCCCGGCGCCGGCCGCGCCGGCGGGGAGGTGGTCTATCAGGGCGACTTGAAGGGGCTGCTGCGTGCGCCACGCTCCGAAACCGCCGCCTACCTCAGTGGCGCCAAGGCGATCACCCCGCCCGCCGAGCGTATCAAACCGGGCAAGCAATGGCTGACCGTCAAAGGCGCGACCGAAAACAATCTTCAGGGAATTGATGTGGCGATCCCCCTCGGCTGCTTTGTCTGCGTGACCGGCGTCTCGGGGTCGGGCAAGTCGACGCTCGTTGACGAGATCCTGCGCAAACACCTCGCCCGTCATTTCTACGGCGCCAGCGACAAGCCCGGAGCCTTCAAGAAAATCACCGGCGTGGAACATCTGGATAAGGTGATCGAGATCGACCAGAGTCCGATCGGACGCACCCCGCGCAGCAATCCCGTGACCTACACCGGCGCGTTCACCGCCATACGGGATCTGTTTGCCGCCACACCCGCCTCGAAGGTGCGCGGATACGGGCCGGGTCGGTTCAGCTTCAACGTCAAGGGCGGCCGCTGCGAGGTGTGCAAGGGCGATGGCCTGATCAAACTGGAGATGCACTTCCTGCCCGATGTCTACGTCACCTGCGAGTTGTGCGGCGGCTTGCGCTACAACCGCGAGACGCTGGAGGTGCGCTACGGGGGCCGGACCATCGCGGAGGTTCTGGCGATGACCATTGATGAGGCGCTCGAGGTCTTCCAGTCCGTGCCCGGGGTGGCCGGCAAACTGCGCACGCTCTCCGAAGTCGGCTTGGGCTATGTCCAGCTCGGACAGTCGGCGACCACCCTCTCGGGCGGCGAAGCGCAGCGGATCAAGCTCTCTGCCGAACTCAGCCGCCGCGCCACGGGGCGCACGCTTTATCTGCTGGACGAGCCGACCACCGGACTGCATTTCGCCGACGTCCACAAGCTGATGGAGGTGCTGCTGCGGCTGCGGGCCAGCGGCAACACCGTCGTGGTGATCGAACACAACCTCGATGTGGTCAAATGCGCCGATCACATCATCGATCTCGGCCCCGAAGGCGGCAGCGGCGGCGGCCGGGTCGTCGCCTGCGGCACCCCCGAAGTCATCGCCGCCTGTCCCGACTCCCACACCGGACAGTTTCTGAAACGGCATCTGGCCGCCGGTCATTCCTCGCACCAGCGTCCCTGAGGTTGACAGGAGCCGCCTTTTCCACGATGATGTCCGCAATTACTGAACGTGCCGAACCGGGACTTGCTATGGTTATTCATTCCTCCGTCGCCGCTTTATTTTCAACGCCGTGGTTCTGGTCGGCCCTGTCCGGCTGGATGCTCGCGCAACTGTGCAAGTTGATGGCCGTGCTGATCACCGAACGCCGGCTGGACCTCGGCTATTTTGTGAGCACCGGCGGCATGCCCAGCGCGCACTCCGCGATGGTCAGCGCCTTGGCGACGTCGATCTCGCTGACCGAAGGGTTTGGCACGCCTATCGCCGTACTGACGTGGTGTTTTGCGGGAGTGACGATGTTTGATGCGGCGGGCGTGCGCAATGCGGCGGGCGAGCAGGCGCGCATCCTGAATCAGATCGTGGACGAACTGTTCAAGGAGCACCGGCTCTCCGAGAAGCGGCTGAAGGAGCTGCTCGGCCACACCCGTTTTGAAGTCTTCGTCGGAATGCTCCTGGGCATCCTCTCCGCCATCATCGTGGTGATCCGGTTCTTCTAAATCAGGCGCGCGGCACGAGGCGGTCCACCCCGTTCATGTACGGCACGATGGCTGGCGGTAGCGTGATCGAGCCGTCGGACTTCTGGAACTGTTCGAGGATCGCGATCATCAGCCGTGGCAGCGCTACGCCCGAGCCGTTGAGCGTGTGAATGAACTGCGGCTTGCCAGCGGCGTCGCGGTAGCGGATGTTCGCGCGACGCGCCTGGAAATCTTCGAAGTTACTGCAACTCGACACCTCCAGCCAGCCCTTCTGCCCCGGCGCCCACAGCTCGATGTCATAACACTTCGCCGCAGCGAAGCTGATGTCTCCCGAGCACAGCTCCAGAACGCGGTAGTGGAGCCCCAAGCCCCGGAGCACGTCTTCGGCATGGCCCACGAGCGTTTCCAGCTCGGCATAGGAGGTGGACGGCTCGACGAATTTGACCATCTCGACCTTGTCGAACTGGTGGACGCGCAGGATGCCGCGGGTCTCCTTGCCCGCCGAGCCGGCCTCGCGCCGGAAGCACGGCGTGTAGGCCGTGAGATACACCGGAAGGGGGCGGTCGATGATCTCGTCGCGGAAGTAGTTGGTCACCGGCACCTCGGCGGTCGGGATTAGCCACAGGTCGTCCACCTCGCAGTGATACATGTCTTCGGCCATCTTGGGGAGCTGCCCCGTGCCGCGCATCGAGTCGCTGTTGACGACGAACGGCGGCAGCATCTCGGTGTATCCGTGCCGGGTCGTATGCAGGTCGAGCATGTACTGGATCAGCGCCCGCTGCAGCTTCGCGCCCACGCCGAGCAGGAGCGGGAAGCCTGAACCCGACATCCGGGTCGCACGGGGAAAGTCGAAGATGCCGAGGCGCTCGCCGAGGGCGACGTGATCCTGAGGCACGAAGTCGAATGCCGGAGCCTCGCCCGCGTGACGCACCACGCGGTTGGCCGAGGCATCGGGACCCGTCGGAATCGTCAAGCACGGAACGTTGGGGATGCGCAGCATGGCCTCGCCGAGCGTCGCCTCGATCACGCGGATCTCCTCGTCCATCGCGGTGATCCGGTCGCCCGTCGCGCGCACGCCGGCCTGAAGCGCGGTCGTATCGGCGCCCGATTTCTTGAGCACACCGATCTTTTTGGAGTCGCTGTTGCGCGTATTCTTCAGTTCCTCAACCTGAGTGACCAGCCCCCGGCGGCTGCGGTCCAGCTCGATCACCCGATCCAGCGTCGCGCCATCGGCGCCGCGGCGCGTCAAGCCCTCGCGAATTTCGTCCGGCTTCTCTCGAATGCGTTTGATGTCCAGCATGGCGGTTCCTTCCCAGGACCGTCCCGCAGGCGGGCCGGTCGGCAGTGTTCGGGTTGATGGATCCAATCGTCGTCGCCGGGTATCATACTCCGTGGCGCTGAATTCGGCAACCCCGCAGCGATCTAAGTCCAGCAATTCTAATTATGGCACATCTGTACAGTCGAAATCGAAATCGCTATCGCTATCGGGATCGAATTCCTTGCTTTCTCATCGATTTCGGTCCCGATCACGATTTGGATCCCGATAGCGGCTGCCATAATTAGAATTGCTGGATATAAGTCAGCTCCGCCAGCCGCGATCCTGATGCCTGGCGGATCTCGTCAAACAGGCTCCGGCCATGCGTGTCAATCCCCACAACCGCTTCAAACCCCTCGACCGTCCATTCCCACATGGCCTCGGTCGCCCCAAATTCCTCCAGAAAGAACACCCGCCGCACGGCGGTCACTCGCCTGGCCAGCGAGGCCGCCGCGCCGCCGACCGCCTGCAGATAGACGCACCCCTGCGTGCGGCACGCTTCGCGGGTTTTGTCGCCCATTCCCCCTTTGCCGATGATCACCCGCACGCCGTGGTGCGTGATGATTCCGGCCATGTAGGGCTCTTCGCGCGACGAGGTGGTCGGCCCGGCGGCCACCACCCGCCAGCCGCCGCCGTCTGCCGGAACCACGACCGGTCCGCAGTGATAGATCGCCGCATCGCGCAGCGGAACCGGCGCGGCGCCGCCACCGTGAAGGTAGGCGTGCAGCCGGTCGCGGCCGGTATAGACTAGGCCGGACAGCCGCACCGATTCACCCGCCTTCAAGGCGCGGATCTGTCGCTCGTCAAACGGACTGATGATCGTTCTGATCGCATCCATAATTCATCCTCTGTCCCGCATTCGGTCCGCCATCGGGCCCCGGCAAACGTGGAATCAGCGTAGGACAAACGGATGAGGACGTCCAGAAGATTAGTGCCTCGTCAATCGGCGATCTGGACATTTCCGTCCGATTCTGGCATGCTCCACCGCCGTGAATGTCCCTCCTTCCACCCCTGCAGGCCCGATGGGCATCGGTCCCGACGGTTGCGCGCCAGCGCGACCGCGCATGCGGTTTTCCATCACTCAGACCGTGATGGCGGCTGTATTGCTGGCCGCGTTTCTGCTTGCGGCCGGTCTGGCGACCGACCGAATCATCGGCCGGCCCGACAGAATCCGTCTGGAGATGGAGAAGGAAAGGCTTCGGCGCCTCCATGACGCGATTCTGCGTTTCAAGCTCGATCGGGACGACTTTCCGCGCGACTTGTCCGAACTGATACCCGCCTATGCATCGGCTGATCTGCTGCGCTTCCGCCCCTCACGCCGAAGCCGCGCGGAGAAAGCCGTCCGATGGGACCCACGGACCGGAATCTTGGACTGGAGCGTGCCGTTCCGGATCGACGGACTCTTTCCGCGGGACCGGAACTTCGTGATTACGATCCCGAACCTGCGCGTGGCCCACGATGCGCTGGCCGGCGTCAATGTGTTTCACCCGGTCAGCACCCCGCGGGTTCTGGGCCCCGAAGACATTGTCGTGGAGGCCGAACTGTTTCAGTCGCTGACGTACGGCTGGCAGATTGAGGAAAGCGCAAGCGCCTCCGGCAATGGCTACATCCACATCAAAGAGGGGGTCGGCGATATCTTGGATGCCGGCGTCGAGTTCGACCCCAAGAATCGTTCCGGCGATTTTTATAACATATCCGGGAGTAACAACCGGATCGAAGCCCAGTGTTTTTTCGAAGTGCCTGCGGACGGCGAGTATTTCTTGGCAGGGCGCACCCTGGCGCAGCGGAGCAAATGTTCCAACGTGATCCGTGTGCAGGTTGATGACAAGCCCGAAAGCATCCTCGGAGAAAACAACACGGAGCCGTTTGTCTGGCTCTGGCATACGCCGAGCTGGCGCTCGCCGGTGAGCGTGCTCCTGAGCAACGGGGTGCATCGGCTCAAGTTTCACACCTATCAGGATGGCGTCAAGGTGGATCAGATTGTCCTGTCACGCAAGAAGCCGGAGTTTGCCGGCGTTGGCATTGTGGCTGGCGGCTATCCGCAAACCAACAGGTGCCTCGACCAGGTTCCGCCGCTGACGCTGAGTTTGAGCGTCGACACGCTGACGATCACGGAGAGCAATAATCCCACACTCTTCGTTTATGTGCGCAAGGCGTGCCGGGAGGAGATGCAGGCCAAACTGCAGGTCAGTCTGGACCTGCCGGGCGGCCGTGAGCGCGTGCGCGAGTATCCCATTACCCTGCCCGCCGACACTCCCCTGGTCAAGTTCCCCTGCGACGTGGCCCTTCCCCGTCCGCTGGACAAGAAGGAATACCTGCTCCGGTGCCGGCTCGTCGCCGGTGACACGATCAGCCAAGAGCGAACCGTGGTCCTGTATCACGGCTATGACTGGTCCGTCCTGGGGCCGCTGCCCTTCATGAAGGCGGAGGCCACGGGCGAAGTGGAAAACGCCAGCAGCTTGGCACCCCGTTACTGTTTTACCAACCAGACGTTCTCCTGGCAGCGATACAGCGATCAGTTTTCGGATCAGTTTGGCGTCATGGATTTTGGCTTGATGTTCTGCGGCCGAACGTTTGACCCCATGAACAACGCGGCGCTGTATGCCTATACGGAAATCGACGCGGCCCGGAGCGGCGACTACCTGCTGAAAGCCCAGGGCGACGACCATCTCGTGGTGTGGGTCAACGGGAGGAAGGTCGCCTCGATCATGCACCCGCACGCGACCGCGATTCGCTCCGCCTCGCATGTCCGGGTCCCGCTTCAGGCGGGCCGCAACCGGGTGCTCTTCCGCCTGAACCAGTTTGACAGCCAGTGGCAGGCAGGCATTCGATTCCGAACGACCGACGACACGGTCGCGGACATCCTGGGCGTTCCTTTCGCCCGGCAGAGCGGGTGGAGCCAAGCCCGGTAGGTCCGCGGCATTCCCGTGCCGGCCTCACACCAGTTTCCGCACCACGCCGCAGACCACGCCTTCCACGGCCAGCTTGTGCGCGGGGCGGATGGTGGCGTATGCGGGGTTGGCCGGTTCCAGCCTCACATCCCGCCCCTCCTTGAAAAAGTATTTCAGGGTCCAGGCGCCGTCCACGCAGGCGATCACGATGTTGCCGTTGCGCGGCGTGCGGCCCCGCTCCACCAGCACCGTGTCGCCGGGCAAAATCCCCGCACCGATCATCGAATCGCCCTCGACCTTCAGCATGAAGGTCGCCTCGGGCCTGCCGATCAGGTACTCGTCGAGGCTCATCGTGTCGAGCAGCGCCTCCTCGGCGGGCGATGGAAATCCCGCCGCCACGCCGCCCAGCAGCCGCAGCGCGCAGGCCTCGCGGCGCGGCGGGACCGCCAGTCTGCCCGTCGCCGTACGGGTCAACGCGCCTGCGTTCACGAACGCCTTCGCCAGAACGGAGGCCGTGTTCGTGGAGCGCACGTTGAACAGCGCGCACAGCTCGGTCAGCGTCGGCGCCCGCCCGGTGCGACGGACGTAGTCGTTGAGAATCGGGAGGCGCTCAGACAGTTTGGATCGAGGTGACATGCGGACAGTATAGAACGTTTGTTCTAGGCTCCGCAACACAAATCAGCTATCCTTTGCGCCATGGACCTCCGGTATCAGGACTGCACCGTGCTGCATGTGGACGCCGACGGCTTTTTCGCCGCCGTCGAGCAGGCGCTCAATCCGGCCCTGCGCGGTCGCCCGGTTGTGACCGGGGCCGAACGCGGCATCATCGCGGCCGCCAGCTACGAGGCCAAGGCGCGGGGGATCACGCGCGGCATCCAGCTTCACGAAGCCCGGCGCCTCTGTCCGAATCTGGTGGTGCTGCCATCAGACTACGAGGCGTACAGCCTCTACTCCCAGCGGGTCTTCGGCATCCTGCGCCGCTTCACCCCGCTGGTGGAGGAGTACTCGATCGACGAGGCCTTCGCCAGTCTGGACGGATGCAGCGGCGTACTGGGCGCGCCGCTGGAGTCGGTGGCGGAACAGCTCCGCCGCGCCGTCTCCGCCGAGCTGGGCCTCACGGTCTCGGTCGGCATCAGCCTCACCAAGACGCTGGCCAAGCTCTGCTCGAAATTCCGCAAGCCCGACGGCCAGACCATCCTCCGCCGCGAACACGTCCCGATCCTGCTCGCCCGCACCCCGGTCGGCAAGGTCTGGGGGATCGGCCCCGCCAGCGCGGCCAAGCTCCAGGCGCTGGGAATCGCAACTGCGGCCGACTTCGTCCGCATGGACGAAACCGCCGTCCTGCGCCTCCTGCACAAGCCCGGCCATGAGACTTGGCGCGAACTGCGGGGCCGGCGCGTCTTCCCGATCGACACGGAGGCCAAACGCCGCTACGCGAGTATGATGAAGGGGCACACCTTCTCCCCGCCCAGCGATGATCCGAGGCTGGTCTTCGCCGAAGCGGTGCGCAACCTGACCGCCGCCCTGGCCAAACTGCGCCGCCACGGCCATCTGGCGCGCGAGGCCGGCCTCTGCTTGCGCCTCAAGG
The DNA here is from genome assembly GCA_945870025.1 of Akkermansia muciniphila. Classification (GTDB taxonomy): domain Bacteria; phylum Verrucomicrobiota; class Kiritimatiellia; order RFP12; family JAAYNR01; genus VGWG01. The sequence goes on from CAMBQN010000033.1 coordinate 26,187, forward strand.
ACTACGCTGCACAGGCCGCCTCGGCGCCGCTCCCCTGCCCGACGTCACACGATTGCGAGGTCGCGCCGATTCTGCGGACGCTCTTCGACGGGCTGTTCACGCCGGGGCAGACGTATCGCTCCACCGGAGTCTGGCTCGGCGGTTTGGAGGACGGGCGCAACCGCCAGCCCGACCTGTTCGAGGAGACGCCGGCGCGCCACGCCTGCGGAAGGCTGGACGCCGCCGTCGATCGTCTCAACCGGCGCTACGGCCAAAATGCGGTCGCCCCGGCGGCGCTGTTGCACGGGAAACTCAAGCCCTGGCACCCGCGTGACGCCGCTCCGGCGCGCTACGACGCGCGGATGGAAGGCGAAAGCCAACGACACCTCGCCATCCCCCGCATGACGCTGGAAAATCCGGTGTGAGCCATCGACCGTCGGAATGGAAGCCTTCGCCTGGAGCAATTATTGAGTTTTTCACTTGCTAAAATCCGCCAAATAATAAACAATTAAAAAAAGGAGATTACTATGTCAGATCTTATTTCATCACTGAAGGCTGAAATTGTCCGCCTCGCACGCAAGGAAGTCAAGTCGGCGGTTGACCCCGTTCGCAAGCCTTCCATCGCCGCCCGGAAAGCCATCGCCGACATCAAGCGGCGGATCGCCGACCTGGAGAAGGAACTGCGGCGGGTGAACGAGGTGCTGTCGAAAGTGCAGTCCGCCCAGCCCTGCCAGCCCGAACCCACGGCGTCCGATGTCAAGATGCGGATCACCTCGCGGAACGTCCGCGGCCTTCGGAACCGGCTGGCTCTCGCCCCGGCCGCCTTCGCAAAACTGCTCGGCGTCACCCCGAAATGGGTCTACCTCTATGAGAACAAGGTGGGACCGCTCAAGATGCGCGCGACGACGCTGAAGGCCTTCCTGGCCGCCAACGACCTGAAAGCCGGAGAGGCCAAGCGTCGGATCCAAGCGATGAAGTGAGGCGCTTCCGGGCGCTTCCGGGCGCATCCCCGTTTCACTGACCTGTCAAGCGGGCGATCCTGTGGACGACCCTGTGACGTGGGCTAGCGCCCCGGTTGACGCGGCAGCGGTGGCGCGGGACGTATCGGACCGCGCAGACGGTGTGAGCGGTCTCGTAGATCCCGCTCTACCCGCTCACGCGCCGACCGGTGCGGTAGCGGCGGGCGATCGCAGGTC
>CAMBQN010000034.1 GCA_945870025.1 Akkermansia muciniphila
CCAGTGGCTTGTCAGCCAGCAATTCTAATTATGACAGCCGCTATCGGGATCCAAATCGGGATCGGGACCGAAATCGACGAGAAAGCAAGGAATTCGACCCCGATAGCGATAGCGATTTCGATTTCGACTGTACAGATGTGCCATAATTAGAATTGCTGCTTGTCAGCAACCGAGTTAGAAAAAGACATCAAGGGAAGGGGAAGGACCGAAGGCTATTTCTTCACGCTCGTCACGGGTATCCAGGCTTCGCGGTCGGAGGATCGGACGCGTACCCATCCGGGGGTGTGTTCAAGCGGGATGACGAAGGCTCCGGGATAAAGGTCGAAGAGGGGAAGTGCACGATCAGAGGGCGCGAGGCGGGCGGTGACCGACACGCCCACCTCCAGCACCCGTGCCTCGGCGGCCTGGCTGACGCGGCGCGATGCGGCGACGCCAAGCGCGAGGATGAGGATGCCAACGATTACGGCGGGGATGCGGCGAAAGCGAAAGAGCAGGGCGGTGACAGCCGCCGCGAGTATGAGCGCGGCTGCAAGGGGGATCAATTGGCGGATCTTGGCGACGGTCTCGGCCAGTGCAAGCTCCGGAGGCCGGGCCAGATCCGCATCGGCGGGCCGCACGGCGGGCGTGGCGTCGATCCGGCGGATGGCCGGTTCGGTCGTCGCGGCCTGGGCAAAGGTGAGGCGAAAAGGTTCGATCGTCGTTGTGCGATAGGCGACGGCATCGGGATCGAAATAGACCACGCGGGGCGTGGCTACGACGGCGGCATTGGTGGAGAGGGGAATCACAACCTGGCGGATCGAAAGGCGCGGCGGACTGTCCACACGCGCGGTCTCTTGCGCGGGATAGGTCTTGAAATGGACTCCAGGATCGGGAGGCACAAGTGCGGCGTCGGCCAGCCAGCCGCTTCCTGTGAGCGTGTATGAGAGCGTTACGAGATCGCCAGGCGCGACGGTCACAGGTGAGGCTTCACCGGAGAGCGTGAAGCGCCCGATCGCGCCTGAAAAGTCGGCCGGGCGGTTCTGACGGGGAAGGTCGCGGACGCTGAGTCTGGCCGAAGAGATTCGGCAGGTGACCGGAAAGGAACGCATCTGAGAGAAGACGCCAAGCGAGACCCGCTCAATGACCTGTCCGCGCAGGAGGGGCGAGACGGTCGTCACAAAGGGGCGGGTGGCCCGGCCTTCCGCGGTGTAACGCAAGACATCGGTTGCGCGGCCCCCTTCTGGCCGGAGGGTCTGACGTCCGGCGGTCACGAAGTTGATAAAACGGGCAAGCGAAGGGTCCGGCAATCCCTCGATGATCGGATTTTCAAGTTCGATGCCGGGGTTGACCGTGACGTCCAGTGTCAGGGTGAAAGGCTGTCCGACAAAGGGCGTCGGCGGATCAAAGCGCAGCGTGGCCTGCTGGATCTGGCCCAGAACGATGGCGGGAATGAAGAGCAAAAGACTGAGCGCCTGAAGGAGACGGAAGACGGATTTCATGACGCGACCTCCCCGCCGTCGCTGGTGAAGACGCGCGTTGGCCAGGAACGGCTATCCCGGTATTCCTGAAGCAGGGTGATGGCGGCGCTGGTGCCAAAAATGGCGAAGAGCATCAGCCCCGCCCACACGAGAGGACGGGCGGCGACGGGACGAAACAGCCGAATGAGAAGGCCGGCGAAAAGAATCGTCCAACCCACCGCAGCCGCGGCGGCCCGGTGGCGGCAGGGGAATTCATAGTGCCAGAAGAATGCCGTATGAGTCCAGGGCAGCAAGGCGGGGGGCGCGAGCGAGAGCGGGAGCGCCTGCGGCGCGTCACCGGTGGCCGGCGGCGCCTCCAACTGGCCGTACGCGAGGCGGAGGTTGGCGCGGGTGGCGGGGGTCGCGCCGAGACGGCGATCAGCGCGATCCAGCGCCGCAATGGCGTTGGGGGCGTCCCCGGCCAGCAGCAGCGCCGTGCCGAGATTGTAGAACAGCGCGCCACGGGTGTCGCCATCCAGTACCAGGCGGTTGTAACTCTGGGCCGCTTCAAGAAAATCAGCAGGTAAACGTGCGGTGGCAAAGCGGGCGTTGGCCCGTTCCCAGCCGAACGCGCTGGAGGTCTCGAAGGCGCGGACGGGGGAGGATATCGAGATTATCGAGATTATCGCTACTATCGACAGTATCGAAACGTGTTGCCCGGACCGTCGCCTCCCATCAAGGGCGGTCTCGGTGGTTTCAATGAGAGTGGACGCCTCCTCAGCCGCACCCCCGCCGTCGGAGCCGGGACGGTAGATCGCCTCGTCGAGACGTTCGAGAAGGGAGCGAAAGGCATCGGCTTGGCGGGCCGGGACGCCATGGTCGAGGAGCAGCCGGGAGGCCTCGGGGGGGGTCAGCGAATGACCGGTGGCTGCAAGACGGTCCGTGAGATAGTCGCGGAGCGCGGCGGCTGCGACGTCGGGCGCCGTAGCGTCGGCGAGGCGGCGTCTGGCGCGGGAGGCGGCACGGTGACGACGGCGCGCCAAGCGCAGTGCTCCGCGCCGCCGCCAGAGGGACCGGCCCGTGACCGCGAGCAGCAGAACGGCGGGGCCTGACAGAAAAAGCGGCAACAGCAGGCGGGCCGGAGGCAGGAGCGGCGAGGGGGCATCTGAGAGGGTGGCGGCCGCAGGCATGGGGATGTTGTCGGAGTGGAGGAATAGGCTTGCCGAACCTGGCGTGTCTGGCGCATCGCTGACCACCTGCGTAGTGGCCCGCGCCTGAACGGGAATGGGCTGCGTCAAGACGGTCTGATAGGTTTTTAATGCCTTGTTGTAACAGGCGACGCGGATCGGCGGAAACTCCAGCGTTCCGGAATGGATGGGGCGGACGCGCCAAGTGAAACGTTTTCCCGATTCAATCGCGGTTGTAGTGACGTTGTCGTCGTAGATTCGGAAATCGCGGGTCAACTCCTCCTGCTGCGCGAGCAGCGGCGGACGGAGATTGGAGAGGCTAACGGCGCCGGTGAGGTCGAGCGTGAGGGTGAGCGGATCGCCGACTTTGCAGACCCCAGTGTCGAAGCCGGCATGGGCCGTCAGGTTGCTGCCGACGGCGCCGATGAACCACGCGGGGCGCCCGGTCTCTGGCGGGGGTGTGACACGGATGGTGACCGCCGGGGCGACGGCGACTATCTCCTCGATTCGGGCTTTTTGATCCGGAGTGACCCCGGTGATCACCGTGCCGGTGAAGGTCATCGGCCCGAAGGTGTAGTCGCCCTCGGCCAGCGGCGTGTAATTGAAGGTCAGGGCGTAGACCCAGAAGTTCGTTCCGCCGCGGTTTTCACGAACAGAATCCAGGCGGAAACGAATGGGATTCCCGAAAAAATTGTCGCTATAGTGGTTGATCAGGAAAGACGACTGTCGTCCGAACGCGGCCTTTGCGCGCGATTCAAGAACGGGCTGGATGTCAAGTTGTTGCAATCCCTTGATGTCCGCGATGTTTAGAAAGTCAGCGTCGATGCGTGGCGGACGATTGATATGGATCGGCTCGATGTCGTGATAGGGTGGCTGAATCGGCGCGATGGCGATGGCGAACGTGATGCGGAAGGGATCATCCACCAAGATGCGGTCACGGTCGGACCTGACTGTGACGGATACCGGTTGGGCGAAGGCGGTTGAGGACGGCATGATCGATATTATCGACATGATCGACATGATCGAAAAAAGATGTGCTGGTTTCGCTCTCATACGCTTCACCAGTCCCGTTCAGAAGGCGACATGGGGAGGTTGCGCATCTGCTCGCGTTTGCGCTCGTCCTGCTCCTTTTCCCGTTCCAGAGCGCGGCGGAGCATTTCCTGGACATCTTGGGGCGGCGGCGGTTTCTGATCCTCAGGCTTGGGGCTTTTTTGCTCTTTCTTCTCGTCTTTGTTCTCGGGCGGTGGCGGCGGATCTTTTGGATCCGACGGCTTGGGTTCCGCCTTCGGCGGCGGCTGGGGCGGCGGCTGGCCGGAAGAACCCGACTGCGGTTTACTCGGGAGCATTTCGCGGATGCGCATGAGTTTCTCGATCGCCTGCTGCTGGTTGGGACGCGGCGTCTGCGAGCGCAGGGCCTCGGTCTGCAACCGTTCGGTCTCTTCGGCGAGCCGCTCGATTTCGGCGCGAGTCTCGGGCGTGAGGGTCGGCGCGTTGGTGTCGGACTGGGCTTGCTGTTGAACCTGATCGGCCCATTCGGAAAAGCGTTCGCGGAAGTGGCGGGTGAGGGCCAGCGACTCGGGTTGCGGCGGACGGAGCAGCCGCTGCGCGGCCGAGTTGAGTGCGTTGGATTGCGTCGTGATCGCCTCGCCGACCAGCGACGGCGGGGCCGCGAGCTGCTTCCAGAGGGTGTAGGAAAAAGGCTCGATCTTGGACACATCCTGCAGCGCGGACGGATCCATGTCGCGCAGTTTGCGTGTGGAGTCGCGCAGGGCGTCGCGGGCGGTCTCGAACATCGTGGACAGGGTGGCGCGCTGCTGGTCGTTGGTAATCGCCCCCGATTCGAGGAGCACGCGCTTGAGCGGGATGAGGAGGTCGCCGGCCTTCTGCTGACGGTCGGCGAGCGCCTCGGCGGCGGCAATCAAACGCGGTGCCTCGTTGGTAAAAACGGACGGAATGTTGTCGAGCAGCGCCCGCTGTTCGCGGAAGAGGGTTTCCAGAAGGGCATCCGGTTGCGGCTTGGGGTTGGCCTTCAGTACGGATTCAATGTGTGCGTTTTCGCGGGCGTCTGGAAGGGTGGGGGAGATACGGGAGAGGTTGCGGATGCGGCGGGGGTCTTCGGGCGTTTCGCGCAAGGCGGTCTGAAGGGCGGATGCGGCGGTCTCGAGGTGGGCGACCCGTACGTCAGTGCCTTCCCCCTCTTTAATGGCGCGGGACTGGTCGAGGGCGGCGGACCCGAGGAGTTCGGCCGCACGCGGACCGATGGTTCGCGATTGGGTGAGAGGACGCAGAAGCGCGGCCGCTTCGCTCGGTTTGCCCGCCTTGATCCACGCGAGCGCGGCGTTGTAGAGCCAGGTGGCGGAGGTTTCGGTGTCGGCGCTGCGCGCGGCGGCGGTGAAGGTGGATGCCGCCTCTTCGTAGAGACCTCTGCGATAAAGGCTCTGGGCGCGGCGAGCCGTGTCGCGTCCGCCGGGCAGCTTGACCGGATCGCTAAGACTTGCGCGATTGGTCGGCGCTGTGGCGGGTTCGCCTCCGTGTGCGGCGCCTGCGAGGGTGAGCACCGTGAGCAGCGCCAGCGCACGGGCGAGGGGAAGTGACGCGGCGGTGCGGATGCGGGCGCCAGCGAGGCGGCCGCGCGACAGGCAGGCGACGGCGACCAGCGCGAGGATAGCGGGCAGCAGGAAGAAGAGATAGCGCTCGACGTATTGATTCTCCAGAGTCTCCCGGTTCTCCTTGGCGGAGATATTGCGGAGGTGGCGGCGATAGATCGCGCCCAGGGTGGTGTGGGCGGTCCCGGCAGTGGCGAGCGGAATGTAGGAGCCGCCCGATTCGCGGGCGATCGTAGAGAGGGTTGTGTCCATGAGGCGGGTCTTCACCACCTGCCCTTGAAAGCGGAGTGAATCGGCACCGGAATCGCCGGGAATGCTAGCGCCGGCAGGGTCGCCGATTCCGACCGTGAAGATCGGTATGTGGCGCTTTCCGGCTTCGCGAGCTGCGGCTGCGGCATCACCCGTGAGTTCCTCACCATCGGAAATCAGGAGAATCGCGTTGTGGTCGTCAGTCATTCCTTCCAGGGCCTCCAGCGACTTCCTGATCGCATCGGCGAGATCGGTCTCACCCCGTGGGGCTGATTCGGGCGAGATGCCGTCGATCGCCTGTCGCAGAAAGGAGTAGTCGGTGGTGAGCGGACAGAGCAAGATGCCCCTGCGGCGAAAGGCCAGTAGCCCCGCGTTGTCGCCCTTGAGATCGGCAATCAGGTCGAGGATGTCGACCTTGGCGCGCTCGAGGCGGTTGGGGTGGACGTCGCTAGCGAGCATGGAGCGAGAAACATCAAGGGCGATGAGCAGGTTGCTGCCGCGGCTGAAGACCGTTTCGTTGCGACGGCCCCACTGGGGACGGGCGGCAGCGACGGTGAGCAGGATCAGGGCGGCGAGCGCGAGGATGATCTGTGCCAGGGTGCGTGCGCGTGAGCGCGGCGGCAGGAGGCGCGACTGAAGCGCAGGCGCAACGAGATCGGCCAGACGCGCCTCGGCACGGGTGGCGGCCCACCACCAGGCGAGTCCCACCACGGGGATCAGTGACAGGAGCAGCAAAAGATAAGGCTGAACGAAGCGGATCATAACAGCCTCCGGAGGGTGAGCATGCCGAGGGTGAGCGCGGCACAGATGAGCATCGCGCCCGCGAGGAGAGGCCACACAAACCATTCGTGATACCGCATCAGAATCTGGCGGTCGACGCGGGTGGTTTCCAAACGGCCGATCTCGTCGAGGGCCGTCTTGAGGCCACCGGGATCACGCACGTTGAAATAGCGGGCGCCCGAGGCGCTGGCGATGGCGCGGAGCTGGGTCTCGTCGAGGCTCACCTCGGCCCAGCCGATCACCGAGCGTCCGAAGATGTCACGCGTGCGGAAGGGGGCTCGACCGGTGCTGCCCACGCCGATGGTGTAGACGCGGATGCCGAGTTTTTTGGCCGCTTCGGCAGCTTGTTCCGGAGTGATGATGCCCGTGTTGGATTCGCCGTCGCTCAACAAGACAACAATCCGGGTTTTAGGCTCGGAGTCGGTGAGACGGGCACAGGCCGTGGCCAGTCCGTCGCCGATGGCGGTGAGCAGTTCTTCCTGAGAAACCGGGCGGCCCTGGTCGTCCATGTCAGCGGTTGGAACTTTGACCCCGTTCAAGACGTGCAGCAGCGCGCGATGGTCGGCGGTGAGCGGACTTCGGGTTGAGGCGTAGCCGCCGAAGGTGATGAGGGCGAGCAGGTCGTCGGGACGCTGGCGGATGAATTCGGCAAAGGTCTCCTTCACGACATCGAGACGCGTTTTCTCGGTGACGGTGCCAAGGGCTGAGCGTGGCGAAAGATCGAGCGCCTCCATCGAGCCGGATATGTCCACGGTCATGGCAATGGCGATCGCGTCGACCGTGCGGCGTTCGCGAGCGATAAACGTCTGGGGACGCGCGGCGGCGATGATGAGACACGCGATCCCGGCAAGAAACAGGGCTGGCAGAATGCGCGATGCCCATACGCGCCAGCCCGCCGTCCGGATCGGCAGCCGCCGGATCGGCGCAAAAAGTATCCCCGCCCGCTCGCTGCGGCGGTAAAGACGCCAGAAAGCGAGGAGCCAGGGTATGAATAATAGAAAGGCTATGGGGTAGGCAAAGCGCATGGTGCCATCACAAATGAGCGCGCAGCGGCGACGGCCGCATCGGCCAGGGCCGGCGTGGCCGTCTGACCGGCGAATTTAATCAGGTCGGATGATTCCAGAAAATCCCGGAGCTGTCCGAGTGTCGCGGCAGCAAAAGCCGGATGCGACACGGCGGCCGCGAGAAACTCTTCGGTGGTTTGTGCGGGGGCGTGGATGCCGTGCGTCCGCTCGATATAACGCCGGACAACGCCGGTCAGTTCAATATAGAAGTCCTTGTAAAGCCCCTTTTCAACGAGCCGGCGGCGAAGGAGCCGCTCCAACTCGGCGAGTGCCCGTTCGCCGGGGGACAGGCGCGCCTCGCGAACGCGGCGTTTGATATGAGTGATCCCCCACAGCGCGGCCACAAGCAGGGCGGCGGCGGCAAGACCGATGAACACCCAGCCGGTGATGGTCCGAGCGGAGGGGGCGACGTAAACCGGTTTGGCGTCGAGTTCGAGATCGCCGTCGGTTTTGGGAGCGCGCGCGGCGGCAGGAAAATAAACCGCGCGAGTGGCGAAGGAGGTGACAATGGACGGTACGCGGCGTGTGTCGGTGACGGTAACCGCAAACGGCGCCAGCCGGTATTCGCGCTCAAGCTCGGGGACGAGCCGCCAGCGGAATTCCCGGCGGACCCCGTCTGGTGTGACGACCGGATCACGGGCTAAATCCTCAGCGGTGGAAAACCCGGAGAAACGTCCGCGCAGATCGGGAAGGGCGACCGTGAGGTGAGCCGGCACAGTGAGAACGAGCGTCAGCATAAAATCGCGCGATGGATCGACGGCATCGGACTCGGCGGCAAGGGTGAGCGAGACGTCGCCCCAGGAGAGATCGGCGGTGAAGGCGGCGCGGACGCTCGGCGCGGCAAGCGCGCAGGCAACGGCGACGATACAGAGTCTGCGTCCGAGCCGAGTCATGACGACCTCCTGGCGCGAGAGCGCCGGCGCTGGAAGAGGGCTCGAACGTCGTCAATGTAGGGCCGTCCGGTGGACACATCGAGCGTGTCGATGCCCCAGCGTCGCAGGTTGCGATGCAGCTCGGCATCCACGGCCGACGCCTCGGCGGCGAAGGCATCCCGGACGGCGCGCGACGCGGTATCCACGATGACCAGTTCGCCCGTTTCGGGATCCTGCATCTGGACGAGACCGACATTGGGCAGCGCCGACTCGCGCGGATCGGAGACGGGACAGGCGATCACGTCATGATGGCGGGCTAGGGCGCGCAGGGCGCGGTCGTATCCGGTGTCCTGAAAGTCGGAGACGACGAAGACCACGGCGCGGCGCTTCTGGACATTGTTGAGAAAGCGGATGGCGCCGGCGATGTCGGTGCCGTGGCGAGTCTCTCCTGCGGCGAGCACTTCGCGCACGAGCCGCATCACGGCGGTCCGCCCTTTGCGCGGCGGTATGGATTTGACGATGCGGTCGCTGAAGAGGATGCACCCGATCTTGTCCTGATTGCGGATGGCGGTCATGGCGAGCAGGCTGGTGATTTCGGCGGTCAGTTCCGACTTGGTGCGGGTGGCGGATCCAAACACCTGCGAACCGGAGACGTCGACGAGAAACATAATCGTCAGCTCACGCTCCTCCGAAAACCGTTTGATGTGCGGGTGGCCGGTGCGAGCGGTGACGTTCCAGTCGATCGCCCGCACATCGTCGCCGGCAATATACGGCCGCACTTCATCAAACTCGATCCCCCGGCCCTTAAAGACCGAGTGGTAATCGCCTGAAAGCCGATCATCCAGCAGCCGCGTCGTGAGGATGCGGATGCCGGCGACCTGGGCCATGAGTTGTGCGGTGTCGAGCATGGTTAAGACTTGAAACAGGGAACGGGGGATCAGGGCACGGGGAGGGTTGAGAGGATTTTGGCGATGAGGGTGTCGGAGGTTTGTTCCTCGGCCTCAGCCTCGTAGGTGAGAAGAATGCGATGGCGGAGAATATCGGGGGCGATCTCCTTGACATCGAGTGGCGTGGCATAGGCGCGGCCGTGCAGCATGGCGTGGGCGCGGGCGGCCAGATTAAGGCACAGGGTGGCGCGCGGCGAAGCGCCCATCTGAATCTGGTTGGCCAGCGAATCAAGCTTGAACGCTTTGGGGTCGCGGGTCGCGAAGACGATATCGAGAATGTATTCACCGACTTTCTCGTCGCAGTACACCTGATCGAAGACAGCACGCAGGGTCGCGAGATCCTGAGCGGTGACAACCTGTTTGGCCGCGACGGACTGCGCGGAGGTGAATCGGTTCATGATGCGGCGTTCGTCGTCACGCGAGGGATGCGTGAGCAGCACCTTCAGCATGAAGCGATCGACCTGAGCCTCGGGTAGGGGATAGGTGCCCTCATGCTCGATCGGATTCTGCGTGGCCATGACGAGGAACGGCGCGGGCAGGGGATAGGTGGTGTCGCCAATCGTCACCTGATGCTCCTGCATGGCCTCGAGCAGGGCCGACTGCACCTTGGCGGGCGCGCGGTTAATCTCGTCGGCCAACAACAGGTTGGTAAAAACCGGCCCTTTACGCGGCAGAAACGACCCATCCTTGGGATTGTAAATAAGCGTGCCGATCACGTCGGCGGGGAGGAGGTCGGGGGTGAAGGAGATGCGTTGGAACTGGAGTCCCAGCGTATCGGCGAGGGTGCGTATGGTGAGTGTCTTGGCGAGGCCGGGCACACCTTCGAGAAGAATGTGGCCTCCGGTTACCAGAGCGATGAGCAGGCGGTCAACAAGACGTTCCTGACCGACAATAACGGTGGCGACCTCTTGACGGATGCGCGTGACGGCGGCGGATTGATCGGCGATCAACTTCGTAGTGGCTTGAATGTCCATGGTGGGCCTTTCGGGTTTGGATGGGTGGCAGCAATTGAGGGCGAGCACGGGGCCCGCCCGCACATCAGGATTCGGCGGCGGGCTTTTCAGGGGTGGTTTCAGACGGGGGATCCTTGGGTGCAGGCGGCGTAGGCGCCTGAATGAAAGAGGCACGGGAACGAGTCATGCTGTCGGCGTTCCAGGATGAGATCAAAAAGAGCCAGGGGCTAACCGATTGGTTGCGCTCGGCCGCCTGTTGCGTCACCGACGCGCGTTCGGCGGCATTGGTGGAGACCGGTTGCGCGCTCACGGCGAGCCGGAGATAGCGGTCGCTGCGATTCGGCGCGGCGGCACCGATGCGGGCGGCATAGATCGTGCCGTCGGTGGTGCTCACGGTGAAGGTGTGGCCCGTGGCCATGCCGGTCTGCACATCGGTAAGCGCGGGGTCGGCGAGATCGGCAAACCGGAGATTGCCCAGAGCGGATTCGACGCTGGACACTTTCGAAGCGTCACAGGACTCGCCTGCTGAAAGCCCGGTGAGCGTGAGCGCACCCGACGCACGCTCCAGGGTCACGGCGCCGTCCGGACCTGAGATCGCGACCTTGGCGATGTCGGCACCCGGCACGTTCAGCACTTCGGTGTTGACCCATGTCTTGGCATCGGGAACAAAAGTGCTCAACGAATCTTTGACGAGAAAGACCGTGTCGTTGGCATTGGCCGAGACCGACCGGCCATCGGGCATGTCCCATCCATATTGCGCGTTGGGCTTGGTGCGGACCTCTCCCAGACGGATAGAAGCGAGCGGTTTTCCGCGTTCATCCTGAAGATCGACGAGGGTGGCATTGGTGCTGTCAATCCGCGCGCCCCGTTGGACGGCGCCGATCTTGAGATCGCGCAGGGCGAGCAGATTCTCGCGAATCTTGGCGACGTCGGCCGGGTAATTGTAGAGAGACGACACGACCCATCCGTCATCGGTATTCGCCAACGTGACGGTCTTGCTCTGCTGAGCAATTTCGATGCGTCCGATGGCATTGATTGTTAAACCGGGCAGGACGGGCTTTCCGAGTTGCGAGGGGCTCCTCAGTTGACGAGATCGCCCCGTCCAGGAGGCCAGAAGCCCCAGAACGACGGCTGCGAGGACCAGACCAAACAATTTGTGCTTTTTCATGATGGGTGTGTGTCTCCTGAATTTCGATTGGACCGTCTAGCCGCGACGGCGGCGGAGAAATAACCGTATGAAGGATGCCCCTATAATCAGCGCGGGTATGAGCGCGATGTTGATCGATTTCACCCGAACGCCGAGGTTTTCAATGTCGGCGTTGAGCGTCCGGCGAAGGTCTTTGAGCTGCCGCTTGGTGATGCGATCCTCCTCTTGAAACGCGGCAATGGCCTTCTCCTGATCGGCCGTGAGGATCGTGCGTTGTTTGCCTTGCTTTTGTTTTTGCATCTCGGAAAGGCGGGCGCGCGTCTCATCGAGCTTGAACTGCAACGCCTTTTCGGTCTCGCTCCATTTCATGAGCGCCTGATATTCCAGCTCATCAACCACGGTGAATGGGCGCGTGGAATTGCCTCGCGAGCGAATGGCGATCAGCTCGCTGCGCCCGGCGAGTTGCTCAACCGTGTTGGCCAGCAAGGCGATATTATCATTGATAGCCTCGGTGTTCTGATATCCGAACATCGTGGAGGTGCGAACGCTCCAACTGTCGGCGAGGAAATCCGAATCGCCAATCAGCACCACGGCGCCCGTTCCGGAAGTCAAGGGGGCTTTTGGCGACGGATCTGCCAGCTTCTTGGCACCATCAGGACCGGGTTGATCGGCGGGCGCGCCTTCGGGGAAAGCCGTTTTGAACGTGCCCGCAAGCCGGACGGCCAATGCATGCTTCACGCCGTCGGACTTGAGTTGGTTGCGCAGCATGGCCGTGCCATATTGGGCGGACATCGCGTCGACCAGACAGGCGTTGTCCGATGACGTGATCAACGGCGTAAAGGTGATTCCCTGCGCAACTTTGTCGGTGAACACGCCAGCAAACGGGAGAATCAGTTGCTTGATTGAGGCGGTCAGGACATCGGATGCGGCGACGTTCTTGGCTGACAGCGACAGCACGACGGGGTTTTCATCGATGCTTCCGTTACCGCCATCGAGTCTCGTGATGGCGCGCATGTCGGCCAGCACTTTGCCGGGATCGAATCCGACGCCCCACGCGTCCAGCAGTTTGCCCAGCGTGGAGGGGCCGGGGCCTCCGGGTCCCTGCATGCCCATCATCATGCCCTGTGACTGGGCGGCTCGAAAATCCTGAATGCTGAAGGGATCGAGGCAGGCTAGGAGACGTCCGCCGCGGAGCACAAACTGGTCGATGGCAAAGAGGGCCTGATTCGACAGGTTCTTCGGATGAACCAGCACCAGTGTGGTGATGTCGTCATCAATCCGGCCTGCGTCGGGAGTGACCGCGCGGAGCGTATAGTCGCGTTGCAGTTCGCCGAAGACGGCCCAAGCCTGTTCCGCCTGACGGTTGCGGCCCATCATCCGTTGCATGGGGTCGTTGCCGGCGCCGAGAACAGGGAACGGGCTCATGACGCCAATAACCGGTTTCTCCGGCCATGCAACACGGGCGATGAGGCGGGAGACATCGTATTCCAGCGTGCGCTCCGTGGCGGGAGAGAAGGCCGGGATCGCATTCTCGCGGTCGCCGCAGACGGCAACCAGACCCAAATAGAACGGCGGAGCGAAGGGCGAGAGCGTTTGAGGGGCCACGCCAAATTTCTGTGCCCATTCCTCTTCGTCCGAGTCGGATTTGGGATCATAGGTCTCGATGATGATTCGTCCCTTACCGGCCAATTCGTATTCGCGCAGGAAGTCCTGCACCTGACGCGCGTACATCTTGATCATGTTGGGAACATCGGGCGAGGACGTGCTGAAGTAGAATTTCAGCGTGACGTCCTGGGCGAGTTTGGAGACCAAGTCGCGTGAGCCACGGGAGAGGGTGAAGAGCCGCTCCTCCGTAAGATCGGCGCGGATGCGCAGGTTGGTAATGATCACGCACGCGGCGCCCAGACTGACCAGCAGCAGTGCGAGACCCGCGACGCCTGAAGAGATTCGTTTGAAAGTATTCATGGCAGTTGTCCAATACACGTTTGATTCAGGGGTTACGACGCCTTGCGGTTGTCAATGACCAGATGCGCGGCGGCCAGCATGAAGACGATCACGCTCAGGTAGTAGGCGATGTCGGCTACGTCGAGGACGCCGCGGCACAGAGCGTTGAAGTGATAGAGAAGGCTGCACGCGGCGATGGCGTTGGCCAGCCACGGCGCCCAGGAGGCAAACAGTCCGGTCACCGGCTCAAACCCCGCGAGCGTCAACAGAAGGCAGGCGCTGAGCGCCGCGACGAAGCTGATGACTTGGCTTCGGGTGAGCGCCGAGGCGAAGGCGCCTATGGCGACGCTGGCCCCGGCGAGCAGCAACGAGCCCACATAGCCGCTGGCAATGGCTCCGAAATCGGGCGATCCGAGCCAGCCGACCGTAAGGACGATCGGGAAGGTGCAGGCCAATCCGATCGCCATGAACGCCCAGGCGGCGAGAAATTTGCCGATCAGCGTCTCGGTGAGCGTCACTGGGAAAGTCAGCAGCAACTCCAGCGTTCCGGTGCGACGTTCCTCGGCCCACAGTCCCATCGTCGATGCGGGGACGAGCAGCAGGTAGACCCACGGGTGCCACATGAAGAAACGCTCCAGTGATGCCTGGCGAACCTCGTAGAAGGACGAGACGCGAAAGGTCAGGAAATTCACCAGAATCAGGAATGCGACCAGAAAAACGCACGCCACCGGTGAATGAAAATAAGCCCGGAACTCGCGCCGGAAGAGCGTTTGAATATTACGAACGGACATGGCGGGTCTTCTCCTCTTCAGTCAGGGTCAGTGTGCGGAACACCTCGTCTAGGCGACCGGACGGGTTCTGCGCCTTCAACTCGGCCGGCGTGCCGTTGGCGACGATCGCGCCGCTGGCGATGATCACCGCGCGGGTGCAGACGGCGTCCACTTCTTCGAGAATGTGCGTCGAGATAATGATCGCCTTTTCGGCCGACATGGTGCGGATCATCTCCCGGACCACATACTTCTGATTCGGGTCGAGTCCATCGGTCGGCTCGTCCATGATCAGCACGGGCGGATCATGCAGAATGGCCTGAGCGAAGCAGGTGCGCTGACGATAACCCTTGGAAAGCGTTTCAATCGTCTGATTGCGCACGCCCTCCAGACGCGCCTGAACAATCGCCCGATCGATGCGGTCACGGCGTTCGGATCCGGTGTAGCCGCGGATGCGGGCGACGAAGTCGAGGAAGTCGACAACGGTCATCGCGTGGTAACTCGGGGCGTTTTCTGGCAGATAGCCGATGCACCGCTTGGCTCCGACGGGATCTTGCCGGATATCGCAACCGCAGATCTCGGCTGTGCCATCGTCGGGCGTAAGAAAGCCCGTGATCATCCGCATCGTGGTGGTTTTGCCGGCGCCGTTGGGGCCGAGGAAGCCGAGCACCTCACCTTTGTTGACGGTGAAGCTCACCCCCTTGACAGCCTGAAACGGGCCGAAGCTCTTCTTCAGGTTCTTGACGGTTAGCATGATTCTCCTTGTAACGTGGAAACAAAAATTAACAGGTTTCGGAAAAGAGCAGAAAGTATGCCATAGGTTGATTCAGAATGGAAGGTTGTGTTCTTTGATCTTGCGCTGGATGGTGCGGGTGGAGATGCCGAGTTTCTCCGCAGTGAGGGTACGATTGCCTTCGCAGCGGGTGAGGGTTTGTTCGAGAACAAGGCGTTCAATGGCTGCGAGTGTGAGGTTCTCGGGATATCCGGTGGCGACACGGGAATAGGACTCGCCGGGAAGATTGAGTGCATTGGCGCTCAAGTTGGGGCCTGAGGCTAGCAGGACGGCCGACTCGATGACGTTGCGCAGTTGGCGGATATTGCCGGGCCAGTCGTAGGCTTCGAGCCGGGCGTAAAAGGCGGGATCGATCCCGGTGATGGTATGGCCATGATCGGCCGCGGCACGGGCGATGAAGCGGTCGGCGAGGGGACGGATGTCTTCCCGGCGCCGGCGGAGGGGCGGCAGGGTGAGGGTGACGACGTTCAGGCGGTACAGCAGGTCTTCGCGGAACGCCCCTTCGGCGACACGCTCGGCCAGGTCCTTGTTGGATGCGGAAACGAGGCGGACGTTGACGGCAAAGGGTTCGCGTCCCCCGACGCGGTGGATTTCGCGCTCCTCGATGGCGCGGAGAAGCTTGACCTGGACCGAGGGCGGGGCATCGCCGATTTCATCGAGAAAGAGCGTGCCTCCATCGGCCCGCTCGAAGGCGCCTGCGTGGCGGGCGAAGGCGCCGGTGAAAGCGCCCTTCTCATGGCCAAACAGCTCCGATTCGAGGAGCGACTCGGCAAAGGCGCCGCAGTTGACCGCGACAAAGGGGGCGTCGGCGCGCCGGCTGTCGGCGTGCAGCGCCCGTGAGACCAGCTCCTTTCCGGTTCCGGATTCGCCCTGGATCAGCACCGTCGCGGTGGTGTCGGCAATCGCCTCGATCTGGTGGATCACCGCCCGCATGGCGGGTGACTCGGCGATCATCGTCGTGGCGGTGTGACGGGCACGGACCGAGGCGGTGAGCGTGGTGACCTCGCGGCGCAGACGGCTGGTCTCGGCGGCCCGGCGGAGCTTGATCTGGATGTCGTCGAGATCGAGCGGCTTGATCACGTAGTCATAGGCGCCGGCGCGCATCGCCTTGACGGAGGACTCGACGGAGCCGTACGCCGTCATGACCATCACCGGGATGGCGGCGTTGATCCGCTTGATCCGGGTCAGCAGCTCGATGCCGTCGAAATCGGGCAGAACGAGATCGGTGAGCACGAGGTCGGGCGTCTGCTCGCGAAAGCATTCGAGGCCCTTCGCCGCAGTCCCGGCGAGCACCGTCGCGAATCCGGCGTCTTCCGCGGCGTCGGTCATGGAGCGCGCGCCGTCGGGATCATCTTCAACAATCAGAATAACTGGTTTCATGACGGGGTCTCCGTGCCGGCCGGGAGGGTGATCCTGAAGATCGAACCGCCGCCCTCCCGTGGCCGCGCGATGATGTCGCCGCCGCACTTGCGCAACGCGGTGCGAGCGAGGAAGAGTCCTAGCCCCGTCCCTTCCGGGCGGGACGAGACAAACATATCGAAGATGCGTTCGCGGTCGTGCGGCGGCACGCCGGGGCCGGGGTCGGCGATGTCGATTTGGACCGACGAACGCTGGACCGCGCAAGCCACCTCGACCGTGCCGCCGCGGGGCGAGAACTGCACGGCGTTGGTGAGCACGTTAAGCAGGGCGCGACGCAGCGCAAACGGCGCGGCTCGAACGCCCAGCGGCGTGGGCGGGGCATCAATCGTCACGCCCGCCGCCTCAAGGCGCGGCGCGAGGGTCTCGACACATTCGCGGATGCAGTCCGACAGCGCGACGGTTTCAAACGCCTCGCGATCAGGTTTGGCCAGATAGAGAAACTCCTTGAACACCTGATCCATTCGTTCCACGGTGCGGCCGATGCGGCCCGCCAGCTCGGCCAGACGCTCGGGACGGGGTCCGCCTTCGCGATCGACCTCGCGGACGAGCATCTGGGCGTCGAGTTTCACCGAGGACATCGGATTGCGGAAATCGTGGACGATGCCATTGGCCAGGACGCCTGAAAATGCGAGGTGCTCCTCGCGTCGGCTTCGCGCCTGGCGCGCCAGATCGTGACGAACGACAGCGACGACCAGCAAGAGGCAGAAGCCAAACGCTGCGGCGACGGCGATCGCCGAAAAACGGAGGAGCTTGCGAATCGAACGCGAGGCGCTCGATTCGGTCGCGTCGACGACTGCGGCGTCAAGTCCGACCTCCACAGTCGCTTCGCTCCCGTCGGGAAGCAAGACGGATCGCGTGAAGACCATCACCTGAGTCAATGCGCCAGGGCCGGTGAGGATGTTGAGGGTCGAGACGGATGTGCGGGAAGGAGCGACCACATGCGGGTGGAGGGACTGATCGGGAATCTGTCGATGATAAACGGTCGCCCCATCATGGGTGATTGAGACGAATTCCAGCTCGGCTTGAGCCGCGCGAAGCCCCTCCACGTGCGCGCCGAACAGACGCCATTCGCTGGTGGTCATGTTGGTGCTGTTCGCCAGGGTACCGGCGTCGGCCAGCAGATCCATCAGCCGCTCCCCCTGCGCCAGCACCGAGCGGGTCGCATCGACATGGGCCGCGTGTGCCTGAAAGCGGTGGAGCCAAAATAGACCCAACCCGGCCGCCAAGGCGGCAAACGCCAGAATGGCGGATGCCTGCAACACCAACGAGGGGCGGCGAGGTTTGATCCTTTCGATGTAACGTCTCAGGTCCATGCGTATCGTGTATTTAGCAAGGGGCGTGCCGTGTCTGCAAGCCACTGGAAAAAGATAATGATAGCCTATTTAGGCATCTGGGTGCGACATTTTGTCGTGCCACTGTCGGACATTATGTCTGGTTGACGTAAGCAGCCGCCCATGGGATCAGGAATGCCGTTGGTGGATGACCTACGGTGCTATGCTCGCTTCTTGAAGGGACGGGCGGAAGGCCCCTTGTGGGGACCCATAGATAACCCGTTTCTTATACCGCGATGCTCTTGAACTGCGGCAGATGCGGCTGATTCTTGCGGAACATGTCGCGAACCATCTTGCGAATCTCGGCCAGCGACAGCACGGCGGCGGTGAGCGGATCGTTGCAGATGGCGCGGTAGACCATTTCGGGATCGCCCGTCAGGCTGGCCTCGACCACCATCATCTCGATCGTGGCGCTGAGCGACGTGATCGCCGCGCACTGCGGCGGCAGGGCGCCGACATGCACGGCTTCAAACCCCTTGCGGCTCGCCACCACCGGCACCTCGACGCAACAACCGGCCGGCAGGTTGGTCACCAGATTGGTGTTGGGCACGTTCCCGTTGAATTCGAATAACTCCCCGCCCTTGTAGGCGTTGATGATCGATGCCGCGTATTCGTGACCGCGATCCAACGACATGGGCGTGTCCTTGGCGAGCCACTCCCGGACTTCCTTCTTCCAACTGCCGCCCTCGCGCTGGCGGTACTCGTTGAGAATGTAGGCGTGGGTCCCGGGATTCCATCCCGTCCCCGTGGTACAATACTTCTCGATCAGGTCCGGGCGTTTGCGGAACCACCAATTGTATTCGGAGTTGTGACCGCTGGATTCGGTCACGTAGTACCCGAGGGCCAGGAACATCTCGTTGCGCACCTGTTCCTCGTTGTAAACTTTCTTGTTCGAGGAGACGACCTCGTGGAGGCGCGGATAGAGATCCTTGCCCTTGTGCTGAAGTTTCACGTACCAGGAAAGATGATTGATGCCGGCCGAGGTGTACTGCAACTCGTGATACGGCACGCCGACCCAATGGGCCAGCATGCCTGCCGTGCCCTGCACGCTGTGGCACAGGCCGGTAACCTGGATCGGTGAGGTACGCTGCATGGCGTGGCACAGCATGGCCATGGGGTTCGTGTAGTTGAGCATGATCGCGTTCGGGCACAGCCGTTCCATGTCCCGGCAAATGTCCAGCATGGTCGGAATCGTGCGCAGGGCACGGAAAATGCCGCTCGGTCCGCGGGTGTCGCCAACGTTGATGTCGATCCCATATTTCTTCGGAATCAGGATGTCGTGCTGCCAGACATTCGTGCTGCCGGATAGGATCGTGACGCACACGGCGTCCGCGCCCTTAAGCACTTCCGTGCGGTCCATGGTGGCGATGACTTTGGCCGGGTAATTGCCCATCGCCACGATCTTTTCGATCATGCGCTTAGCGAAGGCCAGCCGTTCCTTGTTGATGTCGACCAGGGCAATCGTGGAATCGCGCAAGAGCGGAAACGTGAGCAGATCGCGAACCAAGCCGCGCGTGAACCCGAGACTGCCGGCACCGATAAAGACTATCTTGGACATGAACAATTCCTTTTGGATTCGAACCCTGTTCAATGGAGGATCAGTCCACGGTGATGCCGAGGAGAGACAGGAGGCGGTCGAGGTCGTCGTTGTCGTAGAAGTCGATCTCGATGCCGCCCTTGGCTCGTTTGCCGTTGGCGTAGGTCTGGCTGGCGGTGAGGCGCACATGAGTGCCGAAGTGGCGGGTCATGCGGTCCGCCAGATCCCGGAGGTGAGCTTCGGGCATGTCGGGCTTGGGCAGTCGCGTGAGGGCATCGGCATTCTGTGCTTTTTTGCGCCGAACCACCAGGCGTTCCAGGCTGCGGACGGTCATGCCCTCGGTCAGGCACTTGTGTGAGAGCAGGGTCTGTTCGGCGGGATCGGTGATGCCGAGAAGGACTTTGGCGTGGCCGGTGGACAGCATGTTTGAGGAGAGCAGTTGTTTGACCTCATCCGGCAGGTCGAGAAGGCGCATGGCGTTGGCGACGGCGGGGCGCGACTTGCCGACGCGATCGGCGACCTCCTGCTGGGTCAGGTTGAAGGTCTCGGCGAGGGTGCGGTAGCCTTCGGCCTCCTCGATAACGTTGAGGTCTTCGCGCTGGATGTTTTCGATGACGGCCATCTCGGCGGCGTCACGGTCGGCGGCATCGAGGACGATCACCGGCACACGGCCAAGTCCGGCTTCGATCGCCGCGCGCAGGCGGCGTTCGCCAGCGATCAGCTCGAAACCGCCGCTCGCCGATGTGCGGCAGATGAGCGGCTGGATCACGCCGTGAGCCTTGATCGAGTCGGCGAGTTCGCGCAGAGCCTCCTGATCGAAGACGGAACGGGGCTGCCACGGGCAGCGCGTGATTTCGCCCACGGGGAGGGACAACACCGATTGCTGGCCCGGCTGCAGGGGCGGCGTCGTGGAAGGCGGCAGCACGGCGGACGCATTCGGCGCGTGCGCGGCGTCAACGGATGCGGGCACGGCGCTGATGAGCGCGCCCAGACCGCGGCCCAAGCCGTGGCGTCCTTTGGCAGCGGGGGATGCGGCCGGTTTTTTTTGCACGGGCGCGATTTTCTTTTTACTCACGGGTAGTTTCCTGGACGGTTGAGACCGAGGGTTTCATCACAGTGACACATCAGGTTCATGTTCTGCAGCGCGGATCCGGCCTGCCCCTTCATCAGATTGTCGATGTAAGAGACAATCCGAAGCCGGTTCGTGCGGGAATCGACGCTGACGACCAGGTTACAGAAGTTCGTACCCCGTACGTGGAGCGTGCCGATTGCGGCGGTGCTTGGAAAAACGCGGACAAAGGGGCTTCCGGCGTAGAATGCGCGGTAGCAATCGAGCGCCTGATCCTCGGTCAGCGGTGCGTTCAAGGTTCCGTAGAGGGTGGACATAATGCCGCGGCAGACGGGCGCCACATGCGCGGTGAAAGTGATGCGCATCTCACGGCCCGCGAGGAGCGTGAGTTCGCGCTCGACCTCGCAGACGTGCTGATGGCCGGCGAGCTTGTAGGCGTTCAACTGCTCGTAGCGGGCCGGATAGTGGAACGTCGGCGCGACTTTTTTGCCAGCCCCGGAGACACCGGTCGTGCAATCGCAGATGATGCTGGTCGGATCGATCAAGCCGGCGCGGGCGGCGGGGGCGAGGCCCAGAATGCAACTAGTCGCAAAACAGCCGGGGTTGCCCACGATTCGGGCATTGCGAATCTCCTCGCGGTGAAGCTCGGCCAGACCGTAGGCGTTGCCGCCGAGCAGGTCCGGCGCGGCATGTACGGGGTTACGGCCGATGCGGGTGGCGTAATCCGCGTAGGCTTCGGGCGCGGTGAAGCGGAAATCACCGCTGTAATCGATGATCTTGGATCCCCGGGCGAGATCGGCGCGGGCGCGGGTCATGCCGACGCCATCCGGCGTTGAGTAAAAAACGAAATCCGTCGGCTCAGCGGCGGCGGGGTCATCCGGGGCGAGGATGGGGAGGTCACAGAAACCGGTCAGATGCGGATACACCGCGCTCAGGGGCTGACCGATGTCTTCACGCGCAACCAGAGATACGAGGCGTGCCTCTGGATGTTGCAGCAACAATTCAATGATGCCGACTCCGCCATAGCCTGTGGCGCCGATGATTTTGACCGTGATCATGCTGTCAATCACCTCAAAAGGGTTTGTCTGCGTTCAGGTCAGGATAAAAAAGCTGCAAGTCCGCTCTTCCAATCCGTCCAATTCGTGATAATATGACGCTTCTTCACTGGTCTTGTCAAGCGTGAGTCGGAAAAGGCTGTACCATGCGCATCGAGTCATTTGACTATTTTATTGCGGGAAGCGGCATTGCCGGGTTGTCCGCCGCGTTGCGGATGGCGTCCAGCGGCCGCGTCTTGCTCGCGACCAAGAAGGAATCGGCCGAAAGCAACAGCAATTACGCTCAGGGCGGCATCGCCTGCGTGCTGGAGCCGGGGGACACCTTCGAACAGCATGTGGCCGATACGCTCGATTCGGGCGCGGGGTTGTGCGACGAGACGGTGGTGCGGCGGATTGTTACGGACGGCCCGGCGCGGATTGCCGATCTGGAGCGGCTGGGCGTGAAGTTCAGCGAAAGTTCCGAAAGCGCCAGCGGCTATGATCTGGGGCGCGAGGGTGGGCATACCCGTCGGCGTGTGCTGCACGCGGGGGATATCACCGGGCGGCGCGTGGAAAGCGTGCTGCTGGAACGCGTGCTGGAGCATCCCAACATCGTCGTTCGGGAACGCACGATGGTGATCGACGCGATCACGACACGCTGGCTCGGCCTGTCGGGGCATAATCGGTGCATCGGCGCCTATCTCTTGGACGAGGCGACCGGCGAGATCAGCGCGGTCCGGGCGCCGTGGACGATCCTGGCAACCGGCGGGTGCGGCAAGGTGTATCTCTACACGAGCAATCCCGACATTGCCACGGGCGACGGAGTGGCGATCGCCTGGCGGGCGGGCGCGGACATCGCCAACATGGAGTTCATTCAATTTCATCCGACCTGTCTCTATCATCCTCAGGCCAAGAATTTCCTGATCAGCGAGGCGGTGCGGGGCGAAGGCGCGGAATTGGTGGATCGTGACGGCCGGCCGTTCATGCTGAAATATGATCCGCGCGGAGCCTTGGCGCCACGCGACATTGTGGCCCGCGCGATTGACGCCGAGATGAAACGAACCGCCGCACCCTACTGCTGCCTGGACATGCGTAACAAGCCCCGGGCATTCATCGAGCAGCGTTTTCCCACGCTATATGCGACCGCGCTGCGCTTCGGCATTGACATGGCGGTCGATCTGATTCCGGTTGTTCCGGCGGCGCACTACTGCTGCGGCGGCATCAAGGCAACGGTCGCAGGCGAGACGACGCTTCCGGGGTTGCTGGCCGTGGGCGAGTGCGCCTGCACCGGTTTGCATGGCGCCAACCGCCTGGCCAGCAATTCATTGCTGGAGGCGCTGGTTTGCGCGCAGGCCGTGGCGGAGCGGGTCAGGCTGGAGCCGGTGAAGCGGATCGAGGTGGTGATCCCTGATTGGCAGTACGGGCACGCGGCGGTTAGCGACGAGCAGGTGGTGGTGTCGCACAACTGGAACGAAGTCCGGACGTGCATGTGGGACTACGTCGGGATCGTCCGCTCCGGCAAGCGGCTCGAACGGGCCTTGCGACGTATCGCCAACTTGCGTCGGGAGATTCGCCAGTATTATTTCGATTACTGGGTTACGCCCGACACACTCGAACTGCGCAATATCGCCGATGTTGCGGCGCTGATCATTCGCAGCGCGGCCAACCGCAAGGAGAGCCGGGGCCTGCATTACACGCTGGACTATCCGGAACGAAGTGAGACGGTGAAGCCGACGGTGATCGCCGGCCGCCGCATCCATACGCCTTCGGCAGGGTCGCATGTTGCACCGCCGCCTGTGAGACAAGAGGGAAACACGCGATGAAACGCTTTCAGATTGTGGCCATTGTTGCGGGTCTGGCCTATGCGGCTTTTTTGTTGCTGTACTGTGTGTCCGATGCTTTTCACGCGGGGCTGCCAACGGAAATGGGCGGACTCGTTCTGAAGCTTGATCCGCAGACCCTCGCGCTCCATCAAGTGTGGGTGCTCAGCGCGCGCTCAGCCGTCGCGCTCAAGCTGGCTTCTCCCGAGGTTACGATCAACGCCCTGAGCGCGATATTTGCTGGCCTGGGCCTGTGCGGCTTTCTGGTCGTTTTCCGGAAGCTGCTGGTCTGCGGAATGAGCCGGGTCGATGTCTCCACGCTTTTTCTTATTCAGGGAAACGCGGACTCCGATCAGCCCCAGCCTCAGGTTGGGAGCGAGCATGAGGCGATGGCCCTGATTTTCGGGGAGTTTACGCGGCGAGATCGGATGGCGCTCGCGATGGGGACGCTGGGCGCGGGGCTGGTGTATGCCTTCAGCGCGCCATTTTGGATTACGGCAACGCGTGCGGGACCGGCTGCGTTCGATGTGCTGCTGCTGCTGGTCGCGGTCTGGCAGACCACGTCGTTTTGTCTACGGCCGTCGCTGGTCGGCGCGTGTGTGGTCAGCGCGGTGGCGGGGATCGGCATCGCGGAAAGCCCGGTCTTTGTGGTGGTGGCGGGTGTGTTGATCTTTTTTTATCTGCGATCCATCATCCATTTTGAGTTGCCGTTCCAACGTTATTTCTTGGCCGCCATTGGCAGCGCCGGTCTCGGGTTCGCGGTTCAGCTTGGCCTCGCCTCACTGTTGTTGCGCGAATCGCTCGGCACGGCGATTCCCGTGACGCAGGTGGTGCGCGCCCTGGTGGCCGGACATCTGGCCGCGCTGAATGTCAGTTTCTCCCCGCATGGGATGTGGACGATGCTCTGGGCCGGCATTTCCTTCGTTCTGGCGCTGTGCCTCTCGTTGAGCCATCAGCGCGAGAACCGATTGAGCTCAGCCGCCTTGTTGACATTGGGCACCGGCGCTTTGAGTGTGGTGCTGCTGAATATTCCGTACATGCCGGGCGCCGATTGGCGGGGACGGGGGGATGTGTCGGTCATCGCGGCTCTGGCGATCGTGTTTGCGACGGGGTATTTCATGAGCCGCTGGTTTCTGATGGCCACGGTCCGTCGTCCGGGAGGGGGAGATGCCGGCGGCGACGACTCCGTTACGGACGTCTTGGATCAAGAAGGAATTTTCGGCTGGTATTTAGTGCGCGTGTACGGTGCCTGCGGGTTAGTTCTGATTGTGGCCCTAGTGGTGATTCAGCCCGGGTTGAACTGGAGTGCGGTGAATCCTCTCCATACACACGAATACACAGTGATGGAGAGAAGCCTGACGGATCCCGAGAAATCAGGTACGGTTCGACCGGAGTCCTTCGTTATCGACGCATCGGCGGATGCGGCCGCGGTGGAGGTGTCGGCCCTGCGCCTGCTGGATCAGGGCCGCGCAGGCGAGGTCGAACAGATCATCCTGCCCCATCTGGCCAGAATGAAGCCAGCGTTGGATCGTGACCGGATGGATCTGCTTCGTGCGCGCGTGCTGCTCGCGCGTAACGGCCGCAATCTCGATTCGGCGCGCATTCTTTTTTTACGCCTGCTGCCGCGCGGTCTGCCCGAGCAGGACCGCATCGGGGACTGGATGCTGGAGGTGGGGATCGCCAAGCAGGATTGGGTTATGGTGGAGCGCGACTGCCTGACCATTCTCAAGCGCAATCCGTTGCATGTGCGCGCCAATGAGGTGCTGGGACGAGCGCTGCTGAAGCGGGCGTCTCTGCGCATGGCCGTTATTCACCTGTCCCAGACGCTGACGTTTGTCACGAACGGGCCGATCCTGACGGCGATGGGTGAGGCCTATCTGCGAACCGATCAGACGGATCTGGCCCGGCCGGCCCTGGAAGCGGCCCTGCAGATGCCCGATGTTTCGGGAGATGCGTATCTCCTGCTGGCGCAAGTGCTCGCGAAACAGGGGCACCTCGACGCGGTGATTGAACGGGTCCGCAACACACCTGATGCATTCCGCTCGCCCGAGCTGGACCTGCTGTTGGCCACGACCTTGCAGGCGCGCGGTCAGACGCAAGACTGCCGCCAGATTCTCAGTCTTCTGAACACGCGGCGCGAGCAACTGACCGTTCGGCAAATCCGCGATCTCGATAAGCTCCTGCGTCAGACGGCGGATGTGGACCTGAAGCGGGAATAATCCTAAAAACGGCAGTTGACGCTGCCTCTCCAAGTGTTAGTGTTTGTGAGCAAGTGAGTTGAGGAAGTTTTTGCGTGTAAGAGACAACCCGGACCGAGAAAACGCCGCCAGCCGCTTGAGCATTCGTACAAACATCTCTTTTTCAGCGTCGCCGAATGGCCGGTCAGCTCTCGTTCCCACAGTCCGGTTGTAGCAGTGGTGCCACGTATCCTGATAATCGGGTTTCAGTCGCGCCTGTCGCATTTCATCCTCCTTGGCTGAAAGGTTCGATTCGTACCTGACGAGCCCTCCACCCCCTTAAAGTATCGAGAGGGCACGATTTCCACACCGTTTCGAAAAATATTTGCTATTATTTGCCTGTCCCCGGTTCTCCTCAAGGGAATGTCCACAGACTTGACCGAGAAAGCTATTGTTCACGAAGTTGGGCATGCCACGAAACAGGCCCCGCCGAACGGCTTCTACCGTAAGTTTTTCGGTGCAAGTCTGCTTGATCATTCCGATGCTGCAGGGCTCATGGATGAAAATGCCACACAACCCAAATTCACGCCGAATGAGAAGAAAATCCTCCAAGGAATCATACCATGAGAAATATAATGATGTTTTCCGCTTTTGTAGGCATGTGTTTCACGTCGTTGGCCGGAGAAGGCAAACCGGAACCACCGCAGCGCTCAATCGTTCTCTCCGCTGGCGACGGCCCGTTCGTGTTCGGCCGAGTTATCACCTTGACCGTCAGTTATAGAAACGGGGCGCAGGAGCATTGGTTGGTTCCGATGCCCAACGAGTCGCTCTCTGTCGGGTTACGTTACCGCCCTTATGGAACAAAGCAGCGTCCGCAGGGTTACAATTTCGGTCGCATCACGACTACGACGTTCAACGGCCCTGACGGACAGAAGATGGAAGCCCGTGTGTATCCTCCCGAGTCAAAACCATTTTCCATCGCACCTGGCCAAGCGCATGATTTCAAGATTGTTTGGGAACGTGACTGGACGGGGGATTTGAAGCCTGGCCCCTGGACTGTTTGGATCGTGGATGACAATCTTAAACTTGAGTCCAATCGCATCGAAATCCCGCTTGTCTTCACGGCTGATTCAATTGCCGCCTGCATCGAAGTGGCCACCGACAACAAGCAACCGTTG
>CAMBQN010000035.1 GCA_945870025.1 Akkermansia muciniphila
AGACTAACTGCGCCCCCTCCCCCCGCGGGGGGAGGGGAGACAAAACACGCCCGCTCCTTTGGCGCATTAAACGCGCCTCCCCCTCTTGGCAGACTAACCGCGCCCTTTCCGTTCGTAGGGGGGCGCAGTTAGTTTGTCAATCGACCCTCCAAAATTAGAATTGCTGAGTTGCGGGACTAACACTGTCACACGTTCCCGGACTGTGCTATGATGGTATCCATTTTTGACACGGAGAGACAAGGAAAGTCTATGATACTAGATACACCCGCGCTTGAATTGTTGCAACGGCTGCTGGCGACGCCGACGCCATCCGGATGGGAGGCCAACGGCCTGCGTCTGCTGGCGGCCGCCCTCCAACCGCATGCCGCGTCGGTTTCGCTGGATCTGCACGGCAACCTTCACGCCGTGCTCAACCCGGGCGCCCCCATGCGGGTGATGATCGAGGGACATTGCGACGAGATCGGGTTCATGGTGCAGTATATCGACGACAAGGGGTTTCTGACCCTCACCGCCGTCGGCGGGGTGACCGTGCCGCTGCTCGCGGGCGAGCGGGTGGTCATTCAGGGCCGCACCGGTCCGGTCAATGGCGTGTTCGGCGTCCGCCCGCCGCACCTGATGAGGCCCGACGAGCGGGACAAGGTCGCGCCCAAGGAGCTGACGGACATCACGGTCGACATCGGCGCCTCGAGCCGGCAGGATGCCGAGTCGCTGATTGAGCTGGGCGCGCCAGCCGTGGTCGACGCCGGGTGGCGTCCGCTCGCGGGCGACCGTGTGTCGTGCCGGGGCTTTGACAACCGGATCGGCGCGTTCATCGTCTGCGAGGCCTTCCGCCGCCTTGCGGGCAAACCCCTCGCCGCCGAAATCCATCTGGTGGCGTCGGTGCAGGAGGAACTGGGCCTAGTCGGCGCGACCACCGCCGCCTATGCGATCCGCCCGCACGCCGGAATCTGCGTGGATGTCGGGTTCGCCTCGGACACCCCCGGCCACGACAACAAGCTGGTGGGCGATGTCGCCCTTGGCAAGGGACCGATCATCTGTTACGGCCCGACCTATAATCCGGTTCTCCGCGGCCACATTGAGAAGACCGCCGCCGCGCAGGCCATCGCCTATCAGCGCCAGGTCCGCAGCCGCGGCAGCTCGACCAACGCCTGGGCCATGCGCCAAACGGGTGCCGGCGCCGCCGTCGCTCTCATCAGCGTGCCGCTCCGCTACATGCACAGCGCGGTTGAAACCCTCAGCCTCGGTGATGTCGAAAACAGCATCCGCCTGCTCCAGGCGTCGCTGGAGACGCTCCCTTCCCACGCCGAACTCGCTCCTACGTTGCCGTGAACCAGCCGTGAACCAGCCATGAAACAAGCCATCATATCCGTGCTTCTTCCCGACCGCGTCGGCATCCTCCGTGATGTGACGCGGGTGGTCTTCGACCAGGGCGGCAACATTGTCGTCATCCGCCAAACCATCGTCCATGGCTTTTTCAGCCTGGTGTTCACCGTCGTTTTTGAGCGGCCCGCCGACCCGGCGGCGCTGTCGGCGGCGCTGACCGGCGCGCTCGATGCGGACGCCGCCGTCACGGTCCGGCCGTTTGCCAAGACGCCGCCCACGCCGCTGCCCGCCGGGCCGACCTACGTCGTCACCACGCACGGACCGGACCGCCCCGGGACGGTGTATGGCATCAGCCAGTTCTTGGTTGATCGGGGGATCAACATCATCGACTGGATGGTCGAGGGCGAACAGGACGACGTGGTCTACATCGCCGAGGTCGTCCTGCCGCCCGAGGCCGACTTCCGACAGGTGCAGATCGATTTCCGTGCCGAGATGGCGCGGCGCGGGCTGCGCGCGTCGATCTGCCATCAAAACATCTTCCGCGCCACGAGCGAGATCGGCGCGATCCACAACCTGCTTTCGGGGAATTGAGCCATGATCGCACGCCAAGACATTATGGACACCCTGCGCATGGTCGAGCAGGAAAATCTCGATGTGCGCACCGTCACCCTCGGCATCAACCTCAA
Source organism: Akkermansia muciniphila (assembly GCA_945870025.1). Classification (GTDB taxonomy): domain Bacteria; phylum Verrucomicrobiota; class Kiritimatiellia; order RFP12; family JAAYNR01; genus VGWG01. The sequence continues at coordinate 2,010 of CAMBQN010000035.1, forward strand.
CGTCTGCGCCGGCCGCGACCCGGACGTGATGGTGCGCGCCGTTTATGATCGGATTGTCGCCCTCGCGGGGTGCCATGTCGCGTTCTGCGATGAGGTATCGGCCAAATACGGACTGCCGATCGTCAACAAGCGGATTGCGATCTCGCCCGCCTCGATCCTCCTCGAAGGGCACACCGTGGAGACGGCGGTGAAGTTGGCGCAGGCGCTGGATCGGGCGGCTGCGGCGGTGCGGATCGATCTTCTCGGGGGGTTCTCGGCGCTGGTTCACAAGGGGGTGACTCCGGGCGAGCAGACGCTGCTGGAGGCGCTGCCGCAGGCGCTTGCGCAGACCGGGCGGATCTGCGCCTCGATCAATGTGGGCACCACCCGCGCGGGGATGAACGTGGATGCGATCCGGCTGGCCGCGCGTCAGATCATCGCCACGGCGCAGGCGACCCGTGCGCAGCGCGGGTTCGGCGCGGCGAAGATCGTGGTTTTTGCCAACATGCCCGAGGACAACCCCTTTATGGCCGGCGCGATGCTCGGCGCGGGCGAGCCTGAATGCGTGATCAACGTCGGCGTGAGCGGCCCCGGCGTGGTGAAACGGGCGATCGACCGCCTTGTGGCCCGCCATCCCGGCGCGACGCTCGACCGGATTGCCGAAGAGATCAAGCACACCGCCTTTCGCGTCACCCGCACGGGCGAACTGATCGGCCGCGAAGTGGCTGGCCGGCTGAACGTTCCCTTCGGCGTGGTGGACCTCTCGCTCGCGCCGACGCCGCGGGTGGGCGACAGCGTCGGCGAGATTTATCAGGCCATGGGCGTGGAGCGGGTCGGCGCCCCCGGGACGACCGCCGCCGTGATGCTGCTCAATGACGCCGTCAAGAAAGGCGGCGCGTTCGCATCGAGCGCCGTGGGCGGTCTTTCCGGCGCGTTTATTCCGGTGATGGAGGATCACGCCCTCTCGTATGCGGTGGAGCGGGGGGACTTGACTCTGGAGAAACTGGAGGCGATGACGGCGGTCTGTTCGGTCGGACTTGACATGATCCTGCTGCCGGGCGACACGACCGAGGAGTGCCTGGCGGGGATCATCATGGACGAGGCGGCGATCGGCATCTCGACCCGCAAGACCACCGGTGTGCGGATCATCCCGGTGCCCGGCGCGGCGCGGGGCGAACGGGTTGACTTCGGCGGCCTGTTTGGAGCCGGCGTCGTCACCGCCCCGGCGTGCCCGCAGGGCTCCGAAGCTTTCGTCAGGCGCGGCGGACACATCCCCGCGCCGATCCATGCGCTGATGAATTAAGGAACCCAATGACGTCAATGCGACGGGGCGGATGGGGGCTGCGGGGCGCGATCTTCGGTATTGCGGCGCTGTGTTGCGCGCAGGCCGCGGCCGCCGCAGATGTTCGGGTGATCCACGGGTACGATTCGGTTCCCGAGGGCGAACGGCGGTTTGCCGCCGCGCTGGCGCGGCATGTCACGCGCTGGTACCGCGAAGTGGGTCTTGAGGCCGACGTGGCCGACGACACGGCGCTGGATAAGAAATTGCGCGGCCAACGGGTGGCGGTGCTGGTCTATGTGTCGCAGCCGACGGAGGCGCAGGTGGCGGCGTGCCGCGCGTTCGTCGAGCGGGGCGGCCGTCTGGTCGTTTGTTATTCGGCGTCGGCGGCGCTCGGCGAGCTGATGGGCGTGCGCGTGACGGGGTATCAGCGGGCGGGAACGGATGGCCGTTGGTCGGCGATGCGCTTTGCGGCCTCGCGCCCGGCGGGCGTGCCGGAAGAGATCCGCCAGACGTCCCCCAACCTGATGGCCGCGCAGCCGGTGGAGGGGCGCTCGTCGGTGCTGGCGTGGTGGGTTGATCGAGCGGGGCAGGCGACCGACCCGGCGTGGCTGGTGTCGAACAACGGCTATTGGATGACGCATGTGCTGCTGGCGGACGGGGACGCCGAAGCCAAGGGGCGGCTGCTGCTTGGATTGGCGGCATCGGCCGATCCGTCGTTGTGGGAGGTGGCGGCCCGCCGGATCGTGGATCAGGCTCGCCGCGCGGGGGATTACGCATCACCCGAAGCGATCGAGGGGGCGGCGCAAAAGGTTGTCGATCCCGCCAGACGCGCACGAGCGGTGGCCGCGGCGCAGGCCGCCGCGCGATGGGAGCGACAGACCCGCGAGCTGCTGCGCACGGGCAAGGGATTTGATGCCTGGAACGGCACCATCACATTGCAGGGCCGGATGCGCGAGGCCTACGGGTTGCTGCAGACCGTTCGCAAAGGAGAGATCCGCGCCGTATGGGATCATTCGGGGATGGGACTCTATCCGGGCAACTGGAAGCGGACGTGCATGTTGTTGGAAGCGGCGGGAGTTTCCGACCTGCTGGTGAATATTGGCGGAGCGGGTTTTGCCCATTATGCCAGCGACGTGCTGCCGCGCTCGCGCATCTTTGAGGAGCAGGGCGACCAGCTCCGGGCGTGCATCGATGCGGCGCGTCCCTACGGCATCCGGGTGCACGCCTGGCTGCTGTGTTACAGCACCGAACAGGCGACGCCCGACCGGTTGGCCATCTTTAGCAAACGGGGCTGGCTCCTCACGCAACCCGACGGCCGGGACCGTCCGTGGCTCGATCCGTCGGTGCCCGAGGTGCGTGACTATCTGACGCGCGCGGTGCGCGAGGTGGCCGAGCGTTACGCGCCGGATGGCGTCCACCTCGATTTCGTCCGCTATCCGGACTTCAACAGCAGCCTGGGGCCGACCGTGCGGCCTCGATTCGAACAGGCGCTGGGACGCCGCGTCAAGGCCTGGCCGCAGGATGTGGGCTGGGGCGGGCCGGAGCGGACGGCATTCATGCGCTGGCGGACGGAGCAGATCGGTCGCTTCGTGGGCGATGCCCGGCTGGTTCTGCGCGCGCATGCGCCGGGCAAACTGCTCACCGCTGCGGTTTTCGGCAAATATCCGTCCTGCGTGGAGGCCGTGGGCCAGGATTGGGAGGCCTGGCTGCGCAACGGACTGGTGGACTATGTGATGCCCATGAACTACAGCGAAAGCCTCGCGGACTTTCAGTCGTTGGTGGCCAACCAGACGCGCAACAAGACCCTGACGCGGCAGATTCTCCCCGGCATCGGCGTGACCGCTGCCGAGAGTCGGCTCGACCCGATTCAGGTGATCGATCAGATCCGGGCGCTGCGCCAGGCTGGCTGCCCAGGCTTTGCGCTGTTCGATCTTGACGCGACCCTCCAGCAGGAGATCTTGCCGGTGCTGCGGCTGGGGGTGATGGAGTGAGTGGGTGGGGGAGTGTGTGAGTGTGTGGGTGGGGGAGTGTGTGGATAAGGGTGAGCGGAAACAATCGAGCGGGTGGCGGGACCGGCACGTTCACGGGGACGGTTCCCGGATGTGGAGACGCTGCCTGAAATGGTTTGGGTTGACTTGGAACCGGGTCACGGAAACCGGAGCACCGATCGACCTGGGCGTCTGGGGCGAGGGCCAGGCGGCGGACCGGCTGCGGCGCGACGGTTGGAAGATCCTGGGCCGCCGGGTGCGGCCCAACCGGCGCGACGAGCTGGACATCATTGCGGCCCGTGATGGCGTGCTGGCCTTTGTCGAGGTGAAGACCCGCACCGACGAGCGAGTGGCCCGGCCGGGGGCGTCGGTCAACGCCGCCAAGCGCCACGCCCTCAACCGCGCGGCCCGCGCGTATCTCCGGCAGGCGGGGTTTCCCAAAAAAATCTATCGGTTCGACATCGTTGAGGTGGTTGGCCGTCCCGACGGAACCCCGCCCGAGATCCGCCACCACGAAGACGCCTTCTCGTTCGAGCGGATGACGTGGCGGTAGTCAGGGCAAACGCATCTTATTTTCTGACACTTTTTCAGTTTTGGCTCCGTTTTCTTACTCCTCAAAGCGGTGTCGCCACGAATGCAGACCCCTCGCAACGGCGTCGGGAGCCAGAATAGGCAAAAGTGTCTGAATATTAGACCGCGCCCTGTGGTGGTAGGGCGCACGGGGATGTACTCCGGCCCTCATTCCGGGAAGGTCAGCAGATTGATCCAGCGCTGGCCCGCTTGGGTGAGCGCGGGTTTTTCGGGCGTTCCATTGATCAGCTTGCGGGACTGGTAAGACAGCGCGGGCGTGGCGGGGCCGAGCCATTCGATGGCCGGTGCGGCGACGCGGGCGGCTCGCCCCTCGGCCCGCATGGGGATGAACTGGTTGGAAAACGTCACCGCCCAGGCCGTCGGACGCGGTTCGACGGCGCCCTCCGTCAGCCAGGGGTAGAGCCGGATCAGATCGAAACGGGGCGTGTCATTGAGAATCAGACGGAAGAGCGGGGTCTGGCCGCGAATGTAGTTCGTGACGGTGAGGGCGGGATCGGCGCGGACGGCGCGGGTCAGTCCGATTGGGTCGAGTCCGGCGAGATTCATGCCGTTGAAGATGCCGTGCGTGTCGGGTGTCTTGGGGTGGTTCTTTTTGAACCAGCCGACAAAATTGCGGTTCAACATCAGGCAGAACTCATAATGCAGGTGGGCGCGGGGCGTGTTGGTGCCGGTGCCGGTATGACCGATGCGGCCGATGGTGTCGCCCTGGCGGACGGTGTCGCCGCACGCCACGGTGATCGCGGCCAGATGGGCGTAGAGCGTGTAGTAAGGGGCGCCCTGGAGGGTGTGCTCGACCACGGCATAGCGCCCGTAGTTGGAGTTGCCCGGCGCGTTGGAGACATGGACGACGCGGCCGTCGGCCGGGGCGGTCACGGGATCCAGCGGCTCGCCGCGCGCGTCGCGTCGCAAGGGCCGGATGTCGGCACCTTCGTGAAACTGTGTGTAGACCACGGTTCCGCCGATCCGCACCGGCGTGCGGGTGAATCCATAGAGGCCGCCTCCCAGCGCCTGTTCGATCTTGCCGTCGACCAACCGGTCAACGTACATATAAAATCGCTCCGGGGCGTTCTCAAAGATCGCCTGATTCTCGGTCGGCAGGACCAGCCACAGCCCCGCCGCATAGGCGCGACCGACGACCGTCCCGGTAAATAAAATGAAGAGAACCGCGCGAAAAAACATGGCCGCATCTTGCCAAGCTGAAGCGGGAACGTCAAGACTCATTAACACCAGTCAACTATGCTCTACACGCTTAATTGCCTTGACTTTGCGCGATTGCGCTTATGCCATGGCCATGGAGATTGACGCCGACTGCATCATGATCCCGGTCCCCGACCACACCGGAGACACCAAAGCCAACCGCCGACTGGCCCACGCCATCACACAGGACGCCCCCACGGGAATCGCCGTTGACGTGCGCGACCTTCTTACACGCTCGCACCCCGTGCCGAGCACCTGCGCCCGCCACAAAGAGCGCCGCGGTCCCCTCCCGATCGAAGACCACTGCATCACCGTGCGCGAACATCGCCCGTTCCCGCTCAAGCGCGTGTTTTTCGTGGACAACGTCATCACCAGCGGAAACACGCTGGAAGCCTGCGCCCAGGCGCTGGGATTCGGCACCGGCCTCGTTTACGCCGACGCCAGCAGACTCTAAACACCCACACACCCACGCGCCCGCCCGCTGGCCTTCCGCCACTCCCTTTTTACACTCCCCCGTGCGCCCACTCCGTGGCCGCACACATCCCCCGGCCGCGGCGCCCGCCCGATGCAGGCGCCGCGGCCGGACCGCCCTTTCTCCGAAAAGGGCGCCAAAAAGGTGCTCAATCGCCGCACGGCTACCGGCTTTTCACAAAAGCGGGGCAAAACCGGCCCTCAAGCCGGGCGGGCTGGCGCACGTCACTTCTCTGGCGAGGCGCGGGTAGCGACGTCGCCAGCAGAAGTCTTGTTCGGCACTTGTTTCATATGTCAGATAAGCCCTCTCCATTTCACAATCAGGATCGGGGTCGCGAAAAGAATCAACATCCCAAGCCCGAGGAGGTTTCCCTTCCGAATGTCGAAGTCTGCGAGAATGCGGCTATATGGCATTCGGAAAACGAATCTGGCGAGACCGATATCATAGCCAAGCATCAAGACGAGCCATAGCGCGCTTACAATCAAAACATCGGTCATGTTGGTCGGTGCGATCCATGGAATCGAGATCCAGCCGATAGCCAAAATGATTGCCGATCCGCTGAATACAGCGATCCGGCGGGCCATCTTGTCGCCAACGCGAGGATTAAGCAGTCTTGCGCGTAGTATGCCGTGCAATGTCTCGGCACATGCGATTCCGATCCATATGAGTAATGCCTTCAGTATCATCTCGTATCGTCTTCCCTGCCGAACGCTCAAACTGAGGCACGCTGCGAAGCCGCGTTGCCTCCAGCGAATTGTTGGACGCTTGCTTTCTCTACGCAAGCGATGAAGTCATTAAGCGTCATTTTGCTCTCCAAATCCTCAACAGAAATCTGGACGGTGAATTCCTTTTCGATAGCTCTCAGCATCTGGAAAAAATCCATGTCGTCGAAGCCCAAGTCCTGCACGAGACGAGCACTCGGAAGCAAGTACCGGCTTCCGATCCGGAATTTCGTGTGCAATACGTTCATGACTCTCGTGGCGGTCTCGCTGCGGCGACTCGGGAAACGTTCGCGGGCCAGCGCTTGCAACGCCGTGGTATCGAGTTGCTCTCTTTTAAAAAGGTCACGCCAACTCATTTGTCCGTCCAACAGTGTTATTGATCCCACTTCACAGTAAAAGTTTTATCACAGCAATTTCACAATAGCGCTGGCATCGACTATCTGTCAATGAATTTGACCGCATCAGAAAATGTTGCCTCCCGCGCCATTCTCCGCCCCGCCTTTTACCCTCGCCCGTGGGCCCACTGTGTGGGCGCACGGATCCCCCAGCCGCGGCGCCTGCCCTTTTTCCGAAAAGGGCACAAAAAGGTGCTCAATCGCCGCAGGGCTACCAATCTCGGGGACAGGGAATCTGTATCTAAACTATTGCATCGCAAGCAAACTATTCCCGTCACACGCCGCCCTGGGCCAACATCAGAGTCAGCGTTCCGATAATCGCCAGCAGATGTCCGGCAACCGATCCGTCGTTCTCCAAGCGCGTCCCGGATTTTCTGTCTGTCCCCGCTTTGCTATACCCCTCGCACCGTTGCTACTATTTGCCTGTTCCCGGTTTTCGTGGCGACGTCGCCCTGCGCGTGCGCATGAACTCGGCCTCATGCACGCGCAGCGCGTCGCAGGTCTCGTTCAGGCTGTCGGTGTGCGCCAGATGCGTGTAGAGCAGCGAGAGCACATGCCTGTTTGCACTGAATGTTCGGGTGTCGATCTCGAACTCGCGCGACAGTTTTGGAACCAGGTGCCCAGGAATCAGGTTGCAAGCCTGCCGGAATCCGGTATGATTACATCTCGTTGGCCGGGTTGTCGCGCCTTTGCGGGCGCGGGGCGCTTGGCGGCACCGTCGACTTGTGTTTATTTTCATGTGCCTGTAAGTTACAGGCATTCGGCCGCCCGGTCAGCTTTTTTTATGCCCATGGGCTGAGCCTATGGGATGCTGGTGAATTCGTTTGTATAACTTGAAAGCGACTGGTGTTCTATTGGGAAAGGGTTCCCTAATATGAGTATAGGTGATTTCGAGTATTCTTTTTCATGTGCGTCTGCATGCAGATGGCTGACTTTATGGGGGGGTGCTGGGTTGTGCTTCGCCGTTGTGCAAACCCATGCGTCCACCAACAGCGCAGGTGTTTTGACACTGCAGTTACTCGGTGACAATCCTTTCACAAACCAATGCCAGACCGCCTTCTCGGATCCTGGAGCCACTGCGAGCGGTTCTCCGATAGCCCTCGCAGCGGGTAAAGGCCACAGTATGGCGCTGAAGGCGAACGGTACGGTGGCGGCTTGGGGACAAAACGATTACGGTCAGACGAACGTGCCCGCATCGGCGACCAATGTCATCGCCATTGCGGCGGCTTATTTGCACAATCTGGCGTTGAGGGCGAACGGCACGGTGGTGGCTTGGGGAAGAAACGATTACGGTCAGACGAACGTGCCGGCATCGGCGACCAATGTCATCGCCATCGCAGCAAATAATGCCCACAGTCTGGCTTTGAGGGCAGACGGCACCGTGGTGGCTTGGGGATACAACGCTTACGGCCAGACGAATGTGCCTGCAGCGGCCACCAACTGCATCGCCATTGAGGCGGGGTATATACACAGTCTGGTGTTGAAGGCGGACGGCACCTTACTGGGTTGGGGAAACAACACTTACAGCCAGACGGACGTGCCGGCAGCGGCAACCAACATCATCGCTATTTCAGCAGGTGGCCATCACAATCTGGCCCAGAAGGCGGACGGCACCTTACTGGCTTGGAACTACAACATTTACGGCCAGACCAACGTCCCGGCATCGGTCACCAAAGTCATCGCCCTCGAGGCGGGTGAGTATCATAATCTAGTGCTGAAGGCGGACGGCACGGTGGTGGCTTGGGGATACAACAATTACGGCCAGACGAACGTCCCGGCATCGGTCACTAACGCCATCTCGCTTGCGGCAGGGGAGTATCACAGCCTAGCAATGAAGGCCGATGGCACAGTGGTGGGGTGGGGATTAAACAGCACCGGCCAGACGAGTGTGCCGGCGGGCGTGACGCTCAGCCTGCCTGTCACCGTCAGTGGCTCGGTCAACACCAATGTCCCCGGCAACTACACGCTGACCTACACGGCTACAAACATCAACGGCAAAGTCCTTGCCGCCACGCGCACCGTCGTGGTCGTGGACACCACGCCGCCGGTCATCACGGTCTCTGGGTCCAACCCGCTGACAAACGAGTGCTACTCTGCATTGGTTGATCCCGGTGCCACGGCGAATGACCTTTGCTCCGGCAGTTGTGGTGTGACTGCGGACAGTAATCTAAATTTGAATCTTCCGGGTACTTACACCATCACCTATACTGCAGCAGACAGCTTTGGCAATGTTGCGACTAACACGCGCACCGTTGTGGTGCAGGACACCCGGCCGCCGGTCGTCACGATGAACGGTCAGACGCCCATACTCGTCAGTGGCAGCCGTGCCTTCTCGGACCCGGGCGCCACAGCGGCTGACCCCGGCGCGGGATCTCTCCCCGTGACGGCCACCAGTAGCGTGAACGTCAATTTCCCGGGCGTTTATAGCATCGTTTACCGGGCCACGGATGCTTCCGACAACAGTGCCACGAACACCCGCACGGTGCTGGTCACCCTGCCGCCTGCCGTGGTCGGCGACGCGAACGGCGATGGAGTCGTGGAGTCCGGCGAAATCGCCCAGGTCCTCAACAATGCAACGTTTGTCAGTTCGGCCAACTTCAACTTGGCGTTATCCAAGCTCAACGGCACCGGTGTGATGAGCGCCAGCGAGGCCGCCTCCGTGATGCAGAATTATTGGAACGGAACCACCAACAGCATCGCCGCTTTTTCGAGCGCCGTGCCGGGGCTGTTCCAGTTCGGCCTGACCAACGCGGTGGGGCTGAACTTCACCGTCATGGTCTCGACCAACCTCGTGGACTGGGGGGAGTTGCCCGATGCCTCACCGCAGTTCCTTTTCAGTGACCCTGCTGCCACGAATGCTCCGACGCGCTTTTATCGCCTACGCTGGCCCTAAGTATTTTTTTTTGGTCTTTCATCGTATACACTTCGAGTTTTTGTAAGCCGCTCATACAAGGTTTTAACACAGCCTCAGGGGATCTCGGTGACAGGGATCTCGGGGACAGGGAATCTGTATCTAAACTATTGCATCGCAAGCAAACTATTCCCGTCACACGCCGCCCTGGGCCAACATCAGAGTCAGCGTTTCGATAGTTGCCAGCAGATGTCCGGCAGCCGATCCGCCATTCTCCATGCTCGTCCCAGTTTTTCCCCATTTCGTTTCACCCGTGTTCCATTGACTATTCTCCTCCTCGGTCGCATAATGAACACAACTGATCATGGTATATGGGGCGTATCTTGGCTGCGGGTCAGGTGGCGTCCTGTTCGTTCCTATGTGGGCTATGGGCTACAGAAAGAGGCATAAAGTGACAAAAACCTTCTCCAACGCATGTGAGAAAATCGAGGATCTATGCCAGTCGGTGTCTTCTTCTCGTCCGGCACGCAGCGTCTGCGCGTGATTCGCGATGGCAGCAGCATCTTGAGGAGCGCAAGCGTTCCCAAACCTGTCGTTTTGGTGGATACGCGCGAGCAGATGCCGTTGCCGCTCTATGCCAACCATCCGAACTGGATCGGTGGCGAGCGCCGTGCCACTTTGAAGACAGGTGACTATACCCTGGAGGGGATGGAGAACCTGGTGGCCTTGGAGCGTAAAAGCCTCGCGGACGTGGTGGCCTGCACCGTGGTCTCCCGTCAACGGTTTCTTTCGGCCTGTGCCCGGCTCTCCAGCTTTCGGTGGAAGGCCATTCTGATCGAGGCGACGCTTGAGGACATAAAAGGAGGCTTTGCGCAATTCGGCATACCCTCCGACGTTCACCCTAACGCCGTCTGTGGCACCTTGGATGCGATCGAGGCAAAGTTCGGCATCCCAATCATCTATGCCTCGACGATACAGGATTTGACGACGGAGCGAGCCGCCAGTTGGCTCTCAAAACACTTCACTTACTGGTGGTTGGAGGAGCATGGCCATGGACGGGTGTTGATCGATTCAGACGGACTATGACTTTACGCCCTGTTCGATCTTATGTTTACATGTCACATCCTGTCGCGTTACACTGCATCTCACCCATTGACTATTCTTCTCCTCGGTCACATAATGAACACAACTGCTCATGGTATATGGAACGCGGTCACAGGTGCCAAAGAGTCAAAAAATCGGAGACTGGAAGAAGACTTCATTATCGGGAGAGACGCATGACCACCGTCCACTATCAAGGTACTCTTTCTAATATCACGCAACGAACTGTTCTGATCCGCGAGCTCACCGCGTGTGCGAAGAGCATGGATTGGAGCGCCCTCGACGTTGACGACGCGGACGCTGGCCTCGTCGGCATCATTCTCCAGCCATCCAACGGTCTGGAGCCGATCCCGTTCCTGTTCGACGCCGAAGGCCGCTTGCACGCGCTTGGCGATCTTCTCGCGCCAGGCGGCGAACCGATCTACTATGCGGCCGTCAAAACCCACTACGCTGGCACCGTCGCGCACCAATGGTTTACGCGGCTCCTGCGCCACATCAAAGACACCTTCATGCCCGGCCTTACGGTCACGGACGAGAGCGAATACTGGGAGCACCAAGACGAAGCGAAACTCAAAGCCTATTTTGCCGCGCCTCGACCGCTTGGCCAAGAACCTCCTCGACCACCTCACCCATGACGTTGCCCCCGCCCCCGAAGCCGGTCCCGACAACCTCATCAACTGCATCACCCTCGCCGCTGAAATGACCCACAGACAGGAAAGACAAACGGAAGACAGTTAAAGGAGTCCTCTCAATGCGCATCAACTACGTGCTGATCGACTTCGAGAACGTTCAACCGGAGAGTCTCGTGGTTCTCCAACACGAGCACTTCAAGGTCATGGTCTTTGTCGGGGCAAACCAGGCCAAAGTGCCTTTTGAAGTTGCCCAAGCGATGCAAGCCATGGGCAACAAAGCCGAATACGTCAAGATCGCGGGCAACGGCTCGAACGCGCTCGACTTTCACATTGCCTTTTATATCGGCCAGTTGGCTGCCGCTGACCCCACCGCCTTCTTTCACATCATCTCCAAAGACTCGGGCTTCGACCCGCTCATCGCCCACTTAAAAGTGAAAAAGATTTTCGCGGCGCGGGAGTCCTCCGTCAGGGATATACCCCTCATCAAGACGTCGACCACCAAGACGCCAGAAGATCGGTTTCAGGTCATCGTCGATAAACTGCGTCTCTCCAAGGCCAACAAACCAGGCACCGTGAAGACCCTTTCCAGCCATATCAGCTCTCAATTTCAGAAACAACTCTCCGAGACCGAAATCGCCGCTCTTGTCTCCGCCTTGTCTACGGCCGGTTACATCGCCATCGCCAACAACAAAATCACCTACAACTTGCCGTCTTTGCCGTAGCGGCCTTCTGCCTTCAAAGAGGCAACCCCAAACGTATTATTTGCCTGTCCCCGGTTGTTCTATGCGCGTCCCAGTTTCTCTGTCCCCATTACATCATGTCCCCATTACATCACCCATTACATCATTTTCAAAAAAGCGGGGCAAAACCGGTCCTCAAACCGGGCGGGCTGCGAACGGTCACGGGTCACGCGCGGCGGGTACGCCGTCGCATGGACCCGATGGTTGTGCCTTCGCTTCCGTCTTGTCGGGAGTCTATCTGCCTTTTCTGAGTCCGTAGAGCTTCCGTCCTGATTCGACAAACGAAAAGCACGCGCCGAGAAGTGTTAGAAGGGTGCCCGCCCACAGGACCTTCTTGAGTCCAGGGTACTTTTTCGCGAGTTCAGTGATGAGTTGTTGGGGGCGGTGCAGCCGGAGATTCTTGAGGAGTCTTGCGCCAATACGAGTTCTGACAACATACTGATGACCAGCTCCGCCCCGTTTGAGCCATTGTATGCCTGCTGGGCCTTTCTTCGCCGCTTGCGCCATGCTTGTGACACCCACGTCCGTATCGCCAAGGCGCTTGATGATTCCTACGCCATCGGCCCCGCCGTTCTTGACGGTGAAGTAGGCCGCATCGACGTTCTTCTGGGCCACTGCCGCTATGGCAGCAAGATCGGCCGGATCATCTACGTGCTTGAAGACCGCCGCAGTCCGTGCGAGCCCCATCTTGTCGGCGAGTTGGCGGATGTTCGCAAAGGCTGTCTTCAGCGTGCCATCCAGTTTGCGGCCCTTGACAGACTTCTTGGCCGCCGTAATCACAAAATCAGCGAACTTCCGTGACAGTGCGCCAATCTTTCGGAATGCTTTGAGAACTGCCGGAGCCCAGTCCGCCACATCGACCGCTTCAGTAAGCAGTCCGATACCTGCCAGAGAAGCAATGACCGAGTCAGTCTCCTTTCCTGTGATCTTGTAGTAGCCCTGCTTGAACAGATCGCGGACGTCGCCCCAGATGATCATGTCCGACGCGATCCCGCCGGAGAGTTCTTCGATTGAGTTTCCTGACCCTTTGACGAAGCCGCTCGTGACACGTTTGGCGCGGCCCCACAGCGAGGTCAGTTCCTTTTCAAGTTCTTTTTCGAGTGCCTTCGCATCCTCCTGTCCGGGCATGTCGGCATGTCGTGTGACAAAACGTGCCATTTCCAGCGCCTCACTCAACCTGCCTTCGGTTTTCAGCGCCTTGATGTCCGGGACGTAGTTGTAGTTTGGAACCGCCTCAAGGGAGTCTTCTATCTGACGTTCCGCACCCACCTCGCGGAGCGAGGCATAGAGAAAGCCTGCGATGAGCAAACAGAGAAGCCCGATCACCAGGTACTTGAATCCGTCGTACAGTCTTCCGATCTTCATCTTGATCTCCTGGCACAACGAATAGGCGTCCAGACGCAATACACCGGTCCAAAGGGTGAAACGGCGTACGATGTCTACAGGGCAAAGGGTACCCTGAAAGCCAGTACGCAGTCAAGCTGGAGGCTAATCGGCTGCGCGGATGGGGGCTGCCAGGTTCAGCCAAGATAGCGGCTGGTCCGTTAGGTGAGCGTGGGAGGGTTAAGCAAGGGGCGCCCCTATCTCGATCGGTGTCATTTCGCTTTGTTGAGTTCTTGTTGTTTCGCGTTGAGCAGGTTCAACGCCTTCTCCTTGCCCAGGCCGTCATGCTCAACGCAAAACGTGTGACCATCGCCGGATGGGTCAACTATTGGATCTCGGGAGTGGATCTCGGGGACAGTGAATCTGTGTCTAAACTATTGCAGCGCACGCAAGATATTCCCGTCACACGCCGCCCTGGGCCAACATCAGCGCCCTCGTTCCGATAGTCGCCAGCAGATGTTCGGTAAGCAACCGCAACGATTCCTGATCTCCTCCGAGGTCAAATGCTCCCACTTTCATGGCATCGAAGTCGCCAAGCCGATTCCATCCGGTTCAATCTCATGTTTACACGTCACATCCTGTCGCGCTACACTGCATCTCGCCCGTGATTATTTGCCCGTTCCCCGATCTTTTCAGTTTGTATTCGGGGGCATATTACTTCGCGAGTTGTCCTTTCGCCATGGGTTGTAACCCTACTGCGGTATTCCTCCCTTCACGAAACCGTGATTTCCGGCTTCGAGGCACTGAACGCCGGTGCAACCTGAAAGCGATTTCCTGTCAATTGGCCTGCAGAATGAAAATCAACCCAAATACGACGAGGCGGTGTTGAGCGTATTACGTTGGATTACGTTGGATTTGACATCCGGCCCCTCCTCTGCCATACTATTCGCCATGAATTCGCGACTTTCGGCCGGTTTGGCCGGTTCTCAACAGGCGCATACCTGTGCCGGCCAGAAAGGCGATTAGTGATCCGTCACCCCGCGATCCGGTTTCTCTGACTCGCCTCGGGGCAGGGCTGGAGGGTTTGGATGCCCGCATATGGAATGCCCTTGTTGACATTGGCCCTCGTCCTGACCGGTAGTCTGCTTGTCGTGGGGCGAGGCCAAGGATTACGGTGTCTTGTCATGCTCGTGGCGTTTCCGGCGCTCCTCTTCATCGCCGGATGGCTGCTCGTCGGCGCCCAAGCGCCGGTCCTGCCCACTCTGCTGACGGCCGGGCTGCTCGCGCTGGCCGGCCAGGTGTTTCTGCTGCTTGGGGCGGGAGCATCGGGGCGTCTGGCGCTTCTGGGCGCTGCCGGGGGATATTTGTTCGCGGTGCTCGTCGCCGCTCTGTGCGTTCAATGGTTTCATATCACCGGGGTCTACTCGCCGCTATTGCGAGACTTGTGGTATGCGCCCGGCACGGCGCATCTGGACTTTGCTCACCTTGCGCTGGGTGCCATCGCGCTCGCGGGCGCGGGCATCATTGCCGACCTTGCTGTGGCCGTGACCGCCACAGTCCAGGAAGTTCACAAGGCGAATCCGAACCTCGCGGCTTTCCAGCTCTTCGCATCGGGGATGCGTTTCGGGCGGGATGTCATCGGCACGGAGATCAACACCCTTCCCTTCGCCCTTCTCGGCAGCGGCATCGGCGGCATTCTGCTGATGCTGGTCAAACCGGACGTGGCGCACTGGCCCTTCAGTTGGATGACCCTGGTCAACCAGCAAAACATCGCGGTCGAAATCGCGGCTATGGCGTCGGGAACGATCGGACTGGCGCTGACGATTCCGTTGACCGCCCTGCTCGTTTCGCGCCATCTCGGATATGCGGCGCGTGTGGGCGCGCGGCTGCCCGTTGCCGTGCCGGCGAGAAAGGCGTTCTTCCGCGCAACGCCCGGCTGGCTGCTGGTTGTGGCCGCGCTGCTCACAGTCCTTGCGTTTCGTTTCATCGGGCGCACCGCCTACCGCTATCCACGGGGGACGCAGACGACACAGACGAGTCTCGTCCGCGGACGGGTGCTGTCGGTTGAGACACCGGGAGCGCAGGGCGGATCTTCGGGTCAACGCCTTCGGAACGAAACCCTGCAGACGCTCCGCGCGCACACCACAGAGGAAAATACCCTAGTTGTCGAGAATGCGATCACCGGCTCACCGGTGAATGACCGCCAGGCGGTGCCCGGTGATCGCGTGATCATCCGGGTTCAGGAGGCGGACGGCAACGTCTATGCATCCCTGAGCGAATTCGAGCGGGATCGCGGGCTGCTGGTGTTGCTGCTGGGCGTCTGCGCAGTGGTTGTGCTGGTGAGCGGGTGGATGGGCTGGCGCGCATTGGCGGCGCTCGCCGCTTCGCTCGGCATCATCGGCGTGTTTCTCTTTCTCTTCGTGCGCGCGCGGGCGGCGCCGCTGCCCCTGACGATCGGATGTGCGTGTGCGGTGACCGCCGTGACCTATGTCATCCTGTGCGGGTTTGGCAGAAAGGCGGTTGGCGCCTGTCTGGGCGTGGTGCTCGGATTGACGGTGGCCGCCGCCGCCGGGCTTCTCTTCGGGCGCTGGATGGGGCTGTCCGGCCGCTATGACGGCGACTTGATGGCATTGGCGTTCTACTCCTCCGCGCAGGTCTTCGATTTTCCCGCGCTGCTTGGCGCCTCGGTTCTGATCGGGGCTTTGGGTGTCACCATGGACGTGTCCATTGCCGTGGCCTCTGCCGTGACCGAGGTCCGGCGGGCCAACCCGCAAAGCGAATTCCGGACGTTGCTCGCCGCAGGCATGTCCGTGGGAAGAAAGGTCATTGTAGCCATGTTCGGCGCCATTTTCTTTGCGAGCTTCGGGTTGAACATCGGACTCTTTCTGCTGCCGTGGGTGGCACCCGGTTCTCTCGGCCAGACGCTCGGAAACGAGCGTGTGGCCACCGAAGTGTACCGGCTGCTCATCAGCGGACTGGCGATAGCCTGGTGCGTGCCGTTTTCCGCCTTGTGCAGCGCCTGGCTTGCGAGCCGGGGCGGTCGGAAAGCAGCAGAGGAGGTTGCGGCATGAGAACGCAGGTTGTATGCCTCGCACTCGTGGGTCTCGTTTACGCCTGGGATTCCGGCCTCGCACAGGCGGCGAAGGTTCCGGTTCAGGCCGGCGATGGCAACGCCGTCATCATCGAGAAGGACGGCCAGTTGGCCGGCGCGTTCACATACCAACTGGCGATCGGCCAGTTCTACGAGTGGAACACGGATCCCACGGCGGTTCCGGGCATTCTGGGCGAACTGGCCAAACGCACGAACGTGAAAGCCGCCGTGGAATTCAAGTCCGTGGGACTGGATGATCCGCAGATCTTCCGGAATCCCCTGCTGATCATGACGGGGAACCGCGTCTTTCGGCTGAGTCAGGAGGAGATTGCGAATCTGCGGCGCTACCTGCAGCGAGGCGGGTTTCTGTATGCAGACGATTGTGGGGGCGCGGACGGGTCGTTCCGGCGCATGATCGCGGCGATTCTGCCGGATGCGGAACTGCAGCCCATTGCAGCCGATCATCCGGTGATCAAGGAATTCTACCCGATGACGGCCGTCCCGAAGGTGGTCGACCTTTACGGCGGGCCGGCCGAGGCGCTGGGGGTTGTCCGGAATGGCCGCCTGATTGTGGTCTACACGCACGACACGGACTTGCCCTGCGCCTGGGAGCGCTATCCCAACGGAACCTATGTGCATGTGATCGACGAGGCCAAACGCGAGGAAGCCATGCGTTTCGGCATCAATGTCATCCTGCACGCGCTGCGCCAGCAACTGCGCGAGAAATCCACGCCTGTGCGCGCCTTCGCCACTCCCACGCTGCCCGCAGCCACGCCGCTGCCCGCCGGTGCGTTCATGGGCTACTCCATGCGCCGCCAACTGCCCAGCACGCACATTACGGCGATGGCGTCCAGCGCGGATCACGTCTGGTTTGGCGGTTTTTCATTCCTGCCCGGAGACGACGAGGGCCTGGCCTGTTACGAGAAACTCACGGGAAAATGGCGCGTGTTCATGGACGCCGAGGGGGTTCTCAGTGAAGAGATCAACTGCCTGGCCATGATCGGAGAAAAAGTGCTGGTCGGCAGCGACACGTGGAAGTGGACCAAGGGCATGGCCACCTTCGATCCCGCCACCGGCCGGTGGAGCACGCTCAACTCCGAGAAAGGACTGCCGCACGACCGGGTGATCGCCATTCTGCCCGACGACGACCGCCTGTGGATTGCCTGCCGGCAGGGGCTTGCGGTGCGGCTCAACGGCCAGGAGCGGGCCACGGTCATTCAGGATCCGGTGTTTCCTGCGGATGGGCCCTTCCTGCTCGGGCTTATGCGCGGGGGGCGCTTCGTGTGGGCCAACCATGCGTCGGGCGTGGCCTGTTTCGACAAGCAAAGCGGCCAGTGGTCCGATCTCGCCAAACGCACGCCGCTGCTTCCCCGGCATGTTCTGGCCATGGCCTGCGAAAGCCATACGGCCTGGTTCCTTTCTCCGGTGAACGATCATATCAAACTGGTCCGGTTTGACCTCGAAGACGAGCGTTTCTCCGAATGGCCCGCTCCGGCGGATGTGCCGTTGGATCAGGCGTTCTCCCTGGCAACCGACGGTCAGGAGTTGCTCATCGGCATGCGCGACAATCTGGGGATTTACGCCTTCAATCTGCTGGATGGCGCGCTGATCCGAAAATGGAAGATTCCGTCGGTTGCGAGCGACCGCTCGCTGCTCGTGGGGAAGATGCTCTTTGACGAAGGAGTGGTATGGGCCGCACTCTGGCCCAACGGGGGCTTGTGGCGGCGCGATGCGAAGACCCGGAACTGGCGGGAGGTCCCCTATCGCGCCGGATCGCCCGCCAGCCATATTCTTTCTCTGGCCCGCGTTGGCGACCAGCTCTACGTCGGTTTTTCCGGTGCGGGCTTGTGGCGCTACGACCTCGCGCAGCGCGCCTGGGTTAACCTGAACCTGCGCCTTCTGAAAAATGGACAGCGATACAGCTACCTCGGCGATCACGATGCCATCAAGTGGGACACCATCTATGCGCTAGCGTCGGAAGGCCGACGCGTCTGGATGGGCACCAATCATGGCCTCGCCCTGCATGATCCGGAACAGACCCCGAGCGGTTTTGAAACCATCGAATCCACGGGCGGGGGAATTGTCAAAGGGGTGGCGGTGGCGCAGGAACTGGTCTGGGTCGGCGGAGACGACGGCAAGATCCGGGCCTACGATCCGAACACGCGCGCATGGAAGGATGGTCTGGCTTGGTCTGCGGATTCTCCCGTGCGCGCCCTTTGTCTCTGGCAGGATGTCCTCTGGGCCGCCACAGCCAAAGGGCTCTATTCCCGTTCGCTTGGAGCGGACGGCGCATGGGCGCCGGCAAAGACAAACGCCGCGCTAGTGGACCTGCAGGGGTTGTGGCCGGCCACGAACGGGTTGTGGATTGCTTCGCGCGAGGCGCTCTATCTGTTGCGCAAGGCTGGGCAGACACCCGAAGAGATCACGCAAAGCCGCGCCTGGGTGCCCATCCATGGCGTTTATCCGCTTCCTGATGCCACCCTGGTGGCATCCGATCACGGATTGCTCGTTTGCGACAGCAACCGGACGCTGCGCGCCTTTTACAACCGCGACAGCGGGCTGAGTTCGCCCATCGTCAGTGCGCTGGAAGCCGACGATCAGAATCTCTGGCTGGGAACGCTGGGCGGAGGTCTGGCACGGATCAAGATCGCCGCGCTCTGGCCGGAAAAAACGGGGACCGAGAATGATTAGCATCGGGCAGACATAAACGGACAAGCGGGTTTTTTTGATTGGGAGATCTATCTATCACCGTCCCTGTTCGATCTACCTGATGGCCTCCGGGGATCTCGGGGACAGTGAATCTGTGTCTAAACTATTGCAGCGCAAGCACGTTATTCCCGTCACGCGCCGCCCTGGGCCAGCATCAGAGTCAGCGTTCCGATAGTCGCCAGCAGATGTTCGGTAAGCAACCGCAACGATTCCCGATCTCCTCCGAGGTCAAATGCGCCCACTTTCATGGCATCGAGGTCGCCAACCCGATTCCATCCTGTTCAATCTCATGTTTACACGTCACATCCTGTCGCGCTACACGGCATCACGCCCGTGTTCCTGAGAAATGAGGCAAGATTTTCTGGACAGGGGAGGGGAGTGAGCAGCTCATCGCCACTAGCAGGTCCCCCGGCCCCGGCCCGTTCTTCCGGGCGAGATTGAGCGCCCTTCAGAACGGGTATGACTCTCTTGCGCACCCCCGTTAGCCTGTTCAGGCTAGCGCAGGGCACCTATCCCACCCCGGCTATGCCGCGCGGGTCACAAACGCCGTCAGCGCCGCTGCGGGCACGCGGTAGCGATCCAGCCGCGTCTTGACGGTCGGAAGGCGCCCCTCCTTCACCATGCGCCAGATCGTCTGCCGTGAGACGTGCATCCAGCGCGCCGCCTCGGTGAAGGTCAAAAGCCGCGTGTCCGTCACCTCCACGGCCTTCTCGCCGGTGAGCGCACGTTCCACCGTCTTGAGTTGCTCCGGCGTTGCCGCCAAGATGCGCCCGATCAGTTCCTCTTTGTTCATGGGGTATCGGCAAAAACCCTATATTTTATTGGGTTTTGAGTGGTAGGCCGCGCGGGGATCGAACCCGCGACCACATGATTAAAAGTCATGTGCTCTACCAACTGAGCTAGCGGCCTGTCATAAAGCGGGGTATAGGAAAACAGAAAAGGGGACCGCTGTCAAGTTCAGCCTGCAATCACGCCGTTGCGAAGGCCCGTAAATCGGCCGTTGTCGAAGGTGATGGCGCCGTTGACTATCACCTGCCGCATGCCGCTGGCGAAGCGGTGCGGGGCGCCGTAGGTGGCCGTGGAAGCGAAGGCTGTGGCGTCCCATACCGCCAGATCGGCGCACCATCCCGTGGCAACCCGTCCGCGGTCGGCCAGACCAAACGCTTCGGCAGCGAGTCCGGTCATGCGATGGATGGCTTCGGCCGCGTCCATCAGCCCTTCGTCCACCGCCATACGGAAGAATCGCGGCATGGCGCCGTACGCCCGCGGGTGCGGATGGTCGGCGCCGAGCACCCCGTGGGGCGCGCGCAGCGAGGCGTCGCTGCCGACCATGACCCAGGGCTGGCGGTAGATCCGTCGCAGATTGTCCTCGGACATGCCGCCAAAGAAAGCGCCGGTTTTGGCCCGCCCTTCGCGGATCAGCCACACTGCCGTTGCGCCGGGTGTTTCGCCGCGCTGCCGCGCGGCGTCGGCCAGGGACATCCCGCAGTAGGTCTGACTCGAAAGGGAATAACAGCCGCCCACGATCACACCGGACCAGTCGGTCTCGGCGGCATCAAGTTCGGCGACAACCCGCGCGCGTGCCTCCGGATCGTCCAGAGTGCGCAGAATCACCGCAGGCCCGCCGTCCGAAGCCCACCCGGGCAGGACCATATCCAGCTCGGTTGCGCCGAACGTGTAGGGGTAGCGGTCGGCATGGACGGACAGGCCCGAGGCGCGCGCCCGTTCAATCCGCTCCAGCGCCGCATCGAGCTTGTGCCAGTTGCGCGGGTGCGCGGTCTTGAGATGCGAGATCTGGGTACGAATGCCGGTCGCGCGGGCCAGATCGAGCACCTCGTCAAGCGCCTCCAGCAGCCCGTCGCCCTCGCTCCGCATGTGGGTGGCGTATCCGGCCCCCCGGGCCGCCGCCGCGGATGCGAGGGCCAGCACTTCGCCAGGCAGCGCAAATTTTCCCGGCTGGTAGACAAGCCCCGTGCTCAGTCCCGAGGCACCCTCGTCGAGCGCCTGTTCCAGATTGCGGATCATCCGCGCCGTCTCACCCGCGTCGGCCGGACGCGGCGCATAGCCCATCACGCCCTTGCGCAGGGTGTTGTGGCCTATGTAGAGCTTGGCATTGACCGCGGGGCGGACCTGATTCCATAGCGCGCGATACTCGGCGACCGTCCGCCAGGTCGGCCCCGGCTCGTCGCACGGGCGGCGGCGCCCGCCGCCGCCCGTTAGTTGCGGATAGACCATGCCCGCCCAGTCCGAGGCAAGGCAGATATCGTCCAGTGCCGGCACGCCGCTGCCGCCGCACTGGCCAACCACTTCGGTGGTGATCCCCTGCGCGACCTTGCTCGGTGCGTCGGGCTCCAGCAGCAGATAGGTGTCGGAGTGTGAGTGGGCGTCGATGAAGCCCGGCGTGACCAGGCAGCCTGTGGCATCGATGCGTTCGACCGCCTCGGCCGCGCCGAGGTCGCAGACCGCCGTGATGCGGCCGCAGCTCACGCCGACGTCGGCTCGGACGGGCCGCGCCCCGCGCGTTCCGTCGATCACCGTCCCGCCCGTTAGGATGAGGTCAAACATGTGTGGGATCAGTGTAGCCGAGCGATGGACGGGAGACAATGCCGAATTCGATCCTGTGGTTAACCGATTACCGCTGACGGGCAGGGCGAACGCATCTGAATTTCTGCCCCTGCTGCAAAAAAAGAACACTTTTCGCAAAAACCGCAAAAAATCAGCGAATGTTTCGTCCGCCTCCCCCGTGAATACACGGACGGCGGAACGAACATTCGCTGAAAGCCGTTGTAATTGAGTCATTCAGCGGTTTCACCGGTATGCCGTCCGTGTATCCACGGGCGAGGCACCCGAGTGAAACCGCACGTTGGCGGCTTTTGCGGTAAATTTTAGATGCGTTTGCCCTGGTTACCGCTGACGGGTGGCTTGACCGGGGAGAGGATACCTGATTTAATGATTCTGCCTGATCCGACCACCCGACCCCAGAACAGGCCGCAGGGGGAGGTGTTGACAAAGTGTTGACAGAAACACCCCGAAATGAGACTAAAACAGGGGTTTTCAGAGACAGGTTCAGGGGACAGAATACAGGCGGGAAGAGGGCAAAAAGGGGCAAAAAACCCAATAAAACATTGATTTTTTGAGTGAACTTGCCTGGGTGGCGGAATGGCAGACGCACCGGACTTAAAATCCGTTTAGATTGCAAAAAAGCCTTATATTTGATATGACTGTGTAAATAGTGTTGACAATATCGCCCAGTTTCTGGTATGTTCGCGCCGTTGAGAGGATAACGGGCGCAAACAAGAGAGGCGGTTATGGCAAAATCACAGAAGATTGACAAACGCTATCTGATATTGCGCGGCAATGTCTGGTATCTCTTGGCACCGATGCCCGACGGGCGGCGGCTGGTTCAATCCACGGGCACAGGCGACCTGTCAGAGGCGCGGGCCGTCCGCGACCAATTGCTTGAACCCCTGAAACTGAAACACGAGGCGGCGCGGATCGCTGCCGTTCAGGCGTCCTTAACCTCGGTTGAGGATCGGCTTTCCGAGATCGCAGAATCAGCCCCGGCGCTGACCGTGCTTGCCGCCTGGCAGGTGTTTGTCGATACCCCCAAGGGCAAGACAGGCAGGGGGCGCAAGATCGCGCCAGGGCCGCGTACATTGGCAGACTACGAGGGCCGCTGGTCTGCATTCTGCGATTGGATGGAAAAGACATACCCGAACCGCGACAAGAGCGGGAAGCCAGCTCCCCGCGAGCTGCGGACGGTTACACCGGAACAGGCACAACGCTACATTCTGGAAGTTGGCAGGGAGCTGTCACCCAACACCCGAAACAAGACACTCGCTTTTCTGCGGCTGGTCTTTAACGTGCTGGGCGATGTGGCAAAGATCAAAGCGAACCCTTTCGCCGGGATGGAAGCGACGCCGCACAGCACAGCGAAAAAGCAAAATCTTTCCCTTGCACAGTTGACGGCAATCTCGAAACAGTTGGAGGGCACCGGGGAGATGGAAACGCTTTTCGCGCTGGGTTTCTATTCTGGCGCACGGCTGGGGGATTGTCTCAGTTTCACGTGGTCTGCTTTCGACATTGAGGCGGGCAAGATGACGTTCACGCCGCACAAGACCGACAAGGGCCGTCGAGAAATCAGAATGACGGTTCACCCGGCGCTGTTGCGGATACTGCAAAAGACCCCGCAGGCGCAGCGCAAGGGCGTGTTACTCCCTGAACTATTCGCGATGCATAATCGGAATGCCCCCGCCGTCTGCAAGTTGATACAGAAGGTTTTCACCGATGCCGGGATAGAGACAACCGAGACCGTGAAGGGATACGGGCACCGGGTGGCGCGGATCGGCTTTCACAGTCTGCGACACAGCTTCATCACCGGACTGATCGAAGCGGGCGTTGATATGGAGAGCGTTCGCAGGCAGGCCGGGCATTCGACAATCGGAATGACTGCGCATTACTTCCACGGGGAGCAGGCTGCACAAGGTGCTTCGTTGAAACTGCCGGACATATCGAACGTCACCGCCACACCCCCCGCCACGGGCACCGCAGGCGGCTTGGGCGCGGTTCTGGACGGTCTGCGGACACTGGACGGCGCCGGGCTGCAGGCGGTGTTGTCGGAAACGAAACGGCTTATCAAAAATGGTGTAACAACGTGAGATCTGCACGTGTGCCAAGCACGGGTCCGGATTGCCCGCGTATGCAAAGCGGCTGGTAGGGGATTGGGCATGCGTCAAAGCCTTCTGTACTTAGGTTGCGGACACAGGATCGCGCCGGCGCATCATCCGCACGCCGCGCCTTTAATCAGGGCGTTCAGGTCGGACTCCCGGACGCCACATGCGCGGATGAACCCTGGAATCTTGAATTTCTTAAGTGCGCCTTGCCGCGCCAGATTGTGAAGGCTCCGTTTGGTCCGGTTGAGCCGCGCCGCCGCCTCTTCGATCGGAATGATTCGATCGGGCGGTACCTGCGCCGGGCCTTCCGCCAAGCCGAGCGTCCGCATAAGCTGATCCCGGTCCGCATGCGTGCGAGCGGGATCGGATTCGAGTATCGCCTTCAAGGCCACAAGTGTTGATGTTTTCATCGTTTCTCTCCGTTAAACGTTTCCAGCAAATCTCCGGCATCGGCGGGACAAACCGATTCGCCCCCATAATTTCAATCT
>CAMBQN010000036.1 GCA_945870025.1 Akkermansia muciniphila
TATGTGGTGGAAACCATCCGCGCGGCGCTGCCCCAGTTCGGCAAACGCATCGCCGGCTTCGACCTGCCCGACGCCGTCCTGACCGGAGTGGAAACGCGCAGCTCGTCACCGGTCAGCATGCCGCGGAGTCCGACGGGCGAGGGCAGCATGGGCGGCCTCTATCCCGCAGGCGAGGGCGCCGGACACGCCGGCGGCATCACCTCCGCGGCCGTGGATGGCATCCGCATGGCCGAAGCCATCATTTCCCGTTTTGCACCGCCCCGCTGACTCTTCCGACGCAGGGTCATTGCGAAGATAGAACCCCTGGCTATGGTGCGACTTTCCGATTCAAGGCCGGTTGCCCGTTCATATGGATCGTCGCGGATATCCCTCCCAAAGAGGTGACGTTATGGAAATGCGCGTGCGTGACATGGTGACAGGCGATAGCCGGGCGATTATCCGGCGCCGCTGTCTCCAGCACGCTATTGGTGACCGTAAGCCCCGCGATGTGTTCCGCATAGATCCCGTGGCAGGGAACCGTTGTTTTAAAACATTCGTATTCGGGCCACCATCCCGCCAGACGATCCGGGTCAAGATCCGGAAGCTTCTCCGGGTTGGCCGCCCAAGTCCAGCCGCCACCCGTCTGCAACCGGATGTGATCCAGAACAATATCCTGAACCGCATGATCCGGATGTCCCACAAAGATCAGCGCCGAGTCCTTTCCGCACATCCTGGAGTCTGCCGTGATGTTGCTGAATACGAGGCCGCGTATAGACCCCACCGGCGCGAGCTGCTCAGGAGCATCGACGCAGGCACGTTGCCGGCACAGCGTCAGGAATACAGGCCGCGGGACGTTCACCATGATCAGATTGCTGAAGATCATGTTGCGCATGTCTGCACCCTCACACATCTGGATCTTGATGCCGGAATCATCGATATCCCTAAAAATACAGTTGTTGACAGCCACATTCTCGAAAGCCCCGCGAGAAAGCAGGCCAATCCGAATACCGGCCCACTTGCTGGAGAAAATGCAGTTGCTGATGGTGACGTTGCAACAGGGTGCATCCGGTCTTGATGTCTGCAGGCAGATGGAATCGTCGCTGGTGTCAAATGAGCAGTTGCTCACCCGCACATCCCTGCAGCCGTCAAAATCCAGCCCATCGCCATTGGCATTGACGCGGCTACGAATGGTGACCCCGTCAACAGCAATATCGGAGCAATACAGCCATGCCGACGTCCAGCTTGCCGGGTTCTGCAGCGTAATGTCGCGCACCCGGATACGGTTACACTCAAGAAAGCGAATCAACATCGGGCGACGTTTCTGCGGATCGACAGGGTTGGGAAAGACATCCTGGCCGCCCTGACCATCAATGACGCCGTTGCCTTCTATCGTAATGCCGGTTGCGTTCCTGGCAAAGATGAGGCATCGATCCATGTGGGACTCGTTCTTGTACATGTTCTTGTGCGTATCGTCCGCGTAGTCATCAATCCTGCCGCTGCCCAGAAGCGTTGCGCCATTGGCCACATGCAAGGTCACGTAGTCCTTCAGGTATAGGGTGCCCGTAAGGTAGATGCCAGCCTGAATCAGAACACCTGAGTGTCTGTCCCGGCTGCACGTGTCGATGGCCTCCTGAATCGCCCGCGTGTTGAGGGTCTTGCCATCCGGGACTGCGCCGAACTGTCTAATATCAAGCATGTTGCGTCACCTCGCTGAGCCAGTCCGACGCCTGAGAATGTTTCGATGCCCTCACACGACTCATAGTTACTCCTCCTTGTCTAGCGGATGTAGCGCTTGCTTCCATCCGGCCATCGGTCAACGGCACGACTGAACCCTGAACCCTCCGCGTCCTCACGGCACCTGTATGCGTTTGACACGGGCGCCTCCGTCGCGCTGCACCGTCCGGGCGTAGCGGACGGCGGGCAGGCCGAACAGCATGGCGTAGTAGTAATTTCCCGGCGCCACGCCCACGACATCCCGGAGATCCGGAAGCAGTTCCAGCACCATTTTCGCCAGCCCGCACCAGACCGTGCCCAGACCGGCGCTCTGGGCCATCAGTTCAAAGTAGGCCAGTGCCAGATTCACATCCTCCTGTGGACAGACCGATTCCGGGGCAGCCGAGACCACCAGCAGGTGCGGCGCTCCCCGAAAGACGATGTCCTCGCCCCGGTCGAACCAGGCCGGCGCCGCCTCGCTGATGAAGCCGAATGACTCCGACAACCGCCCTGCCTTCGTCACCTCGGCTAGTCCGTTCATAGCCTGGATGCGAAACCGCTGCATCGCGTCCTTGTCGTCGATCACGGAGAACGTCAGCCCCATCCGGTTGCACCCGGTGGGGGCGTTTCCAAGCGCCGCCAGCAAGCGCCGCAGCAGGCGCGGGTCGACATTCTCGTCCCGGTACCGGCGCACGCTGCGGCGCCCCCGGACCAAATTGGTCATCGTGTCCAGCGCCGGAAACGAGCCGCTGGCGAGCGCGATGCTGTCGGCGGGGTTGCGTCCGGCTATCGAGATCGCCGCCGCAGGGCAGACCGCCAGGCAGTGCTGGCACTGGATGCAGTTTTCTTCGTTTTCTACCCGAATCCGGGGCGGCGCGTCGCCGGACCGCTCGATGATCTGCGACGGACAGTCGAGCACGCACTGCCCGCAGCGCGTGCATGTGGCGTCATTCACAACAAACTGAATCATGTGGGTTCCTCTTTCTTTATTCTCTGTGTCATTTGCGCCAGCGCCAGCTCCATCGCGGCCTCGCCGGCGTCGACGGCTTCACGGGCACGTTGAAATTCGAGCGTCTGAATGTGCCCGACCGCAGGCTGGACCAGCAGGTCGGGCGGTTCCAGCACGAGACGGGCGCGGGTGATCTGGTTTTCCACCAGGCGGAACGTCTGTGTGAGCACCTCAAAGATGGATGCCGATTCGGGGTCGGCCTTGAACCAGCGCGCAAACGCCGCGTGCGACGCCTCCCGCAACGGGGGCAGCCGGGTCGACCAATCATCGAGCATCTGACGCCAGGCCGCTGGGCGTTCTCCGTTCGCGACGGGGGCCGCCTGCGGGCGCGACGCGGCAGGCAACGGATCATGCGAAGGGCGATTCATCGCGGACACGTTCAGGTTGACATCCACCGCGATGACGAACTCCGCGCCCATCGCCCGCGCAACGTTGACCGGCAGGGGATTGACCAGCCCGCCATCCACCAGCAGACACCCGTTCCGAACCACGGGGGTGAAGACACCCGGAATGGCAATGCTGGCCCGCACGGCTTGATCCACCAGACCCGAGTCGAGCACCACCTCCCGCTCGGTCCTGAGATTGGTAGCGACCGCCGCAAACGGCAGGTTGAGCGTGCCGAAAGTGTTGCCGTCCGTCAGCTCGTTGAGCAACCTTTGAATGCGGCGTCCGGAAAGAAGCCCGGACCGGGGCAGGTTGACCTCGACAAACAATTCCAGCATCCGCCGCCAATCCAGCGTGGTGGAAAGGGTGTTGGCCACGTCGTGACGCCCCGCCGCAAAGGCCGATCCAAAGAGCGCGCCGGCGCTGGTGCCCACGACGCACACGAGCGGAACCCGGTTACGGATGAGGCAGTTGAGCGCGCCGACATGCGCCCAGCCGCGGGCGCCGCCGCTGCCGAGAACAAGTCCGATCTTGGGCGGGTAAGGGTCTGTTAGCATGGGGCGGCGATCTGTTGGCTTGCCTCTGGTGCGTGAGTTTTTCGACACTATAAAATCAGACGTTTGCACGCGGGGCCTCCTCCGTCCGCACAAGGGGCGTGCGGCTGAAGGCAGCGAGGCTTTCGACATACGCGAGCGGCAAGCCGATGTCGTATCGCCGGCCGCGGACGCAGACCCCGACGAAGCCATCGTGCCGTCGAACGGCGTCGAGGCAGGAGGTCAGTTGGAACTCGCCCCGTTCACGGAGGTTGAGCCGGATGTTCTCTTCCAGCGCCTCGAAGACAGCGGGTTTGAGCGCGTAGATGCCGAACACGGAGAGGAAGGAATCGGCGGCGAGGCCGTCAACCGGCAGGTGCTCACGGGCGTAATCGGCGGTCGGCTTCTCGGCGAATTCAGAGATGTCCAGAACCTCGCCCACATGCTCGCGGCGCCACACGCCGGTCACGCAGCCGTAATGGTGAACGTCGGTGACGGGCGTCTCCAGCAGTCCCACGGCGCATTTTCCGGTGCGCTCGAAAGCCTCCAGCACCTGCCGGGCGCAGCAGGCGGCGGTGTCGGAGGTGTAGAGATGGTCGCCGAGCATGAGCAGAAACGGCTCGCCCCCCACCCATTCGCGGGCGCAGTAGACGGCATGTCCGAACCCTTCCTGCGCGTCTTGAGTGAGCAGGGTGACCCGACGCCCCAGGGCCATCAGCCGGTCGCACGCCTGCTGATCGGCCTTGGAGAGCTTGTTGAAATGATCGGCGGGAGGCGGCGTATGGAAGAGTTCCCGGAAGGTCTCCTGGTCGCGGGACTGCACGAGGATGGCCACCTCCTCGATCCCCGCAGCCATCGCCTCCTCCACGATCGCGAGGATCACGGGACGGGCGCGGCCGTCGGCACCGACAACCGGGAACAGCTCTTTCTTGACCGCCTTGGTGGCGGGGAAGAGCCGGGTTCCGAAACCAGCGGCGGGGATGACGGCCTTGCGGATACGGCTACCGGTCCGGATCGTCAGGGGCAGTCCGGTCATCCCCAGATCGCGCGTGATGATGCGGATGATCTCCCGCTGCGCGGCGGCGTCGCGGGCGATGAGCTGGGCCGATCCGTCGCCCTGCGAGCCCACGCCCTTGCCACCGTGGATCAGCGGCTGCAGCGGTGGATGAGCCAGCAGGCGATGCAGAACAGGCGCAGCCAGTTGCGTGGGGCAGGCGGGCGCGATCTGCTCGTCAAAGAGCCGTTGCGCACGGGTCATCAAGGCCCCGACCCCCGTGGCGTCTCCCAGCTTCAGCAGTCGCGCGGCCTCGGCGACGATCTCGCGATTCTGCTCCCCGAGGCAGCGCTGGACATCGCGCGCGGTCTCGGTTTCGGCAAAGGGATAACAATGGTTCAGGCTGTTGAGTATCTCGCGGGTGTCCTTGGCGGCGTGGAGATCGACGAGGACCATGTGGATGTCGCGGCTGACGACCAGTTCCTCGACATCGATCCGGTCGCCGTCAAACGTCATCTGGATTGGACGCTCCCCGTACGCGCACCCCTGATCCATGCGGCCGCAGCGCGAGGGGGTCGTGATCTCGCCGAGATACGCCAGCTCCATCTCGCCGCGCACGGTCAGCTTGAGGTCATACACGCGATTGAACGCGCGGGCGACCAGAACCGATACCGCCGCGCTCGAGCTCAGCCCCTTCTTGACCGGCAGATCGGTGCGGTCATTGTCGATGAGCAGCCCGCGCACGCGGTAATTGACCAGAATCTGATAGGCCACGCCGGCCGCATAACTGTAGAAACCTCCCTCGCGGGCGGCTTCAAGCAGGACCGGGGCCGACATCTCGACCGACCATTCGGGGAGGCGGGTGCCGTCCGTGAGCGTGGTGCGGAGAATCAGACGGCCCGGATGCGACGAGACCTCGGCGTGAACGCCCTGGTTGGTGCCGGTGATGATCGCCGCGCCAGCGGGAATGTCGGCATTGATCCGACGGTAGGTGCCCGCCCAATCGCTGTGTTCGCCAAACAAGCAGATGCGTCCGGGTACGGAAATGCGCATGACAGAATTCCTTAACTGCGGGTGATTTCAAGACCGGTGTGCGAAAGGGAGACATCGACAAAGCGGGCGCGTCCATTCGGCGGGTGATCCAACAGCTCCCGGCGAAGGCGCGCGCCCTGCTCCGGCGTGTCAGCCAGCAGGAGCATGTACCCGCCGCCGCCCGCACCGGTCAACTTGGTGGCGGCGAGCCAGGGCGACACGCGGTCGATGATCGCCTGCACCTCGGGCGGATTGGTGCCGATGTCGAGCATGCGGTTCAGGAGCCAGCTCCGGCGGATCGCCTCGACAAAAACCGGCCAGTCGTGCCGCTGCAGCGCCTCCGCCGCGAAGTCGGCATTCAAGCCGATCGCATCGATGGTGCGAATGCGCTCGGCGTCGTTGAGAAAAAGCCCCTTGACGATTTCGCCCAGGATATTGTGCGCCACGCGCGTCAGCCCGGTGTAATAGAGCTGGAAACGCCTGTCGGCGATGGCGGCATCAAGCATCGATGTCGGTAACCAGCGGATGACCGGCTTCTGCTGCAGGCCGGGGGCGCTTTCAATCTGCTTCAATCCGCCGACAATGCCGCCGACCTGGTCCTGCCAGCCGCCGCCGGAGGTGAGGATCTGCTCCAGCGCGAGCGTGCGGATGAACAGATCCTGTTCGTTCCATTGCAGGCCGGCGAGGTCGCCGAGCGTGCCGAGCAGGGTGGCGGCCAGAATGCTGCTGGTGCCCAGTCCCGAACCCTTGGGAATCGCGGCGAGCAAGGTCAGCTCGATGCCGCCGCCAAACGTGTCTCGAAGAAACTGATCGAGCGGCGCGGCACGCCCCGATGCGTGAAAGGCGGGGTCGAACCCGGCCAGACGGAAGGCGGCGCGGGCAATGCCGAAACCGCTGCCGAGCCGCTCTTCGGCCAGCAGGTCTTCGGTGGTTTCAATCACCTCGCCGACGCCCAGATCGATGCTGCGAATCACGAGGCACGGCTTTTCGCAGACACGCGCAAACGCCTGCACCGGCGGCTGGCCGTTGAGGTTGACCGCCAGATTGACCACGCGGCCGCCGTGTTCGAGGCAATAGGGCGGGGTATCGGTCCACCCGCCGGCAAAATCGAGACGGGCTGGCGCGCGACCCCACACGATCTGATCCTCCCCCACCGCGCGGCGGGGCGAAACGGGCGCCACGGCCAGTTTGGCCACCAGCAACTCGCGCAGACGGCCGGCGGCGCGGTTCGGACGACCGGCGGCGGGGGCGAGCCGGTCACGCAAGGCCACGTCATGCACGGCGGCCAGTTCGGAGACGTGGCGGTCCTGAGACTCCAGCGGCGGCGGAAGGGCGGCCGCTGGCGCCCCCTCCATCCGGCG
This sequence comes from Akkermansia muciniphila, assembly GCA_945870025.1. GTDB lineage: Bacteria > Verrucomicrobiota > Kiritimatiellia > RFP12 > JAAYNR01 > VGWG01. Next base: position 7,006 of record CAMBQN010000036.1, read on the forward strand.
CGCAACGGCTTCGAGATCAAGCGACAGGCAGCGCTTCTGCCAGGCCTGAGCCGACAGGCGGGCGAGAACGGCATCGACGGCCGCCGAGCGGGCGGTGGCGCGCGCGGCCGTATCGGCCCGGCACAGCAGGTCGGCCGCCGAGACGCGCAGCGCGTCCAGCCAGAGCCGGCAGGAAGCGGGGTCGGCCGCGGGCCGGAGCGCCGTCATCCACGCAAGCAACGGCCCGCAGCGCGGATCGTCCGCGGCGATCCGCGGGAAGAGCGGCGCGTCCTGGATGTCGCCGTGGGGGGCAAGCCCCGCCTGCTGACAGGATATCCCGCGCGCCTTCAGCCAGTCGGCAAAGGAGCGTTCCATCCATCGCGTGGCGGGGTCGGACAGCGCCCCGCGGAAGGGATCGTCAAAGCCGTAGACGCGGAGGCAGACGCCTGCTTCGTCACGCAAGCCAATGCAGTCCAAGCAGACGCCAGCAGGGAGGTCAAGCGCCCAGGTGTTATAGGGAATGCCGGTGAGGACGTGGCGATCGCGCAGCGTCCAGGTGGCGGGGATGACGGAATTCTCAATCCAGAGGAGGCGGTTCGCTCCGGTGAGCGGCACGCGCAAGTCGGCGTTGAAGATCAGGCAATGCTCGTGCGCCTCCGCCGAACCCAGGCCCACGGCCTGGGCACGCTCGGACGCCTGGGCCAACTCGACGGTGGAGGAGATGATGCTGCGGCTGGTGCCAAAATGGAAGAATCGCCCGGCGGGCAGAGGCAGCACCGCTGCGGAAAGCGCCGAGATCTCGGGATCGGGCGCGACGGGTGCCGTGCCGAGGGCAAGGCCGAAACGGTCAAACAGCTCGTAGTGCGAAGGCGCGCCGCCCGCATACGTCTGGGTCTCGGAAGACCAGCCGCATTTGCGCACGAGCACCGAGACGGCCCGCGCGCTCAACAGCCACACGCCGGTGTCGAGGTAGAAGGCGTGGGAATCGGCCAGCACGCGGGTCTTTTCGGGCGGCGGCTTCTGCAGGAAGAAATCCAGGGCGCCCGTCGCCGCGTTGCGGCAAAACAGGACGCCATGTCGGCTCCCCTCGTCGGGCGTCGAGCGGATGCCGACGATCAGGACATCGGCTTCGGGAAAGGCGGGGGTGAACGCCGGGTTCGTCAGCAACACGTCGCCGCAGGTGATCATCACCCGATAGGATGCGGGCGCATGACGGAGGATGCGGCTGTAGGCCTCCAGTTGAAAGTCGATGAGCCGCTGATCGGGCGCCTGTCCGGCGTGCGCCGGCAACAGCGGCAGGGGCAGCAGCGGCTTGCCTTCGGCGGCGTAGGCCGGGAGACGGCGGCTCTGGCCGCTGCCATGGACAATCAGTTTGCGCGAGGCGTTCAGCCAGTCCTCAAACCCGCCGGTCGGCCGCGCGGGCGACGCCTGCCACGCCTGATGGAGCAGATGGGCCGTGCCGCCGCCCGATCCGAGCTGACTGCCCGGCGGGTCGGAGGTCACAAAAAAATCGGACGACGCCGGGTTCCACGGCTTGAAGCCGGTGACACCGGCGGCGGGGAGCGAGAGCAGGCAATCCGTGTTTTCCTCAACGTGCATACGCGCAGCCCTTAACCTGACGGTTCATTTGCTTTCCAGCATCTCGACATCCGTGGCACGAGGATATCCGTGAGCCGCCAAAGCATAAGCGCCGATCAACAGAAACTTAACCTTTTCGGCGGATAATGCATGTAACATGTCTTTGTAGTCTTCGTTCAGCATCGTATTTCCTGCTCAGGGAGACAACTTCAAGCGTCAGTGGCCAGACAAATCCAATGCGATCACTCACCGTTCCCGGAACGAAACTGTCGTTCGTGCAGTTGGATTTGTGGCGCATGGAAATTGTCTTCTGCATATGATCTCTCTTGCTGCTCGTGTGGTGTTCCGGGACGGATCGGCTGCTTGCCGATACGCCCCGCACCCGCTTTCGGAAACCGCTGCAACCAGTAGAAGGATAACAGGAAAGCAGGCGCAGTTCAAAGAACAAAGTTCAGCCGGTGCGAAGCGATACGGAGAGCCAACAGCATGCGTGACGGTATTGTTGCGGTCAGCCCGCTTTCCGTGCCGACCGCATGAACCATCAGCCTGTAATGCGCTATCAGTCGAGGTCGCCCTCCAGCGGCCGCTCGATCACGTCGCGGCGGGGCTCAAGCGTCACATACCATTCCGCCGGATGGGCGTAGATGAACCGCACATCGTAATCGCTGTCGACGGACGGGAATCCCCACGCCCGGCTCCCCGATTCGCACGCGTACAGGATGCGAACACCTTCGACGCGCTCGATCTCAACGAGTCGCGTCTTGATCTCTTCCTGCTTTGTGTTTGTGACGAGTGTCTGCGTGGTCCTGTCTCCTCAAAGCGGTGTCACGGGCGCATCTGCACCTTCGCCCCATTGCAGGATCTGCTGAAGGATCGCGACATCCTCGGCAAGGTTTCCTCCCGCGCTTGGCTCGTCCCTTTTGGCCCCATGAAGTTGATAATGGAGATGCAGAAAGCGGTCGACAGGGAAAACTACCATCGTGTTGTAGTCGAGTGTCAACAAGCGGGATTCCCATCCAAGTGAGAGCCGCGTAATCCCTTGTCTGGAAAGCGCGTTTGCAGCGGACGTGTAAACTGCACGGGCGAAGGCGTTCAGGGTGATGGTCCCCTCCGCTTCGGGAGGGATGTCCGGGCACTTGTCCGGTCGGGGCCACAGGTCGCCGCCGCGGTAGCGGAAAACCTGTATCCTGACGCGCCGGTCTGCCCGACCGACCAGCGGAATGACGCGCAGAACGATCCCGCCCGGCTCGTCCGCCGCCAGACAGTCCCATACGTCCACGTCGTCGCTTGTGTCCGCCTGACAGTGGTCGCGGAAGTACTGCGGCAGTTCAACTGCGGCGTATACCAGCGGCGACAGGGGGTAAGCGGCAATGTATGACGCTTCGCATCGCCACGTGCGTTCGCCGAACCGCACCTCAAACCCGCACCACCCCGCGTCGGTCTCTCCGACTGTCAGGACAAACGGGCTGTTTTCCGGCAGGATCTCATCGGGCTTAAGCCCCATCAAAACATGGGTCTCCGCCACGTCCAGATCCACACAGTCGGCGCCGCACCGCTCGATGCGATCCAGTCGGAAGGTACGCTCCTCCTTGAGGTCACAATCATAGGCTTGCAGGTAGGCAGCAGCGTAACCCTCCACGACAAACAGTCGTTTGGGCGCAATCCGGCGCCGCTTGCCGGGAGAGGTTCCCCCTTGGTAAGCAATGACGATCTCGCTCTCTGTCTCTATGGCCTTGCGGATGAAGCCCGTGATCCGGCCTTTGATGGCGTAGCCAGGCAGGTCATGACGGGGCGCGAACAGCCAGTCCTCGGGAACGGACGCCCCCTCGTCTGTATCCGGCGTCCAGCGTTCGACGCGGTGCTCGCGCGGGGGCAAAAGGGACACGGGCTCTCCCGTCACCGAGTCGGTCATCGGCTCCGGAGCGAGAAACTCATCGCCGGTGAGCGGTTGCTCGTCGGTTTCGAAGAGCACCGGCACCCCTTTCGGCCGCAGCGCACGCGCGAGTGTAACGGCGATGATGCGGCCGCGGCGGCTGTGGGCGACCCAGTCGTAGCCGCTCGGATTGCGGGTCATCTCACGTTCATAGGTATCGGCCCAGGCGACCAGTTTCTCCTCGATCTCCGGCAGTTCGGGAACGTCGGGCCACTCGGGAGCGAGAAGGATGGCCGACCCCTCCTCGTCCCACGCATACGTGGTGCCGTATTCGGCTGCGATGTGTATCTTCTTCGGCGACGCGCCAGCGGGCGGTTTGACGCCTCTCTCCCGCTGGCTGCGTTCGAAGGCGTCGAGTGTCTCGCGCGCCGCGTCGCGCACGTGCCTGACGCCGGGCTCGACGGGGGTCCATCGCAGGCCGCCGTCGCCGGGGAACTCGAATCGGTGGTCTGCGTCGTTATCCCACAGCGCGTCGGGGATGCCTCCTGGATACGCCTCGCAGCGCGGCCGGCCGCCGGAGGCTGCGCGGAACCTGCCGCAGCCGGCGCACTGAGAATAATCGGCTATTTCAAACGCCCCGCCCATACGCATTGTCCTTTCAAAAAGCCCGTTCCGCGCCCCGGCGGCAGCGTCTCGGAGTGCGGCGGCAAGCGATATCCCGCGCGACGCCGCTTTCAGCCCGCTCCGGTCTTCTCAGAGCAAAGTCGGGTCAGGCACCAACACAAAGCGCCACCGCTTGCACGATGGCGTCAAGCTGATCCGCAGTGATCCTGCCCAGACGTCTGTCAAAACGACGCAGCGACACCGACTTGACCTGAAACGCGTCGGCCGCCGACTCCTTCGCCAAGCCGTTGCCGCCCGTCGGTCTGAGATGAATCATCCACGGCGAGTGCGCGTAGTCACTCACCCATGCTGTCACCGGCACCACGATTCTGAGGGGCAGTCGACCGACGGCGTCGATGCTCAAAACAACCGCCGGCCGCATCTTTTCAATCTCGGCTCCGACTTGGGGATTGAACCTGACGAGCCAGATTTCACCGCGCGCGGGAGAACCGGCCTGAGAAGAAACGGCGCTCATGCGTGCCCTCCTTCGCTATCCTCGTCGAATGCGTCGAAGGCTGCTAGTTCAGGGTCGGTCTCATAGTGCCCGGCCAGACATTCCGCCGCGCGGGCGAGCAGGACGTCGCGCTGGTCGGACGGCAACGCGCGCAGGTCGGAGGCTCTCGACCTTCCCTCATCACCGCCCGTCAGCGCGGGACCGATCTGCGGACAGAGATCAAGGGCCTCTTTCCGGCTCATCATGCCTTCGGCCAGCGCCCGCAAGACCATCTGCATAAACCGCTGCGGACGCTCGCGGCCCTTGTATGCCACGGGTTCTTTCCGCCGCATCCCCAAACGGCTCATTTGATCGAAGAGGAAGCGGAAATGGCGGTCGTCGATGATCCCGCAATCGCGCGCGCGGTAGATCCACGCCTGCATGCTCAATCCGTGCTTCATCTTGAGGATCTTTAGCTCTTCAAACGAAAGAGAGGTGCGCTTCGCTCCCAGTTCTTTGACCGCGATCTCCTTCGGGACAAGAAATGCGGAGGCGAAGCGATTCGCCAGCCGTTCCTCCACAGCCGGATCGGAGACCGCCTCCTTGTCCATCACCAGATGCCCCAGTTCGTGCGCCAGCGTGAAGCGCTTGCGGTCGTCTTCGACAGCCGGATCGACGACGACCACGGCGTGACACCCGTTCGCAAGCCCCGCCAAACCGTCGACGGCATCCTCAGAACCTTCAAGTTCCACGACGATGCCCTCCCGGTCCTCAATCAGGTCGGTCATACTCTCAATGGGCAAATCATCCAGCCCCCACGCTTCACGCAAACGGTGGGCGGCGGCTTCCGCGTCATCCAAGGTGGCGAAAGGGAAGCCCTTCGGGAACGCGGCTGCGGACTCATGTGTCAGGCGCTCCCTGAGCCGCACATAGGCCTCGACCCGTTCCAGGGCGACCGCCTTGACTCGGTCCTGCTCACGACTCCCCACCGCGGCACGTTTGCGGAAGGCGATCCAGGCGATCGAGACACCCGGTTCGCGGAGGAAATACTCCGCCGGAACGCGCAAGACCTCGCCCAACTGCTTCAGCAAGGAGGCCCGGGGCACGCTGGCCCCGCGCTCATACTTCGACAGCGCCGCTTTGGTCAACGGCACGCTGCGGCCGCCGAGCGCCCGCACGACCTCATCCTGACTCAGCCCCGCGATGGTTCTCGCCTGACGAATCCTTTGGCTAATCATGGATCTTCCTTCCTGTCGATCAGATGAGAGCTTAACACGTGTTCTTCTTGTTGACAAGACACAAATTATTTTGATATAAATCAACGCATCGACCACAAAGAGTGCCGACTGCGCTGAAACACAGTCGGCACCGACCTCCCGAACACGCCCTATGAGGAGGGACGATGAAACGGGCTATGGTCTCGGAAAACGGGGCGAATCATAGCCAAAGACGAATCGGAGTCAAGCGCAAACGGCGCGGCGGGCGCAAAATGACAACCAAAGGATTGAACCATGAGTTCGAAGAACCTTCATGTTGTGCCTCGCGAAAGCGGCTGGGCCGTTCGCAGGGAAGGCGCCTCCCGCGTGTCGTCCACACACGACACGCAGGATGCCGCCGGACGTGCGGCGCGTCAGACGGCGATCCGGGAGGGCGGTGAGACTTTCATCCATCGCCCGACCGGTGAGATTCGTGACCGCAACAGTTATGGCAACGACTCGTTCCCGCCTCGCGGCTGAACGGGCTCAAACCGCCCCGTTCGCCGACAGGCGACGGGGCACTTCAAAAACGCTAACAGGAAAGGTCAATATGGCCAACTATTACGTGAATAAAGAGGCGCAGTCTAACGGGGACCATGAGGTTCACGTCTCGACTTGCCAGAAGCTTCCCTTGCCTCAGAACCGCATCTCCCTTGGCGAGTTTGCATCTTGCCACGGAGCGGTCCAAGAGGCCCGGAAGCACTACGCCCAGGTGGACGGCTGTTACCACTGCTGTAACGCCTGTCATCGGTCATAGCAAAGATCAACGGGGCGGGCGGACAATCGCGCCGCCCACCCCGCTCTAGGTAGTTGCCTTCTGCATCTCGATTACCACCCGCGCCAATGCCGCGAACGCATGAACAATTCTCGTGCGGAAAGTGAAACGCGTAGATTTCTCAAAGGGGAACTCCGCCAGAACAGATTCCGCCCACCTCCCAAGTTCTTCATGTCCATCAAATTCCCAATTGTGGGCGAGTTTGTTCCGCATTCGGTTGACCTTCAAAATCGCCTGTTTGGCTTTGGCAAAAGCCGGATCGCCTTTGGCTTGAAAGAGTTCCAGAAGCTCGACTTTTTTGTGAAATGACAGTCCCAAACCAGAAGCCGCCCCATGTCTGAAGTGTGATGAGAGCGCAGAGTTCACCATCGCCTCAAGCAGTAAGTGACCTTTAAGCAACACCAGTTCGATGTTCTTCTGCGAATCAAGATTGGCCCATACCGCCCATTCCATCAACTGCGAAATCTCCTTCGTTCTCATGATGATTCGCCTATATCCACGAGGTGCCTTTGATCGCCTCTTGTGCTTCCTCCTGCAACGTGGGATCAACATGGAACAGTTCCATTTGCTGCGCAGGAACGGCGTCATCGACCGCCTGTCGGTACGCACGGCTCATCAACTTCAGAGTTTCTCCCATCCTATCGGCGTTACTCATCCGTACGCTTTCTTTCTATGGGTGTTCCCTCGCCGCCATCCACGCGCGTTTACATTAACAGATTGCGCAGATACTTGCAATATGTTGCCGCAACAAGAAGGGGCATAGTCATCCTTTATTTTTCACTGCGAATAGCTTGTAACTCTGCCAAATATTGAAATCCTTTTGGAGTGAATCTCCAATTCGGACGCGACCAAGAGCCATAGCTTCCAACCGTCATTTTCACCAGTCTTCTCGCCATGAGTGTTTTCAGCAGTGGCTCCAACTTGACCCCTCCAAAAACAATCGAAAATTCTGGGTCTGTTTGTGAGAGATGTTTGGCCACAGGGTTCTCAAGACGCTTATGCAATTCCGAACGAAGCGTGTATTTCAACTCATCCAGATGTGTTCCTTGCTGTAGATCGTCACACAGAATAAGAACAAGCTCATCCCATGTCATTTTCTCCATGTACTCAAAACTCTTCTTTGGAATATCCGTTGGGAATCCGGGTTCATCCTCAGTTCTCACGAAGTCGTGTTTTATGACTAATGGTATTTCAACAACCTCATCGCCAGAAGCAAAACCCCTCCGATTCTCCTTTCTCTGCTTCTCTATTTTTTTCTCTAAGTCCGCAATTCGTTGTTTCAGTTTCTCTACGCCATCATAGGTGGGCAATGAATCAGCCCGAATCCAACCTGGCTTTGGGTTGTATTCAAGTTCACGAAGAATGGCCGACTTGACAGCGGAGGCAAGTTCCGCAGGCGAAACCCATGGGCGACACATTTTGCGCCTTACCTTCTTCGTAAACGCCTTCAGCCTTTGTTTCCCTAAATCCGTTCTCTCCGTCCTACAAACAGGCAATATCTCCAAATCTTTGTGGCAGAACCCCAGTATCGGCTTGCCTATCTTGAGGGCATAGTCAAACTCCATTTCAGTATAGCTTTTGCCAGCCGAGTTAAGGCTTCCGTAACGCCCGGCTACAATGACAATGTAGTAATCACATTCATCAATGATGCGTTTGATAAGTTCCCATTGTTCGACGCTTGCGGCCGGAAACATCTCCATCCCCAATGGAATGCACTTCGTTTCCAGAAGTGCCTGAATAACGTGCTGACGCTCCTCCTTCAAGTCTTCGTAGGTTGAACTGACAAAGACTTGATATCGGCGTTTCAATGCATCCACACTGAGAGCCCCAGATTGATCGACGTTCATTTGCACTCCCAAGCATCATTATCCGATTTTGTCGTTAACCGCGTGGCGACTTCATAGTTCCCATCCAACTCCCCCCGCATCCCAATCAGCGCCGCAATCCGGCGGGAGGTGTCGGTAACGTGGCGGATTTCGTCGCGGGTGAGGCCGCGGCCGAGGAGCGCTCTTTCGCGGTAGGAGAGCCACTTCTTGACCACTTGGTAACCGCCGATGGTGTAGCCCCAGACTGCCTCCGGGACGTTGCGCCAGAGGGTCGTGTCGTTGAGGTAGATGTCCAGAGAGGGGGACAGGGTTCCGGGTTCCGGGTTCCGGGATGGCAGGATTTTGCCCCGCCCCGGCATGGTCACGCCGCCCTGGCCCGCGTGGCCCCAGCCGGCCGTGAGATCGAGATCGCCCGTGTCGGGGTTGACCGGCCGGCCGTCGGCGCGGACGCAGACCGCAATCGGCTTGAGGTCGTCGCGGATCGCGCCGCAGGTCACGCCGGGCACGGGCGTCTCGCTGTCGAGCAGCGCCGCCACCCGGCGGCCGAGCGCGGCCGAGGCGTGCAGGCCGCTCGTTGTCGCGGGCAGCGGCACGCGCGGCCACTCCTGCCGCAGCGCGCCGGCGTTTTCGGTCCGGTAGGCAGGAGCGTGCAACATGGCGAGCGTGTGGTAGAAGAGATCCTCGGGCTCCGCGCCGAGACGGGCCAGATAGGCACCCGCCGCCTCGCTCAGGTTCGGACGCGTTCCCGCCGCCTCCAGCAGCGACGCGCCGTCGGACCGGAGATGGAGGGGAAAGAAAGTAGACAGCCCGTTGCCGAAATTGTCGGCCAGGTGCCGGGTGAAGAACCCGCGGTCAAACTTCTCCTGTGTTTGCTTCTGCCGTGCCTCAAGCCAGACATTCCCCTCAAACACCTGCGGAAAATAGTCGCTCCGTTTCTCGTCGAGGAGTTTGGTCTCCGGCTCCCAGTAGAGCCAGCGGACGTCGAAGGGGCGGTAGCAGTAGCGGACGACGTTGGCGCGGAGGAAGCCGCGCTTGCGCAGCGTGTCGCGCACGGCCTCGCCCTTGAAGCGGGCGGTGTCGGCCATGACGCCGGGGTCGAGGCGGCGCATCTCGTCGTGGGAGACGGACGGATCGAAATAGGCGGCGAGGCGACCGAGCAGGCGGGCGCGGTCGGTATCCACCAGGAAATCGTCGCGGCTGGTCTTGACCCCGGGGAAGGAGACGGGGAAGAGGTCGGGGAGCGCGGGCCAGGCGGAGTAGCCCGCCGAGACCCGCGCGGGGAGGAAGGGGAAGCCGAGTTCGGCGGCGGGCGCGAGGGTCTGGTACGGGGTGCGGTCGGCGAGCAGGTCGGCGCGCTTGTCCTTGCCCCAGAAGTGGCGGAAGGTGACCGTAGAAGCGGTGCCCTCGCCGCTTGACGGAAGAACGCGGCGGGATGCCGCGTCCACTTTCACCAGCGTGGCGATGGCGGTGCCGACTTGGATTCCCTCGCGGTTGAAGTCGGTGGAGAAGGCGCTCGGGTCGGGCTCGCTCTCGGGGGTGAGCTTGCCGGTCTTGTACTTGTCGCCGTTGAGGCAGTCGATGGCGACGCGGTCAAAGGCCTCCAAGTAGCGCTCGCGCATGCCGGTGAAGGAGAGTCCGTCGAGCCAGGAGTAGTTGGAGATGAAGCAGACGACGCCCCGGCCCTCGCGGTTCATCTCCACGATGCGGCGTTCGGCCATGCGGAAGAAGCGGATGTAGAGGTCGTTGAGCCCCTGGCCCTGCGGCTGCGGAGCTCGGCGAGCGGTGCGGTAGGCGGTGGAGAGGTCGCGCTCTTCGTCGACGGCGACACCCGCGTAGCCGTTGTAGGGCGGGTTGCCGAGGATGACGAGGATGCTGTCGCGGCGCTTGACGTGGTCGGCTGCATCGCGCTCTTGGGCCATCTCGGGGAAGAGCAGCAGCGTCTTGGGCTCCTTGGGCGGCTCCCAGCCGGTGAGGGCGTTGGTGAGGTAAACACCGGCGCGCTCGTCCTTGTCCTCGTTGAGCGGCGCGCCGAGGGTTTCGAGCAGCAGTCCAATCTGCAGGTGGGCGATGACGAAGGGCGCGGGCATGATCTCGAATCCCAGGACGCGCTCGAGCGCGGCGGTCTTGAGGTCGTGGGCGATAAGGCCGTCCCCGCCCTTGTCGTGCAACGTGGCGGCGATGCGGTGCAGCACGGCGCGGACGTAGGCACCCGTGCCGCAGCAGGGGTCGAGGACCACGACGCGCGGGTCGGCGAGGCCGTCGGCGATGCCCAGCTCCTCGCGCAGGACGCGGTCCACACGTTCGACCTGATAGTCCACGATTTCGGTCGGCGTGTACCAGACCCCCAGCGCTTTGCGAAGATCGGGGTCGAACTTCTGCAGGAATGGCTCGTAGAAATACTGGACGGCGTGTTCCTCGTCGAATGCGGTGAAGAAGGCCCGGTCGTCCACGCGGTTGAGCGCGGCGGCGGCCCAGTCGAGCACCTCTTCCAGCCCCAGCGGGCCGAGCCGCGCGGGGGTGGCGATCTGCTCGAAGAGGGCGCGGATCATCGGCACGCGCAGGTGCCAGACGGCGGTGTGCCAGTCGAAGCGGTCGGCGTCGGCGCGATAGGCGACCGCGGACTCCCGCACCGCGAACGCGGCGGCCTTGCCCTGGGGCGGGGAACCGGACGCCGGCCTGCGCCGCCGCGCCCAGAGCACCCAGGCTGAAAAGACGCCGTAAAAGAGCGTCTGAATGAGAGTGGATCGGAAGAACCTCTCGCCCTTGTCGCCGTCAAAGGTGAGGCCGAGGGCGCTCTCCAAAGCGGCGCGCAGGCCGGTCAGGGCGGGAAGGTCGACGGACCCGATGCGGGCCCGCGCGTCCCGGGCATAGGAGGCCAGCAACGCCGCGACATCCTGTGGGGAGGCGAGCGGCGCGTTGTGAAGTAGCACGCGGCGGAGGTACTCGGCGAACCGCTCGCAGGTGACATCGGGGCAGGTGTGCGGATGAGCGGCCAGGCTCCAGAAGGCGGGCTCGGTCTCGGCCAGGCTGAACGCCTCCAGCCGGACGGGCTGGCCGGAGGGCGAGCGGCCGATCAGGGCGAAGGCGCGGTAGTTGGTGACGAGCACGAGACCGTAGCGTTCCCAGTAGCGGCCGACCTGCTCGCTCGTGACGACGCCCTGCAGATCCTGCGCGGGGGACTTGACCTCGATCACGCCGCGTGCGGGAGGGAGGACGTCGAGCGGGCTCTTGTCCGCGTTCGACCGGGCGGCTTTACTTCGGAACTGGTCGGCGGTGAAGAGTCCGCCATCCGGCATGCCCGCGCCCCGGTTCTGGAGTTGGATCACGCAGCACACCTTGGGTTTCAGGCTGTTCCCGACGGCGTTGAGCAGGGCCGAGAGCGCGGGATAGTGGGATGTCTCGCCCGTTCCCGCGCGCGTGGCGCGGATATCCCCGAGATCCTTCAAGTACTGCCGAATGTGCTGCGTGTTCCGATCCATCCCGCCTCTCCCGCCGCGCGCGAGGCGCGGCGTCCTGTTCGCATGTCGAGACGATAGCACATCGGCGGCGATCTGTCAGCCATTGACAACCGCCACCGACAACCCCTAAACTAGGCGCATGGACAAGAAGCCAGGATACGACGAATATGGATACCCGCTTTACGACGCGGCATGGTTTTGGGTGGAAGCCATCCGCCCCGCGCTCATAGTGCAGGCCATTATCATTGCCCTGGTACTTCTCTCCTAGCGCCTGCAAAGGCACATGACCTCTGATCAGGCACTTCGGCCAGAATATGGAAATGATTCGACCTGGACCCTCGGCAAAGCGGGGCCGCGTGTCGAACATCGGCTTGTTCAACTCGCCAGGTTCACGCGGATGGGCTTGCGCTCGAAGTCGTCGGCGGTCATGAGGCTTGCCGGCCGCATGGCGCCGAGCGCGGCGATGAGGCGGTCCGGGATGACGGTCAGGCGGGTGTTGTAGAACGTGGCGATATCGTTGAAATAGCCGCGCGCCATGCTGATGCGGTTCTCGGTATCCACGAGGCTGCGCTGCAGGGTGAGGAACAATTCGTTGGCCTTGAGTTCCGGGTAGCGTTCGACGATGACCGCCAACTGGCCGGCACAGGCGCGGGGGTCCGGCCCCGGCCGGCCCGGCGCCGTGGCGGTGAGCTGCGCGCGGAGATGGGCGAGCTCGGTCTGCAGGTTGTGCTCGTAGTCCCGGAAGGCGCGGGTGATCTCCACGAGGCGGGGAATCAGGTCGTTGCGGCGCTTGAGCTGCACGTCCACGTTGGCCCAGGCCTGCCGCACCCGGGCGCGCAGCCCCACCAGGCTGTTGTACATCATCCAGACGGATCCGATCAGCCATGCGCCGAGGAAGGTGCCGCCTGCCGAGAGCCACGTGTCGATATCCAGGCTCCAATCGCGCTGCTGCATGTAGGTGCGCACGGCAAAGCCGGTGGCGGTGAAGATCAGTCCCAGCAGGCCCAGCCCCCAGAAGGCGCCGCGGAGACCGGAACCGACCTGTTGCTCGGAGCGCGTGGAGATGAGAAACATCTCGGCCTGCGGGTCGCGGGCGATTTCGGGGGCAACGATGTCCTCGCGCTCGCGGGCCTGACCCATGATGTAGAGCGGCGCGTGGAGGGCGATGATCTTCTCGGTAAACTGGCGGCGGTGATCGGAATGGGCGATGGCCTCGTCCGGGCCCCTGCCGTAGTAAAGCGGATCCTCCCGGCCGACGGTGGTGTGCATGACGCCCTGCGGTTCGATCATGGCGCCGTCCGGCCGGACGAGGATGACGCCGGCGTCGTCTTGCAGGTAGAAGGGGGTGGAATCGCCGCCGCTGGCCACGGTGGTCCAGCCGCTTTCACGCCGGGTTCGGGTCTGACTCCGGCCCTTGCTGTCTGTGTAGTGCTCGGTGACGGTTTTCGACCAGTGCTCCTCGACGGTCCATGCGTAGTATACGCAGGTGCTGCCGGTGAGGTGGCTGGTCAGCGGCCGCTCCGCCTCGGCGGTGCCCGTGATCTCTACCAGGCCGATGAACACGCCGGTGGTCTTGGAGGTGGGTATGTTCTCCACCAGGCGGAGGCGCTTGCCCGCGCGCAGCGCGAAGAGCAGGCAGACCAGCGCCAGCAGGCCGCCGACAGCCGGACCCGCCCAGTTATTGATGAGCTCAGAGGTCACGGAAGCACCCCCGCTTTAAATCCGGCGCGGCGTGCCGATGCCGAGCAACCCCAGCCCTTCGCGCAGCACGTCGGCCACGCGGGCGCAGAGGCAGACGCGGCTGTCGCGCACCGCCGCCTCGGCCTTGAGCACGGGCGAGCGCTGATAGAAACTGCTGTAGGTCTGCGACAGGGCGAACAGGTAGTCGGCCAGGATGCTCGGCTTGCAGGCGTTGGCGGCGCGAACGACTGCGGACGGAAATTGCATCAGTTGCAGCGCCAGCGCTTTTTCGATGGCGTCGCCCAGGATCAGGGCGTTGGCGCGCGGCTCGCGACCGGGAACCTGGTCGGCATATTTATCGAGCAGGCTGCAAATTCGCGCGTAGGCGTATTGCAGGTACGGACCCGAGTTCCCCTCCAGCGCCAGCGCCTTCTCCCAGGTGAAGACGATCATGTTCTGGGGATCATGACTCAGGTCGGCGTATTTGACGGCGCCGATGCCGATCACCGCCGCCAGTTCGCGCTTCTCCGCCTCGGACATGGCCGACTCCGAGGCGTCAATGATCGCACGGGCGCGGCGCTCGGCCTCGTCCAGCAGGGCGTCGAGCCGGATCACGTTGCCCTGGCGCGTCGAGAACGTCCCCTCGGGCAGTCGCATCAGGCCGAACCAGACGTGCTCCAGATCGGTCGTGACGCCGAGCTTGCGGCAGACGGCGAAGAACTGCCTGAAGTGTAACTGCTGCCGTTCGTCAGTGACATAGATGATGCGGCTGGGCGCAAACTCCTCCACGCGGCTGCGCACGGTGGCGATGTCGGTCGTCGCATAGTTGAAGCCCCCGTCGCTCTTGCGCACGATGCAGACGGGCATCCCCTCGTCCTCCAACCGGACGACCACCGCGCCCTCGCTCTCGCACGACAAGCCCCGGGTGTGCAGCAACGCGACGGTCTCGGCCAAACGGTCGTTGTAGTAGCTCTCGCCGCGGCACAGGTCGAAGGAGACGCCCAGACGGGCGTAGATCCGTTCGAACTCGCTCATGCTGAGACTGATGAATCGCTTCCAGATTTCGAGATTCGCCGCATCGCCCTGCTGCAACTTCACCAGCTCGGCGCGACAGGTGTCGATCCAAGCAGGATCCTCTTTCGTCCGATTGTAGCTGGCGACATAGACCCGCTCCAGCTCCTCGATCGGCGACTGCTCCAGGCGGACGGGATCCAGAAACGTGCGGTAGCCCATGATGAGGATGCCGAACTGCGTTCCCCAGTCGCCCAGATGGTTGTCGGCGATGACGGTGTAGCCCAACGCACGGAACATCCGATCCAGCGCATTGCCGATCACCGTGGAACGGATGTGGCCGATGTGCATCGGCTTCGCGACATTGGGGCTGGAGTAGTCGAGGATGATCGTCTGGCCGGTGCCGACGGACGGGAGGCCGCAGCGCGGCGCGGCCAGGAGGGTCGTCACCTCGCCGGCCAGCCAGGCGGGATGGACGGTGAGATTGATGAAACCCGGGCCGGCCACATCGGCCTTCTCGATGCAATCAGGAAAGGGCAGCGCCCGGATGACCGCCTCGGCGATCACGCGCGGCGACTGCTTGATCCGTTTGGCCAGCGGCATCGCATCGTTGCACTGGAAATCGCCGAACTGGGCGTCGACCGTCGGCTGCACACGGATCGTCAGGCCTGCCGCCTCCGCCCCGAACGCAGCGGCGAACGCCCGCCCCAGCCACTCCGCCAGCACCGCTTCGCACCGACACCATCCAGGATCCGTGATCATAACGTCTCTCCAATGAGCCGCTTGCAAAACCCTGTTTTGCAAGCGGAGTGTTCAGGTGTCAGGTTTCGGGTGTCAGGAAGAACCACACGATGTTGCGTCTTCCTGAAACCTGAACACTGAAACCTGAAACCGGCGCTTGCAGGGGTTTTGCAAGCGCCTCCAATAAAATAAAACGCCGCCCGAACGCACGATGCGTTCCGGCGGCTTCGCTCTACCCGCAATCCGTCTCTGCCTCACACGGTTGCGGCAGCGGCCTTGGCCGCCTTGCGTGCGACAGCCAGCTTGACCTTGGCCGGCCGCTTCAGCATGATGCGAACCGTCTCAGGCGCCAGTTTCTGCGCATCAGCAACGGCCACGCCCAATCCGATCAGGCGTTTCTTCTGAACTTTCTGACGACGCCGACGCTCGCCTTCGCTCTTCACGGGGCGCGTGCGGGGCTTCTTATTAAGTGTGCGACCTGTTCCCATTGCATCCTCCTTGAAATCCGCTTTCGGGGCTAAAGTGAGGCGGTAGTATCAACGATTCTGCGGTTCATTGCAAGAACTTCCTCTCACGGAAAAAAAACAGACCGCTGGCACGTTGGCATAAAAGTCGCTACACTATATCGCACCTACGGAGAATTTCTATGGATGATTGGGTGTGTTATGAACGAATGGTATTGATCCGCTGCTTTGAAGAGGCGGTGGAACGTTTGTTTTCCGAGGGGCGCATCATGGGCACGGCCCATGTCTGCATCGGTCAGGAGGCGGTCGCGGTGGGCATCGCCGCCGCCTTGAAACCAGGGGATGCGCTCACCAGCACGCACCGCGGCCACGGTCATTTCCTCGCCGTCGGCGCCGATCCCGGACGGATGATGGCCGAAATGTTCGGCAAGGCGACCGGTTATTCGCGTGGTCGCGGCGGGAGCCAGATGATGGCCGACACCGCGCTCGGTTTTTACGGCGCCAACGGCATCACCGCCGGCAGCATGGCCTTCGCCTGCGGCCTCGCGCTCGAAGCCCAGCAACGCCGCACGGGCCGAGTCGTGGTCTGCATCATCGGCGATGGCGCTGCGAATGAGGGGCTGTTTCACGAATCGCTCAATCTGGCCGCGCTCTGGTGCCTGCCGCTCGTCGTGGTCTGCGAAAACAACCGCTACGCCATGTCCACGCCCGTCGCCGCCGGCCTCGCCAACACCCGCCTGGCCGAACGGGGCGCCGCCTACGGCATCCCCGGTTGCGCCGTCGACGGCAACGTCGTGGCCGATGTTCGCGCGGCCGTAGAAACCGCCCTGACCCGTGCCCGCGCCGGCTCGGGGCCTTCGCTGGTCGAATGCGAGACCTACCGCCTCTCGGGGCATTCCAAAGGCGACCCCCGCATCTACCGCTCCACGGCCGAGGAGGCCGACGCCTGGCAGCGCGAGCCGATCCGTCGCCTGGAGGCGCAGATGCTCGCGGCGCCTGGCTCCGACCCGGCGCGATTCGCCGCCTGCCGCACACGCGCCGAACAGGCCATCGCCGCCGCCATCCGCTTCGCCGAAGCGAGTCCTGCCCCCGACCCCGCCACCGTCACCGAGGGCGTCTTCGCGCCGGACTGACGCCGTGTTCACCCTGCACCTTTATGAAAACATTCACCCTTGCCATCCGTGAAACCCTGGCCGCCGAGATGCGGCGCGATCCCGCCGTCTTTCTGATGGGCGAGGACATCGGCGCCTATGGCGGCGCGTTCGGCGTGACTCAGGGGTTGCTTGCCGAATTCGGCCCCGGCCGTGTTCGCGACACCCCCATCTCCGAACAGGCGCTGGTCGGCACAGCCATCGGCGCGGCCGCCGCCGGACTCCGTCCCGTGGTCGAGATCATGTTCATGGACTTCATCACGCTGGCGGTGGATCAGCTTGCCAATCTCGCGGCCAAGCTGCACTACATCTACCAGATCCCCTGCCCCCTCGTCGTGCGCGCGCCCACCGGCGGCGGCCGCGGCTATGGTGCCACCCATTCGCAGACGCTTGAACGGCTGTTCACGGGCATCCCCGGTCTCCGCATCGCCGCGCCGTCGGACGCCGCCGACGCTTCGGGGCTGCTGCAGACGGCGATGCGCGGGGCGAACCCGGTTCTCTTCCTGGAGCACAAGCTTCTTTACCCGCTCCGGTGGAAGCTCGGCGAAAAACTGCCGCCGCCCGTTCCGTTCGGCCACGCGCGCATCACACACTCCGGCGACCGCGTCACGCTCATCGCCTGGTCCTACATGGCCCACCTCTGCCTGGCCGCCGCACACCAGTTGGCCGCCGCAGGAATCAACGCCGAGGTGGTGGATCTGCGCACCCTCGCCCCGCTCGACACCGAGACCCTCGTGGCGGCGGCGCGCAAGACCGGCCGCGTGCTGATCGTCGAGGAAGGCCCGGTCACCGGCGGCTTCGGCGCCGAAATCGCCACCCGTATTTTCGAGGCGGCCTACGATTCGCTCGACGCCCCGATCCGGCGACTCGCCGGCCCCGACTGCCCCATTCCCGCTTCCAAGGTCCTGGAAGCCGCCTGCATCCCCAGCATCGCCGCCATCGTGGCGGCGGCGCGGGAACTGGCTGAATCGACGAACTGAACACCATGCGCTACTCCGTCATCGCCCTCACCTATAACCAGCTCGCTGTCACGCGGCGGTGTCTGACGGCGCTTCTGCGCGACACCGTCAGCGACGCGCCGTGGGAGCTGCTAGTGGTGGACAATGGGTCCTCCGATGACACACCGCGCTGGGTTGCGGACGCATTACATCCCTTCGGCGCGGCGCGCGGAGTGCCCGTGCGCCTGCTCCGCAACGCGGAAAACGTCGGCTGCTCCCTCGCCCGTAACCAGGGGATCGCGGCGGCAACGGGGGATTTCCTGGTGTTTAACGACAACGACGTCACGCCGCGCACCCGTGCCTGGCTACCCCGCCTGCGCGAGGCGATTGAGCGCGCCCCGGATGTCGGCCTGGCCGGTCCCAAACTGGTCTATCCCACGCCCGGGGCCGCGATCCAGTGCGCCGGGGTCGGCATCTCCCGCCGCGGCCACGTCTGTTTCCGCGGGCGAGGCCAGCCCAACGACGCTCCCGCCTGGGCCGCCGCCGCCGAGGTTCAGTGCCTCATCAGCGCCTGCCTGATGGTCCGCGCCGATCTCCCTAGGCGCTTCGGCGGATTTGATCCGATCTTCCACCCGGTCCAGTTTGAGGATTTTGATCTCTGCTACCGCTTGCGCGAGGCTGGCTGGCGGGCGGTCTACACACCCGCCGCCGAGATGTACCATTTTGAAAGCACGACCACCCAGGGATCGCCGGCCCGGAACAACGCCGCCACGGTGGTCCGCAACGGACTCACCTTCCAGAAACGCTGGCGTCATCTGTTCGAAGCCGAGAACGGGCCCTCCGAAGCCTCCTGCCGCTGGCTCCGCCTCCCGCCCCTCCCGCCGCTGGAGGCCATCCCAGATCCCCTGCCGCTACTATGACGCCAGCGTAGAACCGTGTCCGAACCCGGTTTCAGGTTTCAGGGTTCAGGGTTCAGGGTTCAGATCGTTGTCGCAATCGTTGTCGCGATCTTTGTCGACAATGATTGAGACAACGATTGGGACAATGATGGGAGAACGACAACGATCGGGACAAGGATTACGACAATGATGAGAGATCGGTGGACGACTACGGCGACGATTACGGTTAACGCGGAGAGGCAACCCATCGTCCACCGTAATCGCGTGCCACGGCGTAGCGCGAAGCGCCATTCAGGCCCGTCCCTAGCGCCATTCCAGCGAGACCGCTCACGCCGTCTGCGCGGTCCGATACGTCCCGCGCCACCGCTGCCGCGTCGGCCGGGGCGCTAGCCCACGTCACAGGGCTG
>CAMBQN010000037.1 GCA_945870025.1 Akkermansia muciniphila
GAGCGGGATCTACGAGACCGCTCACGCCGTCTGCGCGGTCCGATACGTCCCGCGCCACCGCTGCCGCGTCGGCCGGGGCGCTAGCCCACGTCACAGGGCTGTCCACAGGATCGCCCGCTTGACAGGTCAGTGAAACGGGGATGCGCCCCAAGCCACAGGGGGGCGGCCGTTCAGTGCGAGGAGAGGCGAAAGGGCGATTCTTGCGACTACTGATCGAGAAGGCCTTGCGTTTTGGCGAGGCCGGGTTTGCTTTGACAGAGGCCGCCCATTTTGTTGCGCGCGAAGCGAGCCCCCTGGATCACGTTGTTGGCGCAGTTGTCATCGTTGATCAGGAAGCCGGCGGCGGCGGAATCCGTGATGAGCAGGCCGGCGAAGACATTGCCTGTACACTCGGTATCGGGTATGACAATCCAGCGGCCCTCGGGCGGGGGCGTCGTCGGGACCACGACCCCGAGGGCCGGAGCGTTTGTGGGTGCTGTCAGCATAGGTGTCGTATTCGTTGCCACCAGTGCTGTGCCGCCCGCGTCGGTGCTCTTGGGGGGCGTGGGGGCGGTCCAGGGCCCTACGGTATTCGTTGCGGCCTGCGACATGAAGACGCCGTGTTCACGGCTATTGCGGATCGTCACGCCTTGAAACAGGTTCTCCCGGGAGTCGCGCATGAAAATGCCGCACCCATTGTCGGCGAGAATGACGTCGGAGAGGGTGTTGTGGTTGAACTTGTGGTCGAGCGAGAGCCCCGCGCCGTGGTTATCGCGCAGAACCATCTGGGTAAAGAGGCTGTCTTCGGTGACGTAGGCCGCCAGACCGTCAAAATGGTTGTCCCAGGCGGCATAGTCGGAGACCGTCAAGCGACGAACGCCTTTCTCGGTAACCAAGCCGCCGGACCGGCAACGATACGAGCGGACGCGCTCCACCGATGCATCGCAGACGCTCCGAATGGTGAGACCGTTATTTCGGATTTCGTCGCCTTCCCCCTGGATGTTCCAGCATTCGACCTGTTGGTTGTCCCGGTTGCCATCGATATCCAGATCGCACACGCGCAGGTTTTTCACAACCTCGGTGGGGTAGTTCGAGGTTGATCCCATGATCACGACCGGGCAGTTGGCAGTATCGGCCAGGCGCAGAATGGTGGTAGCGCCAGCGCCGCGGAGGGTCAGGTTGTCCCGGCTCAGGCAGATGGGCTGGATGACGCTGTAAACGCCCACTTTCAGAATAACGGTTCCGCCGCTTTCCGGAAGGTTGTTCAGTGCCGCCTGAATGTCATCCGAGGTGGCTTTCGGCCCCAGAACGACTTCGCTGATGACGTTGCTAACGACATCGCAGCCGACGTTGCTGGCGACATCGCTGGCGGCTTCGTTGACGACGTTGCTGACGACTCCGCGTGCGGCTCTTCCCCATAGCCAAGCGCTGGCTGGGCTCGCGCAGAGCAGTGAGATCATCACCAGGCCGATCAAGCGTTTAGCCCTCATCAATGTGCTCATCTTCTTCCTCTCTCCTGAGTCAACAGTCTTTTCCGCACGACAAACAGGGGGGCAGGATAGCAACTTTTGGTTTCAAAGGCATCAAGATTATGCGGGCGCTTGCAGATCAAACGCGGACTCTGAAGCCACCGTCTGGGTCAGCTTGTCCACAATACGCTTCCCACTCTTCAGGCGAGGCTGAATCCCACTTCACCGGTTCACTCCGGTAAATGCAAGAACCGATTACCCCAGTCTTTCCTTCCGCCCGGTGTTCCGTATATACTAAGCGGATGTACTCGCAGGGGGTGACTAATGGTTCTGGCGCGCGTTCGGCCGGTCGATTCGGCGGACTGCGGCGTGATTTGTTATTTGGGTTTTCGACGGTGCTGGTCGCGGGGTTGGCGGTCGGCATTTATTCGCTGGGCAGCGCAGGTGTTCCGATCCGGTGGCTGGGGTGTCTGGCGGCGATGACTGCGGGGGCGGGGATTTCGCTTCTGGGGGCGGCTCTTGCCGGTCGGACGCCGCACATCCGGGACCTTCTTTTCGATGCGTTGGCGAGCGGGTGTCTGGCGGCGGCGGCTTCCCAAAATCCGATCTGGAAGGCGCCGACGACGTGGGGCGACCTGATTCATCTGAGCGCTTTTGGTGCGGCGCTGTTCGCCGTCCTGTATCATGCGGCCAGTCTGATCAGCCAAGCCTCACGGCGGCGCCCGGTCGAATGGGTGGTTCGCGGAAACCTGCTGCTCCTGCCTTTTGTTTGGGGATCGCTCCTGGGGTTGCAGCCGGGCGCCCTTGCGGATGGCGTGGCGGGTGGCGGGTGGCTGGCGCAGGCCGGTCTCCGCGTGGCGTTGCTGCTCCTGTTTAACGAATGGGTGGCGAACGTATTCTGTCTGGGGCTTCGGCGGATGCTGCTGCCGGGCTGGAAGGCTCACCTGTGTTTGCTGGCCTGTTCGGTCGGTGCGGTGATCGCCCCATTTCTTGCGGATGTAGGCTCGGGGGCAGCGCCCGGTTTCGCACCCGCCGTGCCTGAGTTTCTGGTGATTATCGGGTCGACGGCCCTGTCGCAGGGCTTGTTGTGGGCCGAGGTGTTTCTGCTGACCGGCGTACTGCTGGATGCGTTCACCGGCGCGGGGCCGTCGTGGCGCTCGTTGGGTCGCCATGCGGTGCGCGGGGTGACGAAGGGCGCGATGTTCAGCGGCGTGTTCATGGCACTGGTTCTGGCGGGGGAGTCGTTGGCGGGGGCGGGGGCGGTCCGGGGCGCGTTCGCGGCGTATCCGGTCGTGTGGCTGACGGTGGCGGCCGCACTGGTGTTTCCGCTGGCGCGGACGATCCTGGAGTCGTTTGACGAAAGCCAGTCGTTTGTCCGTCGGCTCGCAAAGAGCCTGCTCGATCCCGTCCTATTTGCGCGCGGCGCGGTGGCGGGGTGTGGGGTTGCGTTGGCGCTGGGGCATAACCTGATGGGGCTGCCGATAGCCGATCGCGTGTGGATGGGATTGGTCGTTGGCGCGGCCGCTTATGGCGGGGTGAGTGTCCTGCGAGACGGCGTTTATGCGTGTCGTGGTCTGGGGCGCATCCAGTCGTGGCGTCTCTACGCGGTCGAGTGCGCGTTTGGCGGGTGCATCGGCGCGGCGTTGTTCTTCTACATGGATGCGGCACAGATGGAGGTGATCCGGCAACGGCTTGCCGCGTACGGTCAGTTTGGGGCGGCTCCGGCGCGGTTCGACATCTACCCGATCCTCAGCAAGTGGGGCTATATCTTGCTGGGATCGTATACGGGGGGCGCAAAACTCCTTTTTAACCAAGCCGTCATGGGGGCGATTTGCTGGTCGATCGCGGCGTGGTTGTTTGCCATCAACCGGGCGTTTTTGCTGGCGCTGTTCCAGCGGCAGTGGGCGCCGGTCCGGAATCTGGCCACGCGCGGCGGATTTTCCGAACTCCTTAAAAACACGATTCAGGTCATGCGCTGGGGCCTGTGGATGTCCCCGATCATTGCCACATTTCTCTGGCAGATGCCGCAGCCGACCTGGTTCAACCAGGATGGAGCGGTTCACACGCTGGTGGCACTCGCGAAAAGCGTCTCGCTGGAGACGGGCGAGTTTGTCCGATGGAGCCGGGAATTGTTCATGTGGATCGTCGCGTATGGCGGGTTCCGGATTTTGATCTGGCTGGATCACATGGGGTTGCGGGTGGCGACGCTGGTGAATCTGAGCTTCATCGGTCTCGACCGGCTGGACGAGCGGGTGGCCCGTTTTATCGGTCCGGCGGCCACCGTGCGGTTCATCCCCGAAGGAGTGAAACGCTTCGCCACCTGGGCGCCGTTGCTGATTCCATACTACATTCCCGCAGGGGCTGATTGGGATTACGTCTGGAACACGTCCCAGGCGATTATAGCCGGATCACGCGGATGGGTTGAGATGCTGATGGCCCTGCCGGTCGGGCGGCAGGTGTTTTGGGTTACCGGGTTTTTCGGGATGGCGACCGCGGTGGCGGCGGGATGCCGCCGGGTGACGGCGATTGTGGCCCGAGGGAAAGAGCCGGAGTACATCTTGTCCGGCCCGCGTTATGAGGTGAGTGCGAAAGCAGGCGGGGAGATTGTGAGCCGGCTGACGCGCGACGATGTGGATGTGACCCGGCGCTCCTATGAAGGGATTGATCCCGCTGGCCGCGCCCTGTTCATGGTGGATGCCGCCGTGCCGCATGACCAAGCGGGGCGCTGGTGGCCGGTGGCGGGAAACTGGCCGGCGGCGCTGTTTCCAAAATGCACGGTGAGTCCGGATGAGGACGCGCTTCGGATCACGAGCGTTGGCAACGGGATTCGGACGACGGTGCGGATTACGCTGGCGCCCGAGGTTCCTGCGGCCGAGCTGTGGGAGATCGAGCTGCACAACGAAGGCCCGACGGCGCGCGACCTCAAGGTGGTTCCCTATCTGGAGTGGGTCTTGAACAGCCCCGGCGCCGACCGGACGCACACCCAGTACAATCGGCTTTTCCCGGAGGTTGAATATGTGGCGGGACTGCACGCCGTGCTGGCGCGTCATCGCGACACCAAGAAGGTCGGGTTTCTGGCGGCCGACGTGACGCCCGACGGATTCCTGATGACCCGCGTGGATTTTATCGGCCGGGCCAGTAGTCTTTGGACGCCCCGGGCGTTGCAGACGCTTCGTTTTCATGCCCCGCGCGATACCGGGGCGGGGCCGGATTTCGATCCGACGGGCTGCCTGCTGCTGAGCGTGACGATTCCGCCCGGGGGGCGCCGCGTGGTCAAGCTGCTGATCGGATGCGCGAACAGCCGTCCTCAGGCGTGCCGTTGGATCCGGCGCGCGCTGGTGTCGGGATCCCGGCTGCCGCGCGCTCACGTCGCGCCCTTGCGTGTTTTCCATGGCCGGAGGGTGTCCGGGGTTCAGCCGCCGTATGTCGAGATGCGGGAGGCGGGCCGGACGATGCGGGTGCTGACCCCGTTCACTCCCTTGCCATACGACCACACGATGGCCAATGGCTGCGGACACATCCTGTGCGTGACGAATCGGGGGCTGCATTGCAGCGCCAGCGATAATGCCCAACAGAACCGCCTGACGGCGGAGTGGGCGGACACCGTGACGCGGGAAATTCCGGCGGAGGCATTCTATCTTTTCGATGAGGCCGAGCAGGCCTGGTATTCGCCGACCTATGAACCGTTACGGGATGATGCGGCGCGGTGCCTGGCGGATTTCAGCTTGGATGGAACGGCGACGTTCCGGATGGAAAAGGGACCGCTCGCCACGGAGTTGACGGTTTTTGTGCCGCCGGACGCTCCGGTGGGCGTGTATCGGCTCTCCATGACCAACCGCTCCGATCAGGCGAGACGTCTGCGGGTGGCTCCGTACTTCCAGATGGTGTTGGCCGACGAGCCGGAGAACGCCGGAACGCTCCGGGTGCGACGGGACGCGAAGACCGGCGCGCTGTTCTTCGAGAATCCCCGGAACCGGTTCCGGTCCGGGCCGGCCTTTGTGGCGATGAGCGTGCCGGCCGAGACGACGATCACGAAGCGGAGTTGCTTCTTCGGGCGCGGGAACGCGGTCGCGCGGCCTCAGGCCGTGGCGCAGGGCTGTGCGGGGGAGGCGGACCCCGTGGATCGGGCTGCTGTGGCGGCGTTCCTGACGACGATTGACCTTCCACCCGGCGGAAGCCGAACCCTGGTCGTGATTCTCGGACAGGCGGATGATCGTGCCGGGGCAGACGCCCTGATCCGGCGGTACGCCTGCGTGGAGGCCGCGCAATCGGCGCTGGAGGAGACCCGCCGCTGGTGGAACGGTTTTGCGGGGGCGCTGCGCGTCGAGACCAACCAGGCGGCCTTCGATGCGTATCTCCCGTGGTTGCAGTATCAGACGCTGGCCGAGCGGCTCCGGGCGCGCAAAGGATTTTATCAGTCCAGCGGGGCCTTCGGATTCCGCGACCAGTTGCAGGATGCGGTGAATCTGATCTGGGTTGATCCGGCATTGGCGCGAAAACAGTTGCTGCTGCACGCCGCCCAGCAGTTCACGGAGGGCGATGTCGCGCATTGGTTCTTCCTGCAACACGATGGGCGAACGGGATTGCTCAACCGGTCCCACGCCTCCGACAATCTGCTGTGGCTGGTCTGGGGCGTTGAGGAGTACGTCCGGATGACCGGAGACCCTGCGCTGCTGAACGAAAAAGTGAGCTACCTGCGCGCGCAGACGCCGCTCGTGCCGCTGCCGGGAGGGAAGCATGGGATGGTGGGGTTTGCCCATCGGACCCCGCGCGTGGAGACGCTCTACCGGCATTGCACGCGGGCGTTGGACCGGGTGTTGGATCACCAGATGGGGCGGAACGGGCTCCCCTTGATGGGTACCGGCGACTGGAACGATGGATTGGACGCGATCGGGCGCAAAGGGCGCGGAGAGAGCGTCTGGCTGGGGCTTTTCCTGTACCGGGTGCTGGGTGATTTCATTCCGTTCGTTGAGACGCACGGCGGCCAACGGCGAGCGACGATCTACCGAAAGCGCCACGAGGCGCTGGGGAAAGCCATTGAAGCGACGTGGCGTGGAGACCGGTACCTGCGCGCCATCGCTGATAATGGAACCGAGATTGGCGTGAAAGGCGGCGGGTCGTGGGAGATCGATGCGCTGATGGGATCGTGGCCGGTTTTGTCGGGGATCAATCCCGAACGGGCGAAGGTGGCCTTTGACACGGCGCTGAGGCTTCTGGAGAAAGAGCGGGTGATCCTGCTCGGCTGGCCGGCCCTGCGGGAATACGGAAAGCCTTTTCTGGGGCGGGGCAGCCGGTATCCGGAAGGTGTGCGCGAAAGCGGGATGTACTGTCATGGCGTGCAATGGCTGGTCCGGGCGGCCCGGATCATCAGCGAGCGGGCGCAGGCCGACGGTGATGTGGCGACGGCGGCGCGCTATCGGGATGCGAGCCTGCGGTTGTGGTTGAAGATATCGCCGCTGAGTCATGTCACGCCGCTGGAGATCGAGAACTACGGCGGGCAGCCGAACAAGCAGGCGGCCGATATTCTCGCCGGCCCTTATCCGGGGCGGATGATCTGGAATGGATACACGGGGGCGGCCGGCTGGATGCTGCGGCAGGCGTGCGAGGGTGTGCTGGGGTTCACGCTGGAAGGCGGCGTGGTGATTCCGCCCGCCGACCTGAAAGAGCCTCGCGGCGACTTGATGTGTCGGCGCGTGGTCCGGGCTGCCTCTGAAGGGCGCATCCCCGTTTCACTGACCTGTCAAGCGGGCGATCCTGTGGACAGCCCTGTGACGTGGGCTAGCGCCCCGGCTGACGCGGCAGCGGTGGCGCGGGACGTATCGGACCGCGCAGACGGCGTGAGCGGTCTCGTAGATCCCGCTCTACCCGCTCACGCGCCGACCGGTGCGGTAGCGGCGGGCGATCGCAGGTCAGTGAAACGGGGATGCGCCCGCCTCTGAAGGAGGCGCGCGTTTCAACTTGCGCAATCCTGCGCAAATGCGATAATTGTATAAATATAACGGTGTGGTGTTCCAACCGGAGTAAGGGGGCTTTGCGTGAAGGGTGTTGTGCGTCAGCGGGTGTCCGTTGTTCTCGTCGCGTTGACTGCGCTGTGCAGTGCTGCCGTGAGCGCCGAGGAGGCGGGTGATGGGCTTCGTCCGCCCCCTTCGAATTTCACGGGGGTCAAGGCGTTGGCGCGGCAATTGGCGTCGAAGCCTTATGCGGATCATCGGCAGCCGGTGTCTCCGCGGTTGCTTGAGCTGAACTACGATCAGCTCAATCAGATCACATTCGACGATCACAAGTCGGTGTGGCGGCGTGAGCGTTTGCCCTTCCAGTTGCAGTTCTTTCATCCGGGGGGCGATCGCAAGGATCAGATTGATGTGAACCTGGTGGATGGCGACGAGGTGATGGACGTTCCGTTCTCACGGGAGTTCTTCACTTACGACGCGAACAGCCGGTATAGTTGGGCGGATTTCAAGAATGCCGCGTTTTCCGGCTTTCGCGTGCTCTACCCGATCAATCGCAACGACAAGCTGGACGAGGTGATTGTCTTTCAAGGGGCGTCGTACTATCGCGTGGTTCCGGCCGCGCATATGTACGGGCTTTCCGCGCGGGTGCTGGCGGTCAACTGCGGGGGGGAGGGCGCGGAGGAGTTTCCCCGGTTCAGGGAGTTTTGGGTTGAGCGGCCTGATCGCGAGGGGCGGACGCTGAAGATTCGCGGGGTGCTTGACAGCGAGAGCCTGGCGGGCGCGGTGGAGTTTACCATCGAACCGGGTGCGGAGACGGTGACGCGCGTCTGCGTCGCGCTCTATCCGCGTGTCGATTTGCAGCGCTACGGCATCGCACCTCTGACGAGCATGTACTGGTTTGGAAAGAATACCCAGCGCCGGTTCGATGATGTCCGTCCGGAGGTTCATGATTCGGATGGCCTGCAGATCCAAACCGACGCGGGGGAGTGGTTGTGGCGTCCGCTGGATAACACGGGCGCGTTGCGAACCAGTGCATTTTCAGACAAGGGGCCGAAGGGTTTTGGCCTCTTCCAGCGCGAGACCGATCCGGCGTGTTATCAGGATAATCACGCGCAGTATCATCGCCGGCCGTCCGCCTGGATTCGGCCGGGCGGCGACTGGGGCGTCGGTTCGGTGCGGTTGGTTGAGATTCCGACCGACACCGAGTTTCATGACAACATCGTCGCCTTCTGGGAGCCGGCGCAAGTGATCAAGGCGGGCGAGTCGGCGGAATTCACTTATGACGTTGTATGGAGCGGTCAGAAGGCGGACCTGCCGCCTGTTGGGCGCGTGGTGTCGACTCGTTCCGGGGCCGTTCCGGGCCAACCGAGGTCGCGCCGGTTCGTGATCGACTTCACGTTTCCGGGACTGGAGCAGCAGGGAAGCAGCTTCGCTGCCGAGCCGGTCGTGCTCGCCGCGCGCGGACGGATTTCCAATCAGGGCGCTGGATACAACGCCCCGCAGCGCACCTGGCGCGTGTCTTTCGATCTTGCTGCGGAGGATGGCGCCGCGACGGTTGAACTTCGAGTCCGCTTGCGCAAGGGAGGGGCCACATGCAGCGAGACATGGACCTATTGCTGGACACCCTGAGTTTGCCCAAGGCCGGTGCACCGGAACTGGCGGAGTGGGATGAGGCGTATGGCACGGTGGATAACTACTTCCGCGCCTGCCGGGTATCCAGCCGGTTGCACCGGGCACGATTGACGGCCGCCGTTGTCCACGGCGCGATCCGGCGGCGCGCAGCCGAGGCTCCGACGGGCGAGCCCCTGTCCTCCGTAGCCATCAAGGAGGCCCGGCGACTCATGGATGTTTGGCTTTCCGGGCTTCTGCCCCAGCGCCCGGACGAACGGCCGTACTCGCAGGCAGAAGGTTTTGTGGCCTTGTATCTCTGCGATGGGGCGGTGCGGTGGCCCCATGCGTTTCTCAACCCGGAGGAGGCGCCCCCGGGATTTCTCGATACGCTTCGGTCTCGATTGGTCAAGGCGGGGCCTGATCTGGAGATCAGCAGCATGGTGCCGCGGCCTTTGGATCGGGGCATCTTCCCGGAATTGGCCGACTCCGCCCGGGCCACGTTCGACCGGATACCGATCCTTCGCACGCTCCTGTTCTGGACCTTGTTTGCCGCCGCCCTGGTGGCGTTGTTCTGGTATACACGACAATGAGTGCAACGATCCACCATCCATCGATTATTCATCTGGCGCCGTTGCGGGCTTCCGCGCGACGTCAGGTGGTTTTCTTCACCGCCGTGGTGATGCTGACCGGCCTGGCCACGTGGGTGTTGGCCGATATTTTGTGGCGGGGCGGGATCAGAAAGCTGGAAATTGCCATCCTGATCGTGTTCGTTCCGTTATTCGGAATGGTGGCGCTGGGATTCATCCAGGCCGTGTGCGGCTTCCTCATCCTGCTTCGCCGGAAGGACCCCTTCAGCATCTCGCGAACCCTTCCCGAAAAGGAGCCTGATCCCGGTGAGCTGCCCGCGACGGCCATCGTCATCCCGATCTACAACGAGGATGTGAGCCGCGTCTACGAAGGGGTGCGCATGATCTATCTGGATCTGGTGCGCGCGGGCTATGCGAAACGATTTGACTTTTTTATCCTCAGCGACTCCAATAATCCGAACAAGTGGATCGAGGAGGAGGTGGCTTGGATTGATCTGTGCAAGCAGGTCAAGGGTTTTGGCCGCATCTTTTACCGCAAGCGCATGGTCAACCTCAACCGCAAGAGCGGAAATGTCAGTGACTTCCTTCGGCGCTGGGGGCGGAAGTATCGCTACATGGTGGTACTGGATGCCGATAGCCTCATGAAAGCGGAGACGCTCGCACGGATGGTCCAGCTCATGGAGCTGAACCCCCGGGCGGGAATCATCCAGACCGTGCCCTCGCCGATCCAGGCCCAGACGTTCTTCGCCCGGTTGATGCAGTTCTCCGGGACCCTGTACGGGCCGATCTTCCAGGCGGGCCTGAACTACTGGCAGGCGGCCTGCGGCAATTTCTGGGGGCATAACGCCATTATCCGTTGCGCGCCCTTCATGGAGCACTGTTCGCTGCCGACGCTGACGGGCGGGGCGGGAAACGCCCGGTTCATGAGCCACGACTATGTCGAGGCGGCGTTGATGCGACGCGCCAATTTTGAGGTCTGGATGGCCTATGAACTGGGAGGCAGCTACGAAAATCTTCCTCCCACGCCGCTGGATCACGCCTGCCGGGACCGTCGGTGGTGCCGGGGGAACCTCCAGCACGCCTGGATGCTGACAGCTCAGGGACTCAATCCCATCAACCGGCTGCACCTGTTGATGGGCATTTTTTCCTATGCCGCTTCCCCGCTCTGGCTGCTGTTCCTGGTGCTCGGGACGCTGCAGGGCTGGTTCGAAGCCACCGGCCCGGGTCCGCGCTTCGATTCCGATGTGGGGCTCTCGTCCTTTCTGGATGTCGGCGGTGGCCGGCTGGCCTTGTTGCTGTTTGCGATCGCGGTGACCCTGCTGACCCTGCCAAAGGTGTTGGCGGTGCTGCTGGTGCTTCGTGACCGGAAGCGTCGGAAGGAGTTTGGCGGCGGTGTGCGCGTGATGATCGGGTGCGTGCTGGAACATGCGCTATCGGTATTACTGGCACCGGTTCAGATGATCTTCAACTCGCGTTTTGTGGTGGAGATCCTGATGGGACGCGACGTACCGTGGAATCCTCAGCAACGGGACGCGGCGGGCGGGGTGGACTGGGAAGGCATCATCAAGGCCTACGCGCCGCATACAGGGATCGGGGTCACATGGGCCGTTCTCGCGTGGCGGGTCAGCCCTGCCCTGTTCTGGTGGCTCAGCCCGGTGACGTTCGGCTTAATGGTTTCCATTCCCTTGTGCGTGGTGCTCAGCATGCCCGGGTTAGGCCGGCGATTGCGGGCGCTCTCGCTCTTTGTTATCCCGGCAGAAACCAATCCGCCGTCGGTGGTTTCGCATCTGGAAAAGAATCTGGAGAGCATCCATCATCGGCTGACGCCGTCGCCCTGGCTGGGCGAACAATACGGGATGACGCAGGTGGTGATCGATCCTTACATCAATGCCGCGCACTGCTCCCTGCTGCGCGACAAGCAAGCGCCGGGCGCGGCTGCGCACAAGCATCTGCAGGAACTGGCCGACACGCTGCTGGCGAAGGGGCCTGCGGCGCTGAATCGCAAGGAGCAAATGGTATTGCTGCGGAACGCCCAGGCCGTCACCGATCTTCACGAGCGCGTCTGGTGCCTGCCGGAAGCGAAGCTGTCGCACTGGTGGCGCATGGCCATGCGCGACTACAACACCCTTCAGGATCGCCCCGTGACGGCCCTCTATCGGTGAGGCCCGTCCCGAATGGCGCTAAGTTAAGGGGCTATTGCCATCTTAATCGTAATCTTAATCCTAATCCTAATCTTAATCTTAATCTCCTGGTGGAGAACGGATTACGATTACGATTACGATTATGATTATGATCGGAAGCGCTTAACTTAGCGCCATTCAGGCCCGTCCCGAATCCGCCTTCCCATTGGCTGCGGCGCGGCGAGGACGCCGCCGGACAACTCACCCACACACCCACACACCCACACACTCGCTTCCACGCTTCTCCTGACCCCTTCTCCACTCCGATCTCAGAAAAAGTTCAGGGTTCAGGGGAAGCGTTTCCCTCCTGAACCCTGAACCCTGTTTCCTGCTTCCTGCCCCTACTTCTTCAGGCGCATCAGGTCTTCGTTGTCCCGGTCGCCCGGCTCCTCGAAATCGCGCGAAAGGACGGCGTTCTTCGGCATGCCGATGTTTTCGGGCATGGCCTGCTCGGCATCGACGATGCCGACGGTCACGAAGATGACGATTTCCTTCTGATCCTTGGAGCGGCTCTTCCAGCCGAAGAGATACGGGCCGATCCACGGAATATCACGCAGCAACGGGATGCCGTTGTCGACGTTACTTTCCTCGCTCCGCGTAAATCCACCGATCACGGCGGTCGTGCCGTCCAGCATGGAGAACATGGTGGTGACTTTTTTGATGCTGACGATCGGGTACAGGGTCCGTGGGGTATTGTCGTCGATGCCAGCAACCGTGTAATAGCCTGGATTATCCGTATCCGCGTTCACGGATTTGTCCAGTTGGCTGATGGAGGGCTCGATCTTGACGGTGATCACACCCGAACTGCTGACGCGGGGTGTCACCTTCAAGACTACGCCGTAACTGAAGAACGCTTCGCCCGCGCAAAATCCGCTCCCCGGCGTGCCGGGAATCATCTGGAGCTGCGTGGTGGTGGTCGTCGTTGGGGCCCCGGTAGCGGGAGTCGTGGTGTCGGATTTCACATCGACGTAGGGAAATTTGGTGGTCATGTCGACGACGGCCATCTCCTCATTGGCCACGATGATCTTGGGATTGGAGATCAGGGACACGCCGTCCACACCCTCAAACGCATCGATCACCCATTTGAACTCGGTGCTGGTCAACGCTCCCCAATTATTGAAGAATTTTTCGAGATGGAGCGGATTCGCCTTTGCATTCACAAGGGCGTCCTTCGACCCGATAGCAGGCGGAAGCATTGCATAATTACCCGGGCTGATCTGGTACTTGACTTCGCTATCCATAAACGTCTGCCACTTGACGCCGACCTTCTTGCTGGCTGCGGCGGACAGCTCGACGAAGCGGGTCTCGATGTAGACCTGGCCGCGCGGCCTGTCGAGAGTCTCGACGACCCCCTTGATTTCGGAGATTCTGCTGGAGGGGGCCTGGACGAGGATGGCGTTGCCGTCGGGGAACGGGGTGGCCGTGCCGGTTTTCTCCAGCATGGTGTTGATCAGCTCGGCCATCTTGTCAACCTTGGCGTAGCGGAGCTGGATCGTTTCGGTCACGCGGGGTTCCTGGCCAGCCACGCCCGATTCGACAATGTAGATTCCGGAGCCGGCGGGCTTTTCAATGAGCAGAAGAGAACAGCGGCCGAGGATCGACTCAAAGGCGGGTTTCCATCCGACGTTCTTGAGGTTGACGCTGACGGTGCCGCTCAGGTTGGTCGTGGCGGCAATGATGTTGGCGCCCGAAAGCTGCGAGAAGAGTTTGATCACTTCGGACATGGGCAGGTTTTCAAAGCGCACGCTGATCAGACCGTCCGCCGTTTCGGTCAGGCCGACGGGCAGATCGTCCGATGCGGCCACCAGCGTGACGGGGGCGACGGCCGGTTTTTTGGCCGGTGCTGCATCCGTGACGGCAGAGACCGGCGCGGCAGGATCCACGAGCGCCGCCGGGGCTGAAATCGCGGTTGGGGTCGGTTTTTTCAGGAGCGGCTCGCTGGGAGCGCCCGCATTCTGGGAATGGACAACCGTCGACATCATGACGGCCGCAACAGCACACGTGAGCAGGTTTATACGTTTCATGGATTCAGTTCTCCGGGTTTGTTTTAGACAGTTAGACAGTTAGACAGTTGGACAGTTGGACAGGTGCAGGATGGCAGGGGCCTACCATTCAATCGCATACTTTTCATTCCGCGTTTCTTGGGGGTGCTGGAAAGCGTTTGTCGTCGCTGAGGCGCCGTGCCTCGGCGGGGATCAAATCGACACCGGCTGCGGTGATGCGGCCGATGCGCCAGAAGCAGGTGAACTGGGATGTGCTGGCCGAGACAGTCTGACCGATCGCGAGCAGGCGGTTGTTGAGCAGGGCAAAGTACACCTCCTTGCCTTCGGGATCCACGCTGCGTCCGACGACAGGTTTGATCTGACGTGCGGCGGCGGCCCAGTCGGCCGGGCTCGGATCGGGAAGCCGGACGGGCGGATTTCCGGGCGTGGGCGCCGACTCGATCCGGGGCGCTGTGGAGGTCACGACCGGCGGATTGGGATCGAAACCCGGCGGCCAGAACGGATCACGAACGATGGGAGTCAGGACGACTGGCGCGTCAGGGGCCTTTTTCTCATCCGCCGAGACCACCGCGACCGGTTGGATCGCCGCGGCGGGCCCGGCTGTCATCGTCGTTGTGTCGGATTTCTTCACGGCGTCCTGGGCGCGAACCGGGCCGACGAAAAGGGCCAGCGCGACGAAGACGGCGGGAACCGAGCATCGAATCCCGGCATCTACTCTGGCGGATGGCGATGGGTCAATCATGGCGGCGAACCTCACAAGGGGGTGATTTGGGTGGGAGCACTCAGGCACTCGAGGCGGATCGTGACGCGGTGGCGCCGGACGTCTCCCGGGTTGGCCGAGAGGGTCAGACCGGTCACGTAAATATAGGGATTGTCGGCTTCGATCGCGGCGAGGAAGTCGCGGGTCTGCTGGTAGGATGCCACGCCGACGATATCGGCCATGCAGCGGGAGAGGGGCGCATCCGGGTGATTCCAAGGGAGAGGCACGGGATCCTGAACGGTCAAGCCCGTCACGTCGAAGCCGGTCGCCGTTGCGAGCGGATCGAGCCGCGGACGCAGTCCGAGTTGATAAGAGAATCCCAAGATAGGGCGTAAGACAGGGCGTATGGCGTAGGCCTCGGCGATGTGCTTGAGTGTCGCATCGAGCGTCTGGATGCGGGCCTCGTGGGCCGGGATCTCGTCCACGGCCTTCTGCGCCCGAGCGTTTTTCTTCGCCATCTCGGCGCATTGTGCGACCGACTCGCTCCCGGCCTTTCGCATGGGAATGAACGCCAGCGTCCACAGGCCATAGAGGCAGGCGATCCCAACCAGCGCGCCCACCACCGCAAGCTGCTGCTTCTCTTTCGGTGTAAATGATTTTTTCATCGCAGTATTTTCACCCGGTAGGTGCAGAGGATTTCGAAGAGGCGACCCGACGAGTCGCCGTTGGGCAAGGGATCCAGGCGGAACGCGCCTGGCGGGATGACGGCCGAGGAAATCGTGTTGGAGAAGGGGTGTTCGGAGAAGACATCGCGCAGCCGGGCGACATCGGCCTCGGCGGTCGGGCTGGACGTCTTGCCGATCAAGCGCAGCGACGCGCTGAGTTCCGGCGGCTTTGCGGGTGTGGCTTTGGGTGCGGCGGCTGGAGCGGCTTTGGATGCGGCGACGGGCAACACGCTGATTTCGCTCGTCATCCTTAGCTCGGTCAGTTGCATGTTCTCGGGTATGGAAGAAGCGATGGCGGTCAGTTCATCCCGCCAACTGTGCCGGGCATTTCGCCATCCGTCCAGGTCGGAGGCCACGCGCTCGATGGCCTGCCGTCGTGTGGCGAGCGCCTGCGCCCGCTTGAAATCGGCCTCGATCCGGCCCCACTTCCACGTTTCTTCCTTGAGCGCAGCAGCGTTTCGCTGAGACGTGGCGAACGTCACGCCGAGAACAATCAGGATGACGGCGACGACCAGGCTGCCCAGAAGGGAGACGATAAAACGGGCGGTGATGACGCTGCAGTCACGGCATTCAAGCTCGTCGATCAGGTTGACGCGCAGATTCATGGTTTTTTGATCTCCAAGGCCGCAGCGGCGGCGCCTACGGCGGCGGCAAACCGGCACCCTTGTGCGACGAGTTCCGGGGTGAGCGCGCCGGGCGTCACCGGCAGGACGGAAAAGGGGTTCCAAACCGTAGCCTCGACGCCCAAGGCGGCTTCGAGCGGATGAGACCAGAACGGCGTCTGAAACAGGCCGCCCGAGATAACCAGATGCTCGGTCCGGACGTTGTGACGGCGAGAAACAAAATCACGACCAAGGTTGATTTGCCGGGCCAGGGGTTCGTAAGCGGCTTGAACTTGATCCACGGCGTCAACGAGGCCTTCACCAACCGCTTCTCGAGCCGTATCACCATCCATACCGAGGCTTTCGCCCAATTTTCGCATAATCGCATTCGCTCCGATGCGAAACTGTCGCGTAAATGCGAGTTTTTGCGAGACGATGATGGCGACGGTGGCGGTTTCGGCGCCGAGATCGAGCAATATGGCTCCCTGTTCACGGATAGCGGGATTTCCCAGTACCATTCCGTTAATGGCCGCCAGCCCGGCGACCTCGAGCGACTGGGGGGCAGGGAAACCCTGAGCGAACGAACTCAGCGTGGAACGAGCCAACGCATCAGGAATGGCGGCGATGAGCGCGTGAGTTTCGGCCGCCGTGGAGTCCTGTATCTCAATCGCTATGCGAAACGCCGTGGGGTCGGTTATACCGAGCAAATCGGCAATCGGCACGTCATCAAGCTTGTTGGAAGGCCTGGGAATAGAGAGCAGTTTCGAAACAATATCGGGGTGCGATACGGCCAAGACGCCCGCATAAGCACGTAATTCACGCGGCAATATAAAGGCCCCGGAACCCGCCTCTGGTCCGCTCCAGACGCGGGTAATCGACAGCGCCGCCCCCGTGCGAGACATGCGCACCGCACGGGTTCCGGTGGTTCCAAAATCAATACCGACCACATCCTTCAGAATACCACCACCGAGGGATAACGCCGCTTTGATACCTTGTAGATCCATGGCGGTAGTTTAAGCAGGCTTTGTGCCAGATGCAACAGGTTTCTTGCATCATAATTAGAATTGTCGTGTTCTGTCTTGATCGTGCGTGTTTGGCATAGTCCTTGCATACATTATAACAGGGGTTCCGAAAATGTAGGCGCGATCCGTGGGACCTGATAAATTTTGAAGGGAATCAGCATGAATATTTCCTCTTATAGGACGCGGCGCGAGGGAGGCGGCTTGATCGAGACGCTGATTGCGTTGATGATTGTGGCGATCACGCTGGCCTCGACCAGCCCACTCATCACGCAGGCCTATTATGGCGTTCGCCTCGGCCGGGATCATTACGTAGCGACGACGATCGCACTGGCCACGCTGGAGCAGGGGCGCAATCTGAATCTCGGGCTGCTGCCCCTCCTGGCGGCGTCGAATTATGTCGTGGACGACCAAGGCGTGTCGTCGGCCGCCGGCCGGTTCCGTCGTTCCGTGGTGGTGCAGCCGAATGTTCCGACTTCGGGGTTGACCCAGGTTACGGTGACGGTCGAGATCCTCGACCGACGCCGCGGCGGTTTTCGCGGCTCAAATCAGACGATGAAGATGGCCTATACGTCGTATGAAGTCCTTTAGTTTCACAACGGAGGTGCTATTGTGTGGCAGCGCAAATCCAACGCGGGCTTTACGCTCACCGAGTTCATCGTGGCTATGTCCATTTTATTAGTCGTGATGAGCATGGCGACTTCGGGGTACCTAGGGCTGGTCTACAATGAACGCCGAAGTTCACAGGTGGCGGAGCTCGATATGGACGTGCGCAAGGCGATCGAGGTTCTGCGCGAAGGACTGCGGCTCACCACGATCGATCAGGTCGTCTTCTATCCGCCGGTAGCCCCACCCTATCGGGCGATCAGCTTTCCCTCCGTGGTCGACTGGGATCAGGATGGGCTCGTGGACCTCGAACCCGGCGGCACCAACGTGCTGTGGGGGCAGACGGTGGTCTATCACATCTGGAATGAGTCCCCCTACCAACTGCTGCGCACGACGTTCCAGCCGCGGAACAAGAGTCTCTCCGATGCGAATCGGGCCGAGCAGCTCCGGCGCGTCGTGGAACAGACGGACCACGGGGCCGATTACGAGCTGGAGCCTTATCAGGCGACGACGCGTATCTTCAGCAATTTTTTCGAATGGAAACTCTCGTCCAAAAGCACGGCGTTCGACGGCTACAGTCCGAACGAGGAGAGGGTGCCCACGCCGTTCGGCAGTTATGTGCTGGCGCCCGGCGCGCACACGCTGTCGTTTCGCACCACCGACAAGAACAGCCTGAATACGACCGCGAGCTACCGGGTGGCGCTGGATACCCTGTACCCGACGTTTAGCGGCGGAGAGATCGAGGCCGAGGCGCTGACGGTGTCGAACGCGACCCCCGCCGCAACGGTTGTGACCACCGTTCCGGAAATCTGCAGCGGCAACAACTATCTTAATTTCCCCGCCACCTCCACGAACCAGACGATGATCGTGGCGTTCCGCAATGACGAATGGGTGGAATCCAACTTCCGTGCGGCGGGCGTGACCCAAAGCAACACCGTTTTCACGGCCTTCGGCGCCAAGCTGGACAACTCGGTGGTTCTGGATGGAGTCGGGGACACGTGGACCTTCGCCAACCATACCGATGATGTGACCGGCTGGTGGGAGAACATGGAGTCTGATAACGGCATTTTGGTGCGGGTGCCGCTGGAGGGAGTCGCGGTCGGAGGAACCAATGTCGGCACCCTCGTCCGCTCCGGCTCGCTCTACCGCGCTCCCGGAGCCGCCGCTGCGGCGGCGTCGGGACGGTCGAGCAGCACCCGCTGCCTGGAGATGGCCATCTACTACGATACGGCGTTCGGCACCGACGCCGTGATCGCCGAAACGGACGCCAACGGACAGATCGTGGACGGCACGCAGGGGACCATCTTCCTGAGCCGCACCCATTCCGGCAATCTGTCGGGAAGCGGCTACATGGTTTACGGATGGTACGTTGGCAGCACGACCTATCCGATCTCCACCGCAAAACGCTATGTCGTGAGCTTCTGGTTGAAACCGACCGCCGCCGACCCGTGGTGCGCCAACTGGGCGCACCCCGCTTACAAGAGCCTGCCGCCGACCCGCATCCGCGCGCTGACGACCAACGACCTGCCGATCGCGCAGAACCTGCTGGCGGCTTCGTGGTCCGACGGGACCTACACGACGCGCGCCAAGGTGGTGGGCCTCATGCGGCTGGTCACGTCGTTCGCGCCCGTCGGCGAATACTGCTCGCAAGTCTATGACACGGGGTTTGCCAGCCCCGTTTACACCAACCTGACGTGGTCCAACGCAGTCGTCAACACCGCTTACACGACCGTTGTCACGACCAATGCATCCCTCGCCCTCTGGCTCCGGTCGGGCGCCTCCCCGAACCTGACCAATGTGGCGTGGACGGTCGTCACCAAGAATGCGGCGCCGGCTCTCGCCACGAGCGGACGATACGTCCAATTTCGGGCGCGGCTGACCAGCGACAGCCTCTCCTCTTATTCGCCCATCCTCCATCAGGTGCGCCTGCGGTGGGACGCGCCGCTTGCGTTGGTCAACCTGAGCAGCGTGCTTTACAAGGGACCCGACCGTGGGGCGTTTGAGGTCCTGGTTGATGGCCAGCCGCTGGTGCGGTCGGTCCGCGTGGAGCTGACCCTGTTTCGGGATGTTCAGACGATCAATTTCAAGACGACGCATTTGACCTCGTCCATGGTGGCCGAAGTCGAACCCCGCAACACGGGGCGCTAGCGTCCAACTTTCACCGCGATTCAGGAAAGGGGGAATGCCATGAGAAAAGAGAAACAGGGACAACACGGCTTCGCCATGATTGTGGCGCTGTCATTTCTGGTACTGATGGTGCTGGTGGCCACCGGGGTACTCGCTTTCGGCCAGCATCAAATGTTTGCGGCCCGCCGTACGAGCGATTACCTCAAATCCAAGGTGATTGCCGAAACGGGACTGAACATCGCGCTCAACGACATCCGCGGGGACATTAATCGCGTGGCGTGGTACACGGGAACGAAGACGCCGTTCGGCTCCGGAACATACGCGGTGACCGTCACGAACATCAGCACGTCCGCCGATGGCAAAACCCGCATGCTCCGTCTCTCCAGCGTCGGCCAGTGCGGCCTCGCCGAGGGGCGGGCTGCTCTGGCGGTGCGCCATACGCATAATACGGATACCTCGGGCAACCCCGATCTCGACAAGGTCTTGCTCAATGCCTTGACCAGCCAGAAGCAGATCGTGCTGAACGGAAACCCGACCATTGTCGGCGATGTCGCCTCGGCAACCAGTATTTCGACATCCGGAAACTCCTTCAATGTCACCGGAACGGGGTACACGCCAACTTTCAGCGGCCGTGAGGAGCGGTTCACCGACGTCAACACCAGCGACTCGTCGCGCTATTCGATAAACTGGGGTGCCGTGCTCTCCATGGACAAGTACACCGCCAAGGCCGTCACGCACGACGGCCGGGCGTTCTCGAGCTATCCCGCCAACACCATCGTGTACAGCCCGAATGACATCACCATCAGCGGTGGCACGATTCAATGCATGATCATATCCGCCAAGAACATCCACATATCGGGCAACGCGACGCTGCTTCAGCCGGGCACCTACCCCGTGCTGGTGAGCCTGAACGGATCGATCACGATCACCGGAACGCCCGTGGTGAACGGTTTCGTGGTGTCGCTCAGCGGCAGCGGTGCCATGGGCAAGGCCACAGGAACGCCCACGATCAACGGCAGTCTCTTCATCATGGGCGGGCTACCGGACAGCGGCAACGTCAGAATCAACTACCTGCCGCTCGACATCCGTCCGCCCGATACGCCCGATTCCGAGGACATCGTGGAGGTTGTGGCCTGGCAATAACCCCGGATCGTGATCCCGCACGCGGAGATGTATATTATGAGCACAGCGTACCCCCTCTCATCCGGCAAACATGCCGCCCAAACCATCCGTATCGATATCCTTCCGCGGTTTTCAGACATCGATGCAACCGGTGTCTCGGTCCGGGATACAGGCAACCTGCGCCGCACCCTGCTGAACGTCGAGGATTACCGTTTTCTTTTCGAAAACGCCTATGACGCAACCCTGCTGACGCACGAGGACGGCCGGGTCATTGTGGCCAACGCCCGCGCCGAACGGCTGCTGTGCTGCAGTGAAAAGGCGCTTCAGGAAATGAATATCCAGCACATCGTCTCAGGAATGGACGAAACGGTCTGGACCTCGATCACCGCGGAGTTGAAGGCCGCGCGCTTCTTGCGCATCACGGCCTGGTGTGCCCGCTCCGAAGGCGAGCCGTTCCCGGCTGAAATTGCGGTGACCCGTTTGGAGCACGGCGGTGAGGTCTGGCTGTGTTTTTTCATTCGGGATGAAACGCTCAAGCGCCAAGACGAAGAGGCGCTGCGCACTGTCCACCACGCCATGCAGAACGCGGGGACGGGAATCGCCGTCGCCGATCTGAATGGCCGGCTGGTGCATACCAATCCGGCGTTGCGCCGAATGTGGCGGATCGACGATGCGGCCGCGCCTTCGCTCACGCTGGCCGGATTGCTGGGGGGGCCGATCGCCGAGGCGGTGATGGCCGTCATCCAGCCTAACGCCCCGTCGACGTGGACGCACGAGCTGCCGGTGCATCACGACACGGAAGACCCCCACTGGATACAGGTCTCCGCAGCGGCCAACACCGATTCCGACAATGTCGCGACCGGCGTGGTGCTCTCGTTTGTCGATGTCAGCGACCGCTTCCGCGCCGATGCGGTCGAGCGGCTGCACGAGCGCGACCGCGTCATGGCGCAGAGCCTCGGCGCGGTCTGCCATCATCTCGGACAACCCACCACGGTGCTGCTCTCGAGCATTGAGATGCTGCAAATGGCCAACAACAAGGACCCCGAGCTCGTCCAGTCCCTGTTGGAGATGAGCATGACCGCAGCCGAAGAGATCCGTCAGATCCTCCGCAAGCTAAACGAGCTGGACGTCTACAAGGCCGTCCCCTATCTCGCGTCGGACACCAGCAAGTCGGCAACGGCGATTATCGAACTCGATGCGTCAAACGGATAGCGCCCGTTCGAAAGCCGGCCAGTCGCACACCCGCGTGACCGATCCGCGCGGCGGGGTGTAGGTCTGGTTCCAGGGACGATCAAAAACAAACACGCGCGCGGAAGAATGAACGCCCAGCCAATCGAGAGCGGATGGGGCGTCTTCGAGCGCCACATCAAACGACAGCGCACGCAAGTCATCGTGCGTCAGCGAACGGGTGGCTCCCGGCTGTGGCAGGGGTTCACGCTGGTATTTATCAACGAAGACCATCGGCACATCGCCGAT
Organism: Akkermansia muciniphila; assembly: GCA_945870025.1. GTDB lineage: Bacteria > Verrucomicrobiota > Kiritimatiellia > RFP12 > JAAYNR01 > VGWG01. Next base: position 22,158 of record CAMBQN010000037.1, read on the forward strand.
ACCGTGGCGCTCCAGCCAGCGCTGCGACACGTCGCGCGAGGTGGCGGGACGCCCCGTGACGATTGACACTTCCCAGCCTAGGCGCCGCCAGCGGGCCAGCGTTCCGACCGCATCCGGCGTCGGCGCATAACCCAGAATCGCATCCTCCTCGTGGGCCCGCTCCATCAGCCGCTCATATTGTCCGGCGTCGAGATCGAACGAGCGGCGCAGGTCAAACCAGCGGATGTCCTCATACCGAACCCGTACGCCAAACAACGTGCGGGCCAGCTCGCACAAAGCCCGAGCCGTCTCACACACCACGTCGTCAAAATCCACGTATAGGCGCATCGTCTAAAAAATGGTCGGGGCGAGGAGATTCGAACTCCTGACCTTTTGCACCCCAAGCAAACGCGCTACCAGGCTGCGCTACGCCCCGACGGGGAAGAAACGGTGTGTAGGATAGCAGTGATTGCGCGCGAGGTCAAATGAAATGACCAGCAATTCTAATTATGACAGTCGCTATCGGGATCCAAATCGGGATCGGGACCGAAATCGACGAGAAAGCAAGGAATGCGACCCCGATAGCGATTTCGATTTCGACTGTACAAATGTGCCATAATTAGAATTGCTGATGAAATGACAAATCAGATCGTAATCGGTTGGCGACAGAGAGGGTGTGTGGGTGTGGGGGTGTGGGGGTGTGGGGGTGTGGGACGCCGCTGCCCGTTTGCTTCGCGCTTTCCACTCCGCCCCACACACCCACACACCCACAAACCAGAATGCAGAGCCCGATCCGCACCCCCAGCGGCAACCGATTACGATCCGCCCCGGGCGGGCCGGATCAGACTGGCCGGGATCTCCAGACCGGCGAGCCAGCGCCGCTCGCGGCGACGCATGCGGATGCGTCCGGCCGACGTGTCGTCTTCGGCGCCGGCCAGATGGTCGCACCCGTGGGCCAGATAGAGGGCCAACTCATGCGCTGGCGACCAGACGGACCGCGCCCCGGCGAGATCCGAGCCGACACGCCAGGCCTGTTCGACATTGATCACCAGCTCACCGACAAGACCGGGCGGCTCTCCAGGAACCGCCTCGTAACGTTGGGTGATCACATCGGTGGCACCGGCATGCCCCATCACAGCCCGATTGATCGGATCGATCGTGGCATCGTCGGCCAGAATCACCGTCAGCTCGCGCCAAGGCACCTGAGCCGCGCCGCGCCGCGCCGCGCCAGCGAGGGCCGTTGCGAGTGACCGCAACGCCCCCCGGTCAATCCGGAAACCGCGCTGCAGATTGCGGATCTCGATAGCCACGCGATCCCGTTCGTTTGGGGTCACGGCGTGACTGCACCTGCGGCGGGCGCCTCGGGCTTCTTGCCGCCTTCACCGCGGGGCGGCCGGGGGCCTCTCGGCATCCGATCGGCATCCATCTCCTGCTTCGTGAGCGTGCCATCTCCGTCGGTGTCGAGCTTCTTGAATACCTCTTCAGCGGAGGGCTTCTTGGCGGCAAGCGCGGCGTCGTACTTGTCTCCCATCCGCTGCTTGATCACCTCTTCACGCTTAGCCAGCATGGCCTTGAATTCATCCAGAGAGATGACCCCGTTCGTGTTGGTGTCGATGGTCGCGAACCGGTTGGTTGCGCTGCCCGAAAAATGAGGGGGTGGCCTTCCGGGCTTGCCCTTAGCCTCTTTCGCTTCTTGCGCCTGCAAGGCGCCGACGCAGAGCGTGCCCGCACACAGTAATCCAATCAGAACCGTCCTGTCTTTCATCATGTGACTCCTTTTATAAGTGAGACGGAATGCAATAGCGACAAACAACGACGCAACCGAGATATTATTGTGCCAACCGACGCCCCATCGTCTTACAGCGGGTTGGCGAGGATCAGCGTGCCGACATCGGCGCTGTCGAGGATCGCGGTCAGGACATTCGCCTGGCGGCCGTTGGCGATCACGACGGAGCAGCCCGACTGGCTGGCGGCCTGCGCGGCAGTGAGTTTGGAGTCCATGCCGCCCTTGGAGAGGGGGTTGGCGCCGGGGTTGACGAGTTTAAAGATATCGGGGCCGAGCTTCTCGACGCAGGGGACGCGGCGCAAGGCTCCCGCGCGGCCGGTGGGCGCGAGCAGACCGTCGACGGTAGTCAGGAGGATCAGCAGGTCGGCGCGGACCAACTTGACGACGAGCGAGGCGAGGTAGTCATTGTCGCCAAAGGAAAGCGCGCCCTTGATCTCCTCGTCGGCGACGACGTCGTTCTCGTTAATGATGGGAATCACGCCCGCCCGCAGCAGGTGTTCGAGCGTGCGGCGGGTGTTGCCGCAGCGGACGCGGCTCTGAAAATCGGCGTGGGTGAGCAAGAGCTGGCCCACGCGCATTTTTTCGCGCGCGAAGAGGAGATCGTACTGGGTCATCAAGCGCGACTGGCCGACGGCCGCGCACATTTGCAGATCCGCGACCAAGGTCGGGCGAGGGGAGATGCCCAGCGACTCCATGCCCGCGCCGATGGCGCCCGAGGTGACGATGACGACCTCATACCCCTGCCTGCGAAGGGCGGCGACCTGCTGCACGATGCGCTTCAGGTAAAGCCGATCGGGGCGGCCCGACTTCTGGGCGATGACCCGCGTGCCGATCTTGACCACCACGCGGCGCGATTCGGCCAGAAATTCACGGTAACGGAGTTCAACGTTCATAGGGCCTCCACGCTAAAAAATCGGAGGCCGGAGCCTCCGATTTTATTTGGTGGGAGATACTGGACTCGAACCAGTGACCCCTTGCATGTCAAGCAAGTGCTCTAACCAACTGAGCTAATCCCCCAAGATGGGCGGGTAAACAGAAACGCCGAGCACTATACCGTCTGCTCCTCGCGGTGTCAATGGGGATTTTAAAAGAAGAGCCGCTTGCAAAACCCTGTTTTGCAAGCGGAGTGTTCAGGTGTCAGGTTTCGGGTATCAGGATGAACCACACGATGTTGCATCTTCCTGAAACCTGAACACTGAAACCTGAAACCGGCGCTTGCAGGGGTTCTGCAAGCGCCTCAGA
>CAMBQN010000038.1 GCA_945870025.1 Akkermansia muciniphila
CGCTCGCCTTGCTGCTGGCTCACCTCGGACTGAACGTGCCCCAAATCCCGAAAAAGATCGAAAATGTAGTCTAGACTTTTGAGATTGTTTTGTTGATTTGCAATAACTTATGAGCAAGAAAGTGGCGAAACTGGCGAACTCGGGCTAAACCGCCGCTGGTGATCGCCGGACGTTGGCGGAAAGAGAAAGACAAAGGAAAGCGGATAAATTCGGGGTCGGGGTCGGTATCGGTATCGGGGTCGAAAAGGAGATCGGGATGGCGTTTGGCCACGAGAAACTGGACTCGGCCAGCGAGGGTATGCTGTGCATGAGGACCATGGTGAATACAGGACGGGAGAAATCGACCCCGATACCGATACCGACCCCGACCCCGAAAAGAAGAAGTGCTGATGGGAGGCCCGTCCCTAAACCGCCTTCCACCGACCCGGACTGAACACTTCCTCTTCCGCCGTCCGGCAGTTCGCGCCATGCCCGGCGTCAGCCGCCCGCCTGTTGATAGGCGGCGGCGAAGATCGCAAGGTTTTTGGGGATGAGCGACGGCTTCTTCTGGAAGCTTGCGGCGAGTGCCTGCTCCATCACGCGGCGGTCGAGTCCGGTGGCGCCGCTGGCCGCCAGGACAGCCAGCATCACCGCATTCGCCGAGCGCGGCATGCCACGCTCGGTCGCGAACTGGATGGCCGGAAACGAGACGAACTGCACGCCTACCGGTTTTTCGGCAATGGGGACCGACGCATCGACGATCAGCCAGCCGCCCGGCCGGACGTCTTTGGCAAACCGTTCATAGGCGGGCAGGTTCATGCAGATGACCACATCCGCGTGGTCAACCGCTGGCGACCCCACGGGATTTCCTGCCACGACGACCGAGCACGAGGCGGCGCCGCCCCGCTGCTCCGGGCCGTAGCTCGGGAACCAGGTCGTATAGCGTCCCGCAAAACGACCGGCCTCGGCCACGTACAGACCCAGACTGAGAATGCCCTGTCCTCCGAAGCCGGCGAATTTCAGCCGCTGTTCCGCGAACGACGGATCGGGCGCGGCGTCTGTGGCGCCGTCCGGATTGCTGGTGAAGAAAGCTGCCGGCCCCGGTTTGGCGGGGGCGGCGGGACGCGCGGTCGCCGTTGCGCTCTGATCCCGGAGCACGCCGAGCGGAAACTCCCGCTCCATCTTGTCGTTGGTGAACTGCGCCGCCTGCACGGCATCCATTCCCAAGTTGGTCGGACACGGCGACAGGATCTCGACAAACGCATAGCCCTTGCCGTCACGCTGCAGCTCCAGCGCTTTGCGTATCGCCCGCCGGGCATCCATGATCCGCCGGGTGTCGGCAACCGAGACCCGCTCGATGTAAACCGGAGCCGTAAGCTGGTTGATCACTTCGCAGACGTGCAACGGGTAGCCATCGTTCAGCACATCGCGGCCGAGCGGCGTGGTGGCCGTTTTCTGCCCCTCCAGCGAGGTCGGTGCCATTTGTCCGCCGGTCATGCCGTAGGTCCCGTTGTTCACAAAAAAGGTGGCCATGCGCTCGCCGCGATTCGCCGCCTGGAACGTGCAGTTGAAGCCGATCGCGCCGAGGTCGCCGTCGCCCTGATACGCCAGGGCGATGGCTTCGGGGCAGGTCCGGCAAACGGCGGTGCAGACGGCAGCGGCTCGGCCGTGGGCCGCGCCGATGTTGCCCACGTCCCAGTAGTAATAACCGAACACCGCGCAGCCGATCGGATTGGCCATCACGACGCGGTCCGCGATGCCCAGATCCGTCACGGCCTCGGTAATGAGCTTGTGGATGATCCCGTGTCCACAGCCGGCGCAATAATGCGAGGCGCGGGTCGAGGTGCCGCTGCGATCGAACGCCGGGTACATGCCTACCGTTTTTTTGACAGCCATCTCACAGTTCCTTCACACGCGCAACCACGTCATCCACGGCAATCAAGGCCCCGCCCATCCGGTTCAGCAGGCCGACGTTGACGACACGCCCCAGCCCTTTAGCCAGATGGAAGAAGACATCGTCATGAAACTGCCCGCAGCTCAGCTCGACCACCAGCAGTTTGCGTCCGTCGGCCACCGCGCAGAGAGCCGCCGTCGGGAACGGCGCCAGCGTGATCGGACGGAACAGGCCGGCTTTGACGCCGGTGGCGCGCAGTTTGTCGACGGCGGTCCGCGCGATGCGGCTGGACACGCCATAGGCGATCAGCACCACATCCGCGTCGTCGATCTGGTACTGCTCGGCGCGCGCCTCCACCTGCATCCGCGCGTACTTTTCCTGCAGCGTGCGGTTGATCGCCTCCTCCTGCGCCACGTCGAGGTAGATCGAGGTGATCAGGTTTTTGCGGGTTGCTGGCGTTCCCGAGACGGCCCAGGTGTCGGTTTCCGGGCGGGGGAGCTCGGCCTCGGGCAGGCGCAGCGTCTCCATCATCTGGCCGAGCATGGCATCGGTGAGCACGATCGCCGGGTTGCGGTAGGCAAACGAAAGCTCAAACGCCAGCATCGTCAAGTCGCACATTTCCTGGACGTTTCCCGGCGCGAGCACGATGCACTGGTAGCTGCCATGGCCGCCGCCTTTGACCGCCTGGTTGTAATCGGCCTGTTCGGGATAGATGTTACCCAGGCCCGGACCCGCCCGCTGCACGTTGACGATGACGCCCGGCAACTCGGCGCCCGCCATGTAGGAGATCGTCTCCTGCATCAGGCTGATGCCCGGGCCGGACGAGGCGGTCATGCTCAGCTTGCCGGCCGCCGAAGCGCCGTAGACCATGTTGATCGACGCTGTTTCACACTCGGCCTGCAGAAAGCCGCGCCCGACTGCCGGAAACCAGGCCGAGGCGGCATGGGCGACTTCGCTCGCGGGCGTGATGGGATAGCCAAAGTAATAGTCGCAACCGGCATACAGCGCACCGATCACCACGGCCTCATTGCCCTTGACGAATTTCACCATCGTTTACTTCTCCGTGTGCACTTCGATTGCGTAAGGTTCCGGGCAGTTGTAGAAGCAGACGTTGCAGCCGACGCAGCCTGCACCCGTGTACTCGGAGGGCTTGATGCCTCGGCGGCTGAGCCGCTCGCGCAGGCGCAGCACCTGCTTCGGACACGCTGCTACGCAGCGGCCGCACCCTTTGCAGACCGTCTCGTCAATCACCGGATGCGATCCGTTTTTTTTATCAGCCGATGCCATGGCCATCCTTCCGCTTCATTCGTTCTGCGTCAGCGTTGCTTGAGCTGCGGGAAGAGGATCACGTCGCGGATCACATCGGTTGCGGTCAACAGCATCACCAGCCGGTCGATGCCGATTCCCATGCCGCCAGCGGGCGGCATGCCGTGTTCGAGCGCCGTCAGAAAATCCTCGTCAATCCGTTCCGGATTCTCGCCGACCTGCTCGGCGAAGCGCTGCCGCTGCTCGATCGGGTCGTTGTTTTCGGAGTACCCCGGGCACAGCTCTTTGCCGGCCACAACAAATTCAAATACGTCCACCCAGGCCGGATCGTCGGCGCAGGCCTTGGCCAGCGGCACGAGCTGCTTGGGAAGCCGCGTAACGAAGGTCGGTTGCCGGAGCGTCCGCTCGATCAGCTTATCGTAGATCTCGTGGGTGATGAGCAGGTGGCTCATGCCCGGCGCGAGATCCAGTCCGGCGGCAACCGCCCGCCGACGCGCCTCGTCGAGGGGCGTTTCAAACCAGTCGGCGCCCATCCGCTCGCGGACCAGGTCGGCATAAGCGACTTCGCGGTACGGGGGGTCGAGATTGATTATTTCGTCGCCGCCATCCGCCGTCTTCAGCGTGACGGCCCGCGCACCCAGCACCGTGTCGGCGAGGGCCGGGATGAGGCCCTCGATGATCGCCTTCATGGTGAGCCGGTCGCCATAGGCCTCGTAGACCTCCAGCACGGTGAATTCGGGGTTGTGGGTGCGATCCAGCCCCTCGTTGCGAAAGTTCTTTCCCAGCTCGTACACCTTGTCAAAACCGCCGACGAGGAGCCGCTTGAGGTAAAGCTCCGGAGCGATGCGCATGACCATGTCGCAGGCCAGCGCATTGTGGCGGGTGATGAACGGCCGCGCAGCGGCGCCGCCAGCCTGCGGCTGCATCATCGGCGTTTCGACCTCCTGGAAGCCGCGGGCGTCGAGGTAGTTGCGAATCTCGCGGATGATCGTGATCCGCTTGTTGAAGCGGTCGCGGGATTCGGGATTGGCGATCAGGTCGAGGTAGCGTTTGCGGTATCGCTCTTCGGTGTCCTGCAGGCCATGCCACTTCTCCGGCAGGTTCAACAGCGCCTTGGACAGGAGCGCCCAGCGGTGCACCTCGATCGTCTGTTCGCCCATCCGCGTCACGAAAAGCCGGCCTTCGACGCCGATCTGGTCGCCCAGATCCAGCAGCTTGAAGGCCTGAAAGGCGTCTTCGCCCAGCGCGTTCATCTTGATGAATATCTGGAAGCGTCCCGAGCCGTCGTAGAGATCGGCAAACACGGCCTTGCCCATGCCCCGGATCGTCATCAGGCGGCCGGCGACGCTCACGGTTTTGTTCTCCTCGAACGCCGCGCGGATCTCGGCCAGGCGGCCGCTGCGCGGCCAGGCGTGACCGAATGGTTTCTGGCCGAGCGCTTCCAATTGGCGCATGTTGGCCAGACGCTGCTCGCGATAGAGGTTGGCCGGTTCCGAGACCGGTTGTTCGGGTAACGACATGCTTTCTCCTGACAGGCTCACAGAATCCGCTCCAACGCCCGGCGCACGCGGTCCCGGATCGGGCCCTCGATCGGCTTGAACGGCAGGCCGGTGACCCGCTCGTAGGCTTCGATATAGCGCTTGGCCGCCTCGATTCGCACCTCTTCGGTGAGCGTGGGCACCGGGCCGTCACCGCGGAAGCCCCGTGCGGCGAGCCATTCGCGGACATACTCCTTGTCGAGCTTCCGCTGGTCCTGGCCGGCGTCGAACAGGCTTTGATACGTGTCGGCGAACCAGTAGCGCGACGAGTCGGGGGTGTGAATTTCGTCACTGACGACCAACTGGCCGTCGCGTGTGCCGATTTCGTACTTGGTGTCCACGAGGATCAGCCCCTGGCGCGCCGCATGGCGCACGCCGGCATCGAACAGCTTCATGCAGAGGGCGGCGGCGGCGTCAAACGTGGCGCCGTCGATCAATCCCTCGGTGATCGCCTCGGCGCGCGAGATGTTGCGGTCGTGCTCTTCGTGCTTCGTGGTCGGCGTCAGGATGGGGCGCTCCAGTTTCTGGTCCTTCTTCAGGCCGTCGGGAAGGGCGTTGCCGCAGATGACCCGCGCGCCAGCCGCGTAATTCATCCAGGCCGAGGTCTTGGTGACGCCGGTGATGTAGCCGCGGACGATGAATTCGAGCGGAAGCTGGCCGCATTCAGCCACGACCATGATGTTGGGATCGGGAACGTCCAGCATGTGGTTGGGGACGGTTTGGCGGGTCTTCTCGAACCAGAACGCCGCGAGCTGATTCAGCACTTGTCCCTTGAACGGGATGGTGCCGAGGATCCGGTCAAATGCCGATATGCGGTCGGTGGTGACCAGAATCCGTTTATTGCCGATGACGAAACTGTCCCGAACCTTGCCGCTGATGCGGTTGCCCAATTCCGGAAAATCAACGTCGGCCAGCACATTATCAAGCTCGTTCCGAATCCGTGCGTCATCAACCATGTCACCCCCCTTTAGTCTTAGGTTTTTCCTACCATGTCCTGAATGGCATTTAAAAACTGGTTTACATCGGCAAAGCGCCGATAGACCGAGGCGAACCGCACATAGGCCACCTCGTCGAGCTTCTTCAGCCGGATCATCACTTTCTCGCCGATGGCGTTGGTGGAGACCTCGGCATCTCCAGTCTGGGAGACCTCATCCAGAACCGAATCGACCAGCGCCTCGATCTGTGCTTGCGTGATCGGACGCTTCTCGCACGCCCGCAACACGCCGGCCGTCAGCTTGGCCCGGCTCAGATCCTCGCGCCGGCCATCGCGCTTGACCACGCGCAACTCGTCGCGCACGATTTCCTCGTAGGTTGTGAAGCGCTGGTTGCAGGCGAGGCATTCGCGGCGTCGCCTCACGGACGCCCCGTCCCGGGCCGACCGGCTGTCGAGCACCTTGTCATCCATGTGGCCGCATTTGGGACAACGCATTCCCTGTCTCCTGGGGCAACCCCGCTACCGCTTCACGGTGACAGCCAGCGCGGCATTGACAATCTTGTCGGTCGAAAGATCCTTGATCGCGGCGACTTCCGACAAGTCGAGCATCGCCACATGTTCGATCAACGCGTCAGGAGTGGCGATGCCGTAAACCACGACCGGTAGCCGGCGCAGGTTCGGCAGCCGGCGCAGGGTGTTCACGATCTCGCTGGCGTTCATCCCTTCCAACGCCATTCGCAGGATTACCACGTCGGGCTTGCTCACGATCACCAGTTCCAGCGCGGCCGGCCCGGTCTTGACGACCTCGACCTGGAACCCCGCGCGCTGCAGATCAACGCTCAGAGACGCAGAGAGCGCGGCATCGCTTTCGGCCAGAATCGCCCGACGCAGGTTGGCTGCCGCGACCGGATCGAGCGCGGCATTACCCCCCGAGGCCGAATCACCGCTGCGGAGAAAGATGATGCGGCTGACCTCGTTCAGCAGGTCCTCCGGGTTGCAGGGCTTGGAGACAAAGCCGTCGATCTGACGCGAGGCGAAATACTCGGCCATCGCCGCACGCGCCGTCAACACCAGAACCGGGAACCGGGTGCTGCCATCGGGTTGCGTGATGCGGTCCAGGAAGCCAATGCCTCCCATGCCAGGCATGCTCATGTCCAATATGATGATGTCCGGTTTGATCCGGCGCAATTTGACCAGCGCTCGCTCGCCACTGTCAGCCGTTTCAACCTGGTAACCCTCGTAACTCAGAAAGTCATCCAGCGTCTGCAAAAGGCTCGTGTCGTCGTCGACCAGCAAGATCGTCCGTTTGGCGCGCATATCCTGTTTCATGGCTTTTCCTCACCCGTGTTAATATCGCAGTCAGTTTACCCGATTAACCCGCCGTTGGGCAATGTATTTATGGGGGAGGCGCTTGCAAAACCCCTGCAAGCGCCGGTTTCAGGTTTCAGTGTTCAGTGTTCAGGTTTCAGGAAAACGCAACATCGTGTGGTTCTTCCTGACACCCGAAACCTGACACCTGAACACTCCGCTTGCAAAACAGGGTTTTGCAAGCGCCTCGGGGGTTATTCGAGTGGCCGGAATCGGGTGTATTCCTCGATGCCGGCGAGGGAGCGTAGGCGAACGGAATAGCCCGCCTCCCGTATCGCTGCAACCGGATTCAATCCGCCCAAGACCACCAGTCCGGCATGGCCGTCGGAGACCGGGATGCCAAACAACGGCTGGTTGGGGCGCCCCATGGCCAGCAGCCCGTTCAGCCCCTTGCGGCGCAATTCGATGCGAAGCTGCTCGACATCCGGGATCGCCACGGCCGGGATTTCTCGGAATCCGGCGCAAATCAGGCCGTTTCCGGTCCGGGCGGCATCGCGCACCCGCGTCATTCCGGCCTGGATGAACACCTCCAGCGGATCGAGCGTCGTTCCCCGATACTCGATCAGGTCGACAAAACGCACCGGCTTGCGGTCACGGATCTCCAGCAGCCCGCCGAAGCGGGAGACCAACGGGATGCAGCGCCTGAGAAAAATGCCGCTGAACGTGATGCTGCAGACCGTGCCGATCCCCGCAAACCCCTCGGGAACCACAGCCCCGCCGACCTGCTCGCCCGCCGGAACGATGATCGCCCGGTTGCCCACGCCCAACTGCGCACGGAACACCTGACGCATTTCGGCGAGCGCCTCCTGCAGACAGTCCCGATGCAGAAGCGCCGTGTTGGTGATCACCGTTCCTTCGCCCGTGCCGACGTCAAACGACATGGTGTAGGTCATCGTGTCCACTTTGGCCGAAACCAGCCCCACCTTTAACAGCACATTCGACTTGGCCAGTTCGTCCCGGCCCGCCTGCGTGATGACACGCCCACTGCGCCTGCTGGCCAACGCCGTCAACCCCCGCCGATCCAGCTCCAGCAGGTGAAAGCGCACCGTGCGCGCACTCACATCCAGGCCCGCGCCCAGCAGCAGCTCCACAATCCGCGAGGCACCCACCGGCTCGTGCACGTCCGACAACACCTTCAAAATCGCCGACTGCGTCCGCTCGACTTTTTCCATCATGACGCCCTCCCGGGAATAATCTTAAAACCGAGGCGCTTGCAGAACCCCTGCAAGCGCCGGTTTCAGGTTTCAGTGTTCAGGTTTCAGGAAGATGCAACATCGTGTGGTTCATCCTGATACCCGAAACCTGACACCTGAACACTCCTCTTGCAAAACAGGGTTTTGCAAGCGGCTCACAGGATAATGGATCATGGCTCAGGAAGGAATGCTCCACCCTGAAACCTGAAACCTCCGCTTGCACCAACATCCTGTTGGTGCAAGCGTCCTCCCACTATAACCCAAGATACGGCAATTCGGCCAACAAAATCGTCCGAAAAGGCCAAAACACCCCTTTTTCTTCCGGTAAAAACGGGATATTATCGCACTTGATTGCCGTATCTAAGTTTCACTCGTTTCGGCTTTTCACAATCGAAGGGCCAAACAACAACCAGGGAGTATAGCGAATGAACAGTTACACCAAGTGCGTACTTGAGGGCGTCCTCAAGCGGAATCAGGATCAGAAGGAGTTCTGTCAGGCGGTCGTCGAGGTCTTCGAATCGATTGCGCCCGTGATTGAAAGCAGCGCCAAATATGAGCAGAACGGCATTCTGGAGCGGATCGTTGAGCCGGAGCGGGCGATTCTGTTTCGCGTCCCGTGGTTTGACGACCAGGGCAAGATGCGCCTCAACCGCGCCTACCGCGTTCAGTTCAATTCGGCGCTCGGCCCCTACAAGGGCGGACTCCGCTTCCATCCTTCGGTGAACCTCTCGATCATCAAGTTCCTCGGCTTCGAGCAGGTGTTCAAGAATTCGCTGACCACGCTGCCCATGGGCGGCGGCAAGGGCGGTTCGGACTTCGATCCCAAGGGCAAGAGCGATGCCGAAGTGATGCGCTTCTGCCAGTCGTTCATGACCGAGCTGTTCCGCCACATCGGCCCCAACACCGACGTGCCCGCGGGCGACATCGGGGTGGGCGGCCGCGAAATCGGCTACATGTTTGGCCAATACAAGCGGCTCGCCAATGAATTCACCGGCGTGCTGACCGGCAAGGGGCTGAAGTGGGGCGGCTCGCTGATTCGTTCCGAGGCCACCGGCTACGGCTGCGTCTATTTCGCCCAGAACATGCTCGCCACGCGCAAGCAGGATTTCAAGGGCAAGGTCTGCACGGTCTCCGGATCGGGCAACGTCGCGCAGTACACCGTCGAGAAGCTGAACGAGCTGGGCGCCAAGGTTGTGACGCTCTCCGACTCGAACGGCACGATCGTGGACTCCGAAGGCATCACCGCCGAGAAGCTGGCGTGGGTGATGGAACTGAAGAATGCCAAGCGCGGCCGCATCTCCGAATACGTGAAGCAGGTCAAGGGCGCGAAGTATCTCGACGGCCAGCGGCCGTGGAGCGTGCCGTGCGATTGCGCGTTCCCCTCCGCCACGCAGAATGAGCTGACCGGCGAGGACGCCAAGGCGCTCGCGGCCAACGGATGCACGCTGGTCGCCGAAGGCGCCAACATGCCGTCCACGCCGGAAGCGGTCGAAGTCTTCCTGAAGAAGGGCTTCCTCTTCGGGCCGGGCAAGGCCGCCAACGCCGGCGGCGTCGCCACCTCCGGGCTGGAAATGTCGCAGAACTCGATGCGCCTCTCCTGGACGCGCAGCGAGGTTGATGCGAAGCTCAAGGGGATCATGAAGTCCGTTCATGACAACTCGCGCGCTGCCGCGACCGAATACGGCCAGCCCGACAACTACGTCATGGGTGCCAACATCGCCGGCTTCGTCAAGGTCACCGACGCCATGATCGACCAAGGACTCGTGTAAACGGCCTTCGGCCTCGATGGGAACAGATGACACAAACGCGGCGCCTGCCTGAAACGGCAGGCGCCGTTTTTATTACCGGGGGCGCTTCCGAAACCTCCGGTTTGTGGAAGCGGAGGTTTCGGGGTTCAGGGTGCGGGGTTCGGTCTGGCCACCGGCCTGCGGCCGGATGGGAAACAGAAATGAGACATCATGATCGTCCTCGTCCTCGTCCTCGTCGTCGAATCGTGAGCCCCCGCAAGGGACGGGCCTTCCATCAGCCTTTTCCATCATCTGCGGCGCGGCGGGACGCCGTCGCCCTACCTCGCTTCGCGCATTTCTGTTCCATCAGGGCGACGCAATTGGGTAGGGCGCGAGCCTCTCGTCGTCGTCCTCGTCCTCGTCCTCGAATCGTGAAATCGAGGACGAGGACGAGGACGAGGACGAGGACGAGGACGAGGACGAGGACGAGGACGAGGACGAAAAAACCCCCAAGGGACGGGCCTTCCATCAGCCTTCTCCATCATCTGCGCCGCGGTGGGACGCCGTCGCTGATCCCTTGCGCGCAGCGCCTTTCAGCTTTCAGTTTTCAGCTTTTCAGCTTTTCTCTTCGGCGGGACGCCGTCGCCCTACCTCGCTTCGCGCATTTCTGTTCCATCAGGGCGACGCAATCGGGTAGCGGCGCGAGCCTCTCGTCCTCGTCGTCGTCCTCGCAAGGGACGGGCCTGAATGGCGCTAAGTTAAGCGATGCTTCCGATCATAATCCTAATCGTAATCGTAATCGTAATCCATTCTCCACCAGGAGATTAAGATCAAGATTAGGATTAGGATTAAGATTACGATTAAGATGGCAATAGCCCCTTAACTTAGCGCCATTCGGGACGGGCCTTTCCGCGTACCGGCGTCAGCGGGTCATCTGGCCGATGGAACACTCTTTCGTGCTGTTGGATGACCCGTCCCGAATCCACCGTCTCTGTGCGTTGCATTTCGCGCTTTACATTTCCGGAAAACGAAGTACTGTAATGGGCATTACAGTAATGGAGGGTAAGCATGAGATTCTATGACCGGCAGCGGGAACTGACCGAACTTGACAATCTGGAGAAGCAGACCGTATCGGCGGCGCGGATGGTCGTCCTCACCGGAAGACGGCGGATCGGGAAAACAGCCCTGGCCCTGGAATTCGCCCGTTCCCGGCGGCACCTGTACCTGTTTGTCTCCAAGAAGTCCGAACCCCTCCTTTGCGCGGAGTTTCTGGAAGACATCCGGCATCAGTTCGACGTGCCGGTCGTCGGCGAAATCCGGACGTTCCAGGACATCTTTCGCCTTCTGCTGGAACTCTCGCGGAAGGAACCGTTCACGCTGATCGTGGACGAGTTTCAGGAGTTTCTCCAGATCAACCCCGCCGTCTATTCCGAAATTCAGCACCTCTGGGACGTCAACAAGGGCACGTGTCGCCTGAACCTGATCTGCATCGGGTCGGTCTATTCGCTGATGCGGCGAATCTTCGAGGAGAAAAAAGAACCCTTGTTTGGCAGGGCGGATCGCATTTTCAACCTCAAGCCCTTCCCCATCCGAACCCTCCGCGAGATTCTGGACGACGCTGGCGTAAAGAGGGGGAGATCCCTTTTCGACTGCTGGGTTCTGACCGGGGGAATGCCGAAATACATGGACCTGCTCGCCGCCAATTCCGCCCTGACCTTCGACCGGATGATGGACTTCGTCTTGCAGGCCGACTCCCCCTTCCTCGACGAGGGACGCAACCTGCTGATCGAGGAACTCGGCCGGGACTACGGAACCTACTTCTCCATTTTGGAACTCATCTCGCTCGGCAAGACCGCCCGCATGGAGATTCAGTCCATCCTGGCGGCGGACATTGGCGGCTACCTGGAGCGGCTGGAGAACACCTTCGGCATCATCTCCAGACACAAACCGATCGACGCCAAGCCCAACTCCCGGCTCCAAAAATATCGGATCACCGACAACTTCCTAAACTTCTGGTTTCGCTTCATCTACCGCAACCGTTCCGCCATCGAGACCGGCAATTTCGCTTATGTGAGGGAAATCATCGACCGGGACTATCCGGTGTACTGCGGCCTGCTGCTGGAGAAATGCTTTCGCGAACTCCTAGCCGAATCGGGGAACTACAATCGCATCAGTTCCTACTGGGAGCGGGGCAATCAGAACGAGATCGACCTGGTCGCGGTCAACGACCTGAAGAAAACGATCACCATCGCCGACATCAAGATGAACAAAACCAGACTGGGGATCGAGGGATTGAAGCATCGGGCACGGGGACTGCTTGCCTCGTATCCTCGTCATCGCCCCGAATGGCTTGGGCTGAGCCTGGAGAACATCGCCGACTACCTTCCAAAATGAGAAACCCCGCAAGGGACGGGCCTTCCATCAGCCTTCTCCATTGGCCTGCGGCGCGGCGGGACGCCGCTGCCCTACCTCGCTTCGCGCATTTCCTTTTCCATCAGGGCGACGCAATTGGGTAGGGCATCGCAAGGGACGGGCCTTTCATCATCCTCCGCAAGGGACGGGCCTTTCCGCAGCCCCGGCAAGGGACGGGCCTTCCCGCAGCTTCCGTCTTTTTCGACTGACTTCGACTGACTTCGACTAGCGGCGACTCCCATCATTGCGGAGTCGGCGGGCGTCGATGGAAGTCGAAAACCCGCAAGGGCCGGGGCCTTTCCATCGACCCCCATCCAAAAACACAGGGCGGGACCGGCTTGCGCCAGACCCGCCCCGCATTTGCTTCAGTGTTCGGATCCCTGAAACCTTTCTCCCCTTCCCCTTACCGGAACAGGATCACCGTGCCCTTGGAATACTGGGCCGTCCAGTTGAGGGTGTTGGCGGGGCTGACGGTGGAACCGATGGCGGCACGGAAGGTGGCGCCGCTGTTGAGCATCGCGTCGCTCCATTGCACGTTCACCACCCCCACATCCTGCGTCGCACCCCAACTGGGCTTGAACAGCTTCCAGTAGGTGCCATCCACGGTGGATTTCAACATCACGTTGTTGCTCCAGGCCGGGACGCCGTACACATACTGGATCACGTCGGTCTCGAACGAGACCACCTTGCCAAAGTTGGTGATCACCAGATTGCTCCAGGTGTTTCCACCCCAGACCGTGGCCGGGTCGGACCCCGCCAGCACCACCGTGCCGCCGGAGAAGGCGTTCGTCGCCACGGCGTTGGACCAACTGCCGTACACGGTCAGCGTGCAGGTATTGGATAGCACGAGTTTGGTTCCCGTCCCAAGTATCTGCACATCCCCCACCACAGTATCCGTCACCTGCGTGCTGATCAGCGTCTTGATGTTGGTGCATCGGTCTACCGGGACAGCATTCGAAACGATGAGCAATCCGTAGGCCGAATTGGCGCCCTTCAGATAGATCGTCCCGGCACCACCGCCACCGGTTGTGTTCGCCACCACGTTCGTCCCGCCCACGGCGCTGAACGCGACATTGCCGACGGTCATGGCGTTCGTCAGCACCACCGCGATCCGCCCTCCGCCGCCACCACCACCCGTATTCCCCCCCAGCCCGATGCCGCCGTCGGCCGTGATGCGCCCGGAACCCGAGCCCTGCAAGTCGCCGGCGCAGATGTTCACCGACCCACCCGCGCCGCCACTCACCTGCGCCGTGTTCCCGTTGGCATTGATAACCCCATTGACGGTCACCACTCCGGACGCGCGCACGATCACAACGCCTCCCCCGCTCGAGGGGTACGCGCCTGCAGACCCGCCGCCCGCCGTCGTGGGATTCGTGATCGAGCCGTAGGTCGGCGTCGTCGGGGTTCCCGCCACTCCGCCGTTCCCCCAGCCGCCTTCTCCGCCATGCACGCCGCCGGCGTTACCGGAACCGACGAAAGGACTGCTAGCCACGTATCCGCACCCCACAGTCCAAATCGCGCCGTTGGTTTCCACGGTCAAGTCGCCGTTGGTCAGCACCAGCGACAGCCAGTTGCCATTGCCGACCTCGTGCGTCAGGACGGCATTGGAGGCCACCACCAAACTTCCCGGCATGGCGTAACTGCCCTGGCCCAGTTGTGAGATCACGCCGTTGTTCGTCCACGTGCCCGTCCAGTTCAACTGGCCATTATCCTTGAGGAGCAGCCGCCCCCCCTGCAGGAAGAAATTAGGTGAAACCCCAGAGAGCACGTTGTTGGTGGTGCTGTCGCTCCGCAGCGTGCAGCCGTCCAACGTGAGCACGGCGTTGTTGCCCACGGCGAGTACCCCCCCCCTGTTCATGGTGATCGAGTCGAACCGGTAGGTGCCGTCGCGCAGGAGCGTGTAAGCGACCGCTCCCACGAGGTTGGTGTTGTCCACGATCAGGTCGCCGTAGGTGTTCGCCGGCGTCTTGAGGTAGATCGTGCCAGCCGCGCCGTACTGGATGCGACTCGCGATGGGGGCGTCGCCCGGCTTGCTGCAGGCAAAGGTGTTTGTGAGAACCGACGCGGGGAACGTCGCCCCGGCATTGGTGACCACCAGGGCGATCCGGCCGCCACCACCGCCACCCTGAACGTTGTTTGCCATCGCGTACCCGCCACCCGCGGTAATTCTGCCGGTGGCGCCGGTGATCGAGCCGGCCGTAATGTTGATGGAACCGCCGGAACCGCCGGAACTTGACGCGCCAACACCGTCCGAACCATTGGCCGTGATGGTACCGTTGTGCATGACCGCACCGCCCACCCGCAGTACCGCCGTTCCGCCACCTTTGTTCGCCCCTGAGTTGGGACCGCTCCCGTTATTCACCGGGTTGATGACCGATCCATACGTAGTGCCCTTGGGGGCAGTCGAAGCGGCAGTACCCCACAGGCCGCCCTCGCCACCGTAGCCGCCACCACTGTAATTGGCGGTCACCCCCGCGCCGGGGCCGTATCCGCCGGCATAGCCCTTGTAATCCACATTGATCTGCCCGCCGGAGGCGATGGTCAGGTTGCCGCCCACGTCAAGGCGCAGCCGGTGGATCTCGCCGACGGTATTCGTCAAGTGCGTCAACACTCCGGAGGCGCCAATCGTGACGTCGCCTTCCACTCGCAGCAGCCGCGTAGCGACTTCGCCGTTGGCGACGGTCAGCGTCGAGGTCAGGGACGCGCCGAGGGTCAGGGACTTGATCGTGACCGGACTGGATGACAGGTTCAGCGTCGGGTGATTGGAGGAGGTAGGGACGTTGATGAACACGTCGTCCAACGCGGTCGGCGGCTGGGCCGGAACCTGGCCGACCGAGTTCGTCCAGTTGTTGGTGTTGGCCCACTCCGTGTTGACGCCTTTCCAGTAGAGCGCCGTTCCCGCGTTTGTGCAGTAGAAGGAGACGGAGGGCTCCGCCCGGAGAACGGCCTCGCTATTCGAGGCCACGTAGGTGTAGAAGTAGGTGTTGCCCAAAGTGAGCGGCGAAATGTTGGTGCTGAAGCTGGTTCCGGCCGGCCAGGTGCCATCGAACCAGTTGGTATTGGCCCAGGCTCCGGAGATACCGCCGTCCGTGGTGCCCCACATCACGCCGACCTGCGTGGCCGAAAGCCCCGCACTGATCAGTTGGCCGTTGAAGTTCGCGGCGGTGCCCGTGACGCCCGAAACGGGCAGGTTCACGATATTCTGGCCGTCCACTTTCAGCACGCCAGGCCCGGCGAACCAGGCGTCGCTCTTGTTTTCCGCGGTGCTGCTGCTGGAACCCCAGGTGCCGCTCTGCAGAACGCCGTCCAAGCGCAGACTACCGACGTTCATCGTGCCCGAGAAGTTCAGGTTGACCTTGCCGCAGACGCCGTTGGAGGAAACGAGTGAGAGCGTGGCGTTGGTGACCAGTACATTGGTATTGTCGAGCACCAGGGTTCCTGCTTTGACTAGCGTATCGCCGGCATAGGTGTTGACCCCGCTCAGACACAGGCGACCGGCGCCGGTCTTGGTGAGCGAGCCGTTGACGATCACGGCGCTGATGCCCAGATCATAGATCGGGCCGGTGCCCAGCCCGACGTTGAACGTGCGCGTGCCCGCGCCGAGGTCGAGGATGCCGGAGATCGTGGCTTGACCTGTGGTCGCGTTCGTGAAGGTCACGTCGCCGCCCAGGCGCAGGACGCCGTTGGTGCCGGAGTCGAGCTTGGTGATGTACTCGGCCACAGGCGTGATGGTCAGGGCGTTGATCGTGAGCAGGCCGCCGCTGCCCGTATTGACGATCGGCCGGGAGTCGGCATACGCGCCGGTGGAGTTGATGATCACGTTGGCGAGCGTGTCGGTCGCGCCGTTGAAGTCCAACTGGCCGGCGCCCTGCATGTTCGCGTTGAGGGTGACGGTGCCGCTGATCATGGGGTTGGCCGAGTTGGCGGCATAGCGCACGAGGCCGTAGGTGCCGTTGATGGTACTGGGACCGCCGTTGACGGTCAGATTGCTGACCGCCGCACCGCTGGTCTTGTTCAGGAGCACCATGCCGGAGTTGACGACGGTCGAAGTGACGGCGTTGGCCACGGCGCCGCCGAGGGTCAGCGTGCCGAAGCAGTCGCTGGTGAGTGCCGAGTCGCGGGAGATCGCGCCGTTGATCGTCACATCGCCGAGACCGGCCACGTTAAGGCCGAACCCCGCGCCATTGACCGTATTGGTCAGCGTCAGCAGCGATCCGGCGTCGGAGGAGATCCGGGCGGCTGCCCCCAGCGTGACCGGCCCGCCCCAGGTGTTGTTGCCGCTGTAGCTGCGCAGCGCGCCCGCGCCGGTCATATAAGCAGCACTAACTCCTAACACTCCCTGGCCCATACCGCTTAGCGTCAGGGGTTCCGCGGCCACCGTGATGCCGCCCCTCAGTTCGAGGGTGTTGCCAAGGGAGGTGCCGGTCTGCACCACCGTTCCGCCATCCACCGTACCGAGCGCACTGCCGTTCGTGATGGTCACGTATCCACCGTTAAGACCGCCGGCCGGTGCGGTTAGCGTCACCGTATTCGTGAAAGTGTTGGCGCCGCCCAGCACCAGGTGCCCGTTATTTGCCCCTCCCAGGGAGAGCGTCCCCGACCCGGAGATCACGGCGTCAATGACCAGGTCGTCCAGGGCCTCGCCGTCGGTGACGGTGAACGTGATGTTCGAGATCAAGGCGAGGTTGCCGCTGATCCGCGCCGTGCCGCTGCCTGCGGGGGAGCAGGTCACGTTGCCGCCGAGCGTGTTGGTGCCCGTGCCGCTATTGATCAGGGTCTCGAACCCGGTCAGGGGGGAGATGCTCCACGCGCCACCCCATGTCAGATTGCCGCCGCTGCCCGAGTTCGTGATCGGCGTGGTGTTGCCGTTCGCGCCGGTGGAGACGATGTTAAGGGCGCCGATGGCGTCGCTCTTGCCGTTGAAGTCCAACTGGCCGTTTTCGTTGATGGTGATGGCGCCCGTGCCGATCATGTCGTAGTAGGTGCCGGTGTACTTCACGATGCCGTTCTGGTTGATCGTAAGCGTGGCGGCGCCCGCGATGGCCTGAGCTCCGGACTTGTCCAGATCCAGTTCGCCGCCGTTGACCACGACGTTGCCGCTATTGGCCGTCCAACTGCCGAGGATCAGTGTGCCGGGGCCGGACTTGGTCAAAGCCGCGACAGGGACATCGATCCGCAGCGGGGCGTTGATGTTGTATTGGTGGATCTTCAGTTCGGTGGAGGTGAGCGTGCCGAAGCCGGTGATGGTGTTGGTGTTGGCCCCGACGGTAGCGGTGTTCAGGATGCCGCCGGAGGTGACGGTGAGCGCCTGCCCGAGCAAGATGGTCCGGGGAGACGCCCCATTGAACCGGAGGCTGTTGATGGTGTCAGCCGTGTAAAGGGTTGTGTCACCCGCGCTCATGTCAACGTTGTCGCTGTTGTTGGGGGAAATGCTGGCCGTAATGCCTGCCGTGTTAGCCTGATAGGATGCCAACGCGGTGATCGCCAAGTTGGTCCCGGTATCGGCGCTCATCGCCCAATTGGCGCCGGCCACGGTGGCAAACCCGCCCTGTGGCGTAGTCTCCGTCGAGGCCAGGATGCCGTTGACGTTGACGGAGTAGGTATCCGCGATTCCGTTGGTCGCGAAGTCAAGGGTGCTGCCCGCCGCGCGGGTAATCTGGTTCATCCGCAGGACCGAGGACCCGCTGCTGCGGGTGATGGCCGACTGACCAGCGCCGAGGGTGACCGAGCCCACGGACTGGGTGGCGCTGCCGGTGCCGGTCAGGTCCAGCGTGCACTTCGCCAACGTCAGCGCGGGCCCGCCGACATCGGTGATCTTCAGGTTATCCGCGCCGGTGTAATCCAGCACCAGCTTGCCGCCGGAGACGGTAACCGCGCCGGTCCGCTTGGTGGTGCCGGAGAGGGTCAGCGTGCCGGTGCCATCCTTGCCCAGCGAGTATACTTCCAGCGCGCCGCTGATCGTCGTGTCGCCCGCGCCGCCGATCGTCAGTCCGAAAGCCCCGACGCTCGTCACGGCCCCGCTGATCGTCAGCGTGTCCTTGTCGGAGTTGATGCGGACGGCGGTAGTCACCAGCGAAATCGGTCCGCCCCAACTGTTGTTGCCGCTGACGTTACGCAGCGCGCCGTAGGTGCCCAGCCCCGTGCTATTCAGCGACAGCGCTTCCGCGCCCACCGTGATGCCGCCCAGGAGTTCGAGGGTGAAGCCGGCGTTGACCGTGGTTCCGTTGACCGCGACACTGCCCCCGCTCGCGCCCAGCGCGGCGGCGTTCGAGATGGTCAGGAAGCCGCCGTTCACGGTGGTCAGGCCGTCATAACTGTTGTTGCCGCTCAGGACCAGACGGCCGGTGCCGGACTTCGACAGCGCGCCGGACGCACCCCCGCCAACGATAGTCGCGTCAACCACCATGTCGTTGAAGGCTTCGCCATCGGCGACAGCGAATGTGCACGTCCTATTGCTAAGACTAAGGTTGCCACTGATCTGCGCCCAACCACTGCCCGCCGCGGTGAACGTCACGTCGCCGCCGAGCGTATTGGTGCCCGTACCGGAGTCGATCAGAGTCCGATACCCGGTCAGGGGGGTAATGGACCACCCGCCACCCCAGGCCAGGTTGCCGCCGATGCCCGAGTTCTTGATCGGCGTGGTGTTGCCGCTCGCGCCGGTGGAGATGATCGTAAGGGTGCCGCCGAGCGAATCGCTCGCGCCGTTGAAGTCCAACTGGCCGTTTTCGTTGATGGCGATGGCGCCGGTGCCGATCTGGTCGCCGTAGGAGCCGGTGTACTTCACGATGCCGTTCTGGTTGATCGTAAGGGTGTAGGTTGAACTGATGGCCTGGGCTGCGGACTTGTCCAGATCCAGTTCGCCGCCGTTGACCACGACGTTGCCGCTATTGGCCGTCCAACTGCCGAGGATCAGTGTGCCGGGGCCGGACTTGGTCAAAGCGATAGTGATGGGGGAATCGATCCGCAGCGGGGCGCTGGTGTTGTATTGGTGGATCTTCAGATCGGTCAAACCGGAGGTGAGCGTGTTGCCGGTGATGGTGTTGGTGTTAGCCCCGACAGTGGCGGTGTTCAGGATGCCGCCGGAGGTGACGGTGAGAGCGCTGCCGATCATGATTGTCCGGGGAGCCGCCTCATTGAACCGGATGCTGTTGATCGGGCTGACAATAACAATGGTGTCGGAGACACGAACATCGCAGTTACTCGTGGTCGTCCCCAGGCTCCACGCCGTATTGGTCACGTACCCGCTGTCCGGCAGCGCATTGATCGGTCCATTGGCCGCGCCCGTGGAATTATACGCCCAACTGGTGCCTCCCACGGTGGCAAACCCGACCTGTGGCGTAGTATCCGACGAGGCCAGGATGCCGTTGACGTTGAGGGAGGTGGTATCCGCGATGCCGTCGGTGGCGAAGTCAATCGTGCTGCCGATGCTGCGGGTAATGTTTTTCATGCGCAGGACCGAAGTCCCGCCACTGCGGTTGACGACAAAGGCCCCGGAATTGAGCGTGGTGGCAGAGACCAGATCCGTGTGGGAACCGCCGCTGAGGGTGAGCGTGCCTTTGGACAGGATGAGCGCGCCCAGGTCGGCCAGTTTGGTGTTGTTCAGGGTCGAATAGTCGAGCAACAGCGTGCCGCCGTTGACGGTAGTGGCGACGGTGAACGTGTTCGCACCGGAAAGCGTCAGGGTGCCGGCGCCGTCCTTGGTCAACGTGCCCGCCCCGGCGCCGATGGCGCTGCTGATCGTGGTGTTGCCTGCGCCGCCCACGGTCAGGCCGAAGGCCCCGCTGATTGCCGTGCCCGAGTTCAGCGTCAGGGTGTCGCTGTCGGAGTTGATACGCGCCGCCGCCGTCAGCGTGATCGGGCCGGCCCAACTGTTATTCCCGCTGACGTTTCGCAGCGCGCCATAGTTCATATAGCCGGCACCGGTCATCGAGAGAGGCTCATTGCCGACCGAGATGCCGCCCTGCAATTCGAGGGTGGATGCGAAGCCGGTGAACACGACGCCATTGCCGGTGCCGGTTGCGCCTAACGCGTTGCTGTGCTGGAGGTTCAACACCACACTGTATGTCATGCCCCCCACGCCAATCGTCGTGTTGCCGGTGAAGGTGTTGTTTCCGCTCAGCACCAGTCGGCCGTTGTTATCGTTGTTGATGCCCCCCCGCACCGTGAGGGCGTTATTGCCCGCCGTCACCGTGCCGCTCAGCACGGCGTCCACGATCACATCGGCATCTGCATCGCCATTGACCGGATAGAAACTGCGTGCCGCCGCGCCCATGTTGACGTTGCCGCTCAGTTGCACCACACCGTTACCCGCGCGCCCGAAGGTGACGTCGCCGCCCAACGCGAGCGTACCCGACGCGCTGTTGACCGTCGTCGTGTACCCGCTCACGGGCGTGATTGTCAGACCGCTGATGGTCAGCGTGCCGCCGCCCGCCGTGTTCTTGATCGGCGTGGTGTTGCCACTGGCACCGGTGGAATTGATGGTCACGCCGCCGATGGTGTCGATCTTGCCGTTGAAGTCCAACTGGCCGGCTTCGTTGATGGTGATCGCGCTCGTGCCGATCATGTCGGTGCTCGTGCCGGTATACGTCACGATGCCGTTCTGGTTGATCGTCAAGCCACCGTTGACGATGGCATTGACGTTGGCCGTCTTGTTGAGTTCCAGTGTGCCGCCGTTCACATAGAACGCACCGCTCTGCGTGTTGGCGCCGGTGCCGCCGAGCACCACGGTCCCGGGGCCTGCCTTGACAAAGCCTTTGGTGCCGGCGAAAACCGAGTTGATGGAAAGTTTGCGGCCGGAGTTGTACTGATGAATGGTCAGCGGGGCCTGGTTGTTGCTGTCATAGAGCGTCCCGCTAGTGATCACGTTGTCGAACGCGCCCACATTGGGGGTGACCAGGATGCCGCCGGAGGAGATCGTGAGCGCCTGCCCGGCATTGATCGTAATCGTCCGGGCGACCGAGTCGTTGAACCGAATGCTGTTGATCGAGGTGCCAGCGGCAATCGTGGTATCAACACCGCCGCTCATGTCAGCGTTCGCGGTCGTGGCGCCCAGACTGCCCGCCGTGTTGGCGGTGTACGAACCCGTCGGCAGCCCGGTGATCGGCCCGTCGCCCGCGCCCGTGGCGTTGATCGCCCAACTGTTGCTGGCCACGGTGGCGAAGCCCACGGCTACGTTGTTGGGGACGACGCCCATGAGTCCATTGGCGTTGGCGGTGTCCGTATCGACGAGGTTGTCGGCGGCAAAGTCGATGGTGCCGCCGTTGGCGCGGGTGAGGGCATTCAGGCGCAGCGTCGACGTTCCGCTGGGGCGGGAGATGCCAAAGGACCCGGACGTTTGGACCACGGTGTTGGCGAAGATTTCCGTCTGACTGCCGCCCTTCAACTCGAGGGCGCCTTTGTACAGATTGAGCGTGCCGGCCTGCAGCCACGTCTTGCTGGTGCTGCCCGAGGAAAGGTCCAAGGCCAGCGTGCCGCCGTTGACGCTGATGGCGCCGGTCTTCAAGTTGTCGGCGTAAAGCGTCAGTTTGCCCGCGCCGTCCTTCACAAGTGTGGAAGAGCCGGGCCAAGGATTGACAATGTCAATGTTTCCAAAAATGTTGACATTCCCCATGCCGCCCACAGACAGATTGCAGAGCCCGCTGCTGATCGTCGCGTTGTTGGACAGGGTCAGCGTGCCGCTGTCGGAGTTGATCCGTGCCCCGATGTTTGCACCCGGCCCCGTTGTGATCGGCCCGTTCCAACTGTTGTTGCCGCTGACGTTGCGCAGCGCGCCGACGCCGATCCCTGACCCGATCAGCGACAACGGTTGCGCGCCCACCGTGATGCCGCCCTGGAGTTCGAGCGTAGAAGGAATGTTCACCGTGGTCACATACGCGGCGTTGGGCGTGCCCAGCGCATTGCCATGCCGGATGTTCAGGATCACGGCGTTTGCAGTCACAGGCCCGGAGAAGTTGGAGTTGTCGTTCGTCAGGACCACACGGGCGCCAGGGGTGGCACTGTTCCCGGTGGTACCGATGCTAGTCACGGTAAAGCCGACCCCCGGCGCGCCGGAGATGGCGGCGTTGATCGTCAGGTCATCCGCCGCGTCGCCGTTGTAGGCTGTGAAACTCGGTGCCGACCCCAGGTTGATCTTCCCGTTGACCCGCACCGTGCCGTCGCGCGAGAGCCCGCCATAACTGCCCGCGATTAGGGAATACAGGGCGCCGTTCAGCACATTCGTGCCCGAGCCGGAGTCGAGCGTGGTCGTGTAACCGGGCCGGGGCAGGATGTAGGTGTTGCCACTACTGAAATGGAAGGTGCCGCCGCTCCCCGAGTTCATGATCGGCGTGGTGTCGCCCGCGGCTCCCATGGAATTGATGTAAAATACGCCAGGGCCAACGCTGTATTGGGTTCCGCCGTTGACGTCCAGCCGGCCGCCGCCGAGGATGTAGACACTTGCACCACTTGCAATCATGTTGGTACTGGTGCCGGTGTACAGCACGGTGGCGGGTGTGGCATTCACCCCGCCGATGGTCAACGCCTTCGTGTCGCCAGTGACGGCTCTGGCGGTGCCGCCCTTGTTGAACTTCACTGTGCCGGAGTTGACTATGGTGCTGCCCTCTCCGCCGCTCGCGTTGCCCTGGGTGTTGTTGGCCGAGCCGTTCAACGTCAACGTTCCGGTCCCGTTCATGGTCAATCCGGCGGTGGTGCCTAAGAGTAGGTCGCCGACAATGGTGTCGCCGCTGCCGGAAACGGTGAGGCGTTTCACTCCAGACATGGTGTTGGTGACCGTCAGCGCGTTGCCGCCGGAGGGGTTGTTGTTGATAAAGGAGAGGGAGTTCCCGAGCGTGATCGGGGCATTGATGGTGACCGCGCCATTGGTCATCTGGATGCCCACGCCCTCGAGGCGGTTGAGGGTCAAGCCCGAGCCGCCGCCGATCGTGACCGGGTCGGAGTTGCCCTCGCCGAACAGCAACTGGCCGATGGTCAGGCCTGCAGTCAGGGACGGCTGATTGCCGTAGGTGGCGGCGTTCCAGCGAGCGATATCCCCGGCCCCCGGCACGTTGGCGGGCGACCAGTTCGCCGCCGTGCTCATGTTGGTGCTGGTCGTGCCGACCCAGTCATTCGTCGCCGCCTGCGCCGTGCCGGCGAGGAGAGCGAGGAGAGTGAACAGTGAATAGTGAATGGTAGACGGTAGACGGTAGACGGTAGACGGTAGACGGTGGACAGACCCCACCGATGACCGATAACCGACAACCGATAACCTGCAACTGATCCCGTTTGCTTCTTCATGGTATTCGTCTCCTGTTTCTGTTGGTCAGACGGGTCGGACGGATCCGACCGATCTGACGTCTTTCATCGGTGATTTTCCAGCCTTCTCACTTCTTCTCCGGTACATTCTGTTTGATCCCGTAGCGCTTCACGATGGCAACGGCATCGGGATCCTTCTCGGTCGCGGCCAGGGCCAGCAGATCCGTGAGCATGGCCTTGAGCTTCTCCTCGGTCTGGGCGCTCTGGAGCGATGCCTGCCCGAGCTGGGCCTTGGCGATCTGGAGCGTGGCGGTCTGCTGCGCGATCCCGCGCAGGTTCCAGGAGAGGAGCACGAGCAGGCCGATGAGGGTGATCAGGAGCGGGGAAAAGGGAGAGTGGGGAGAGTGTGTGGGTGTGTGGGTGTTATTCATTGTTCTGTCTCCTGACTCCTGACTCCTGACTTCTGACTTCTATCCATTGCCGCAGGCTGGATGGTATAGCCGTACTTTTTCAGCAACTCGCGCATCGGGCGGTTGGTCGTGGCGGTGGCGGCCATGTCCTGCAAGATGGCGTTGCCGATCTGCTGGCCCTGCGGACCCAGCACGCCGCTGCTCAACGCCGCCTGCCGGGCCTGCAGATCGCGCTGCGTGCGTTCATTGAGCGCGGACATCACGACAATGGCGATGGCCATCGCTGTCGCGACGCCCGCCAGAATGAGCAGCCACAGATATCGTGAAAAAGTCATTGAGCAGACCCCCCCCCCAGTTGCGTTCTCGTTTCAGGTTATTGATAGAGCCGTTTGCAAAACCCTGTTTTGCAAGCGGAGTGTTCAGGTTTCAGTGTTCAGGTTTCAGGAAGAACCACACGATGTTGTGTCTTCCTGAAACCTGAACACTGAAACCTGAAACCGGCGCTTGCTGGGGTTCTGCAAGCGCGCTCGATAGCGAGCGCGATCCCGAACCCAGTCGTTGTTTAATTTTACGCTAAAAAGTGGTGAAGGTGCAAGTGTTTTTTGGGGGGGGTTCGACCGGTTTCGACTGACGTCGACTGACTTCGACTAGGGGCGACTCCCATCATTGCGGAGTCGGCGGGCGTCGAGGGAAGTCGGAGCCCCGTCAAGGGACGGGCATTCCCGCAGCTTCCGTCTTTCTCGACTGACGTCGACTGACTTCGACTAGGGGCGACTCCCATCATTGCGGAGTCGGCGGGCGTCGAGGGAGGTCGGAACCCCGTCAGGGACGGGCATTCCCGCAGCTTCCGTCTTTTTCGACTGACGTCGACTGACTTCGACTAGGGGCGACTCCCCTCATTGCGGAGTCGGCGGGCGTCGAGGGAAGTCGGGGGGCGTCGACCTCCCGCACGCCCTTACACGCGGGATACCCGGTGCAGCCCCAGAAGGGCTGGCCGGCGTGCGGGCCGGCTTTGGCCGTGCGCTGGCGCATGGACTTGCCGCACTCGGGGCAGACTGGCGCGCCGGCCTCAACCTGCTGCTGGTCGCGGGTTTCGAGCCGCGCGGCGGTCAGGCGCTCGCGGAAGCCGCCCTCTTTGCGAAAGGCTTCGCCCTGCGCCTC
>CAMBQN010000039.1 GCA_945870025.1 Akkermansia muciniphila
CATAGTCTTCGCCGCCCTTTCGCCTCTTCTGTCGCTTCAAAAACATGCCACATTATCGGTCATCACCCGCACGCGCGCAACTGGGTGGTCTATACTACATTGACATGTGAGGCACACGTCGACGCAATGACAATAGCTTATGCGCAAAATTAAGCGAAAAAATATGAATTCTATGCCCGAACTGGCGAACTCGGGTTAAAACGCGCGTCCACCACCGCCGTGCATCTCGGCATGACCGCGCTGTTTACAAACCGTATGTCGTCAAAGTATCGCATGATGATAAGAAGTGACATGTATACGATCAGCCGTGACATTCTGTAATCACTTCGAAGGTGATAATATACATAACCGTTGAACAGTAACAAGTCAAATATGACATCGTGGACCCCTTGGAGGACGTGATGACCGCACAAGCAGACGTGTCTAGCACGATTGACAGCCGGAAAAGACGCTGGAACGAGTTCCTGAAACCGGATGCCGCGCCCGGTTTCCTTTTCAAGGTTGGCTATCCGGACAACCGGCTGCCGCCCCTTCCTTCAGCTCCGCCGCACTGGCCGGACCTGGCCAAGGAACGGGTCGAGTACAAGTGGTTGGCGTATCAACGCGCGTTGGAACGGATGTTGGATGTGGATGATGACAGTGTGCCCTTTATCAACATGTGCTCAGGCACGGAGATTTTCGCCGAGGCCTTCGGCTGCGCGGTGCACCGTCCGTCTGACAACATGCCGTTCGCTCTGCCGCGCATTCACACGGCAGCGGAGGTCGCCGCCATCCAAGTGCCCGAACTGAGCCACTCGAGTCTGGCTTATCTTTTCGACATGGCGGATGAACTGGCCCGGCGTGCCGGGCCGGGCGCCGTGTTTAAGATGGTGGATATCCAGAGTCCGCTCGATATTGCCGCGCTGATCTGGGAGAAGGAGGCATTCTTTGTCGCCATGATCGAGACCCCGGAAGCCGTCAAGGAGCTTTCTTCCAAGGCCTCCACGCTTCTGTGTGCCTTTCTCGACGAGTGGTTCCGACGCTACGGGAAGGAGCACGTGGCGCATTTCCCTGATTACTTCATGTCATCTGGAATGACGTTGTCGGAGGACGAAATCGGGAGTTTGAGCGTGGACATGTTCCGCGAGTTTGTATACCCGGAACTGGCGGAACTCTCAGCGCGATACGGCGGGATCGGCATGCACTGCTGCGCCGATGCCCGGCACCAGTGGGGAAATCTGAAGTCCGTTCCAGGCTTGCGGCTGTTGAATTTCTGCAATCCCCCTACACGAAAGCCTGAAGAGTACGTGGGGGCCGCTCTCCCGTTCTTTGCGGAAACGTGTGCGCAATGGCACTGCGGCTGGACACCCGACCTGCCCGCCGAGCGCTGGCCTGAAGGCTATCCGCAGAACAGCCGAGTGGTGATCGAATCGTGGGCGCAGGACCAGACAGCGGCCATCCATCTGGCGGCAAGACTGCGGGATTGGACCACCCGGCGTCAGAACCAGCCGCGCGGGATCTGATCGCGCAGAACGTGCGGAACGGCGTAGATCGGATACGCAGATCTCGGGCAGATCTCGGGGACGATCTCGGGGACAGGGAATCTATGTGGCGCTTCCGGGTTTGTGGGGGGATTTATCATTGAAGGGGAAGCGGGGCCATGCTCGATCCGCCGAACTGGAAGAACCGACAAAGTGTGCGACGAAGCGTAGACGACAAAGGGTGCGACGAAGTGTAGACGACGAAGTGTGGGACGAAGAAAGCGACGAAGTGTGGGATCCCCGCCAGTGACGGGCCTTCCCGCAGCCCCTTCCATCAGTCCCCTCGAATCGTGAAATCGAGGACGAGGACGACGACGAGGACGAAAAAGCCCCGCCAGTGACGGGCCTTCCCACAGCCTTCAGTCTCTCGTGGCCCACGTGCTCGGCCATTCCTGCTGCTCCTATCCATGCCTCGCCACACTTCGTCGCTTTCTTCGTCCCACGCGTTGTCGTTTACGCTTCGTCGCAAGACTTGGTCGAGACTGCTCTCGGCCAGTCCTAGCACAACACAAAAGGGGCTTTCATGGCCGTGCGATACCCGATACCCGGCTTCTCAACCCATCCCGAACACATCCGGTCCCATACAATTTTTCCCCACAAACCCGGAAGAAAAAAAGCATGCTATTTGGCTGTCCCCTGTCTTTGCCTCTATAGATCTACTGTTTGGTTGCCAAGTTCCCCTTTTTTCGCGCTGCCTCCGGGTGTCTTTTCGCGCGCTCCGCACGGCATCCCACCTTGACACCCCCGCCCCCTTCCGGTACCCTTTGCACATGGCGCGGTGCATCACGCATCCTGACCGCCTGCCCGGGTGGGCCGGTTTGAGGGATATGAATGAGGCCTATCAAACTTGCAAAGCCTCAAAATGATTGTGTAAGTGATTGATTTGCAGTGGCGCTCTTGAGGCGTATCGTGCTGCGGACGGTTTCCACGGTTTGATATGTTTGAGGGCTAATACTAAGGTTCGCCGGAAGAGAAAGATGGATATCAAGACAGAGATTGGCGAGGAGTCGGCCGAAGTCTTGCCTGAATATGGTCGGATTCCGATCTCGTTTGAAGTGCGTTCCGTGTTCGATGTGCAACTCGTTGAGGGCGGCCTGAAGGGGATTCGACTGTCAGAACGCTCGGTTGCCTCACCCTGGGTCAAGGACTACGATGCAATCAAGGGGGAAGGCCCAACGCGCTGGGCAAATCAGTGGGACATCTCGAACTGGGGTGTTATCTCGGCGTTCGTCAACAGGGTTCGGCAGGGAGGTTGCGTCATTGCGCACGACACTCCGGGCGTCCACAAACTGGAGGGTCGGGCCGACATTGCCGTTCTCTGGGATATTCGGGTGGCCCCACAGTACCGGGGGAAAGGCATCGGCGGCTCTCTAATCGAGGAGGCGCTTGCCTGGTCCAAGCGCCGCAATTGTCGGATGCTCAAGGTGGAGACGCAGAACATCAATGTTCCTGCCTGCCGGTTTTACGCCAAACATGGATTCACGTTGGGATCGATCAACCGGTATTCGTACACAGAATGCCCGGATGAGATCGAACTGATCTGGTGCAGGGAATTGTAGAAACAGGCGAACACGCCCTTGCTTGGTACGTCGCTAACGCGCCGCCCGAGAACGCCAACGTTCTTCCTGACACCCGAAACCTGACACCTGAACACTCCGCTTGCAAAACAGGGTTTTGCAAGCGGCTTTACGTTTTCGCGGATTGACACGGCAGCCCAGCCGGGTTATAGTGCCCCAATACCTATGCAGAAACACAAACACCCCACGACTGAAACAGCCGTCTCTGGCACCCCCGCAACCGTCCCGCACCCGCCCGCCGCCGAAGGAGCGTTCAGCCTGCTTCTGCCGCCGCTTCAACGCGCCGTCGCCGAGGAGGGGTACACCATCCCCACGCCGATCCAGCAGCAGGCTATTCCGCTGCTGCTGGCCGGTCGCGACGTGCTGGGGTGCGCCCAGACCGGCACCGGCAAGACCGCCGCCTTCACCCTGCCGCTGCTCCATTATCTGACCGAGCACCGCCGCCCGACACCCGCCGGCAGGCCGCGCGCGCTGATTCTGGCGCCGACACGCGAGCTGGCCGCGCAAATCGGCGATAGCATCCACACCTACGGCCGCCATGTGCGCGTGTCCCACACCGTCATCTTCGGGGGCGTCAGCCAGAGCCACCAGGTCCGCGCGCTGCACGGCGGCGTCGACATCGTCGTTGCCACGCCCGGCCGGCTGCTCGACCTCATGCAGCAGGGATTTGTGCGGCTCGACGAGGTCGAATACTTCGTCCTCGATGAAGCCGACCGGATGCTCGACATGGGATTTCTCCCCGACATGCGGCGCGTCATCGCCAAGTTGCCCGCCAAACGTCAGTCGCTCTTTTTCTCGGCCACGCTCACTCAGGAGGCTCAGGATCTGGCGCGGACGCTCGTCCATGATGCGGCGCATGTCGCGGTCGCACCCGAGCAGCCAACGGTTGATAAAATCAAGCAAAGCGTGATGTTTGTCTCCAAAAAGGACAAGAACGACCTCCTCGTCGTGCTTCTGCGTGCGACGGGCATGGGCAAGGTGATCGTCTTCACCCAGCGCAAGCATGTCGCCAACCGGGTGACGGAGCATCTCAATGATGAGGGGATCACGGCGGCGGCGATCCACGGCAACAAGAGCCAGGGGGCGCGGACGCAGGCGCTCGGCGGCTTTCGCGAAGGCCGTGTGCGCGTCTTGGTCGCCACCGACATCGCCGCGCGCGGCATCGATGTGGACGGCATCACGCACGTGATCAACTACGAATTGCCGAACGAGCCGGAGACCTACATTCACCGCATCGGCCGCACGGCCCGTGCTGGCGCCGATGGCGACGCGCTTTCGTTTTGCTGCGCCGAAGAGCGCGATTACTTGCGCGATATCGAGCGTCTCCTCCGCCGTCCGATCCCGGTCGATTCCAAGCACGGCTATCACTGCGAGGCCGCGAAACACGCAACCGGCGAAGCCGCGCGTCCGCCGCCCAAGCAACAGCACGGCGGCAGAGGCCGTCCGTCCCGGAACACGGGCGCGCGTCCTCCGAGGCCTCAGGGCCGTCCCAGCCACGGGTCTTTCAGAGGCCGGTCGTAGGACGGCACGACAGCAAATCTAATTATGAGGCGATTGGGTCATCGGGGTCGGGGTCGGTATCGGAATCGGGGTCGAATTTCCGTTGGTTTTATCGATACCGATACCGACCCCGACGCCGACGCCGATGGTCCCATCTCCAAAATTAGAATTGCTGACGGCACGATCTGTCTCTTGAAAAGAAACAGAAACAATGGCATAATTGAAATTCTTCCTTGGGAGCGGAAGGCCGTCCGGGAAGTGGAGAGCACACACGTATGAAGAAATCACCCCAAAAGAGCCAGACGCAACCCCAACCGGCGGCCCCGACCGTGGTCAAACCCCGCGTGCGAATCACCGACACGACGCTGCGTGACGCGCACCAGTCTTTGTGGGCGACTCGGATGCGCACCGACGACATCCTGGGTATCGCCGAGACGATTGACCGCGCCGGCTATTATTCCCTCGAATGCTGGGGCGGCGCGACGTTTGACGTCTGTCTCCGATTCCTCCGCGAGAACCCCTGGGAGCGTCTGCGCCAGATCAAGGCGGTCTGCAAAAAGACGCCGCTGCAAATGCTCCTCCGCGGCCAGAACATTCTCGGCTATCGGAATTACCCCGACGACATGCTCGAACGCTTTGTGGCTCTCGCCTGCGCCAACGGCATGGACATCTTCCGCATCTTTGACGCGCTCAACGACACGCGCAATCTGGAGCACGCCATCGCTGCGGTCAAGAAGAACGGCGGCCACGCCCAGGGCACGCTCTGCTACACCGTCAGCCCGGTTCACACCGTCGCCAACTTCGTCGCAATCGCCAAGACCCAGCAGGCCATGGGCATCGACTCGCTGTGCATCAAGGACATGGCTGGCATCCTCTCGCCCGCCGCCGCCGCCGAGCTGATCGGCGCGCTGGTCCGCGAGACCGGCCTCCCGATCCAGGTGCATGCGCATACGACCAGCGGCATGGCCGTGGCCACCTATTATGAGGCGGTCCGGGCTGGCGCAGGCGCGGTGGACTGCTGCGTCGCGACGATGTCGGGCTTTTCTTCGCAGCCGGCGGTGGAGACGCTGGCCGAGGTGTTCGAATCGGCCGGGTACGAGACCGGGCTGGACCTCGAGGCCGTGGATCTTGAGAACACCTATTTCCGCAAACTGAAGCCCTCGCGTGAACCGAGCCACGCGGCGATCGAAGTGGTCGATGTCGATGTGTTGCTGCACCATGTTCCGGGCGGCATGATCTCAAACCTGCGCTCGCAATTGCAGCAGCAGGACGCCCTGGACCGCCTGCCCGAGGTGCTGGAAGAACTGCCGCGCACCCGTAAAGACATGGGTTATCCCCCGTTGGTCACCCCCACCAGCCAGATTGTCGGCGTTCAGGCCGTGCTCAACGTCCTGAGCGGCGAGCGCTACGGCATGGTGACCCAGGAGACCCGTGACTACGTGGGCGGTCTCTACGGCCGCCCGCCCGCGCCGATCGACCCCAAGCTGGCCACACTCATCCTCGCTGGCGCCAAGCCGGTCACGGTCCGTCCCGCCGACCTCCTGCCGCCGCTGCTACCGCAGGCGGCCAAGGAGCTGGATCCGAAGTTGATCCAGGCCGAAGAGGACATTCTCAGCTACTGCCTTTTCCCCGAGGTCGCGCTCGGCTACTTCAAGTGGCGCGCCCTCCCCGCGGGATCGCGCCCGCCGTCTCCGGCCGATGCCGAGATCGCGGCCAAGACCGCGCCCAAAGCCGAGGCGGCCGCTCCGGCCGTTTCGCCGCAGGCGGCGCAAGACAGCGAAACCATCCGGCATGCGCAGATCGGTCGGCTCATGGCCAACCTCTTCGGCCATCTCGGCGTGGCGGTCGGATCCGGAGTCGTGATTGAAGAACGAGCCGCCGTCATCACCGCCGCCCCGGCTCCTGCCGCCGCGGTTGCGGCTCCGGCGGCCGCCGTCGAAACCGGGCCGACGATCAACGCGCCGCTGACCGGTACCTTCTACCGCACATCCGCGCCGGGTAAACCCAATCTGGCGGACGACGGCGCCGTCGTCGAGGCCGGTTCGCCCGTTTGCATCGTCGAGGCGATGAAGCTGATGAATGCGATCAAGGCGGCCAAGAAGTGCCGGATCGTGGCGTTCCTGGCCAAGCATGGGGACGCCGTCTCCAAAGGTCAGGCGCTGGCCCGGATTGAATGGCTCTGAACGTCAGTTCGAATACGAGCCAAGACGCCGTCTGATGATCGAGACGACGCTGCGGAAGCCGGAAGGCCAGAGGCGTGTGGGCCGGCCGGCTTCGAGCGTCGTCTCCTCCGCGTCGGGCAGAGCCGATAGAAAATCAAATCCGCTGAGCTGTTCGACTTCGTCGATGGTGGCGAGCGTGATCCGCGGACGGGCGCGGCGGGAGATCCGCTGGGGCATGACCACGGCAAAAGCACGCACGCGGTCGGCCTGGCGGGTGACGACGATCTGGTAAAAGGCGGTCGGAATGTCGATTCCGGCGGCGAGCGTCTGCCGCTCCGGCGGGGAGATGGTTCCGACGATCACCCAGACATCGCCAAAATGGTCGGGCCAATAGTCGGCGATCCGCAATTCAACATCGGCCCACGGTCCCTGGTTCAGCGCCGGGCGTTGCGGGGCGATATTGGACGTAAGGAAGGTCTCTGCCTGCGCCTTCTTGCCGAACCGGGAGGCGATGGCATGGTTGGGGACGAGGTGACCGCGGTCATAGCCGCTGCGGGCGTAATCGGCGTTCTTGGGGGAGCTAGGGGCCGCCGCGTCCGGGATAAAGGACGAGGGCCGCATCAACTCCAGGGGCTTCCGGGTGGGCGAGACGCGGTAGGCGGCCCACACGGCATGACGGAGCGAGGGCGACCAGCCGAGCGTGAAGGTTTGCTTATGGAGGACCACGACATCCGTGCGCGCCGCCCCGCCGGGGATCGGCACGGGATAGCCGCCGAAGGCGAAGTCGTTGGTCGGCGTGAAGACCGGCAGATCCACCGATACATCACTGCCGCTCAGCCCGAGGGCGTCGGTGTAATCGGCAAAGGCATTGCCGAGGTTCTCCAGCGTCTGTACGACGGGCGCGGGCCACGAAGCCGTCAGCTTCTCGCGCCACTCGCGCGGCTCATGGACAAACCCATTCGCGCCCACCATGCCCGCTGCCAGCGCCAGCGTAAGGAACTTGACGATGCGCATCCAAATGGATGGCGATGTGGTCTTCTTGCCCATCAACAGCCTCCGCTGCGCCGCGAGCGAAGTGGGATCGGGGCGGCGGCGCTCGCTTAATCTGAAACCGGAAGCGGAACCCACGAGTGAGAATGTATCATCCTTTGCCTCGCGGAGACAATTCGAAAGCAGCCATTCTAATTATGACAGCCGCTATCGGGATCCAAATCGGGATCGGGACCGAAATCGACGAGAAAGCAAGGAATTCGACCCCGATAGCGATTTCGATTTCGACTGTACAGATGTGCCAAAAATGGGCGCATCCCCGTTTCACTGACCTGTCAAGCGGGCGATCCTGTGGACAGCCCGGTGACGTGGGCTAGCGCCCCGGCCGACGCGGCAGCGGTGGCGCGGGACGTATCGGACCGCGCAGACGGCGTGAGCGGTCTCGTAGATCCCGCTCCCGCTCACGCGCCGACCGGTGCGGTAGCGGCGGGCGATCGCAGGTCAGTGAAACGGGGATGCGCCCGCCAAAAATGGAATTGCTGGTCGGGCGTTGACGTCGGGCGCCAAAGGACGTAACATGTGGTCGTTTTCCGGTTGGGAATGGAAAGCCGGAGGGGCGGACAGACACGGATGCGCCTGCCCGGGAACCCCAGATGGTCGGATGTGTACGGCCTGTCCGGAATTCGCTGCAACGGGCGATTTGCATCATGAAAAAGGAGCTGCATGAAGCCACGAATCAACTTTGACGTCCCGATCCGCGCCGCCATGGTGCCCGAATACGACTGGGCAAACACCCCCGAATACGTTGCCGCCGTACGAACATTCCTGGCACCCGGCGACCGGCTGGACGTGATCAAACCATCGGAGCTTGCCACGGCCGGCGACATTGATATCGCCTTCTGTACCGCGCTCTGCGGGCCATCGGCGCTAGCCGCCAGGCTTGCCCCAACTCGTATCCCGGCGCTGGCGTTCCAATCGTACCGCGGCTTTCATCCCTACCATGCGGCGTTCAACCGCGAATTCGAACAGCGAGGCGGAATCCGTCTGCCGGCCAATACGCCCGCCGAGATCACCGCATCGGTCCGGGCCGTGCGCGCGCGCAAAGCTTTGGCCGGGCTGAAGCTGATCGTGGCGGGTGTGAAAACAAGCGATGATCAACCGAACCCCATGCGGATCTTTGCCGCCGGGGCCCGTGACCGGCTCGGCGTGGAGATCCTGATCCGCGATGGCGATGAGATCAAGGAACGCGCCGCCGGCTATGGCGATGCTGATGCGGACCGAGAACTGAAGCGTTGGTACGCCGAGGTACTCGAAGGACCGGGCGAGATGAACGAGGCGCACATGCGGCAGGTGGCCAAACTCTACCTCGCGCAGCGCGCGCTTCTGGACGAGACCGGCGCCATCGGGATCACGCCGCAGGATATCGGCTGCTTCCTGGTGATCGCCAACCCGGTCGTGATGCCCAATGTCAGCTATGCGCCCCTGGTCGCCGACGGGTTCCTGGTTTGCGAAGAGGCCGATATTGAGGTGCTCACCACCGAGTTGCTGCTTTATGCCGGACTGGGCGCACATCCGACCATGAGCAACATCTACTACGGCTATCGCGACCGCTTCTCCGCGCTGGCCAGCCACAAGGACTACACGGCCGAGATGGAAGAGGCCGACTGCCTCCAGTGCTTTGCCGACAACCACATCACGGCCGCCCACTTCAGCACGTCCGGCGTGCTGCCGCCGAACATGATGCGCGAGTCGCGCTACCGCGTGCGTGAAGCGCTCCCTTCCTGGCCCGGCCAGAGCATGATCGCCTCCACGCCGAAACTCGGCCCTGTTGTCGTGGCCCGGCTCTCGCCCGACGCTTCGGCCATACACTGGGTGCCGGGCGAGGCGGACGGTCTTGGCACGGGCGATCAGTACGGCTGGTACCGCGGCCGGTGGTTCATTCGCGTGCCGGATGCCCGGGATTTCGCGGACCGCTGCCTCCACCAGCACTACGCCATCGGCCCCGTGCCCGGCAACACCGACGCCTTTGTCACGCTCTGCACGAAGCTGCTGAAGCTGGAAACCTGCCGATAGGATGCGGATGAGAAAGGAAGGAGACCCGCAAGGGACGGGCCTGAATGGCGCTAAGTTAAGCGATGCTTCCGATCATAATCTTAATCGAAATCCGTACTCCAACAGGAGATTAAGATTAGGATTAGGATTAGGATTAGGATTACGATTAAGTAACCCTCCTCGGAACTGCCATGCGCCCCCGAAACCCCTTCCCGAGGATTGACATCCTGCGGTCTCGCGCCTACTCTATCCGCCATGCGCATCTGGATCGACGACCCGCGAACGAGAAACCGACACCCCTTCGGTCCGCTTCCCCGCGTGCTGGCCCTCGCGCTGCTGGGCGCGCTCGTCTGCGGCTGCCGGCCGCAGACCCCGGTTGCTGCGACATTCCCGCCTTTCACCGCTGCGGATTCGACCAATGCATTCGATCAGACGGCCCGGTTTGTCGCTCTCGGTTCGCGCGTCCCCGGCACGCCGGAGGGCCGTCGCGCCGCCGAATATCTGGAGCGCGCGCTCCGAACGGCGGGCGCGGCCACGGTCCGGATTGCGTCGTTCGAGGATGCCACCCCGTCCGGCGTCCGCACCTTTCACAACGTGCTGGCGACCTTCCCCGCTGCCAACCCGCAGGCGCCCTGGATTGTTCTGCTCTCGCACTTCGACACCAAACGCGACATCCCCGGAGCCACGGACGAGACTCCCTTCGTCGGCGCCAACGACGGTGGCTCGTCCACCGGACTGCTGCTGGCCCTCGCCGCCCGCTTTGTCCGCCAGTCCTCGACCCAGCCCCCGCCGTTCAACATCCTAATCGCCTGTCTCGACGGCGAGGAATGCGCCGTCGCCTACAGCGACCGGGACGGCCTCCACGGCAGCCGCCGTCTCGCCCGCGACCTCCGACGCGAGGGCCTGCCCGTGCGCGCGGTTATCCTCGCCGACATGATCGGCGACCGCGACCTGCTGCTGGAAATTCCCCGCAACGGTGCCCCCGAACTGCGCCTGCTGGCTCTCGCGTGCGCCGAACGCCTCGGCATCCGCCAACACGTCACGCTCGGGAGCAGCAGCATCCTCGATGACCACCAACCCTTCCTTGACCAGGGCTTTCCCGCGATCGACCTGATCGACTTTGCCTTCGGCAGCGCCCCGGGCCGGAACGACTACTGGCACACGGTTCAGGACACGATGGACAAGCTCGACCCAAAAAGCTTCCAGATCACCGGCAGCCTCATCATCGCCCTGCTGAACGCCCTGTGCGGAGCGCCGGGAGAATCCGCGCAGTAATGGGTCTACAGGGCAAACGCATTTTAGTTTTCCGCAAAACCCGCCAATTTGCGGTTTCACTCGGATGCCTCACCCGTGGATACACGGACGGCATACCGGTGAAACCGCTGAATGACGCAATCAAAATCAGCAGGGCATAAAAGAATCAACTGACGCTGTAATAAAACAAATCAGCCATCTCTGAAACCTCAACGCGCTCCTCATGAATGCGCACAAAATCAGAGGCGCTCACGTCGACTTCAGAGTATTTGCCCTCTTTTGTTTCCTTAAGGAAACTTAATAAGGTCTGCTCTTTATCCATAACCATCCTTTATCCTTTTGACTGTATTTTATTGTCCCAAACCCCTTTAGTCAAGAACCTTTAAACCTGTTTTCATTTCAATCTCATTCCGGATCCCACCTAAGTCGATCTCAAAACCACAACTGCACGTTAACCTGTTCGTCTTCGGGAACTGAATGAACCCTTTTGACTGGAAGTCCTGGTCGATTTTGGGGTTCACTGTAAATTTAGCATATATCTTATGTCCTTTGCCACACTGTGAGCACTTGTGATCCACTTCCGCGACATCAGCGGATTGCGGTGCTTTGGGTATGCGAGGCATCTCTTGCATCGGAACAGCCGACTTAAGGATCTTTTCATCGGCCGTGGCAAAAATCTTATAAACATTCGTGCTGGTAAAAAGCAACCGGCAGACAACCTGGATCCGGCACACAATATCATTTAATGTCGGATCATCGCCTACCTTTGTAATCTTTAGACCGATTGCCTCCAGATCTTTGATCTTGATCGAACGACCATGCGAGCGCCATGTGCCATGATTGGTCATCTTCTGCGCAATTTCATTTGCCCTCTGCGCCTTCATCTCATCCGTAACCGGGGACTTCCTGGTTTCAGTCAAAGACCAGTGTTTAAATTTATACTGCTTAAGCCACTTCCCAACCAGATCCTCTGCAAACTTAAGCGCATGATTAACGCCTCTTAATTCTCCAGGATTGATCTGCGCCACCATCGTCGCATCAAAAGGATTTAATCTGCCTTTCAGGGCAGCCTCCTTATGTTTCTCCTCAATCCATTCCATATAATCGTAGGCTGAGATCGTTGACCGGCCAATTCGAACCTGCGCGTCGATCGGGCCAAGACTCCCAGTCTCAGTCATCAAAATATCATCCGAAGACATGACCATAATGGTCCCGGCGCTCTTCGCCTCTCCAGAAATCACGAAAGAAACATATTCAAAATTGCCGCGCAAGAATTCAACGATCTCTTCGGCCGCCTCGCCGCTGCCGCCGGGTGTTTCAAGATATACATCGACTTTCCTGGTCACACCTTTCACCTTAGAAAGCATATCAGCGACGGTATAAAAATCCTCTTGATTCAAGGCAACGTCCGGGATCTGCTTGCCAATGGCGCCGACCATCACCAAAAGGTGCGTCTTCCGATGATCGTTATACCGCTTGATCAATGTAAGGAGTTCCGCTTCAAGATCGTAAGCACTCAACCGTCTGGAAATATACTCACTCATCAACCCCATAATAAATCTCCATGTATCGATTGATAAGAAATCGCTTTTCGGCAGCCCCCGCTCGGCCTCGCCCCGCACAGGCCGAAATCATACTGGAACCGGTCTGGCGCAGCGATGTCATCGCGGAAAAGCATGGCAGAAGTGGGGATCAAAGTCAATACCACCACAAACCAGCGCAGCAATTCTATTTATGAGGCGATTGGGTCATCGGGGTCGGTATCGGAATCGGGGTCGAATTTCCGTTTAGTTTCGATACCGACCTCGACGCCGATGGTACCAGCTCCAAAATTAGAATTGCTGGAATGGGTCTACGCTTGTCTTGCGTGCCGCGTCTCGAAAAGCTATCATCCATCGCTCCAAGGCAAAGGATCAGATGCGGAACGGAAACGAGACCGGCGGTGCTCACGGCGGAAGGAGAATGGCGACGGCGCTTCGTCTCTGGACGGTGGCTGTCGTGGCCTATGCCGTCGCGACGCTGATGTGGCTGGACCGGAAAGCGGTCACCGACGCCGCCGGCCAGCCCATGCCCGGCAATCATGCGGCGGACGCCGATGCCGCCCCGTCTGCCCTCAATACGTTTCGCACCCTGTCCGCGCGCGCCGGAGCGCATCCGGCCGAAGAAGCCGTGTTTGATATTCCCTTTCGGATCGGGACGCTGGAACAGACCGGTCAGTATCGTTTTGCGCTGTTGCCGGCTCCCGGCGCAAGCGCCTGTTCCGTCCAGGTGATCGCGGAAAGCGACAACCGCTTCAGCTTTTCGCATGTCTTCGCCAACGTCGCCCTGGACCGCGACGTGTTCACGTTCCACGCGCCGCTCACCGGCGGCGTGGCCCGAGCCTTCTGGCAGCCGGTCGGCCACACCGGCCAGTGGTCCGACTGGGAGCGCAGCGGCCTGCGCCGGCTTCAGGTCAAAGTCTTCGCCAAGTCGCCCCTCGCAACGGGCCTGAAATTGTGCTATCGCTCCGTTGCGGCGCCGCCAGCGGCGGGCGGGCGCCTGGCCTGGTCGCAGGTGCTCGCCGCCCCCGTGCCGCTGGGCGGGCGCTTTGAACTGGCGTTTGATTTGGAGGACTGGAACGGCAACCCGTTTGATTACACCGCGCTCCAGACGGTGCTGGAGGTGACCCCTGCGGACGCCGCGCCGCTGCGCATCCGGCCCTTCCATCATCAGAACTTCGAAGCCGTCGACAGCCCGGCGGGCGAAACCTTTCGCCCCTGCGGCCCCAAGCACTTTCTCGCGCGCTACCGCCCCCGAGTCACGGGGCCGCACGCCTACCGGCTGCTCACGCGCGATTCCGGCGGCGACGAACGGGTGCTGGATCACGGGTCGTTCGACGTGACCGACGGCACGCCGCCCGACTTTCTGCGGGTCTCGCCCCGCAGTCCGCGCTTCTTCGAGCACGCCGACGGCCGGTTCTTCTACCCGGTCGGATGGAACATCCCATACCCCATGGATCGGCCCTACGGACAGGACTATGTCCCCTATCTGCCCGATACCATGAGTCTGGCATTCATGCACAAATTGCTCGACGATCTCGCCGATTCGGGTGGCACCTTCATTCGCTTCTGGTTGAGCGACTGGTGGAACGGGCTGGAATGGAATGCGTCCGTCGACACCTACGGCGGCATCGGCCGATACAATCTGAAGAACGCCTGGATCAACGACCGGATCGTGGAACACTGCGAGCGGCGGGGCATCCGCCTCCAGTGGGAGGCCCTCAATCACACCCGACTGAAAGAGGATTACGGCTGGCCGCAGCATCCCTACAATGTTCGCAACGGCGGCTTTCTCTATGAGGCCAAGGAATTCTGGTCCCACCCCAGAACCCAGACGCTGTCCAATAATCGGCTGACGTACATTGTGGCCCGATATGCCGATTCGCCCGCGATCCACTCCTTTGCCATCATGAGCGAGCCGGACATCGTGGCCGGGACGTATCGCTGGCCCGAGGCCAAGCCCTACATCGTGTCTCAGTTGCGGTTCCTGCGCCAGGCCGACCCGTACGGCCACATCTCCGTCAACCAGATGTGCATGCCCAACCACGATCCCTCCTTTTTCCGCGAACCGGAGGTTGAGTTTGTCAGCGCCAATGTCTATTCGGGCGGCATCGCCGGGTTTGCGGACGACCAGATCACGGCCATCCGCGACTTCACGGAACTTTACCGCGGGCACGACCGTCCGATGCTCGTGTCGGAGTGCGCGGGACATTATGCCGGCGACCCGGCTTTCAAGATGCGGCGCGACACGCTCGGCGCGCTCTGGAGCGGGGTCGCCAGCGGCCTGGCCGGAACGCCGCTGAGCTGGTGGTGGAACGTCAACTACGGGGAGGCCCTCGGCGGCTGGTACCGCGTCGTGGCGGACTTCATGCGCGACGAGGACCTCATCGTCGAGGATGCGCCCGGGAAGGGCGGCTGGCGCAACCGCGAGGTCGCCTGCGCCAGCCGCGCGGGCAACCTTCGCGCGCTGATGGCTGGCAACGCCACGCGGCGGTTTCTCTTCGTCTATAATTACGACACGCTCGCCCGCACCCGCGGCGTGCCGTCGCTTTGCGCCGACAACCGCGTCCTGTTCACCGGCCTGGCACCGGGCACATACGTCGCGGAGTACTGGGATCTGCAGCGCGGACGAACCCCGCTCACGCAGGCGTTCGCCGTGGGCGAAGGCGGCGCGGGCGAAATCGCCCCGCCCGCGTTCAGCGACGGGTGGGCCATCAAGATCCGGCCGCGCGCCGACGCCACCCCCAGCCCCGGTCCACCGCCCGTGGCGGTCCGCGACACGGCGGTCCGGACTGCTGCCAGCGGCGCAAGCGATTGGTCCTGGCGCATCCTGCCACAGGCCGGTGTCGTGGCCCCGGCCGCCGCCGAGCGGGCGGTCCTGGAGGTTCGCATCGGCCTGCCCGAGGCCTGCTGGCGGCGGTGTCCGCGTGTCACCGACACCGCCGGCCAGCCGGTGCCATTCACTTGGTCGCCGCTGGGCGACGGCTCCGGATGGCGGATCGTGGTGCGGGCCGCACAGGCCCAGCCGCTGATGGTGACCGCCGGCGACAGCGCGGCGCCATTCGAGCCGACCGCGCTGGACGAAACCTCGCAGGGATTGTCCGTGACCGTCGCCCGAATCCGCGCGGCCCCGATTCGCACCATCGACCTGTTTCAACAGCGATTCGCCGCCCTGTCCGAAAAGCGCCAAACCTCCGTGACCGTCATTGACCAGGTGGAAAATCCGCTCGGACCCAGCGAGAACTTTCTGGCGGTTTACCAAGGTCCGCTGCTGGCCCCCGAGGATGGCGAGTATGTGTTCGCCGCGAATTCGGATGACGGCTGCTTCGTGACGATCGATGGCCATCCCGTGATCGCCTGGCCGGGCGGACATGACATGGAAGTGCTCAACCGTCCGGCCGCCAACCTCTGGGAACGGCAGGGCCGCGTGACGCTGAAGCGGGGGCTGCACGAGGTCGCGTTCTATCACCAGCAAAGCGGAGGCGCCTGCCTGGCCCGCCTGGGATGGCGGCCGCCGCAGCCGGCCCGCCCCGATGCGGCCCTGATCGCGCAGCCGTTCTCCAATCCGCTCGCGCCAGCGTTCGCCGTCGTCCCGGAATGGGCGCTCGACGGTCGCATCCCTTGCGTGGTGGAGGTTCGCCACCGGGGCGTCACACGAGCCGCCCTCGCGCCTGCGCTCGGTCTGGAACTGCGGCGCCCCCGGACGCCCATTGCCGTCGCCGCCTGGACTCGGGACGGCCGCCGGCACACCGACTTCTTCGCCGGCGAAGGACTGCGCGCGCTGACCTCCGATGGTCTTGCGATTCCGATCTGGGCCTGGAATCCCGCTCGGATTCCATTCTCCCTGGAATGGGATGTCCGCACGACAGGAACGAATCCGCCAGCGCTCAAAACCCTGCTGTACGATGCCGAGCTGCCGCTCACGGTGCAGATCGGCGCCGACCGCAGCCCGCCGCCGGCCGCACGGCTCCATTCGCCCCGCCACGGGGTGGAGTG
This sequence comes from Akkermansia muciniphila, assembly GCA_945870025.1. GTDB lineage: Bacteria > Verrucomicrobiota > Kiritimatiellia > RFP12 > JAAYNR01 > VGWG01. The sequence continues at coordinate 16,590 of CAMBQN010000039.1, forward strand.
GCCGCTGGTGGCGCGGGATCAGGGCGCGCCGTTCCGCGTGCATCTCGGGCCGGTGCTGTTGCTGGAAGCGTCGCTGGGACGATGGGACGCCGTTCCGGATGAGCCACCGCCGAAGCGGCCGACGACCCTCCTGACGCGCCTGATCGAAACAGGCCCGATCAGGTCGTCCCTGCCGCTGCCCGGCCGCCGCCTGGCGCCGTGGTGGCGCGGCGCGCCGCCCGAAACCGTGATGCCCGAGTTCCTGCACCTGGATCCATGGTCTGCGGATGCCGCGCCGTTGGACGCCGCGCTGGGTGATGTGAAACCGGGCACGGGCGTGCTGGTGCGGCTCGATCGCCGGGTGGCGCGGCTGGGCATCAGCGGCGAGCAGGCCACCCGGCGGCTCCACGCATTCATGCGCGCGGTGCGGCTGGCGGGCGGCGAACCGGTGCTGGTCCTAGATCCCGGGATCGAGCTCGCCAGCCCGCCGACGCAGGCGCTCGCGCTGGTCCTCAACCGGTTGAGCCTCGCGTTCGGCTGTCCGTTCATCGACCTGAGGGAACTTGCGCCATGAATCCCGACCTCACGCTCCAGCCGCTCCCGGAACCGAACGCCGCAACGGTGCTCTCGCGCCGCCAGGCGATCCTCTTCGCCGTCACGGGGCTGCTCCTCGGACTCGCCCTGTGGCTGAATGCGCGGGCGACGGTGCTCACCCTCAACGTTTCGTTTATTCTCTTCTATCTAGCCTTTTGCCACTACAAGCTGGCGCTTCAGTTCCTCTCCTTGCGCCGGCAGCGGCAGGTCTTCGATCCTGACGCCGTGCCGGCGGACGGCTGGCCCCGTTACACGGTGCTGGTACCGCTGTACCGCGAAGAGACGGCCGTCCCCGGACTCTTGGCGCATCTGCGGCGGCTGGACTATCCTCTGGACCGGTTGCAGATTCTGCTGCTGGTCGAGGAGGATGACTCACTGACGCGCGAGGCGGTGGCCCGCGCCGGCGTGACGCCGCCGTTCGAGGCGGTCGTGGTTCCCGTCAGCCAGCCCCGCACCAAACCCAAGGCCTGCAACGTCGGCCTGTGCCGGGCCACCGGCGACATTCTGGTGATCTTCGACGCCGAGGATCGTCCCGAACTGGACCAGCTCAAGAAAGCCGCCTCGCTTTTTGTCAGCCTGCCGGAATCCGTCATTTGCCTGCAGGCGTCGCTGAACTACTACAACCGCGACCGCAACTGGCTGACGCGCTTCTTCGCCATCGAGTACAGCGGTTGGTTTGATTACTGCCTCCCCGGATTGCACCGGCTGGATGCGCCGATTCCGCTCGGCGGCACCTCCAACCATTTCCGCCTTCCGGCGCTGCGGACGATCCGCGGGTGGGATCCCTACAACGTGACCGAGGACTGCGATCTCGGGATCCGCCTCTATCGCAACGGGCTGCGCACCGCCGTGCTCGACTCCACCACCTGGGAAGAGGCGACCTTCCGCACGCTTCCCTGGATCCGCCAGCGGAGCCGCTGGGTCAAGGGGTATCTTCAGACCTACCTCGTGCATCTCCGGGCGCACGGCGACCTCCGGCGTCGCCTAGGGCTAAGCAAGTTGATTCATTTTCATCTGCTCTTTGGCGCCGGATGCCTCTGTCTGCTGATGAACCCCTTCTACTGGCTCCTGACGGCGGCGTGGTTCATCACGGGCGCCCACGCGATCCGCGACTTCTTCCCCCTGTGGGTGCTCGTCCCGGCGCTCCTGAGCTTTCTGGCGGGGAATGCGGCGTTTGTTCTTTCGGCCATGCTGGGCTGTCTGCGGCGGCGCTACTACCACCTGCTTCCGCAATGCCTGCTGATGCCGTTCTACTGGGTACTCATGAGCATCGGGGCTTGGAAGGGGGCGTTGCAGCTCATCACCAAGCCCTTCTTCTGGGAGAAGACCCCGCATGATGGCACGACGGACTGGGAGGTGGCACCATGACCGACGGCCAAGCCTGGCGGGGCACGCTGCTCGCCTACATCCGAGAGACGGGGGTCTGCTTCGTGCTGGTCACGCTGGCACTGGTGCTGACGCATGAGCGGGCGGCCGAATCCTCCGACCTGTGGCTGATCCGGTCCGGTCTGTTGCGTGATCTGGCGGCCGAGCTGCCGATCGGACGTCAAGCGGCCGTCTCATCGCTGGCCTTCATGCCTCTGCCTGTCGTGGCCGCGTTGCCGTTCCTGCCGTTTGTGCATTCAGCCGGCACCGTCTACGCCTACCTGTATGGCTTGGCCGCGCTGCTGGCGCTGGCGGCGCAACCCCTGCGCCTGCTGCTCGCCGGGTGGGGCGCGGGGCGTCTGCAGAGGGCCGCCCCGCTGCTGCTGGCGCTCGCGGCGGCAGCGCTCGGGCCGACGGAACACGGCGACCTACTCGCCTGCCTTGCGATGCTGATTGTGGCGGTCTTTCTGGAACGCCGAGATCTCGCCGAGATTCGCGCGCTGTCCGGCGTTTTCTGGGGACTCGTTTTGTTCGCCCATGCGGCGGGAATTGCGCTCGTGGCGCTGCGCATCATCGGGGACGTGGCGGTCTGCGGTTGGCGGCGGCTGCGCGCGGAGGAAAAGGCGGTACGCTGGATACAGGTCGTCTCCATCGCCTACGTCCTGACGATCTATCTGTTCCTCAACTGGATGATCATGGGTTCGGCCTTCTATCCCGTGCGGGGCGTGTCCGACCTCTGGCGTTCGGGTCACGGCACATCTGGACGCGAACCGCTGGCGGATGCATGGGCCCGGACGTGTCCGGGGTTGACGCCGGTGGCCAGCGGTCACTGGAGCTACGTGATTCGACCGCTGCTGGCCGCGACCGACGGATACGCCTTCATTGACTTCCATCCGGCCAAGCTTCCGGTTTGGGAAACCCGTTCACTCGTCCTCGTGGTTCCCGCGCCGACGCATCCGCTCGCCCGATTTTCGGATCTGCGTCCCGCCGACACGCTCGGCTCCGCGCGTTACCTCCGGCTGGCCCAAACCCCCGATTGGATCTTCTACCTGATCGACCCCCGTCCATGAGTCGGTGAGGCGAACGCCCAGCACCTTTTCAATCGTGTCGCGCAGTTCCATCATGTCGTACGGCTTGCCGATGAAAGCCTGAGGGCGTTCCGGATGGTCGCCCGCCAGGGCCCTCGCTTCGTCATAGCCGCTGGCCAGTATGACCGGCAGGTCGGGACGCAACGCCCGGAGCGCGGTCAGCGTCGCCCAACCATCCATGTGTGGCATGGACAGGTCGCACAAGGCGCAACAAATTTCGGCCCGATGCCGCCGGAACAGCTCCAGCGCTGCGGCGCCGTTCTCGGCGATCAGCACCGTCAGCCCCAGATTCTGCAGCATGAGCGTGATGACATCGCGCACGGCGGACTCGTCCTCGATCACCAGCATCGTGCCGATTTTTCCAGTGCGCGCCGTCTGGCCGTCCGCAGCCTTTTGCGGGGCTGGGGTGGCGAGCGCCGGTTTGCGGGCATCGGCTTCCTGGACCAACGTCAGAAAAACGCGGAACGTGCTGCCATGTTCCACCGTGCTTTCCACCGTGATGCCCGAGTCGTTGCCGCGGAGCATGCCGATCACCACGGGCAAGCCCAGGCCGCGGCCGGTGAACTTGGTCGAGAAGAACGGGTCAAACAGCTTCTCCTTGTCCGTGTCGGCAATGCCGCAACCCGTGTCCACTATTTCCAGGCAGGCATACCGGCTGGCATTCGGCTCCCATTCGAAGGGAAACCGGTAGGTGCCCGGAATGTTCGCCCGTGAAACCGTTTTGACGGCCAGACGAATGGTTCCCGACTTGGATCCGATGGCCTCCTGAGCGTTGGCGATCAGATTGATCAGTAGCTGACGAATCTGGCGCGGATCCGCCAGGACAATGGGACCCGGATCGGGCAGATCGGTTTTGAATTCAATGTTTGGCGGCATGCCGTGTTTGAATTCCGGCAGGCGTTGTCGGCATATCCCAGCCAGATCCATCGGCTCATGCACGCCGTTCATCTGGCCGAGGTAGGTCAGCATCAACGTGCTGATATCCGCCGCCTGGCGGGCTCCCTGCATGGCCTGCTCCAGATACGCGCTCAGAATCGAGTCCTGAGGCAGCGCGCGCATGGCCATTTCCAAATTGCCTGTCACCACCATCAACTTATTGTTGAAGTGGTGGGCAACGGCGCCAGCCATGCGGCTCAGGCTTTCGGCTTTCAATAGTTTGGATCTTTGAACGGCATCCTGCGGCTCACGCCGCGCCTCTTGCGTTTCTATTGCCGTCATAGAAACCCCCCTTCACGTTCGCCTGCGTCGGCTGACATCCACGCCTTCGCAAACGAATCCCGAATTCCGGGACGAAGGCTAGCACGTCTTCTTCACACTCGCAAGTCCATTTTTCGGTTGAACGCGGCGGAGAAGTCGGCGATCAGATCATCGACTGACTCGAGGCCGGCGGAGAAGCGGATGAGGCCGTCGGAGATGCCACGCGCCAGACGTTCGGCGGGTGGCATGGCGGCGTGCGACATGGTGGCGGGATAGGAGAGGATGCTCTCGACACCGCCGAGGCTCACCGCCACCAGCGGCAGCCGCACCCGCTTCAAGAAGTCGACGGCGGCGGCGCGGTCGGCCAGTTCAAACGACACCACAGCGCCGGGACCCGAGGTCTGGCTGGCGTGAATCGCGCAGCCGGGGTGGTCGGCCAGTCCGGGGTAGCAGATCCGTCGCACCTGGGGGCGCTGCCGCAGCCAGGCGGCCACGGCGGTGGCGGTGCGCTGCTGTGCCTCCAGGCGGACGCCGAGGGTCTTGATGCCGCGGAGGACGAGCCAAGCATCCTGCGGACCGAGAATGGCGCCGAAGGCGTTCTGGATGGCGCGCAGGCGGCGACCCATTTCGGCCTCGCGCGCCACGGCCAGCCCGGCGATCAGATCGCTGTGGCCGCCGAGAAATTTGGTGGCGCTGTGGAGGACGATGTCGAAGCCGAGGTCGAGCGGCCGCTGCAGGAGCGGGGTCATGAAGGTGTTGTCGGTGATGGCCAGTAGGCCGTGTTCACGGGCGATGGAGGCCATGGCCCGCAGGTCGGTGATCTGCAGGAGCGGATTGGCGGGCGACTCGACAAAGAGGGCGCGCGTGGTGGGGGTGATGGCACGGCGGACCTGCTCCGGGTCGGTGGTGTCGACAAACGTGACGTCCAGCTTCCACCGCTTGAAGAGGGTGGTCAGAATGCGATAGGTGCCGCCATAAATGTCGCGTCCGACGATCAGGTGGTCGCCCGGCGCGAAGAGGAGCAGTGTGGATGAGATGGCGGCCATGCCCGATGCGAAGGCGAGGCCCTGCGCGCCGTTTTCGAGGCTGGCGACGGCCTCCTCCAGCGCGGCTCGGGTCGGGTTGTTGCTGCGGGCGTAGTCGTAGGGGCCGAGGTGCTCGGGATCATCCTGCTGGAAAGTTGAAACCTGGTAGATGGGAACGCTCGATGCGCCGGTCACCAGGTCATGACGCGAGCCTGCATGGGCGAGCCGAGTTGACAGGTGTGCAGAAGGGAAAATCATAGTCATCTCCAGGTTCTGAATACTGAGGCTCTTGCAAAACCCCTGCAAGCGCCGGTTTCAGGTTTCAGTGTTCAGGTTTCAGGAAGATGCAACATCGTGTGGTTCATCCTGATACCCGAAACCTGACACCTGAACACTCCGCTTGCAAAACAGGGTTTTGCAAGCGGCTCACTGAATTCTGGCTTCTGAATACTGCGCGTGCAGAACCGACGCAGGAGGTTCCGCACGCGCCTCCGTGGTATTACGGCTTCTGCGAATGCATCCGGGCCTGCTTCTCCTTGGCCGCATTCGCCTGTTTGGCATCCTTCTGCTTCAGTTCCTTGGCCTTGTCCTTCTTGCTTTTCTTGTCGCCCATGATGACTCCCTTCCTCATGTCGATTCGGTTATGACAATCAGACTGTAGTCCTTGTGCGTTCCGGGTTCAAGCGAATTCTCGAAATTGCTGTCTCGAAATTGCTGTTGCGCAAAACGGCGGTGTACTCCATAATGAGCGCATGAAAACTCTAACCATCACTGAAGGCAGGGGTCGACTCGGTTACTGGCTCAAGAAGGCTGTAGAAGGCGATGACATTGGTTTCATGTTTGAAGGCAAAGTTGTCGCCCTGCGGCCTGTGGAGGTTTATGCCTCCGATTATGCGCTTCAGGAATACGGCCTGAGCGAACACGAAATGGCATCCGCTGAAAAGAGAATCCGCCATGACGTCAAGTCTGCGCGTGCCCGCAGGGAAGTCAGGCCATTCACCGGGGGCAAAAATGATTTCCGTTGAACTCACAAAAAGGTTCAGAAGAAAGGTGAGGGAAGCGGGGCGCGAAGATGAAGTGTCAACCACGTTGAGACTCGTGCAGGACGGATTCGGCAATCCGCACGTGCATGCGGGCATTTCCATCCGTAAACTTGGGGAAGACCTGTACGAATGCCGAACCGGGCTGGCGTGGCGGCTGGTCTTCGTGGCGCAGAAGGGGGTTCTAACTTTCGATTTTGCAGGGAACCACGACGAGATTCAAAACTATCTTCGCGTCCGCCATTGAACCTAAAAAGAGCTGATTCAATGGACGGACCATTTGTTGTGGACATCAAGCGGGAAGAATACGCTTGTTTGCAAACAGCAACCGTCATACACTTTGCTGCACGAGGGATAAAACGCTATTCGTTATTTTAATATGAAAAGATCAGTACTGTCCCAAAGATTCGGAAGAAATATGGCATAACTCTCTGATAATGGCAAGTTAACGACGTGAAAATCTCCGTGACCTTTTCAAATCAGCCGCTACTGTTTCCGCCTTTTTCACAGGCGGAGGGCGGCTATGCATCAAGGT
>CAMBQN010000040.1 GCA_945870025.1 Akkermansia muciniphila
GAAGGGTAATGCGTCCGTCGGCCAGCATTTCTAATTATGGCACATCTGTACAGTCGAAATCGAAATCGCTATCGCTATCGGGGTCGAATTCCTTGCTTTCTCGTCGATTTCGGTCCCGATCCCGATTTGGATCCCGATAGCGGCTGTCATAATTAGAATTGCTGGTCCGCCGGCAGGTATCCAGTGTTTGTCAAGCGCACGGAAATGTGCTTTACTACTGCTGATCGATCATTCAACCCGGAGTGTGGATTATGAAATTGACAAAGATACCGGAAGACACCCTCATTCCTTTGCTTCGCGATCTGTCATTGCTGATCGGCCAGGCGGGGATCTACGGCGTGGCCCATAACGTGACGCAAATCGCGGCGCGCGCCGCGTTTCCCATGCTGGAACGGGTGGTCGGCGAGCACGGCGCGATTGAAATCACGCTTCGGGACCGGACGCTTCTGATCAACGGCGAAGCCTCGAATGCCGGGAGTTCCCAGGCCAGAAACCTGCTGGAACGGATGGTGCTCCACAAGATCGAGGGAATTGCCTTTCTCCCTCCAGCGAACAGGGACGAGTTTCTGAAGTTTTTGGCGCTGTTCGGCACGCCGCCCATGACCCTGGCCGCCGACGGCGGCTTTGACAACGTCATGAAAACGGCCAACCTGCGCAGCGTGCAGGTCGTGAACGTGCAGTACCGGCGTGTCTCCGATTCCCGGGCTGCCAAGCCAGACCCGGACCGTCCGGCCAAACCGCGCGCCCCCCGTAGAACAGGCACGAGAATCCTGGCGGACATGCTGGGGCTGGCCGCACTTCCGGAGAAAAACGGAGCTGACGCCGACGCCCTCTGCGCAACGACGCCCCCCGGTCAGACAGAAGAGGTCCGCCAGGAGACCATCGCCGCGCGTCGGCAGCGATCCGTTGCCTTGGCGGCGATGCTCCGGCAAGCCGCCGCATTGCTGGAGCAGCACGAAGACAGCGCCATCGAAGACCGATATGTGGATATGGTGGCGGCCTTCAACCCGATTCGCGATCTGCTCGCCTCCCTGTCGACGGATGCCGAACGGGGAATCCGATCGTTGGCCGGCCAGGTGTACGCCGACCGCAAGACCATTGCCAGCATCGAAAGCGCGGCGCGGCGCAACGGCATCGGACTGCAGCTTACCCGCGAGGATTTGGTGACTCGCTATGCCGAAATCAGCCAGGAGATCACTCAGCCGCTCACCGTTTCCTCCGGCGTGATCGAGATGCTCCATTCCGGACGTGCCGGGAAACTGACCGCATCCCAGCGCGAACTCTTGAAGATGGCGACGGAGAGCGTCGAGCGGGTCAACACCCTCGTCAACCATCTGAAACTGATTTCCGGCATGCCGGACACCCTCACGCCGGACGCGCAGATTCTGAAAGACGCCTATAGGGGACCGTCCACGACATGAACTTTTTTCCCTGTCGCTTCGTTTAAGCACATGGGTTGTGTTTTTTACTTCGCTTGGACGGAGGATCGATTGTGATTATAGAACCGCATATTCACATGTATTCGCGCACGACGGATGACTATCAGGCGATGTACGGCGCCGGCATCCGGGTGTGCGTTGAACCGTCGTTCTGGCTGGGCAGCGACCGGCGCTACGCCGGAACGTTCTTCGACTATTTTAGACTGGTGCTCGACTTTGAGACCGTGCGGGCGCGGCGGTTCGGCGTGGATCATTTTGCCGCCATCGGCTACAACCCCAAGGAGGCCGGGAACACGACGCTGGTCAACGAGGTGCTGGCCGGAATGGGCGAGTATCTCGATCATGAGCGGTGTGTGGCCCTGGGCGAAATCGGCTTCGACCGCATCACCGATAACGAGGAGTACGCCTTGCTGCGGCAGCTCGATATCGCGCAGGAGCGCAATCTGCCCGTGATCGTTCATTTGCCCCATGTCAATAAGCCGGCCGGCATCGAACGGACCTTGGCGTGCCTGCGCAAGGCCGGCATGGACGAACGCAGGGTCTATCTGGATCACAATACGGAGGAGACCATCGACCTGGCCCTCAAGGAATCCGGTTGCTTCTGCGGTCTGACGGTCTATCCCTTTTCGAAGCTGAACCCCGCGCGCGTCAGCGACATCGTGCGGCGCGTCGGCAGCGAGCGTATCATCGTCAGCGGGTCGGCGGACTGGGGCGTCTCCGATCCGTTGAGCCTGATCAAGGTGGTCGAGCACATGAAGGCCGACGGACACGACGCGCAGACCGTCCATCGTCTGGTCTTCGCCAACGCGATGGCGTTTTATTCCCAATCTCCGGCCTGGCGGCCTCGCTTCGACCTCGCGCCGGTCGATCCACGTGAGTTCCAGCGATGAGCGGTGTGCACCACGCCGCCCCGGCGCGGCACGCGGGCTGGGCGTTGCTGCGTCCGCCCAATCTGCTGACGGTTCCCGGTGATCCGGTGGCCGGCTTCCTGCTGGCATCGGCGGCCGGTTTTTCAACGGCGGCGCTGGATGCTGGATGCGCCTGGTGCGGAATGGGCATGCCGGCCTGGGGGCGCGCGGGCGTGGCGGTGGCGGCCGCGTTGCTGATTTACGCTCACGGGTTGATCGGGAACGACCTCTTCGATCAGGCCGAGGATCGGCGCGAGCGGCCCGACCGTCCGATCCCTTCCGGTGGGGTCCGGCAGCGCACGGCGATTTTGCTCTGCCTGCTCACGGCGGCGGCGGGCATCGCGCTTTCGGGGTTCAATGGATGGGCCAGCATGGGAACGGCTGCGGTGCTGACGGCTACTGTGCTGCTGTACAACGGCGTGATGAAGCGATTCCGAGTCCTCGGTCCGCTGTTCATGGGCGCATGCCGGGCGCTGAGTCTGTTGACGGGCGCCGTCGCGGCCGGCTGGCGGGGGGAGCTGTCGGCACCTGTGCTGGCGTCGGCCGGGTTGCTCGGTCTTTACGTGGCCGCCGTCACGATCATCGCCCGGAGCGAGACCCGCGCGACGGAACTGGGCTTTCGCCGCTGGCTTCCCGCTCTGGTTCTGGTGGCCGGTTTTGGCGCCGTGGGCTGGGCCGTGCGCCTGGCGGGAATCGAAACGTGGATGTTCGCCTTTGCGCTCGGTATCCCGATGGCCATTGGGGCAGGTCTGGTCGGGCATCATCTGGTCGGCCGGCCGGCTCCCAGCCGGGTGCAGGCTGCCGTCGGACTGTGGTTGCGTGGTCTGCTGTTCATGCAGGTCTGTTTGGCCAGCATCGGTTGGGGCGGACTGGCTGCGCCGGGTGTGATCGGCCTGGCGCTCTGGGCCTGCCAGGTCCGCCTCGCTAAACGTTTTTATTGCACATGATAAATCAGGGAACCCCGGAGTCTCGGCATGTCACCGTCAAAAAGAAAAATATTGATCGTTCAAGCGGCGGCGCTTTCGCATGACGCCGCGCGCGGTCTCGATCTCGGCCTCGACTTTCAGGCCGGACAAAGCGTCTTCCCGGCCGTGACCTGCACGGTGCAGGCGAGCTTCAGAACCGCCGCGATGCCGTCCGCTCACGGCATGATCGCCAACGGTCGTTACGACCGCACGCTGCGCCGGGTCTCGCTCTGGGAACAGTCGTCGGCGCTGGTGGCGGGTCCCAGTCTGTGGCAGGATTTCCGCCGCGCGGGCGGCACCGTGGCCCAGCTTTTCTGGCAGCAGAGCTTGGGCGGGGATACCGATATTCTGCTCACGCCCGCGCCGATCCACAAGAGCCATGGTGGCATGATCGAAGACTGCTACTGCCGCCCGGAGGGACTGTATCGGCAGCTTTGCAGCCGTATCGGCAGGCCCTTTCGGTTGCACCAGTACTGGGGACCGCTCGCATCGGCCAAGGTGGGCGACTGGATCGCCGCCGCCACGGCCGAAATCCTGGCCGATCCGGCTCTGGCCCCCAGGCTGTGCCTGACCTACCTGCCATCGCTGGATTACGATTTTCAACGCTACGGGCCTCATCATCCCAAAAGCCGACGGGCGATCGAGGCGTTGCAAGGTCAGTTGCGCGTGCTGCTGGCCGCTGCACAAAGGACCGGTTACGAGACCGTGATTTTTGGCGACTATGCGATCGTCGACTGCTCCGGCGCGGCGGTGCTGCCCAATCGCATCCTGTACGAGCACGGCCTGATGAAGGCGCGAAACGTAAAGGGCCGGCTCTATGCCGACTTTCACGCTTCGCGCGCGCTGGCGCTGGTGGATCACGAAGTGGCGCACATCCATATTGCGGACGGTGCCGATATCCCGCGTGTCCGCGAGATTCTGCTCGCCGCCGACGGCGTCGATCGGGTGCTGGACGCGGCGGCTCAAGCCGAATTCGGCATGCGACATGAAAACGGCGGCGAGCTGGTTGCCGTGGCTCGACCCGGACGCTGGTTCGCCTATCCGTGGTGGACGGATCGCCGGAACGCGCCGGACTATGCCAGCCACGTGGACATCCACAACAAACCCGGATTCGACCCGTGTGAATTGTTTTTTTCGTTGTTCCCGCCCGGCGTCAGCCAGGACACGCGTCGCATCGGCGGCACGCACGGGCGTATCGGCGAGGGGAGAGAGATAGCGATCGCCTCCACGATCCCCGCTCTGGCCGGTGCGGGTGGCATTGTCGAACTGGCTCGCGGGGTGAAACGGTGGCTGGAATCGGCATGAAAGGAACACAATCGGGGTATTTGAAGGAAAACACGATGAGCGATCAGGATGCAACAGGGTTCGGCGATGTTTACCATCAACGGTTCACGGTCACGTTTGACTATCCCGTGCATTTTACCCGCGGTGTGTTCTCGCCGCAGAGTGAGACGCTGGCGCGCGTGATCGGCCGCCGGGGCGATGCGACGGTTCACACGATTCTCGTGTGCATCGACAGCGGCCTCGCCCGGGCCTGGCCGGCCTTGGCGCCAACCATCGAGGCTTATGTGCATCGCCATGCCAGCAGCCTCGCGCCGGCTGGACCGCCGGTGATCCTGCCCGGCGGCGAGGCGGCAAAGGAGGGCTGGGTCGCCGTTCACGAGACACTCGCGCACATCGGGCGGCTGCGGCTGGATCGTCACAGTTGCGTGATCGGCGTGGGCGGCGGGGCCATGCTCGACATGCTGGGGTTGGCCGTATCGCTGGCGCATCGTGGATTGAGACTTGTGCGCATCCCCACCACGACGCTGGCACAGTGCGATGCCAGCGTCGGTGTCAAAAACGGGATTGACGACAACGGCACGAAGAATTTTGCGGGGACATTTGCCCCGCCTTTCGGCGTCATCGTCGATTTCGATTTTCTCAGAACGCTCGCGCCACGCGACTGGAGCGGCGGCCTGGCCGAAGCGTTCAAGGTGGCGATGATCCGGGACGCTCCGTTTTTTGACTTTCTCTGCGATCATGCATCCGCGTTCGCCGCGCGCGACGCCGCGACACAGGAGGCGGTGATTCGACGGTGCGCCGTGCTTCATCTCGACCATATTGGACAGGGCGGCGATCCGTTCGAGACCGGATCGGCCCGTCCGCTTGATTTCGGACATTGGTCCGCGCACCAGATCGAGTTCATGAGCCATTATCGGATCGGTCACGGCCAGGCCGTGGCGATCGGCCTGGCGCTCGACGCCCACATCGCCCTGCAGACCGGGCTGGTGGCCAGCGCCGACTTCACTCGCCTCGTCAGGGGATTGACGGATGGCGGCTTGCCGGTCTGGGATTCCTGCATCGAAGCGCGCAACGACCGCGGGGAACTGCTTCTGCTGGCGGGACTGGAGCGCTTCCGCGAACATCTGGGCGGCGCGCTGAACATAACCCTGCCGGTCGGCATCGGGGCCAAGCGCGAGGTGCATGTTCTGGATGCCATCCACATCGAGACGGCCATTCAGGCATTAAGGACATTGTCATGAGAGTGCAGAGCCATCCACCCATCCATCTGACCTACTGTATGAACGTCCATCCCGGCGAGACCTGGGATGAGAATTTCGCCGCCGTGCGGGACCAAGCCTTGCGCATCAAACGGCTCGTGGGCCGGCCCGGACCCTTCGGACTAGGATTGAGACTGGGCTGGACGGCCGCACAGACCCTTGCCATTCCCGCCCGGCTCGACGCGTTCCGCGCGTTCTGCCGCGACAACGATCTGTACGTCTTCACCATCAACGGCTTTCCCTACGGGCGTTTTCATGGCGGACCGGTGAAAGCGACTGTCTACCGCCCGGACTGGCGGCAGCGCGAGCGGTTGGACTATACGAATCTGCTGACGGATATTTTGGCGGCGCTGTTGCCCGAAGGCGAGAACGGCAGCATTTCCACCGTGCCCGGATCATACAAGCCGTGGATTACGACCGTCGCCGATGTCCAGGCACTGGTGGCCAACATCGCCGACGCAGCCGCCCACGCGGCCGACACATTGACCCGAACCGGCAAGTCCATCGCGATTGCGCTCGAACCCGAACCCGATTGCACGTTTGAAAACACCCGCGAAGTGATCGAATTCTTCACGGGGCCTTTGCGGGAATGGGGTATCGCCCATCTGCGCGAGCAGCGCGGCATGAGCGCGGAAGCCGCCGAGACGACGCTGGCACGGCATGTCGGCGTCTGCTTCGACACGGTTCACATGGCCGTCGCGTTCGAGGATCTAGCGGACAGTCTCGATCGCCTGCGCGCCGCCGGGGTGCCCGTGAGCAAAATTCATCTCGGCGCGGCACTCGGTGTGCGCGACGGTGCGGATGCGCCTGCGGCCTTGCAGAACTTTTGCGAAGACGTCTATCTGCATCAGACGCGGCGGCGGTCCCCGGACGGCTCCGAACATGCGTTTGCCGATCTGCCCGATGCACTCGCCGCGCCTGCGGCGCCGGATGAGCAGTGGCGGGTCCACTTCCATGTGCCGCTGTTTTTCGAGGGCTTTGGCGACTTGCGCTCCACGCAGCACCTGTTTACCCCGCGCTTCGCACAACTCATCGCCGCAGGTGCCACGGAGCATCTGGAGATTGAAACCTACACGTATGGCGTGCTTCCCGCTGATTTGGCGACCGGAGATCTGGCCGAATCCATCGCCCGCGAATACCGGTGGACGCTGTCGCATCTCCTAGGCGAACACTAACACGACATCCCGTTTCTAAGACTTGTTGGTTTTCTTTCCTTTTCGGCCCCAGGAGTAGCCGCAGGGAGAATGGGGAGCGATGAGATCTCGGTCGGCAATATCCCGGGAATCAAAGGGAAATTTGCTGCAATTAGCGTTGCGGAAGTTATACGATCGGCACGCAGGCAGTCCCGCCTTGTCCTTAAAGCAGAAGATGCACTTCACCACCAGGCGGCAGCACGCGCCACATCGCAGGCACTCACCTGAACGCTGCGCCAGGCTTTCGCGCACGTAACCCGGACGAAACAAGTTGAGGAGAAACCGTCGCGGCGTGCCCCACAAGAGTCTCAGCTTGTTCCGTATGCGCAACATGATTGTAGATACGTTCATAAGAGAATCCTTAAAAAAAAACGACATTTCAAGCTATGCGGGCACGCGTCCGTTGAGATCGATCTGAAGCGACGCTTATGTCCGGGTAAGGATGTCAAAACGGGCAGAAGGTGTCAAGAGCGCTGAAAAACAAGTTTAGAGAGGCGCTTGCAAACCCCCTGCAAGCGCCGGTTTCAGGTTTCAGTGTTCAGGTTTCAGGAAGACGCAACATCCTGTGGTTCATCCTGACACCCGAAACCTGACACCTGAACACTCCGCTGGCAAAACAGGGTTTTGCAAGCGGCTCTAGAGTGTGCTTTCCCGAAGAAAAGCATCGAGGTGGTCCTCAATCCGACGTGTGCCAAGCGCGTAGAGTCGTCCTTCTGCTGTGAGGATGCGCTCGGATAGCGCCCGATAGCGGGCATAGGGAGAACCGTGGTCGCGCGCCCAGATGGCGTGGGCGGCTTCAGGGTATCGTCCGCGGTTGTGAATCAGTTCCCAGCACCGCGCGAAGCCCTGCATGCGGACGACCGTGTCGAAATCAAGCACGTCGCTGCGGAGCAGTTCGTAGGGGGGATGGGGATTAAACACGAGCCCCGGCGCGGCACCGGGTGCCGCGAGGGGCGTCCCGGGCAGCCCCTTGAGCAGATTCACCTGAAGCTCGGGAGGGTCAAGTTCGCGCACCAGTCGATCGAAACCGGCCGCGAACGATGTCTCGTCCTCGCCGGGAAGACCGAAAATCAGGTCGGCATGGACGGTTGCACGGGCCTCGCGAATCAGGAATGCCAGCGCGTCAAGCACGGTCCCGGCATCCGCGCTTCGTCCGACGCGGTGAGCAACGGCCGGGTTGAGCGTTTGTACGCCGACTTCGATGTGGAGCGTGCCGGTAGGAAAGGCGGAGAGGGTTTGGCGCAACCGGTTGCCGAACCGTCGCGGCAGGATCTCCAGGTGAATCTGGAACTGTCCCGGATGGCGTGCTAGAAACAGATCGAGCATGGCGCAGGCATGGTCTTCATCGGCATTAAAACTCCGGTCGAGGAAACGGAATGCGCGCACGCCGCGCGCGATCAGGACATCGAACGCCTCCGCCAATCGCGCGGGATCGAAGCATCTGAAAGGCGTACGGCAGGAGGTGCAGTACACGCAGCCGAAGGGACAGCCGCGTGAACTTTCGACATAGACGGTGCGCCGCGCCAGATCGTCGGCCGTGTACAGGGAGTAGGGGAGTTCCAAATCGGCCGGGTCTGATGCGTCGCCGCAGACCCGGCGCGCAGCGCCGTCGGATTCGCAAAGCCGGCCGCCAGCCAGCGCCTCGGCGCACAAGGCCCGAAAGGCGGACTCTCCTTCGCCCGTGACACAGGCATCGGCCACGCCGTCCCAGCGTGCGCTGTCACCCGGGACGATCTCCGGGCCGCCCAGCACGATCCGCGTGTCGGGCAACACGCGTCGCATAATGAGTGCGGTCTCTCGCACGCACGTTGCATTCCACAGATAGACGGAAAACCCGACGACCTGCGGACGCCGGGCCGCCACGGCGGCGGCGAGCTGGAACGGCTGAACGCCGGCGTCGGCCTCGATGATCTCGGCGCGATTTTGCATCGTCCCGAGATTAGCCATCAGGGTGCGCGCACCGTACGCACAATGGCTGTACCGCGCGTTGATCGCCACGATTACGATGTCCGACCCCATCGACACGCACACTCCTTTGGAGACCATTCGAAACAACCAGACAGGCTGTCAGGCTGTGTGTCACAGGGTAAGCGGCGCGGTGATCGCCGTCAATACCATTCTTTCACTTTCCGGCGTTGCCGAATACGTCCCATTCGGTTACACTACTGTCTTTTCGGGTCAGAAAGCGTTCCCGTGTACGACGCGTCATCAAGGAATCGGATCTATGGCACAACAGACGAATCATTCGGCGGCGACGGCCGCTTTTGCGGCGATGTTGGACACGCAGACGGTCGCCTACCGCAAGGGATTTAATCCCGGCGAGCGGGTGAGCGCTCGCGTGCTGGCGCTGAACGACGTCTACGCGATTTTGGACGTGCAGGCCAAAAACGAGGGTCTGCTCCCGATTGCGGAGGTGTTGAACGAAGCGGGCGAGCCGACCGTCAGACCGGGCGACAGCCTGAATGTCATCTTCACCTCGATGCAAAGCGGTGCGTTCATGTTTGCCCTGCGGGTATCGGGCACGCTGCTTATGGATCAAACCGTCGGACGTGCTTTCGAAAGCGGCATGCCGATCGAGGGTCTCGTCAAAAGCGAGGTCAACGGAGGCTATGAGGTAATGGTTGGCGCGACGCGCGCTTTTTGTCCCTACTCGCAGATCGACTTACACAAGACCGAAGGAGCTGTGTATATCGGCCAGAAATTCGGCTTTGTGGTGAGTGAGTACGGCGAGGAGGGACACAATGTGGTGCTCAGCCGTCGCGCCTTGCTGGAAAAGGAGCGTGAAGCGCAGCGCGATACCTTGCTGGCGGAACTGCACGAAGGGGATGTGCGCAAGGGGGTGGTTTCGCGGCTGACCGATTTCGGTATTTTCGTCGATTTGGGCGGCATCGATGGTCTGATCCCGCTCCGGGAACTCTCTTGGGTGCGCGATACGAAGCCCGAAAACGTGGCCAAGGCGGGCGACATAGTCGAGGTGCAGGTGCGCGAGATTGACCTGGAACGCAACCGCGTGTCGCTGAGTCTGCGCGCGACCCAGCGTGACCCGTGGCAGGATGCGGTCGAACGGTATCCGGTCGGCAGCACGCTGACAGGCAAGGTCACGCACATCGAGCCCTTCGGCGCGTTTGTCACCATCATCCCCGGGGTCGAGGGTCTGGTGCCGATCAGCAAGCTGGGCAGCGGCCGCCGCATCGTCTCGGCCCGCGAGGCCGTGAGCGAGGGGCAGGAGCTTCTGCTCCAGGTCGAGACGATCGATCCCGAACGCCGGCGGATCGGCTTGAAGCCGATTGACGTGCGGGTCCAGGCGCTCAAGCCGGGCGAGCTGGCACCGGGGAGCGAGGTCGAGGGGATTGTCGAGGGCATCAAGGATTTCGGCGTGTTCGTTCGTCTTTCCGAGGAGAAGACCGGTCTGCTGCACATCGGCGAGACCGACATTCCCAAGGGAGGCGCGCCAGCGGCGCGGCTGGAGCGGATGTTCGCCCCGGGTTCGTCGGTCAAACTGATCGTGAAATCGATCGAGGGGGTCCGCATCTCGCTGACCACGCCAGCCAAGTGGCAGGCGCGGACGTCGGGGGAGGGGCAGGAGGCCGAGGTGTCTGCATTCCTGGCCTCGTCCAAAGCCCCCTCGAAAGGCCTCGGATCCCTCGGCGACGTCTTCGGGTCGTTGAAGATGTAACCTATTCTCCTTGACCCAGCCGCCACGTTTTTACTATTCTCACACCTTTCACACGCCGTTCTCAGGTCGGATGCAATGGGTCTGACCCGTCCATGGCGACATTTTTTTTAACAGGAGAATCTGCATGAGCGAACTCAAGGACATGAAGCATCTGCTGCACACCTGCGCGTATCATCCGATTGAGATCGAGCGGTACATGGACCCGAAAAATCCCGCCATCCTCAAGTTTGACGCGGAACTGGGTTATCTGCATCAGAACCATTGCATGAAAGACGGCATGGAGGGGACGGTCACGCTGGGAACGTATGACCGCCGCTATTATAACCGCACCATGATCAACTACGCGGATCAGCCGTGCCGGATCAACACCTACGGCGACAGCTACACCCAGGGTGCGCAGGTGAGCAACGGCGAAACGTGGCAGGAGTTTCTCGCCGCCAATTTCCGCGAGCCGATCCGAAACTTCGGCGTTGGCGGCTACGGCGTCTATCAGGCCTACCAGCGCGCGATGCGCATGGAGGCGATCAAGGAAGTCGCCGCCGAAAATATCATTCTCAATGTGTGGGATGATGACTACCTGCGCAACATCGACGCCGCCCGCTGGGTGCGTGTGGCGTGGATGTGCCGGGCCCTCCCGCGCGGCAAGAAGGACGGCTATCCGGTTCATGGATTCCCCTGGAATCACCTGCGTCTGGACACCGATACGGGCAAATGGGTCGAACGTCCAGGCATGTTCAAGAAGACGGCGGATCTCCGCAAGCTCGTGGGGGCGGATAACTTCTACAACGCCTTCAAGGATGACCAGGGCGCGCAGTTGTATTGCCTGCGCGAAGGCGGCGAAGCGCCTATCGAGGAGTCGGAGAAGCTGGCCGAGGCGCTGGGCGTCAAAGTCAACCTGCGCAATGCCAAGACCCGTCAGGCGGAAGCCCAGAAGTTGCATCTGGCTTACGGCATTCGCTCCACCATGTACACCGTCGACAAGTTCCGCACGTGGTGCAAGACCAACAAGCGCAAGTTCATGGTCATGCTGAGTTACGATGTGCCGACCATCGAACGCTACTTCAAGACCGGAAAGCGGTTCGATCAGGAGTTCGTGGACTTCCTGAACCGGGAGAAGTACCTCTACATCGACACCCTGCCGAAGTTTGCCGCGGAGCGCAAGGTGTTCAAGGGAACCAACGAAGACTTCTTCAATCGGTTCTTCGTGGCCCGTGCTGGCGCCCAGGTGTTTGGGCACCACACTCCTCCCGGCAACTTCTGGTTCGCCTACGCCATCCGCCCGGAACTGCTCAACTGGCTCG
This sequence comes from Akkermansia muciniphila, assembly GCA_945870025.1. GTDB lineage: Bacteria > Verrucomicrobiota > Kiritimatiellia > RFP12 > JAAYNR01 > VGWG01. The sequence continues at coordinate 12,026 of CAMBQN010000040.1, forward strand.
ATCCCAAACCGCCGGCGTACCGGGGGTAGGCATCAGCCGGTTCTGAACCCACGCGGCGCTTGCCTGCTCTCTGGCCGCAGGCCACTGGAAAAAGCAATCGGGTCGGCGCAACGCGCGAGGTAGGGCGGCGGCGTCCCCGCCGCGCCGCAGGCTACTGGACAAAGGCAATTATCGAAATCGGGATCGCTATCGCTATCGAAATCGAAGAAACGGAAACTTCCCCCCCTACCGGATAACGTGGAAATTTTGGATTTTGACGCCGTCGCGAGGGGCTGAAGGTGTGGCGACGCCGCTTTCTCACTTTTGAAACGCGCACTCCGACCGAGATGAACCACGAAGGACACGAAGATCACGAAGCACACGTTTTTGTGTGTTTTTGTGCTTTTTGTGGCTACATTGATTTTTTTCGTGGGAGGTGGCGGAAGCAGATGATACGCCCGGTTTGTGTCTGGCCCTGTCTGGGTTTGTCTGGCCCGTGTTATTCGACCTCGATACCGATACCGACCCCGCCCCCGACTCCGATTCACACACTCACATACTCACACACGCGCATCCCCGTGGGCCTTCGTCATGATCTGCGGCGCGGCGGGGACGCCGTGCCCTACCGGCGCGATGCGCATCCACCCCACACACTCCCACACTCTCTCTTCGCTTTCCTGCTCTCTGGCCGCAGGCCACTGAAAAATGGCAATCGGGTCGGCGCGAAGCATCGGGTTGACGGCGTCCCCGCTGAAGAGAAAAGCTGAAAAGCTGAAAACTGAAAGGCGCTGCGCGCAAGGGCTCCGGAAAAGCGCGGAGCGGGTAGGGCGGCGGCGTCCCCGCCGCGCCGAAGGAGAAAGGCGAATGCCCAAGGAAAAGCGCGAACCAGGACGGCGGCGTCTCGCCGCGCCGAGGCCTATCAGAAGTCCTTCAACGTCGCCTCGGTGGCCATGTTCACCGCGTGGAGTGTCGTTTCCATCCATGCGCTTCCTTGGGGGGTGACCAGCCAATAGAGACCACTGCAGTTCATATCCCCGCGATGATGCCGCCGGCACGTCATGATACGCGCTAGAATTATTGACTAAACAATTGGACTGGGTGAATCTGACTGAGGGTGGCGATTCGGTGTTTGTTTGGGAGCTTTCAGGGTAAGAATCTAGATTTTGAGCTTGCATGGTTGTCGCCTTTTCCTCTTTGCATCAGGTGGTATTTCGATCCCAACCGAGCTCGCCAAGGTCGTGCCATGTCGCACCCATACCATGCCCTGACTTCGACCTGCAACCACTTTCTAGATTCTAGGCCTGACCCTAACAACGCATTCGTTCTTCACGCCCCATACCGTGTCACAGTCTGTGTCGCGCCAACGGGCCTTATGCTTCACTCTGAAGCTTCGAGTTTCCTTTTGATGTGGGCCGCCTGTGCTCGTGCCATAGGAGGCGGAAAAGCCTCGCCGATCATTGATGCAATCTTGCCAATACCAAGGGAGACGTTGAATTGATAGCCTTCTGGGAATCCCTGTAGGAGCATGGCCTCGTAGGCTGTGATGCCACGGTTTTGCGAAGGATGGACAAAACGACCTTTCGATGGGTTGGTGCAACCCTGCGTGATGGTAGGTGAGACGGAATCGAACTCAATGCGCCCATACACATCACGGAATCCGTTGGGATAATTCTTATGGCAATCAAGCGCGAGTTCTTCAGGCAGTTCGGCGCGATTCCGTTTGATAGCTTCAATTCTTTTTTGAACCAAGGGCGACAGCATCTGGCGTATTCTATGTAACGGAGGTGCGTCTTCAGCATCGGGAGCGGGAAGGTCTTCGAGGAATTGGCGGACCGTCAACTCGGTGGCGGACTTAGGGGGCAAACCGAAAGGATCTCCGAGCTGTGCCTGCGACGCAATCAATATCATTCGGTTCCGACGCTGTGGCACATCGAAGTCCTTAGCGTTGAGAACGCCTTCGGAGAAAACGTACCCGAACTTTGCCAGTTCTCCCTTAAACCTCGCCAACCGATCATCTTTCAGCAACCGGGGAACATTCTCAATCAGGACACACTTGGGCAATAAACCTCTCACAATACGGGCCACCTGGAAGATGAGTTCATTCCTGTCGTCATCTGCGACCGCCCTATTGCGCGTACGAATGGACGAAAATCCCTGACAAGGCGGACAAGCCGCAAGCAAATCCAGCTCTCCTTTCGCGAGGCTAAACTTTCTCAGAAACGGTTTACAGAAGATTTTGCGTACATCAGGATAAACTTGTACCCCGTCATGGTTCGCTTTGTATGTCGCCCGCGCATGGCGACGTATTTCCGCACCCGCAAGAACCTTGAATCCCGCGTCTTCAAGCCCTTGCGTCAACCCTCCGCAGCCGGAAAACAAATCGATAGCGATGCGCTGTTTCACGCTCATTGTCCCTCCCTGCGCTTGGCCCGCAACAAGGCGGGTTGATTGACTCCGACACGGGTTGCATGACCCCAGTATCGCGCGGCTATGCGAGATAGGATGCTTTCGCGGACAAAGCCCACAAGTGCCAGCCCGACAATCTGACGTTCAGGTGTAACCGTATAAGTTTTGAGGCTCTCCGGAATAGATGCCGAAATTACATATTCATCTCCTTTGAATAGAATGAAGGTATCACCCTGCTTGGGCTGCCTTGGATTCCCGTTAGCACCCAAAGAACTATTTTTCACAGCTTTTACGAAAAGGAGATTTTCGGCTCTAAGACAATCACAGGATTGCGCCATGCATATCCAAATATGAGAGGGTTCGCGTTCATGATAAACAGCACCTCGTCTGACTTTGTTCTCTAGCACAGAACTCGTGCTTACCGTTTCACAAAAACAACCGAACACGTTTATCCCATCGACGAATTCTTTGATTGTCTGATTGGACATTTCTAGCGAGGCAATTTTATCTGTGTCCTCTTTAATTTTCTTTGATTTATCGCCTGTTGAAAAAGGGAAAAGCCGTTTCGCCGCGTCCTTTTGCCCCGGATCTATAATAACATCAAGAGATTGCGCTTGTTCCTTGTATTTGCTATTCAGCGGATGCTCTTTGTCGTCCAGCACATCTCTACTAACAATCCTAATAGTCGAGCATTCTACCGAGAATTTGAGGTCTTCCATCAAATTCTCGAAAATCGCATGACGCGTGTCGGATTCCTGCTCATACTTCCGTTCGGCGAGAATCCCCCAGTCCGTTCCGGCTGGAAGAGCAGAAAGCCATTTTGGAGTAGACTCTTTAATCCGCCCGCTGATTTCCAATGCGGCCCAGTGCAAGTAATCAGGATAGGTCTGGGCAAGACAGTCGAAGACTTTGTCCACAAGTTGAGCGGGGACTGCCACGAAGTCATTCTTGGCGAGAACACAAACAAATTGACCATCGCCAGTTTTATACCATTCGCTTCCTGCGGGCTTAGTCATCTTCCCCGCCCATTCGGTATTGACTTGAGCGTCCGCCTCAGTCGGTTGTTTCGAAAGGACGAAAATAAAGCGTGTACCGGATTCCGGCTTCAGCAGCTCATTTATAATGGACTTGGCGTTTCCCGCGTCATTTGAAGAACCGAGATACCAGTCAACAATCAGAACATCGGCTTGTTTGGCAAGGCTTTTACACTGTGAAAGAGGTTCGGGGTCAGAATAGTGATCCTGTCCAGCGGGGTCGAGTTGTGGAAAGCTAAACAACTGACAAATCACGCCTGCGTCTGTGAAGGATTCAACCCCGTTCTTAAAGTATAGGCCATCCTCGATCTTCTTGACGATGCCATCCCTGATCTTCTTGTGCTTGACATCCGTGAGGCACTTGATCGCATCGCGCACATTGCCATCGGTCAATGAAACGATCTGGTCGTCGATCCAGAGCACTGTTTGGCAAAACTGGCGAGCGATTGACTTACGCAAATCTTCTGGTTGGGGATCAGCCATTATTTGAACCCCCCATTTTGGCAACGACGAAATTGGCTCCGTCCAGCGCGTCGGGTTCCGTATTTTCGGAATACACTAGATCATATCCCATACCGCGCAAGGATTCGCTGGCGATATACAGGCCGAGGCCGCGGCCTCCAGGGCGGCGGGAAAAGCCCGGCTCGAAAATGCGCTCCGTATCCCTGACGATGACACCGGGCCCCGTGTCGGAAATAGTCAAGCGACTATCAGCGACAGAAAGACGGATACGCCGTTCAGCAGAGCCTTGACTACACCAATAAGTCGCGTTCAGGAACAGGTTGTGTAATGCCCCTAAAAAATTCGGACGCTTGACCTTAGACCACTTGGATTGCCTGAACGCATCTGTGAACTCGGCAGATATATTCATGCCGTTGATTCGCTCATCAAACCGACGGAGCAAAAACTCTTTGATTTCCTCGCCCGAAATACTCTCAAATACAGCAGAACGGCGGCGCAATAAAGGATCAAACATTCGGATACGCTCGTCAATGATATCGAAGGCGTCAGATAACGCGACCAAAGTACGGGCACCATCGCCGTTTAATTTACCCTGAAGTTGACGAATGGCATGGCGAACCACATTTGCCTGTTCCTCGTGCTCATGGTTGGCAGCTTCGAAGACGAGACCGAGTTGCGCCATGTCCACTAGGAACGACTGACGTTCTTTGAGGCGGGCCAGTTCCTCTGCCTGTGCTGTGAAAAGAAACATTCCGCCTGCCTCGTCAGTCAAATGAAGGATTTCATCCCGAAGCGTTCGCAATCGGGGGGCGATTTTCTGCTCGAACAGAGTTTCCTGCGATTGAATCGCCTCTTCAAGTTTTTTGGCTTTCTCCCCGGTTTTGTCGTTGGCTATATCCTTCGCTGTAAGACCTTCCAACAAGTTGTCCCTGCACGTTGTCAGCTCCGAGAGTGCCTTTTGCTGAACTACGGACAGATCATTTTCAAGGGAAGCGGCCTTGTTTTGGGCTGCGGCCAGAATCTCATGTACCTTGGCTTGGATTGCGCGATCTGAATCCAGCATTCGCTCCGTGACAACCCTCTCTTGCTCCTTCGTTTGGGATGCACGCAACATTAGTGCTTGAATGAGGCTAGCCCTCTTGGCGATTTCGCCGTTCAAGTTCCGCAACTCGTTTTCCCGCTTGGCGATGTAGTCATCAACACCGACCAAGGCGTCACCATCAATCACAACGCCCTCCGGCGGAGTTGCAGGAGCGGCACGCAATTCGTTCAATTGTTGGCGTAATTGAGCAAGGCCTTCCCTGCACTCGGCCAAATAGCGGCCGGGCAGGGCATCCGTCTCACGCGAGATGAATTCGCGCGTTTTGTTGACCTGCGTTTTGATGTCTTCCGAATAAGTGCGAAGCCAGCCCCGCGCAAGCCGTACGCGCTCTAGATACTCAGCTTTTGCCAAAGCTAAGCGTTCTTGCGCGGCATGGAACTCTTTCGCCTCTCGCTTTTCACGCTTGTCTTCACGGTCGGCTTTGCGTCCGAGATAACTATCGGCGATGTCAACAAAAAGGTCTTCAAGCCAAAACCGTAAGCCTTTGCTGGCACCGTTTGCGATGAAACCTTCGCGTCCGGCCTTTTCTCGGAGTGAAGTCTGGCCCTTGTCTGCGAAAAACACGCCGCCGAACATTCGGAGCATCGAGAAATAATATCGTCCGGCATTCTTCAAGCGTCGTTGCTCAAAACCGGCAAAATCGCTGTCACGGGAACCGTATGGCTGGATACGGACATTGTTGATGTAGATAGAGAAACCGCCAGCACGCTGCAGTCGTTCGCCCATTTCTTTATGGACATCTGCTGGCAGTTTTGAATTGGCTATTTCTCCTTGAACATAGCCGATTTCAACAGAAAACGCCCCGGGGCTCTTGTTCCCTGCGGGGAGATTCATCAACTGCCGAGAGTACTCAACAGGGGCCATTCCGTAATTTTCGATGCTTCCTTTTGCGAATCCATTCTCGTCCACAGTTATACGAATATGATGGTCACATTGGTCGAAGTCGCTAGGGTGCCAGAAACGGTTTTTGGCGTTCGTCCGCATCAAAGGGTTGGCATTGACAGATGGATGGATTTGGAATGGACGTCCCTGCACGTCGTGGAAGGGGTCCCAAAAGGTGGCGAAGGCATGGAACGCCTTCAAGACTTCAGGACGTGGTTCCCCGCCATCCTCCATTTTGTCGGCGAACAGTACGGAAATCTCATCGATGGGCACTCCAAAGATGACAAAAGAGGTTCCGTTGTCCCAAGAAAAATTGATCCCTTCAAAAAGCACGGAGGCATCTGCATTGATGTCTGTTCTTAATTCGTCGCGAAGAACCGTGTCCCACAATTCATCTACGAGCATGGCTTGGATTGTCTCATTTTCCTGCATTGTCGCAAAGAGACTGGCGACATCCGAAGGCTTGGGAATCGAAGACAACTCGCAATACGGAATCGCCAAATCCTCAAAGAGCTTTAAGGGGTGCTGAAAGAGATGCCAATGGATAAGGCAGAGGGTTCCGCGCTTTTCAGTGCCTTTTCCCCAAACCGTCCACAGTAACGCCATTCGCCCGAGCGAAGCCACGGAAAGGCGTCCGATGCCTTTCTCCCCGTAACTCGGTTTTCTCAACCATTTCTGCTGCTCTTCATCGGCGAACTTAGCCCACCCGTCCTCCGCTGGTTTATGTCGGGATTCCGTCGCAAGGATAAGCCATTTTTCCAGTACGTCATGCAAACGCATTCCCAGCCCGTCATCGCGGAAGGATACCAAGCCGTGCTCTGGCAGGTAGTCTGCCCAAACATTCCGAGCCCCTGCGTCCAGCGCGTTTTTGAACAACTCACCAACGGCTGTCGGCGCATCAGCGATTTGCTGGCGTCCCAACAGGTCGATAACCCGTGCACGGCTCCGAAATGTGGCGGTTGGCATGTTTGACTCTAGCCTTCTTAGTTTAGATATAAACACGAAAATTGTACCGTTTGAGGCAACAGAAAGCAAACGCTGATCTGAAAAAATCGGGGAAAGCAGTGTCCGCCGCATGCCCGGGGTGTTAACATCGTATTGATAAACGAACTTCCGGCAATTGGTCGGCCAACTTGCCCGAGAGGATTGCTATGGTTTCTTCTGCCGGTTCGCGTAGGGCGAAGCAGGTGGTGCTGCGGCCGTGATGTGTAGGGTTCGCAAAGGGCGGTCATTGTGCATTTGGTGATCATACGGCTCCATACGGGTAGTCGATCATGGCGTGGCGGGTGTGGTCGGCGAGGAGGAGGAGGTCGGGGTCGGTGAGGCTGAAGAGACGGTTGACGCGGTCGTCTATTTCGGTCTCGATGGCAACCAGACGGGCGGTGAGGTCGGTGTGGCGGCGCTGCCAATCGGCTAGGGATTGCTCCCAGTCCGCTCGCTCCTTGACCGGGATGTCCGCCTTGAGCGCTTTGCGGAGTTCGCCACGGAAGGCGGCGAAATCGAGCGTCCACCATTCGGTCAGCCGGTTGTTGAGCGTCTGCGCTGGCGATGGGAAGTCCGCAAGCAGGCGATGACGGACCGTGCCGTGCAGGGCGTAACGCTCGCGGGCCAGCGCCGTCGCCGACTGCGCCAACTGGTTCAGTGCGGCGCGGTCTTCGTCGGTTAGATGCGGAATGCGCAGCCGTTCGATGAACTGCTTCTTGCACTGCGACTGCCAAAGTCCTCCACGCAGTCGCAATGGGACACACATCTGTGAGATGCAGAACCACTGAATGCGGTTCTGGAGTACGGCTAAGAGCCATGCGTCCGTCGGACACACAGAAACAATGAACCCCTTATCGTTCACGTAAACGCCTGCTTCGTCCCAAGAAAAACGCGGCAGTTTGGATATGTCGGGCCAGAGAATCTTGGGTTGCTCGAAAGCTGGATAGTAATCCACCGAGTCTTGGATTTCATACCACTTGTACGATCCCGATTTGCGACCCGGCCACTCCACGCGGCGTCCTGTTGCATCGAGACCGGTCCAATCGGCGGGCTTTGGCTCAAGTTGGGAGCGGAATGTTTCCAAATGCGTTTTGACCGCCGGATACCGGTCGATGTCGATGCCACGGCGCGCAAAGATCAGCCAGCGGCCCTCGTCTTCCTGATACCAGGGGCGCAGGTCTTCGCCGCGCAGCATCTTGCGCAGGAGCGGGGCGCAGCCGGGATCGGCGGCGACCAAGCGATCGCGGGTGGATTGATCGACGATGAAGGCTTCGTTGAGTCCGGTTTTGACGCCGTAGTAGATGCGGCCGCCGACAACTTCGTCCAATGGACGGCCGGAAGCCATGAGGCGGTCGAAGAGCGCGGTGACGGCGTGGGCCTGGAAGCGCCATTCGGGCCGGGCGAAGACCGTCGCGTCGCAGTCGATGCCATCGGCGACCACGGCGTCGGCAATCGAGTCCGGAATGCTGCCGCGCATGAAGTAGGCGCGGAAGGAAGCGTTGCCCGGATTGGCAGCCGGTGTTTTCTCCAGAATCGAGATGGTGGGGAAGACCATTTCCGCGTCGGCAAAGGGCTGGTTCTCGCCAAAATTGACGAGGCGGAGATACCGGGCGGCGGTTGGCAACCAGGCGCGGAAGGGAGCGGCGAAGTTGGCGCTGGTGAACGTGCCCGAAGTGATGAACCCGAGCCGCCCGCCCGGCCGCAACACATCCAGGCCTCGCTCAATGAAGTAGAGATAGGCATCGGCGGTGCCAGCGTAGCAACGGAACTCGCGTTCGAAGGCGGGCTTGCAGGGGCCAAGCCACTCCTGACGGATGTAGGGCGGGTTGCCGATCACGCAGTCGAAACCGCCGACTGCGAAGACATCCGGGAAGGCGGCGCGCCAATCAAAGGCCGCTTCGGCGATGGCGGGGGGCAGGTCGGGGGCCGGGGAGACGATGGAATTGCCGCGGCGCAGGTTGGCGTCGAGGTCGTTCAGGGGGCGGTCGGTGCGGGCGGTCTTGAGCCACAGGGCGAGTTTGGCGATTTCCACGGACTCGGGGCTGATGTCGACGCCGAAAAGATTGCGGGTGAGAATGTGGCGGTCCAGGTCGAAGAGTTCGGGCTGATTGCCGCGCAAGGCAGCGAGTTGGTGGTTGGCGCGGGAATACTCGGCCTGCAGGTAGTCGAAGGCGGCGATCAGAAAAGCACCGGAGCCGCAGGCCGGATCGAGCACTTTCAGGTGGCGCAGCACATTCTGGTAGGCTTCCCAGAGCGCCAGGCGGGCATCGCGCCGGCGGGGTTCGGTCTTCTGGGCCTCGGGGGCGAAACGGGATTCCAATTCGTCGAAGCGGTTCTTGAGCCAGCCGCCGATGGTCTCGGCGACGATGTACTGCGTGATGTTCTCCGGCGTGTAGAAGATGCCGCCCAGTTTGCGGCTGGACTTCGTCAGGTCTATGGTTTCCTGACGGATGTCGGCGCGGATGCGCTCCAGATCCGTGATGGACTGTTCGAAGATGTGACCGAGAATGTTGACGTTCAGGTCGGTGGCGAAGTCATAACCGGCGAGGCGCAGGCAGCCGTCGAGGGCCGCGTCGGCAATAGCCAGGCGGTCGAGCGCCGGGTCGGGCCGGAAGAGGCCGCCATTGTAGGCGTTGATTTTGACGGCCGGGTTGCCGCGGTCGATGGCGGCGAACAGGCCTTGCAGTTGCTGCCAGCGGGTGGTGGACACAAAGCCCTGACCGGCGGCCTCCAGTGCCTGGCGGATGACGCCGCGCGGGAGCAGGGCGGTGTCCTCGCAGAAACAGATGAAGAGCACGCGGTCGAGAATCTTCTGGGTCAGGGCGAGGAGGCCCACGCGATGTTCGGCGCGGTGTTCCGCCTGATCGGCATCGGCGGGCGGTGGGTTGTCCCGGCACAGTGCGCCGAAGAGATCGCTACGGACCGCAGTGAAGAGCGCGTAAAAATCGCGGGTGATGGCCTGTTCCCGGGTGCAGGATTCCTCGAGCAGCAGGTCGACCGCGCTGGCCTGGGGTGGCGGGGCGATTAACCGTTCGCGTCCGAGCAGGAACAGAAAGAGGCGGAGTGACTCCGGGTTGGCGAGGTCCGCCACGTCGAACGCATGGGCGTAGACCTGGCCGCGACGTTTGCTGTAGAGGCAGACGGTAGTGAAGTTGGAGACGATCACCCAGCGGCAGTCGTCAAACTTGGCCAGGTAACCGAAGGCCTGTTCGACGGGCGTCAGGTTGCCATAACCGCTCTGCTTGGCGTCGAGGTCGGCGCCGGGAGACTTGAGTTCGACGACCACGCGAGTGGTGTCCTGCTCGGGACCGAAGAAGCCGAGGCGGGCATCGGGAGTACGGCCGCCCCGGGTCTCGGTGGAGGCGGATTCGGGTTTCAGATGGTAGGCATTGAGATGCCCGACGGCCGGAGCATAGCCGAGGAGCCGCGCGAAGATGTCGGTCAGGAACTGACCTTGAAGGGGTTTCTCGTTCAACTGCAGAAACGCGGGATCCGCAACGGTGCGTGCCCATTCGCTGGCGAGGGCAGCGAGATCCGGGGGCAAGGCCGGATCGAATCCAGCCAGACGGCGGGTCAGCAGGCTGGGGTTGAACAAGGGTTTGAACAGGACCAGCATCGGATCGGGGTTCCTCAGGTGAGACAGCTCATTGGTCGGCGACGCTGGATAAGAAATCGGTTTCCGGTCGGCACCGGCCCGCATAGGCCGAAATCACGCCGGCAACGGTTTGACGGAACGATGTCATGGCGGGAGTATGGCAGAAGCGGGGAAAGACGTCAAGAAAACCCCTAATCCTCGCCTAAGGTCGGGCGAATGCACGCAACCTGTTAAAAGAGAGACGAAAAGGCTTGCTAACGGGATATAGATTTTCTATACTGCATTTCCATGGCAACCCTTCTTCCGTTGATGCACAAGACGCCCTTCGTTCTGGACAC
>CAMBQN010000041.1 GCA_945870025.1 Akkermansia muciniphila
CGCATTCCGTATCGCGTGACCATCGGCGGCCGTGCGGCGCTGGACTTCACGACATCCGTTGAACTGCGGACGCAGACGCGCTGGTGGATCATGAAACGGGTCAAAGCCGGGCCGAACTTGGCGGGTGACGGCGAAGACATGCTGAAGGGGCCGGATGATTTGGGCGGGCTGGGCGGGGTCTTTTCCGAGGCGGGAGATGTCTTCACGCTCGCCGCTCCGGCCAAGGGGTGGAAGCCCGTAACGTGCGGCGCGGCGGTCACGCTCGGGCTGGCGGGGCCTATCCCGTCGCGGGACTCCAAGGCCATGGGCGCGACGCGCGTGATCGCGGCCGCCGACGCGGAGGCGCTCGTTGACGTGCGTCCGGTCAATGCGGACGGCAGGGAAATCTCGATGAACCCGCCTGAGAAGGGCGAGATTCCGTTCCTCATTCGAGCCTGGGTCAACGACAGTCTGACGTTCGACTCGCGCTTGCCGGCAAAGGATCGCGCCAAGTCCGCCCGCCTCCGCAAGGGCGCCAACACCGTGGTGGTCGAATGGCAGACGAACGTGGACGGAGGGTCCGCCGCCGAGAGCCTCGCGGTGCAATTCAACGATGCCAAGACCGGCAAGCCGGTGCCGGATCTGTTCTTCGACATGGATAAGCGGTGAGCCCGAAGCGGCTTTTGCAAGAGCCTCAGACTTCCTGATCTCGACCGGGAAATGTGGCCGATTTCCGGAAAATGACTTTGCACATTTTAATGCGTGACAATCGAAGCGGCATGGTGGATTCTTTGGCGCGATCACCTACCGAAAGTCGGCCGATGACCTCTGGCCTGAACCTGAGCAAAATGTGCAATCTCATTTTCCGCCGAGATCAGGAAGTCTGAATTTGGTATTGACTGGAATACAGGAATACGGGTATCCTGTTTACATGAAAGCAACCATCGATATTCCGGACAAACTCTACCGGCGCGTGAAAGCCAAGAGCGCACTCGAGGGCCTGGCGGTGCGCGAGGTGGCAACGACACTGTTTTATGCCTGGGTGGAAGACAAAGCAGCTCGGAAAGATGTCCCGGCTGCAGAGCGGGTGGGTCATCGCTCAGCACCCGCCTGGTTTGGTGCCGCGCACAAATATGCCCGGCGCGTGAACCGGCATGATATGGAATCCATCCGGACCAGTATTGCCCGTGGTCGCGCACAGGAGGCGCCATGAACGCGGGACTCGACACGTCCATGGTTCTACGGCTGTTGACCGGCATGCCGAAGGATCTCGCCCAGCGCGCCCTGACTGAAGTGCAAAAAAGGATCGCTCACGACGACACGCTGTTTGTTTCCGACCTCGTGGCAGCCGAGACCTATTTTGCTCTCCAACACCACTACGGCATGCCCAAGACGGATGCATTGGAGTTGCTCTCCGATTTTCTGCACGAACGAGGAATCAAGGCATTGGGATCATCACTGTCCGTGCTGGCCACGCCATCCCTGGCTTCAGCCAACCCCGGGTTTGTCGACCGGCTGATTCACGCCGAGTATCGGAAACATGCCGACGAGATGCTGACGTGCGAGAAGGCCGCCGGGCGTCTGACTGGAACGCGCGTGCTGGTGTAGCGTAAATTTCGTAGAGGCGCATCCCCGTTTCGTTGACTTTACGCGTTCTTGCTGGGAGCGTGGGCGTCCCGCCCGCTTTGGGAAGCACGCGAAACTGCCAACGTAGCGGATTATAAGGGACAGACCAGAATGGCGCTTCATTCATTTGGTGTAAACGGCTATCCGTGACGCGATGGGGACGTCGCGTCTTGAAACCGATGCGCGGCATCGAAATCCCTTCTCATCCCCTCGCGCTCAACGGCCCCCTCTGTGACTAACCGATGACGGGCGACTCTTTTTCTGGCCTGTTTTTTTCAAATGAGGTAACATGCCTCTCCGCATGGATCAGTTCGGTTTGGCGGAGCGGCAATCTTTCCACAGGAGACATAACCATGAAGAGTGACAGAAGCGATAGCATGCGCCACGCGAGAGTTCTGGCGCGAGCGCTGGTTGGCGGGGCGCTGCTCGCCGTCGGCGTGGCTCAGGCGGGGTGGAACGACTATCCCTTGGCCGTGAGGGTCTCGAATGCCAAGGCCACGCCGCGTGATGCGAAGACCGCGCTGGTTTCATTCGACGTCAATTGGGATTACTCCTGGCGTTATGAAGGCAGCCACGATGCGCTCTGGATCTTCTTCAAGGTGCGTCCAGAAGGTTCCACCGAGTGGCAACCCGTACACCTGGTGGCAGGCAAGGTCCGCAATCCCGCCGGCTATGGCCAGGAGAGTGGCACTCCGCTGGAGTTTCTGGTACCGGATGACAAGGGCGGGCCAGTCGGTATGTTCGTGCGCCGGGCCGAATATGGCCAAGGCCTGGCCTGCGCCACGAATGTGATGGCAGTATGGGACTTCACGACCAACAAGGGGATCGAGAAGGACGTGAAGGTGGAAGTCCAGGGCTGCGCCGTTGAGATGGTCTATATTCCTGAGGGGTCTTTCTATCTGAACACGGGAGGTTTTGAACCGTTCCGGTTTTATCAGTACACGGATGGTTCCCAGCACACCAAGCCCTATCGCGTGACCAGCGAAGGCTCGATCCCGACCGGTCAGCAGGATGGCAAGCTCTGGGCCCGGCGTGGCGCGCAGCCGGAAGACAAGGGCGAGATCCCGGCTGCCTATCCCAAAGGGTACGGCGCTTTCTACTGCATGAAGACCCAGATCAAGGGCGGACATTACGCCGATTTTGTCAAGACGCTGACGGCAGAACAGATCGCGAAGTACTGCGCGTCCAACTATGTGACGCTGAAGCCGGGTGACGAGGAAATGAGGATTCACGCGTCCACCGTGATCTCCTGGGGGGATGGGATCGGCTATGCGGCGTGGGCCGGGCTGCGCCCGATGAGCGAACTCGAATATGTCAAGATCGGACGCGGCACGATGGAGCCGACCACCGAGACCGGCGACACGTTGGATCACCCCTCGTGCTGGGGCGTCGAGGACTGGACTGGCTGGCGCACCGCACGGGAGCGGGCCGTAAACGTGGCCACTACCCAGGGCCGCAACTTCAAAGGGACGAATGGCGACGGCACGCCGACTGTGCCCGCAGACTGGCCGCAGGACGATGCGATCGGGTCAGGTCTCTTCGGTGGGCACGGCCCGGTAAACGGGCACCCTTCGACCCGTACGGAAGCCGCCCGGGTGGCGCCCGAACGAGTCTACGGACTGGCGGGCTGGCGCGGTGTGCGCACCGCGCCGAAGGAAGCGGCGGAGTAGGAGGGGGAAGTGTTCAGTTTTCAGAGGTCGATTGCAATCGATAGCAGTCGGCAGCAATCGAGAGCAATCGAAGTAATTGGGAGAAGAATATGACGAAAGAAAAACAGGTGGCTGGCGTAGCCTTGGTTTGCGTCCTACTGTCAGTGGCCGCCTCCACATTCGCAGGCGACTCCGCCGACGCCCGCTTCAAGGGCTCCGGCAAGGTCGATCTGGCGCGGATCAGCAACGTGGCGGTCAAGCCGTCGGGTGAGGCGGGTGTCGGCACCATCACCTTTGACCTTGCCTGGGACTGGTCCTGGCGTGCGGCGTGGGACGTCGATGCTGCGCAGACGGGCGGCAAGGATAAGCTGAAACTGGAGAACTGGGACGCGGCGTGGGTCTTTGTGAAGTATCGCATGCCGGGCGGGTCGTGGCATCATGCGATGCTCGCGGCGGAGGCGGCGAAGCATACGGTTCCGGCTGGCGCGGCTCTGGAAGTCGGCAAGAGCAATGATGGCAAGAAGGGCGTGGGCGTGTTTATTCACCGTGCCACTGCAGGCCAGGGGCCGAATGACTGGAAGGGCGTGACCCTGCGCTGGCTCTTGCCTGTCGGGGCCGATGCGGAGGAGGGGGGCACGTCCGAGTTTGAAATGCATGCGACGAAGGATAAGCCAGTCGAAGTCGTGGCTTTTGATCCGGCCAAGGCCGAGGTGAAGGTGCTGGCGCTGGAGATGGTTTATGTGCCGCAGTGCGCGTTCTGGCTGGGCGACGGTACAACCAATGTTGTGGCTGGCCAGTTCACAGCCGGGCTGGGCAACGCGCCGTTCCGGGTCGAGAGCGAGCAGGCGATCAAGCTGGGGGGCGATACGGCGGAGTATCTGAACAACCATGACACGGTAGGGATGGAGCCCAACAGCATGGACGATTTCAACAGTGACCAGCCGACGACATTGCCGGCGGCCTTCCCCAAGGGGTATGCGGCGTTCTACTGCATGAAGTGCGAGGTCACGATGGCCCTGTACGTGGAATACCTGAATATGCAGCCGTATGCGCGCCAGGCAGTGTCTGTCACCGCGAAGCTATCGATGCCAGGGGGAACACTGGCGATGAATAACAACAGTCATAACTCGCCTAGGGCTGGTGTCTTCATCCAGGCGCCGGGCACGCCTGATTCGATGGTCCCGCTGCAGGTTGCGCGCGAAACGTTTGTCATGAGCGGAACCGTGACCCAGCCCGGCACGGCGGCGGTTTTCAAGACCACGATGCCGTTCGTTCCGTGTCATTTCATGCCCTGCCAGGGGGCACGGGGGTTCGCAGTCTGGTCAGGCTTGCGACCCATGACCGAACTCGAATATGAAAAGGCCTGCCGCGGACCAGTCAAACCTGTGGCTAATGAGTATCCCTGGGGTACCACGGGGATTGCGGGGATGGATCTGGCGGCGGGCGGAAAGTATGCCCTGACCAATTATAATCAGGAAACGGAAAGCATCAGTTGGGTGGGCGGGAACGGTCCGGATGCCACACGCGGCAACGCCTTCTTTGCCGGTAACAATGCCGCGCTGGGCGGGCCGACACGGGTGGGTATCTTCGCCACGCCGGAGAGCGACCGCGTGACGGCCGGTGCGACGTACTGGGGGATTCTGGACATGGCCGGCAGCGTGGCCGAGAAGGCGGTGCCGGTCGGTGAGGCCGCCGCGCGCGGCTTCTCCGGGGAACACGGCGAAGGCGGGGTGGTGCTCTGGGGAGGGATCGGATTAGGCCAGCGCGGCGGCGGATATCCGACAGGATTTAGCGGCCACAGTCCGGGTTGGGGACGTCTCGATCTCTTTCGCATATCCAGTCGATTCCATGCTAGGAATTTCCTGAATAGTGGGGGGGACATTTTTGACGGTACGCGCTGCGTACGGACGGCGCCGGTGGAGAAGTAGGGGAAGTGTTCGGTGTTCAGTGTTCAGATCGACTGCTGTCGATAGCGGTCGATGGCAATCGGAAGCAATCGAAAGAACGGAGAAGAAAATGAAGAAGACAACCACAAGCTCTCTAGGGTTCGCCGCCAGCGCCCTGCTGCTCGCATCTGCGGCCTTCGCAGACGGCCTGAAGATCACCAACGTCGCCATCGCCCCGCGCGATGCCAAGACGGCGACGGTTACGTTCGACATCGCCTGGACGAACGCCTACCGCTTCGACAGCTTCCATGACGCCGCTTGGGTCTTCTTCAAGGTTCGGCCTGATGCCAAGTCGGCGTGGCAGCATGCCCGTCTGACGGCTGATAAAGTTGTGAACCCGACCGGCTTCAGTTCCGGCGAGGGGACGCCGCTGGAGTTCGTGGTGCCGGGCGGCGACGAAGGCTTTGTCGGCATGTTCGTGCGTCTCGCGAAAGACGGCCGCGGCGCTGTGTCGGCACAGAAAGTGACTGCGGTGGTTGATCTGTCGATCCTGAAACCTGAAACCCGAAACCTGAAACCTGAAGTTCGCGCCTTCGGCATCGAGATGGCCTATGTGGCGGAAGGTCCGTTCTATCTCGGGTCGAGTGTACGGCGCATTAACTGCTTCTATGAATATCAGGAGACAGGCACCAATATCCCGCCGTATCACGTGACCGGTGTTGGCGCCATTCCAACCGGCAAGCAGAAGGGCAAACTCTGGGCGTTGGGCTTCCTGCCCGAGGACAATGGCCAGATCCCCGCCGCGTTTCCCAACGGCTATGCCGCGTTCTATTGCATGAAGTTTCCGTACTTCACGCAGAGTTTCTATGCGGACTTCCTGAATACGCTGACGGTTGATCAAGCGAAGAAGCGCTGGTATGCCGATGGACAGGGGCGGGAGATCCAACGGACCGGGACGGCACCGGACTATACCTACACACCCACATCACCCGATGCGCGTACGGCCTGGCTGTCATGGGAAGATCACGCCAGGGTCGCGGCTTGGGCCGGGTTGCGTCCGCTTTCGGAACTGGAGTTTGAAAAGGCGGTTCGCGGGCTGGACGCTCCCGAGGGAACAGACGCCGGGTTGTCCTTTTATGGACTGCAGGAGGTCAACGTGGGCGACGCCTATGAGCGCCAGGTGACGGTGGCCACGGCCGAGGGGCGCAAGTTTACCGGCACGCACGGACGTGGCATCGCAGAACTGCCTGCTGATTGGCCTTCAGCCGTGAAGGGCGGGGTTGCCTATCGTGGAAACTTTTTCAGGTATCGCAAATACTCCGGCGTTGGGCATTTTACGACAGGCGGGCGCGCCCCCGACAGCAATCCGAAAGCAGACCGGTTTTCCGGGAACTTCTTCAGTCAAATGGATCTCTTCGCCGGCTGTCGCATCGCGCGTACGGCACCTGCCGGCGATACGATTGCGGCGGCCGGCCTGGCGGCTCGGTTCGACGCCTCGGTTGTTCGTCCGCTGGCGCGCCTCGCCGCACCGGTCAAGGTTGACAAGCTGCCGGATGGGCTGGGTAAGCCTGTGGCGGTTCTCGGCACCACCGAGACTCTCTTTCCAGCCAACAGTCGGTGCCTCATGAAGTATCAGGAGCGTGTGCTCTGGAACGGACCGGCGGATCTGAGTGGCAAGGTCTATCTGGCGTGGGATGGCGAGGCGCTCCTGGTGGGGGCCGAAGTGACCGATGATCAGCACGTGAATACCCAGAAGGGCGACTCCCTCTGGAACGGTGACGCGATTCAGTTCGGCGTGGTGACGCCCAAGAGCGTGCATTGGAATCTGGCAGTGGCCTTGACCACGAATGGCGTAGCCGTCCATCAGTTTGTGGGTGGCAGCGACGCGCTGTTTAAGACACTGGAGTGCAACGTGACGCGCGACGACGCGGCCAAGCTCACCCGTTACGGTGTGCGCCTGCCGCTGGCGGCCATCGGGCTCGCGCCCGGCGATACCTTCGGCTTCGATACTCTGATCTGCGATGGCGACGACAACAAGGGCATGCGCCACAACATGCGCATGGCGGAGGGAATATCCTATCCCTTCAGGACCGAGTTGTATCCGCGCTTCGTGCTGGCGAAGTAACGGCAGAGTGACTCTCCTGGGGCAGAACCGAGCCACCGTCATCGACGTTGGCTCGAAAGGTGCTACAGCGAATGCGCTGGAGACCTAATTGATTTTTCAAACCCCGCAGAAGGGGTGAGTTATGACTAGAATTCGTTGCTTCGTTACCATCGCTGCGGCCGCCCTGTTGGCGGCGCCGGCTTCCCACGCCATGATCAACCCCGGGTTCACCCCGGTCCACCTCGTGAAGCAGGCGAGCGTGATTCTGTGGGTGGACATCAAAGCTGGCGAGGCAAAAGACACGTACACCGCCAGGATCCGTGAGACGCTCAAGGGCAAGGCGGAAGAGAAGACGTTCCGTCTGGATTATTTCCAAGGCGGGCGAGGATGAGGCCGCCACCGCCCTGCGCGAGCAGCTTGCCGCCGGCAAGCCGGCCCTTTTCGTCGCGTGTGAGTCGGGTGACCGTTTGTTTGCCGGCGCCAAGGGCCGGACGTTTACAGACCTCACCGAGGCCCGCGGTCTGCAGTCAAAGTCGGCAGCCTTCGCGTGGGGCGACTTCGCGGGGCAAGGGCGCCTGGATCTGATCTCCTTTGACGGAAAGGGAAGAACGCCATGAGGTTTGAGTTCCGCAGGCCTATCATGTTGCTGCTGTGCCTCTGGATGGGTGCCCTGTTCAGCCCATACGCCCAAGCATACATCGCCGCGACGATGCCTTCCTTCGGCCAACAGTTTCTCGTCTCCACTTATGTCACAGTGCTACGTATCGAGAAGGTCAACCGCACGCCAGAGGGTGGAGTCATTGTTTGGCGCAAGGTCCGCGATCTCAAAGGAGTGTATCCCAAGGAAACGGTTCAGCACGTCTTTGATCTCAAAAATACGCCCCCAGAAAGGACCGGAGGCGTCCGGGGGCGACCCAACGAGGTGGACTGGCGTTACGCCATCGCGTGGGCCGAACCCGGCAAACTGGCCGTTATGTTCTCCCGGCAGTATGACCCCTATGGCGATTACGGCCACATCTACATAGACGGTTGCTGGTACGCGATCATGTGTCTTCCTCGCGACTGGCATTTCTGGTACGCCCTTTACTCGGATCCGAACTGCCTGAACCGGTGGTACTGCGGCACAGCCGATCAACTGATTGACGCAGCCGAGGCGGTCTTGGCCGGCAAAGAGGTGGCCGTCCCGGTCTTATCCGAAGGCAGCAAGGGGGATCTGCGTGGAGGCCGGGCCAAAATCATGGGCTTGAAAGTGAGCCTCGCCATCGGGGACTACGCTCCGCAGCGGGACCTCGTCAACATTCCGTTCAACTTCAGGCGGTTTCGTCCGATCATCGGAATGCCGGGGTTCACTCACTACAGGGGATTGGCGACGATGGGGCCGGGCGCGGTCGGGGTGACTCCCGGCGATTTTGTTGGAGACGGTCGGCCGGGCTTATGCCTCTACGACGAGCAGCGGGTTGTTCTGTTTGAGAACTCGGACGACTTCCGCAAGGCTTCCTTTTGCATCGAAGGCGGAGCGCATTCGGCAGACTGGGCAGACTGCAACGGCGACGGCCGGCTTGACATGCTGCTCGCTACGCCATTCGGCCGACGGCTCAGACCAATGCGCCTGCCGCAACAAACCTGCCAGCCGTCATGCCGCACTTCGAGGATGTTTCCGATACTGTCGGGTTGGGGCCTGGAGGCATCGCCGGCAATCTCAAGGGCGACCACCTGGCTGTGGCGGACGTTAATGTCGATGGCAGACCCGATGTGCTCTACAGCGCCGGTAACGGCGCGTTGCTGCTCAACACGACCGAGGGTTTCAGGGCGGCAACGAACAGCGGCATTTCCTACCAGGCCGGCGGTGTGGCGCCTGCCTTCGGCGACTTCAACGGCGACGGACTGCCTGACTTGTTCGTCCCGCAGCGCAAGGGCGGCCTGGGCCGGCTGTTCATCAATAAGGGGCGCGGACGGTTCCAAGACGTAACCGGGAGTTCCGGTGCCTTGGCAGAAGCCTCAGGCCAGGGAACGTGCGCCGTCTGGTCCGACTTCTGCGGGCGAGGGAAACAGGACCTGCTCGTCGGCTGCGTTTACGGCCCCAACAGCTATTTCCGTAATAGCGGCAGCGGTACATTCTCGGACGCCGGCAATGAGATCGGTCTGTATCAAGACATCTACAACAGTTCGGGCATGTGCGTGGTCGATGCGAACATGGATGGGGTGCCGGATCTGGTCTTGGGAAATAGGGGCCGCGAATCGGCCGTGCTGGTGGGCAACCGGTCACGGCTCGCGTCGACCAACCAGTCATCGGCTGCCTCCGGTATGGAGCGGAGGTTGCCGCAGTAGGTTGCCGTAGGAGAAAACGATGGTTCATGAGATGAAAGGAGCAACGAATGAACAAGAAGCAAAGCAAACAGGGACTGGCGCGGGTGTGGCCCGCGCTGGGCGCAGTGGCCATGATGGCGGCAGGACTGACGGGAGTCTCGACTGTTTGGGCCGCAGAGCCGGCGGCCACGGCTGGCACGAATTCCGACGCCCACGCGGTACTGGACGACAACAGCCTGTGGCGGCATTTTGCGGTGTCGCGTTGCGCCTTGGCGCGCACGCCAGTAGATTACGATTACGATTAAGATGGCAGTAGCCCATTAACTTTGCCCTTGCGGGGTTTCTAGTTCCCCTGGTGTGCGCGACGGAACGCGGCCGGGGCCTGGCCCTGATGCACGGAAAACACCCGCGAAAACGACTGTGCATTGCCGAGGCCGCAGCGCCGCGCGATCTCCTTGATGGGCAGAGCCGTGGCCATGAGCAGGTCGCGCGCGCTGTTCAGCCGCAGGCGGCGCACTTCCGCCATGGGGGTGTGACCGGTCTGTCGGCGATACAGCCGGATGTAATGATAGCGGCTCATCCCGGCTTCTGCCGCCAGCGCAGCCAACCGGATCGGGGTTTCCATCCGCGGTTGTGCATAGCGCCGCAGCGCCTCAGCCATGGGCTGGACCGCCTGGCGGTTGGGGCGGGTGAATTCGGCAATCAAGGCCCGAAAAAGCTGTTGAAAGGCGTCGCGCGCCGCGGCGTTCAGCTCGTTCTGATCCGCGTGCAGCCAGCGAATCATCTGGCGCATACGCCCGTCGTGATCGTGCAGCAGCCGCACCCGGCGACCACGTAAACCCGGCGCGACAAACGGGCAGAACAGGGTCTCCACCGGATCCTCAGGGTCCGACTGCTCCGCATGCGCCACACCCGCCGGATAGAACATCACATCGCCGGTGCCGGCCTGGAGGGTCTCGCCCGCCGCCGTAACCTGCATCCGCCCGTGCAGCACCACGATCAGCTCGTGATGCGGATGACGCATGGCGCCTAGCCGCCAGTGCGGATCCGGGAGCAGCCGACCGATACTCAGGCCTGTGACATCGGATGACATAAGCA
Source organism: Akkermansia muciniphila (assembly GCA_945870025.1). GTDB lineage: Bacteria > Verrucomicrobiota > Kiritimatiellia > RFP12 > JAAYNR01 > VGWG01. The sequence goes on from CAMBQN010000041.1 coordinate 10,650, forward strand.
ATTTCTGGTAAAAGAAAGCAACCGGCGCATCTTGTCGCGCCAGCCAAAACATACGATACTGTACTCGCTTTCAAGGTGCAAGAGGAGAATTCGGCTGGACGTCCGGCCCTGTGGCACAGGACGAGAAGACCGCAATTCGTGACAACCATCACCGGAGGACAATTCCATGGCCAAGATCGCAATCATCGGCGCGGGCAGTCTCGTGTTCGGCAAGACCCTGATGGCGGACTTTCTCTCCACGCCGGCCTTGGCCGGCAGCGAATACCGGTTGATGGCGTTGAGCCACAAGCGGCTCGATAAGATGCACACCTTTGTCCGGCGCATGATCAAAGACAACGGCGTGGATGCCACGGTCACGGCGACGACGGACCGCCGCAAGGCACTGGCGGGCGCCGACTACGTGGTGGTGATGCTGCAGGCCGGCGGCGTGGATCAATTCCAGGCGGATTACGAGATTCCGCTGAAGTATGGCGTGGACCAGTGCATCGGCGACACCCTGAATCCAGGCGGCATCTTCCGCGCCCTTCGCCATATTCCCGCCCTGCTGGAGATCACGCAGGACATGCAGGAGCTCTGCCCGAACGCGATGCTCTTCAATTACGCCAACCCCATGGCCATCTGCTGCTGGGCGCTGGGGCGCGTGTCGGGGTTGCAGTTCGTCGGCCTCTGCCACGGCGTGCAGACCACCATGGATCTCATTGCCAGTTACACCGGCGAGCCGAAGGAGAAGATCGATTTCGTCGCCGCCGGCATCAACCACATGGCCTGGTTCCTCAAGCTAGAGCGGGATGGCCGGGATCTCTACCCGACACTCAAGGCCAACTTCGAGAAGCCGGGGTTCTATGTCAACGAGAAGGTGCGTGCGGAAGTCATGCGCCACTTCGGCTACTTCATGACCGAGAGCACCGGGCATCTCTCCGAATACCTGCCGTATTTCCGCAAGAACAAGAAGGCGCTCGACCTCTACTGCGACGAGCCGGCCTTTGGCGGCGAGACCGGCGCCTACTACAAGTACTGCCGGATGCTGGCGGACAAGTTTACGGCCATGGATCCGCTGTCGATCGAGTCCACGAAGCTCGGTCCGCGCAGCGCAGAGTACTGTTCGCACATCATCGAAGCCAAGGAGACCGGTAACATATTCCGGCTCAATGGTAACATCCGCAACGATGGCTACATCACCAACCTTCCGAACGGCTGCTGCGTCGAGGTGCCGATCTACGTGGATCGCATGGGGCTGCACCCGACGGTCATCGGCAACCTGCCGCCGCAGTGCGCCGCACTCAACATGACCAACGTGCTGGTGCAGGGGTTGACCGTGGAGGCCCATTTTCAGGGCGACCCGGAGCTTATCGTGCAGGCCGCAGCGCTGGATCCGCTGACCAGCTCGGTGCTGACCCTGCATGAGATCCGCCTGATGACCGCCGAGATGCTGGAGGCGCAGCGCGCCTATCTGCCGCAGTTTGCCGGGCGCCAGGTGCGTGCCGTTCCTGCGATCAAGGTGCCCAAAAACGTGAAACGTCAGGAAGTGCCGGTCGACCCGGCGCTGGCCATTGCTAACCGGTTTGGCAAACTGGCCCAGGCGTGAGTGCATGGTGTATGAAACGATGTGATCAAAAATGAGTCAAGAAAGGGAGTTTCTATGAGCGATCAGAAGAAAGTGCGGATTGGTTTTGTCGGCGTGGGCGGCATGGGGCAGGCGGCGCATCTGCGCAGCTACGTCATGGTGCCCAACTGCGAGGTCGTCGCGTTGGCGGAAGTCAAGCCGGGGCTGGCCAAGCAGGTCGCGGCCAAGTGGGGCGTGCCCAAGGTGTATGCCTCGCACGAGGAGATGCTGGCCAAGGAGAAGCTGGATGGCATCGTGGCTTCGCAGCAGTTCGGCCGCCATGGCACGCTGGTGCCGCAACTGCTCAAGGCAGGGATTCCCGTGCTGACCGAAAAGCCGATCGCCGGATCTGTTGAGCAGGGCGAGAAGATCGTCAAGGCTGTGAAGGCCAACAAGACGTGGATGATGATCGGCTATCACAAGCGCTCCGATCCGGCCACCATGCTGGCCAAGGCGGAGATCGAGAAGCTCCAGGCGTCCGGTGAACTCGGCAAGCTCACCTATATCCGACTCCTGATGCCGGCCGGTGACTGGATTGCCAGCGGCTTCAACCAGAACATCTGGAGCGACGAACCCAATCCGGAACTCCAGTGGGATCCGCCGGCGTCCGACATGGAGGAAGCGACTAATGGCGCCTATAACGGCTTCGTGAACTATTACATCCACCAGGTGAACTTGATGCGCCATCTGCTGGGCGAGACCTGGCAGGTGAACTATGGGGCGAAATCCGGCCTGTTGCTGGCGGGTGAGAGCGCGAGCGGCGTGACCTGTTCGATCGAGATGAGCCCGTATCAGACCACGATTGACTGGCAGGAGAGCGCGCTGGTCTGCTTTGAGCGCGGCTGGGTTAAGCTGGAGCTTCCCGCGCCCGTGGCCTTCACGCGTCCCGGCCGCGTGGAGATCTTCCGCGATCCCGGCAATGGCGTTCAGCCGAAGACCGAGATCCCGCAGTTGCCTTGGGTGCATGCGATGTGGCAGCAGGCGCAGAATTTTGTGGATGCCATTGCCGGCAAGCGGCCGACGATGTGCACAGCCCAGGATGCCCTCGAAGACATCAAGCTGGCGCGCGAGTACATCCGCATTCACACGGGCAAATAACCATGGCTGAAAGGAGTTGGAGTATGCCTTTGAAATGGAAGCGCGTTTGGGTTTCGGATGAGACGTTTGAATCGGCCGGCGTGTTCGACGTCAACGGCGACGGCAAGCTGGATATTGTGTGCGGCGGGTACTGGTACGAAGGACCCGAGTTCCGCAAGAAGCATGAGATCGGCACGATTCCCCGCTGCGGCGAGTACTACGACGATTTTTCCACCATTGCCCTCGACATCAACGGCAATGGCCGGCTCGACTACGTCACCGGCGGCTGGTGGGGGAATAACCTGCGCTGGCGCGAGAATCCGGGCGAGACCGGCAAGCCCTGGCCGGAGCATATCCTCGCCGAGAACACCGGCAACGTGGAGACCACGCGCGGATGGGATATTGACGGCGATGGCATCATCGAGATTCTGCCCAATACACCGCCGAACAACGAAGTCTCCTACTACAAGCTGGTCACGGACAAGAACGGGAAGGGGACGGGTGCGTTCCGCAAGGTGACGGTCTACACGTTCAAGGATGGCGGCCAGGGGCATGGCCTGGGGTGCGGCGACATTGCCGGCAATGGGCGCATGGACATTGTGCTCTGCAAGGGTTGGCTCGAAGCTCCTGCTGATCCTGAGAAAGGCATCTGGATCTGGCATCCCGACTTCCCGAACCCGCCGTGGGGGTGGGCTGCGAGCGTCCCCATGCTGGTCGTGGATGTGGATGGCGACGGGAAGAATGAGATCGTCACCGGCAATGCGCATGGCTATGGGCTCTGGTGGAGTAAGCGCCTGGCGGATGGGACCTGGGTGCACCACCCGATCGACCCGTTCAACGCGCAGTATCACGACCTGATTTGGGCGGATATTGACGGCGACGGCCAGCCGGAGCTTGTCACCGGCAAACGTCACCGCGCGCATTGCGGCAACGAGGCGGGTGAGTGGGACGATCTCGGGATCTACTACTTCAAGTGGACTGGCGAAGGGTTTGCCAAGCAGGTGATCGACTACGGCGCCATTGGCGTGGCCAAGGGGTGCGGCATTCACTTTGCGCTGGCAGACCTGCGTGGCACCGGCCGCCTGGATCTGGTGGCGCCCGGCAAGGACGGGATGTACATCTACTACAACGAAGGTCCGTAGCCCCTCTTCAGCAATTCTAATTATGGCAGCCGCTATCGGGATCCAAATCGGGACCGAAATCGATGAGAAAGCAAGGAATTCGATCCCGATAGCGATAGCGATTTCGATTTCGACTGTACAGATGTGCCTACAGATGTGCCATAATTAGAATTGCTGTGCCCCGCTTTCACTTCATTTACTCTTTTGCTATAATACCTCGACAAAGACTGCCCGTGAGCGGAAAACAGAAAACGAGGTTTCTCATGCTGCAGACGCACAAACTCGGATGGCTGCCCGACACCCCCGATGCGCGCGATATCTCCTACCGCGCGCGTTACACGGTTCCCCGTAAGCTGGCCGCACGGGCAGACCTCCGCGTCGGTTGTTCGCCGGTGGAGGATCAGGGCGAACTCGGCTCGTGTACCGCGCAGGCTCTGGTGGGCGCCTTGGAGTTCCTCCAGAAGAAGGCGCTGCAGGTCGGACTCTCCCCGCGCTATCGCGACTTGAGCCGCCTCTTTGTCTACTACAACGAACGCGACGTCATGGGCACGGTCAAGGAAGACTCCGGCGCCATGTTGCGGGTTGGAATCAAGACACTGGCCAAGCTCGGCGTCTGCAAAGAAGCGCTCTGGCCCTACACGATCTCCACATTCACCCGCAAGCCCATCAAGAAATGCTATACCGAGGCCCAAAACCACCTCGTCACCTCCTACGAACGCCTCTCCGATCTCGACGCCATGAAGGCCTGCCTCGCAGGCGGCGTTCCCTTCGTCTTCGGCTTCTCCGTCTACGACCATGTGCTGACCAAAGCCGTCGCCCGCAGCGGCATCATCCGCCTCCCCAAACCCGGCGAACGCCTCCAGGGCGGACACGCCGTCATGGCCGTCGGCTACGACGACGCCGCGCAGACCCTCATCTTCCGCAACTCCTGGAGCGAGAAATGGGGCAACAAGGGCTACGGCACCCTTCCCTACGCCTACCTCACCCGCCGCGACCTCTCCGACGACTTCTGGGTCATCCACGCCACGGCCAACGACCTCTATGCCATAAAGAAAAGCTGAAAAGCTGAAAGCAGGATGAACCTTTGACGTGCGCGGGGCGTTTAAGGTTATAATGAGGAGCCGCTTGCAAAACCCTGTTTTGCAAGCGGAGTGTTCAGGTGTCAGGTTTCGGGTGTCAGGAAGAACCACACGATGTTGCGTCTTTCTGAAACCTGAACACTGAAACCTGAAACCGGCGCTTGCAGGGGTTTTGCAAGCGCCTCTGAGATGAGATCCATTTTTTAATCGGGAGCGCTATGAAGAAAATCGCCGTTTTGCTGGTTGTGGCCGCATGTCTGGGTGTTGCGATTCAGGTGTGGCGTGTGAAGAACCGCGTCGAGGCTACATCGCGAGCCGGATCGGGTATCGTTCCGGCGGCCACGCCGGTGGCCGAGGTCGAGCCGTGGCGGATTCAGGCCCGCGAGGCGGCAGCGCGGGGAAGGGCCTGGCTGGTCGCTCATCAGGGTGAGACCGGCGCATGGTCGAACCCCCAGTTCCCGGCGTTGAGTGGGCTGGCGCTGTGGGCGCTGTCCGGATCGGGCGACGGGGCGACCAACGCGGCCATCGACAAGGCGGTGGCGTATCTTCTCACCTGCGTGCAGACCAACGGTGGCATTTATGCCCAGGTCCCGGGGCGCAAAGGGGGCGGCCTCTGCAATTATAACACCGCGATTTGTCTGATGGCGCTCCACGAAACCGGCCGCCAGGATCTGACGCGCGTGCTCCAGAATGCGCGCACCTTCCTCGCGGCCTCGCAGTATGCGGGGGCGGAGGAGTTCCACTTCGGCGGATTCGGCTATGACAACCAGACCCAGCGCGAATACACCGATCTGATGAACACCCATTACGCCGTCGAGGCGATGCGCCGGACACAGGACGTCGAAGACCTGCGGCCGACCGGGGAGGTCCGCGCCGATGTCAATTGGGAGCATGTGCTGCGCTACGTTGGCCGGCTCCAGGCGAAGCCGGAAGACGGCCCGGACCACGAGGGCGGCTTCGTCTACAACCCGATCGACCCCAAGGCCGGTGTCGAGACGAACGCATCCGGCCGAGTGGTGCTCCGCGCCTATGGCAGCATCACTTACGCAGGGTTGATGGCGATGCTCTACGCCGAGGTGCCGCGCGACGATCCCCGCGTGATCTCGGCCGTCGATTATGCGGCCCGGCACTGGACGCTCGACGAGAACCCGGGCATGGGTTCCCAGGGTCTCTACTTCTACTACAACGTGATTGCGCGGGCGCTCACCGCCGGGCGGATGGATGCGGTCGTCCGCAAGAATGGCGCGGGCGGGCCGATCCGCTGGCGCGAGGATCTCGCGCGCAAGCTGACCGCCCTGCAGAATCCCGACGGTTCGTGGGCCAATGCCAATAACCGGTTCTGGGAGAACGACCCGGTCCTGGCCACCTCCTACGCTCTTCTCGCGCTCCAGCTCGCCGCAGGCGGAAAGTAAAGAGGAGCCGCTTACAAAACCCTGTTTTGCAGGCGGAGTGTTCAGGTGTCAGGTGTCAGGTAGTAGCTCGATCAACCACAGTGAGTTGCGCGTTTTCTGAAACCTGAACACTGAAACCTGAAGCCGGCGCTTGCAAGGGTTGTGCAAGCGCCTCTACCGGTAGATTTCGCCGTTGCGGAAAGCGGCCCAGGCGGTTTCGAACCAGGTGTCGGTTTCGGGAATTGGGCGGCGCGGTACCCAGCGGTGGGCGAATGATCCGTCGCGGGAGGGGAGTGTTTCCAGCACCTGTTCGCGGAAGGCCGGGTTTTCGGGAACGAAGGCCCATTCGGCGGGCAGGCTTGGATGAATGCGCGTCCCCGCCGGTTCCTGGACCAGCGCCGAACCGCGGCTCCCCACGCCGCTGGCGAGCTGGAAGGCGATGGCGTCCAGATAGGCGAGCTGGGCGATGGCGAGCGAGCGGGTGCGAAGCGCCTCGGCGCGGGTGGCACCGCCGGTGTGGCGACAGCCTGCGGTCTGGAGGCGGGACACTTGGGCGCGGGCTTCGTCACGGGCCGCGCGAACAGCGGCGACTGCGCGAATGTGCGCCCCCGCGCGGCTCATCCGGGCTTGGAGCTGCTGACGTTCGTCGAGCCAGGAGGCAGACGCACCCGAGGCGCCGTCCAGCCACGCTTCCAGCTCCGCCATCCGGGCCTTCGCCGCGGCCTGCGCGGCCGCGATATCGAGCGTCGGCTCGCGGCGCGTGGCGGCGATCTGTTCGGCCGCGCGGAGCGCGCCGACCTGCCCGGAGTTGAGCGCCGAGCCGCCGGGGCGGCACACGCCATGCGAGCCATTCACCTCACCCACGGGGAAGAGGCCCCGGACGTTCAGCGACTCCCACCAGGCGTCGGCCGCCAGTCCGCCGTTGTTGTGCTGGGCGCAGACGGCGACTTCGAGCGGTTCGGTGGTCAGATCAATGCCATGGTCGAGGTAGAGCTGAATCGCGCCGGGGTTCATCGTGCGCAGCCGGTCCAGCGGCGTGCCGGAGGTGGCGCGGGACTTCTCCAGGTAGGTGCGGGCCTCGACGGAGAGGCGGGCCAGGTCGAATCCCGATGGGTTGCCCCGAAAATCGAGAAAGACCCGGCGCCCGCGGCCGACGGTCTCGATGTAGACCAGAATGTCGATGAGCGAGGAGCCGCCGACCACTTTCTGGGTGTCGAACGGCCACTGATAGCCCTTGAGGAAGACGCGGGAATACGCATCGGCGGGGTCGTCAAACCACGGCAGGAGAAATTCGCGCGGGTCGGAGACGCCGTCGGCCGCCGTGCTCACGAACTTCGGCGCCACCTGCATGTAGGTCCCCGAGACATTCCAGCGGAACTGGATCGAGGCGAGGCCGTACTGCGACTCGGGCAGCGACTGGGCGCGGACGCCAGCCTCGATCGCGAGACCGATGCCGCCGGTATGGCAGGTGGGATAGACGCTGGTCTGATAGAGGCCACCGGGACCGCCGACGGCGAACACGGTGTTTTCGGCGAGAATCGCCTCGGTCCGCCCCGCGTCGTCCATCATGACCGCCCCCGCCGCTCGGAGCGGATGGGCGGGATCGGTGCCGGGAATTGTCAGCAGCGACACGACGTTCCGGTGTTCGAGGATGGGGATACCGAGGCGGCCGACCTCGGCGATCAGGGCGCGGCACATGTCGCGCGAGGTGTAGGGACCGACCGACGTGGCGCGCTGGCGCGGGTCGTGGTCGGTCTTGTAGCCGACGAACTGGCCGTAGCGGTCACGGGGAAAGGGGACGCCGAGATTGACCAGGTTGATGAAAGCGCGGGCGGAATTGGCCGCCTCAGACAGGGCCAGATCGCCGTGCATGGAGCCGCCGGCAAAGAACGTGTCGGCCAATTCGCGCGGCGAATCCGAGGCGCTGGCGCATAGGGCCAGCTTGTAATAGGTCTGCTTGTCCGAACCGGTGTTGATCGACGTCCCCTGATCCAGCCCCTCGGTGACGATCAGGAGGTCTTCGACGCCCAGGCGGCGAAGCTGGACGGCGGCATTCAGGCCGGCGGCGCCGGAGCCGATGATCAGGGTATGACAGGTGCGCATAGGGGTCTCCTTGTCCGGGCACAAACGAAGAACTCCCGGCCGTTGCGGGTCGGAAGTTCAAGCGTCTTGAGATGGAGGTGCGAAGCGGAGTTGAACCGCTGTTCGAGGTTTTGCAGACCTCTGCCTAACCGCTCGGCCATCGCACCAAAATTATTTCTTCATAGCCGAGCGGTGGCGGGCGACGATGCGCTTGTTGTAAGCGTCGCGCCGGGCACGTTTCAGGCGTTTTCTAAGTTGCTGTCCCATAAGTGGGTGTGGACTTTACCAGAGAGGGCAGGCGGTGTCAACGTGGTTTTTTACTTCAGCATCACCTGGCCGCCGGTGACGGGAAGGGCCTGGCCGGTCTCGTAGAGTTGATCGACGAGGTAATAGACCGCTCGCATCACATCGGGGGTGGTGCAGCCGCGGCCCATCGGGACCTTGGCCTCGTAGAACGCCCGAACATCGGCGATGGTTTTGGCGCCGGGGACTTTTCCGGTGGTGAGGTATTGGACGAAGAGGCCGGTTTTGGGGTTGGACCACAGGGGGCCGTCGAAGAAATTGCCGGGGCAGATGGCGTTCACCTTGACGTGATCCTCGACCAGTTCCATGGCGAAGCTCTGCGTGAGGCCGATCCCGCCGAACTTGCTGCCAGCGTAGGAGCCGTTCTTGTTCGAACCCTGGAGGCCCGACTTGGAGTTGATCTGGATGATGTCGAACCAGGCGTCGGGGCAGGCGGCATGTTGCAGCGCCATGACCTGGGAAACGGCTTGGACGCAGAGGAAATAGCCCTTGTAGTTGACGTTGGTGACGAAGTCGAGATCGGCGACGGTCTGGGTCTTGACGCTGGCGGCCTTGAGCACGCCGGCGTTGGAAACGAACAGGTCGATGCCCCCGAAGGCAGCGACTACGGCGCGGACGGCCGTGCGCACCGAGTCGGCATCGGCCACGTTCATCGCCACGCCGATCGCCGCCGGCCTCCCCAAGTCGGTGTTCAGTTGGGCGGCCGCAGCCTCGACGCCCGCCACGTTGATGTCGGCCAGCACGACCCAGGCGCCCTGTGCGGCGAGATCGCGGGCGATTTCAAAGCCAAACCCCTGCGCCGCGCCGGTGACCAGCGCGATCTTATCCGCCGCGCGGCCGGCGCGGCTGGAGAAAGAGGCGGCGACCCGGCCGACGCCGGGGATGTCCGCCTCGGTCGCACCCGCCGGGATGAGCGGTCGGAGGGCTTCGACGATCTGATCCGGGCGAGCGTCGGCCGGCAACCCGGGACAACCGCCGCTGGCGGCGGAGATGACCTGTAGACGGGGCAGCCGCGTTCCCGCAGCCATGAGGCCGCGCACGGCCGGAAACACATCAACCAACATAACACTCCTTTTTTTCTGGATTGCGTGGGGTAAGCATACCCCGATGCGGCCCGTTTGAAAAGCCGCAAAAGATTTCACCGACACCCGCGTAAACAGGGTTTGCACACACACGCGATTCGCGTGTATAGTACGAACGTGAACGGACGAGGCGCAAAACCGTGCTCCCTGGGGCGGAGCGCTTCGCACCGGCAACAGGCCCCCAGCAGCCATTATGAGAACGCTCGAACAGATCCGCGACCGCCGCCTGACGGTTCCCATGACTGTCTCTTGGTATCTCTCCGACATCGGACGCGCCCAAGGCATTCAGGAGCTTTTCACGCGCCAGTCACCCCAGCGGCTCAAGGTGCTGCGTGAACACGCCATCGCGCAGAGCGCCGTTTCCTCAAACCGCATCGAGGGTGTGGAGATCGACCAGACCCGCATCGGCACCGTGGTCTTCGGACACCCCGCCCTGAAAGACCAGGATGAGGAAGAGGTCGCGGGCTATCGTGATGCCCTGAATCTCATCCACAAGCGCGGCGCGAAGCTTCCGGTCTCGGAAGAAACAATCCTCACCCTTCACAAGCTCAGCCGCGGCGAAATCTGGGACGCGGGACAGTACAAAGACAAGCCGGTGGACATCATCGAGCGGCTTCCCAATGGCGACCAGCGCATCCGCTTCCGCAGCGTGTCGCCCTCGGATACGCCTGTCTTCACCCGCAATCTCGTGGAACTGTGGACCGATCAAATCCGCGAGCGCAACATCTCGCCGCTCGTCCTGCTGGCCGCCTTCAATCTCGACTTCCTCTGCATCCACCCCTTCCGCGACGGCAACGGTCGGGCCTCCCGCCTGCTGCTACTGCTTACCTGCTATCACGTGGGCATCGACGTCGGACACTACGTCAGCCTCGAACGCCTGATCGAAGAGAACAAAGAGCGTTACTACGAGACACTCCAACTCAGCTCCAAGGGATGGCACGAAGGCAAGCACGACCCCTGGCCCTACATCGGCTACCTGCTCTTCATCATTAAGAAGGCTTACGACGAATTTGAAGAACGTGCCGGCTCAGTCGCCGCCCCGCGCGGAGGGAAGACCGCCCTTATTGAAGCTGCCATTCTTCAGATTTCCGGCGAGTTTGGCGTCTCTGATCTTCAGAATGCCTGTCCCGGCGTCGGCGTCGACCTGATCCGAAAAGTTTTGCAGCGCCTCAAAGGCTCAAGCGTGGAATGCCTCGGTCGCGGCCAATCCGCCCGTTGGAGGAGGCAACTGAATTAGGTATTAACCATTGAAATGGGTACTGAATTAGGTACTATATCCCCCATGACCCTCCAGGCCACCCGCCAAGCCCCTTACTCCCGTGACGCCGGCAAAACCGCGGACAGGCAAAACCGGGCACAACCCGGGGACAGGCAAATAGCAGCCACGACCTGTTCGGCAAGCAGAAGAGACCATGAAACAAGAGAAACTGATGTTACACCATGGAAGTGGACATGGCCTTTTCTCGCCAACGCGCTCCAGCCTGCGATGGCCTTTTGGATCCTCCTGAAAATACAGATGATGATAAGCTGACGATCTAGCCGAACCACAGGCTGCTACGTCGCCGACCCGCCGACATCGCTTGCCAGGGCAAACGCATCTTATTTTCTGACACTTTTTCAGTTTTGGCTCCGTTTTCTTACTCCCAAAAGCGGTGTCGCGCGGAATACCGCTTGCCACCGCACTGGTATAAGCACCCCCACACGCCTGTTGGTAAGTTGGCCGGGGGCCCTTCAAGGCCCCATAAGGCCAACCTTATCAACAGGACTGGGGGTGCGGATGGCTTTCTTTTTGCTA
>CAMBQN010000042.1 GCA_945870025.1 Akkermansia muciniphila
AAGCACAAGCTCGATTATGACTACTACTGGATTGACGCCGGCTGGTATGGGCCAGCGGGCAGCTTCTCGCCGGATGTCTACACCGGCGAGTGGGCGAAATACGTCGGCCACTGGAATATCAATCCGCGTGCTCATCCCAATGGCCTGAAGCCGCTGGCGGATGCCGCGCACGCGGCGGGGATGAAGTTCCTGCTCTGGTTTGAGCCGGAGCGGGCGCTGACCGACACACCGTGGACGATCGAGCATCCTGAGTGGTTCCTGGGCGATCGCAAACCCGGCGCCAGCTTGCTCTACAATCTGGGTGATCCGGCAGCGCGGCGGTTCCTGACGGACTTCATCTCGAACATGATCCGGGAGGTGGGCATTGACTGCTATCGTCAGGATTTTAACTTTGACCCTCTGCCATACTGGCGCACGGCAGATGCGCCGGATCGCCAGGGCATCGCGGAGATCCGCTACGTCGAAGGCCATTACGAATTCTGGGACGAGTTGTTGCGGCGTCATCCGGGGCTGCTGATTGATAACTGCGCCAGCGGCGGACGGCGCATCGACCTGGAGACTGTAAGCCGCAGCATTCCGCTTTGGCGCAGCGACTACCAGTGTGGCCCCGGTTTCGATCCGGCGGGTAGCCAGGTGCAGACGCACGGGCTGTCGTACTGGCTGCCGGTTCACGGTGGCGGCACCTGCGGGGGTCAGCACGATCCGCGGCGCGGCGACACGTATCATGTGCGCAGCAACCTCTCGGCGAGCCTCGAGTTTCCGGTCTACTTCAACCAGGGCGACGGCGTGCCCGATCACCCATGGGATTGGCAGCGGCGGATGATCGAGGAGTACAAGCGTGCCCGGCCATTCTTCTATGGCGACTATTATCCGCTGAACGGCGGGTCTGCCGCCTCTGATATATGGCTGGTTATGCAGTACCACCGGCCGGATCTCGGCGAAGGGATGATTCTCGCCTTCCGGCGCAAGGACTCGCCGTTTGTCAGCGCCGACTTCCGTTTGCAGGCGCTCGACCCGGCGGCGGAGTACGAGCTGGAGGATGCTGATACCGGCAGAAAATGGAAAAAAACCGGCAAGGATCTCCGCGAACGCGGCCTGCGGGTGACGCTGGAGAAGGTGCCGGAGAACGGGTTGGTGTTCTATCGAACAAGGAAGGGATAACGCATGACACAATCACGGGCTTCCTGGATGCAGCAGGGCAAGTTTGGCATGATGGTGCACTGGTTGGCGCAGCGCACGCCGCAGCAATACGAGCACACGATCAAGGATCATAACGAGGCCGTCAACCGCTTCGACCTGGCGGGGTTCCTGGATGGGTTTCGCCGTACCGGGGCGGACTGGCTCGTCTTCACGATCGGCCAGAACACGGGCTACTACGCCAGCCCGAACCGTGTGCTCGACCGCTTGGCCGGGCCGGGATATGGCTCGGAGCGCGATCTGGTGCTGGAGATCGCCCAGGGTGTGAAGAAGCTTGGGAAGCGGTTCATCGCCTACCTCCCGGCGCATGCCGGCTTTATCCCGGAGGCACGGAAGGCGTTTGACTGGAAGGAAGAGAAGGATGCTCCGATGGACGAAGCCCTGCAGCGCTATACGGCCTTCATCGCGGAGTATGCCCGGCGTTTCGGTCCGTTCCTGGATGCCTGGTGGTTTGACGGTTTCTACGCCAATCACCCGGCGCATCAGGATCTCCCGCGCTATGCCAAGCTCTGGCTCGATGCAGCCCGGGCGGGGAACCCGGATCGCGCCGTGGCCTTCAATGATGCGTCCTTCTGTGATGGCCACACGTTGCCGGTTGTGGACGATCAGGACTATCTCTCCGGCGAAACCGAGTTCCTGCTGAAGGGCAAGGCCCGGTTCAAGCGTGGCATGGAAACCGTGACGCCGGCCACCCACACGCCGCAGCCGCCCGCGCACTGCCTCTGGCACTGCCTGGTACCGATTGACGTCATGTGGGAGCGCGGTATCGACTTTGCCGATTGGCAGAATCCGCCGTTTGCCTGGGTGCCGCCGGAGCCGCACCAGATGGAACGTCCGCTCTACACGGTCGACGAGCTCGAAACCGTGGTGCGCGATTTCAAGGCCGCGGGCGGCGGCGTCACGTTCAACGTCGGGATCTTCCAGGAAGGGACTCTCGGGCCGGAGACGGTGGACCGGCTTGCCGCGCTCGCAGCGCGGGTGAAGTAGGCGCAGAAAGAGGAGGATGGACAACAAGGAGATTATCGATGACTTCTCGCGAATTGGTAAAAGCAGCGCTGGCGCATCAGGAAACGGAGAGGGTTCCTTATTGTATCCTCACGTGCGGGGAGACCAATGATGAAATCAAGCGGGTCAAGGGCGTTTCGGATGTTGAAGCGTGGCTGGACAATGATGTCGCGCAGGTGTGGCCGCCCTGGTGGAACTGGGACAGCCTGGCGCCGGATTGGCATGACTTTGACACGCCGACAAGCCCGGCCAGGGCGCGCGGTTGCGGCAGCTATCACGATTTCGAGAAGGCGGTACAAGATGCCCGCGCCAAGAACAAGTATGTGTTGGCGATGATCTACGGCAGTCATTTCGAGAAGGCTTACTTCTCGCGTGGAATTGAGAACTACCTGTGCGATATCGCCCGCGACTATGACTTCGCCAAGAAGCTTTGCGCCAAGATCATCGATAAGAACATGGTCATGCTCGAAAACATCCTGACGATCCCGGGCATCGACGGCGTTCTGTTGGGGAGCGACTGGGGCTCCCAGTGCGACCTGCTGATGTCGCCTGACATTTGGCAGGACATGATCCGCCCCGGGGAGCAGCGGGAATACGATCTGATCCATTCCTATGGGAAGGATGTCTGGGTTCATTCCTGTGGCTGCATTACCAAGCTGTTACCGTCGCTCGTGGAAATGGGTTTGGACGTGCTGAATCCTGTTCAACCGGAGTGCATGAATATTGCCGATCTGAAGCGGAATTACGGGGCGAAGCTCACTTTCTGGGGTGGGCTGAGCACGCAGCGGACGCTGCCGTATGGCACTCCGGAAGAGGTGCGGGCTGAGGCACGGCAGGTGCGCGACCTGTTGAGCGCGCAAGGGGGGCACATCTTTGCCCCTGCCCAGGGGATACAGGGGGATGTTCCGCTGCGGAACATCGAAGTGGTTCTGGAAGTCGCGCGCGAGCCGCGCGGCAGCCGGGCCGCCTCGGCGGAAGGTTCCCTTTGAGCCCATTGACAGCAGGGCAAGATCAGGTGTGACGCACACCTATCCCTTCCTCGCGGCCTGTGCGGTGCGCTCTTGTCTGGCCTTGCTGGACTCCCTGCCCGAGGTGGACCGCGAGCGGATCGGTGTCTACGGCATCTCGTGGGGCGGCTTTATTACTTGAGGCGCTTGCAAAACCCCTGCAAGCGCCGGTTTCAGGTTTCAGTGTTCAGGTTTCAGGAAGACGCAACATCGTGTGGTTCATTCTGACACCCGAAACCTGACACCTGAACACTCCGCTTGCAAAACAGGTTTTTGCAAGCGGCTCACTTGGCTCGTAAACGGGACGGACGGGACACTCAAGTGTGCCGTCCCCATCTACGGCACAGGCGGGCTCGCACTGGGAAGAGCCATGACTGGATGCTGCTCCACAACCGGCCCATTGGGTTTTGCTGTCGCGTGTTCTGCATGCTCAAGTCTCCTTTCTGCGTGTCCACACCCGTTCTTTTGAGTGACGGATAAGTTATAATATATTGCGCAGCAAAATGATACAACAATTATGAAGAAAAACGGGGGGGTAGACAAGCGCCTTGGAATGTGCGACACTATTCTTGTTCGTTTTGGGCGCGGTATGCTGCCGCGCAGAAAACGATGGAACGTCGGTTTGAGAGTCAGGCGAGTCCACGCTGGGCGACGCGGCTCTTCAACTTACAAAACGCCCCGCGACGCAAGCCGTCAGGCGCCGCGTCCGGGGTTTTTTGCAAGAGCCTCGGACAACGGGTAAATTGGGGAGATAAATCATGGGTAAGATCGTTGTCCGGTTGGGTGTAGCTGTTCTGGCGGGCATTGTGTCTGCAGCTTCTGCGGTGGCACAAGGGCCGTCTGTCACGTCGGCTGTGCCTGCGGCCGTCTACATTGATGAGTGTCTCCAGAATCAGGCGGTGCGCGCTTCGCTGGCCTGTGCGGTATCCAATCTGCTGACCCGCTCCGCTACCAACTACATGAACCTCGTTGTGGAACCGTACCTCACGAAGAAGGTGGTGAGTTACGCGGAATACCGGACCAATGAAGTGCGGTATGCGAATAAGCCCTTTTCCGATCCGATCTACAAGGATGAGTACGAGGAGTACGAGACCTATCAAACGCAGTCGGGCGAATCTTCCGTCGATCGCCGCCAACTGAAGAAGGTCAAGCTTCGGCGTCTCGTCAGCCGGAAGATCGTCGGTTCAAACACAGTGATGCGACTCGTGCCCGATCCCAAGGGGACGGTGGTTCAGTACCATGTCCAGCCGCTGAAGCCCATCTTTGACAACGCGCCGGACTATTGGACCACCGGCTTCCTCATGCAGAACGCGATGGCCCTGACGGCGCTGCGAAAATGCGGCATCCCGGAGAACGATCCGGAACTGGCCAAGCTGGCGGAGAGCCTCCGGAGTCTTATCAGCAACTACGGTATTCCCGATGCGACCTGGGACGTCGCGTGGCTGGCTGCCGCCTTCGCCAACATGCACGGCAAAGGCTTCGACGAGATCAGAACCCGGTTGATCAGCAAGATACTGGACGGGCAGATCACCGCCGACGGGCCAGCGCGCGGTTTGTGGGGGCCGGTGTGCATCAACCTCGACTTGCTGGCCGCCATGATCACCTATGAGCAAAGCCTGTCGGCCGATGTGGCGAGAAAGAAGGGACTAGTGGGCGATAACGGGCCGAATTCGAGGCAGGCCCGTGAGCTTGCCGAAAGCGAGGCGCGTCTGGCTGCGTTTGCCGATGAATACCAGCCCTTTTCGCAGCAGGGCCTTCGATTTGAGTCGGTCACCGCCGACTTTGCAAATCCCGGACAGCCCAACATGGGCGTGTCGCCGGTCGTATACCGGGGCATGCCCTACGACATTTACAAGGTGGCGTTTGCCGACATGGAATGCACGACCATCGCTTTGTTCGCCATCCGGCAGGCGGCGGAGAACGGATACCTGCCACAGGAGACGCTGCGTCCTGAAACGGAATCCGCGTCGACCGCCAAGCGCGTCGGGGCAGCAGGAAAGTCACGAGGGCAGCCGCTTCTGCCACCGGAGAAAACTGAGAAGATCCTGGCGCGGGCGGTCGCCGCCATCGCCGCCAGACAAAGACCCGATGGCACGTGGGACGAGGGCATTGTTCAGCAGTCGATCAGCATATTCGACGAGCTTGGCCTCGGTGATTCCGCCAAGAAGGGCCATGGTGGATCGGATAATAAGAAGGGGCCGGGTGTTCCTCTCAAGAAGGATTTCCCTCCATTAGCGTCCAGGCAGACCCTCTTTACTTCCGCCCAAGGTTACGCAGCATTACTCAATGCAGGCACCGCAGCGGGCATCAGCAAGCTGCTGGGACGATACGCTGGAAGTGTCGATAAAGCACAGCAAGCGGAACGGAAGGCCGCGGAGCTCTATCTGAGTGGCCCGCTTCCGGCAGGCGTCGAGATCGGCGGACGCCTCACGCCGTACAGCTTCATTTCGGTGTTGAGCGGAGTCCAGCGTTTCTATGGCGGTGCCGAGCAGGATCGTCGCGATCTCTGGCAGCGTTTCGCCTGGCGGCTTCTGGATCTGCAGAATACGAATGGGATATGGAGCAGCCCGGGCGTTGTTGTCAATCCTCCATGTTTGTGGGCCAAGCGGGAAGCTGATCTGAAGGCCGCCCACGAGCAAACCCAAGCCAGCCTGCCCGCAAAGACCCGGAAGCCGTTCGATCCCGCCGTCGCGTGGCGACAGTCTCCTTGGCCTGGGCCGTATGACTGGGCAAAAGGCGAAATGATAGCTACCTGTCAGGCCATGCTGTTCCTGGTCGAAGGCGTTCGCCCTCCCATGGCTGGATATGTCGCTGACGCCGGAACCAATTCTGCCCGTACCGTCGTGATGAAGGCGATGGACATCCTGGGCAAACAGAAGAAGATCCCGGCTGATTACCAGCGGGTGAAGATCGACGCTCCGGCGAGCGTTCAGAGACTCCCGCTGCTGTATGCAGCGGGCGATTCGCTTCGAACGCCGCAGGGACAAATCCTCGCGCGGGAGTACTTGCAGGCGACACAGGGCGTTCTGGTGGTCGAGACAACGCAGGCGGCCATGGAAAGTGTTCTGCTGCCGTTTGTAGAAGGCGGTGCCGGATCGGATATTTCCACAAATAGCAGCTTCATGAAGGGCTTCCGCGGCCCCCTGCCGAAACTGAGAGGTATCGTGCGGACCGACAAGCAGATGACCGTAGTCTTTCTTCCGGTATCAGTGTCTGAAACGCCGGTGGAAGGACAACTCGGGGTGATGGCGACCGCTCAGCTTGTTGCTTTGCTGGCGCAGGATCGTCTCCCACCCGAAATCATGGACCCGAAGTATCCGGTCGCGCTGGACGAGATGGCGGATCCGTTCGCAGTTCGCGCACAAGTGCTGGACCTCCTGCATCGTCTGGCCAGAGGCGAAGCTGATGCAGCAACGGCAGTGCCGCCTGCGTCGGCACCGGTATCCACAAACACCCTCCCGCCGGTTCGTGCAGTTGCCCCTGCCAGCGATGATCGTCCGCCGCCCCCGCCAGTGCAAGCGCCGAAGGTGATCCGGGCGGATGAGACTTGGTAGGAACCACCGTGAATATCTTGCGGAACCTGCGGGCAATGTAGGCAAAGCAGTGAATTGAAGGTAGCTCAGTCAATATGAATAAGAACCCGTTACACGACTTCTGCCCCGACCCGTCGCGTTTTGACCTGGAATGGCTGGAGCCTGTGGTCGAAGCCGGCGTGACCTTGCGTCCGTTCCGGATGACGACGTTCCACCTGCCCGACGGACCTGTCCGCACCTACGGAATGGTCGGCTTGCCGGAAGGGCGCGGCCCGTTCCCGGCCATCCTGCATATTCATGGCGGATGCCAGACCGTCAGCCGTGGCAATCTGCTCTACAACATCCGGCGCGGCTATGCGGCCATGAGTTTTGATTGGGGTTTCTGGGGGACGGAGCCAGCCCGCACGGTTTATCCGGCATCCATTCCGCCCGTATTCGATCTGCTGGCCACGCTCGAGCACCACGATGTGACGCACACCTATCCCTTCCTCGCGGCCTGTGCGGCCCGTGGCTGTCTGGCCTTGCTGGCTTCCCTGCCCGAGGTGGACCCGGAGCGGATCGGCGTCTACGGCATCTCGTGGGGCGGCTTTATTACCTGGCTCGTAAACGGGACGGACGGGACACCCAAGTGCGCAGTGCCCATCTACGGCACAGGCGGGCTATCCTGGCCGACGCATCCGGATAACGCCGCCTGGGGCCGGGCATCGGATGTCGTGCGCCGCAGGTGGGCCCGCTCGCTCGAGCCGGCGGGTTATGCATGCACGCAGCGCTCGCCGGTGCTGCATCTGAACGGTACAAACGACTTCTTCGGCGGATTCGACACGGCGGCACAGATGCTGCCGACGATCCCGACAGACTGGCGCTGCGACTATACGCCGAACACGAATCACGGGATCGATGTCGGCAGCCGGCTGGCGTTGGAAGCCTGGTTCGACCACCATTTGCGTGGCGGTCCGCCTGTTCCGGCGTCGCCGCCGGTGCGGGTGGTGGTCACGGGCGATAGCGCGATCCGTGTCGAGACGGAAGGCAATATGGACGAGCTGGCCGTATGGGCCAGTTTTGGGTCCGTGCCATTCCCGTTGCGCTGCTGGGGCGAACACAAGGAGTGGCGGCGTTTGGACGGCGGCGGACTGGCCTGCGAGCTGGCCGCTAGCGGAGATGCCTGGATCTTTGTGCGGTTCACCGATCGGCAGACAGGCCTGACGCTCAGCTCGACGCCGATCTGCCTGAGCCTGCCGCGGGCGACGGTAACGCCGGACTCGCTGCTATTCGGCGCCCCCAACCGGCTGGACGGCTGGGGCTTTCAGTATACGGTCGAACCGGCTGCCGCCGGGTCGATGGCGGGCGAGACGGTGATAGACGAGAATGGGCTGACGATTCGTTCCGATTGTGAGCGGCGACTCTCCTTCTTGTTTTTCGGCATGAACCGTCCTGAATCGCGTCCGCCCGCCGGCGTCGACACGCTCGTGGTCGAGCTGGAAGGGTGCAACTGGCCCGGCCTTTCATGTGTGGCAGGAGCTTCCTACGAGTGGAAAGTGGAAAACCCGGCTGATGGGGTGCACCGGCTGACGGCCGACCAATTCCGCGACAGCCTTGGTGCGCCGTTGCCAGATTTTGACCAGGTAGCCTACATGGTGGCTTGGCCGTTGCCGCGCCCGGGCGCGTCCGCGCGCATCCGGCGGATGGCGTGGGACATCTCATCCAACTGGAAAGTGAGGACTTAGCATGTCATCTGATCGAATGGTGCTCGATGGCAAGGCCCTGCTGGCGAAACACGGGCACGCGGCGGATTCCTGGCTGCTCGAAAACGTCCCCTTCTTCGAGTGTCCGGACTCGGCGATCGAAGAGATTTATTACTATCGCTGGAGGAGCTACCACAAGAACATCCACTGGCATGCCGAGTTCGGCGGCTGGACGGTGCATGAGGGCGGCGGGTACGGCATCACACCTTGTCCGCTCGGGCACCACATCTACGAGGGGCGCTGGATCAAGGATCGGGCCTATCTGCGCGACTACTGCCGGTTCTGGTTCACCGGACGGGACAATCCGAGGCGCTATAGCACGTGGTTTGCGGATGGCTGGCAGGCGTGCTATCTAGTGGATGGCGATGCGGCGCAAGCCGTGACCCTCCTGGAACCGCTCAAGGCCAACCACGAGGCATGGGAGAAGGAACATTTTGACACGGAGCGGGGACTTTTCCGCTGGATCCCGGACCGCGATGGCATGGAAGCCTCACTGGCCGGATTCGAGGCTGGCGAAGCCGATCAGTTCCAGTGGAACACCGTCATTTTTGGGGGCGAAGGGTTCCGTCCTTCGCTCAACAGTTACCTGTTCGCCGACTGCAGGGCCATCGCTGCCCTCGCGGCGCTGGCGGGCGACACGGCTGTGGACGCGGGGTATGCGGCGAAGGCCGACGCCTTGAAAGCTCGCATCCAGGAAGACCTCTGGAATCCGAAGCAGAAGTTCTTCATGCAGCGGCGCGGCGCGGACGGATCGTTCGTTTCGGGGCGCGAGCAGATCGGCTTCTTCCCATGGGCGTTTCACCTGCCGGACGACAAGCCGGAGTACGCCGAGGCCTGGCGCCAGCTCATGGATCCGCAGGGGTTCAAGGCCCAATACGGACCGACTACCTTGGAGCGCCGCAGTTCCTATTTCCTGCGCGCCTTCAACCATGGCTGCCTCTGGAATGGCCCTTCGTGGCCCTATTCCACCAGCCTGACCCTCGCCGCCATGGCCAACCTGCTCAACGACTATCGGCAGGAGATCATCACGCGGGAGGACTATGTCGACCTGCTGCGCGCCTATGCCCTCACGCAGTACGATCCCGACGGCCGGCCCATGGTGCGCGAAGACCATCACCCCGACGAGCCCCGTTGGCTGGCCATGGGCGACGACTACAATCATTCCCGTTACTGCGATCTGATCATCACGGGGCTTGCGGGCCTGCGGCCACGCGCCGACGACACGCTTGAAGTGAATCCCCTTGTCCCGGCCGGGTGGGACTATTTCTGTGTCGACGGCATCCTCTACCACGGACGGATGGTGACGATCCTCTATGATCGGACGGGGAGCCGCTACCACACGGGCACGGGCCTGCGCGTCCTCGTGGACGGCGTCGAAGCCGCCCACTCGCCGACGCTGCGGAAACTGACCGTACCCTTCGAGTAGTCTCTTTACGACTGCGACCCTGCGCCAGGAGCGGGCCGGCATCGCCACCCGCGTGGACAACCGTTTATGCTTTTGACCCCTCGCCCCTTCACATGCCCACCGCCCGTGCGCTCTCCCCCGCGACCAGCGACGCGTTCAGCACCAGCCGCCGGGGCGGCGCGTCGGGATGCGCCAGCCGCCAGTAGAGCAGCCGCGCCGCCTCGGCCCCGATCTCCTCCAGCGGTATGGTCACGGTCGTCAGCGTCGGACCGTCGTACCAGTCTGGCCGCACGTTGTCGAACCCGACCACGCTCACATCCTCCGGCACGCGCACGCTTTGCGTGCGCAGGTGCAGGATTGCCGCTGCGGCCATGTAATCGTTGTAGCACATCAGCGCCGTGAACCCGACTCCGCCACGACCGGAGACCGGTCGTGGCTCCGTCCCGGCACGCCCGGCCGGACCGCGATCGCCCGCTTTCTGTGTCATCCCCAGTTGATCGAGTCGCAACACCACCCTGTCCCTTCCGCCGGCCCCCTGCAGAATGTCCGTCCACTCCGGCGGCACGCTGCCGCCGCACAGTTCCAGGGCCGTGCGCAGCCCGGCGAGACGTTCGAGCGATAGGCTGGACCGTGACCCCAGATAGGCCACGCGGCGATGCCCGAGTTCGGCCAGGTGCGCCCCGAGCAGCCGGCCGCCGTCGAAGTTCGCGACGGTGACCACGTCCGACTGCGGCGGTCCGTTGAAGATGAAGACGGTTGGAACGGGCGCGGGGAACGGCGGGTGCGGCACTAACTCATCTCCCATTACCAGTACCGCGCCGTCCACCTGCTTGCGGTTGACCACGAGCGGCCACTCTCTCCTCCACGGATCCCCCGTATTCAGAGACAACCCGATGTTGAGCAGTTCCACGCCGCAGGCCGCTGCGCCTTGCGTCAGGCCGGCCAGCAAACGATGGTTGAATCCCTGATCCGACTGCGGCTCATCATGATAGAGGTCGACCATCGAACACAGGGATCGCATCAGATTCGGCGTCTCTGTCGCACGGGACGGCGGCAGCGGAAAGTGATATTTCCGGGCCAGTTCGACGACGCGCAGGCGCGTCTTGGCGCTGACCGCATCACGGCCGTGCAACGCGCGTAGCACGGTCACATGCGATACCCCGGCCAGTTGCGCCAGTCTCCGGATCGTAATACTCATGAGCCTCACCCTTTCTTTCCTTGCCGCAAAATGGTACGTACCTGGTTCTTGAATGGCAAGCGAAATCGTGTTGCCAGGCAGGGGCATTTGTGCGAAGATAAAAACATTCGGTGTAAAACCATGTCGCAATCTGGTCCGTACATGACTCGCTGATCGGCTTGGGTATTGGGTGATGAATTCGAGAGGCGGATTAGGGACGGGCCTTGGGTGTCGGGTGTCGTCCTCGTCCTCGATTTCACGATTCGAGGACGAGGACGAGAGGCTCGCGCTGCCGATTGCTTCGCGCCCGCACCAATCACCGTCAGTTTATGGAAAGTCGCTTCGCGCGAGGTAGACAATGGAGAGGATAAGGGTTCAGGCCCACCGCGCCAGAGTGTTGTTGGTTCAACTGAAGGAGTGTTATGAGAAATACCAAGATGGATACTATGCGTGATGCGCGAAGCCCCGTTCGAACGGTGCGGCGGGCGATCGTCTGCGTGCTCTTTCTCGCCGCCAGCGCGGCGCAGGCCGACCCCATGGCCGTGAGGGTCTCGAATGCGAAGGCCGCGCCGCGCGATGCGAAGAGTGCGCTGGTTTCGTTTGATCTCAATTGGCCTTGCTCCTGGCGCCAGGACGGCACCCACGATGCGCTCTGGGTCTTCTGCAAGGTGCGCCCGGAAGGTTCCACCGAGTGGCAGCCTGTGCATCTGGCGGCGGATCAAGTGCGCAATCCCGCTGGCTATGGCCAGGAGAGCGGGACCTCGCTGGAGTTTCTGGTTCCGGATGACAAAGGGGGACCTGTCGGTATGTTTGTGCGCCGGGCCGAATATGGTTATGGTCTGGCCTGCGCCACGAATGTGACGGCGGTCTGGGACTTCACGGCCAACAAGGGGGTTGGGAAGGACGTGAAGGTGGAGGTTCTCGTCAGCGCCGTGGAAATGGTTTACATCCCGGAAGGGGCTTTCTATCTGGGTACGGGTGAGCTGATGCCGTTCCGCTTCTACCAGTACACCGACGGCACGCAGAACAGCAAGCCCTACCCCGTGACCAGCGAGGGCGCGATTCCGACCGGACAGCAGGACGGCAAGCTCTGGGCCCGGCTCGAGGCGCAGCCGGAAGACAAGGGCGAGATCCCGGCCGCCTATCCCAAAGGGTATGGCGCTTTCTACTGCATGAAGACCCAGATCAAGGGCGGACAGTACCACGACTTTCTCAGATCGCTGCCGGCGGAACAGATGGCGAAATACTGCCCGACCAACTATATCGTGCCGAAGGCTGACGCGTCGTCCGATGGCGCTGAGAAAACAAGGAGGCGCACGTACTCGCCAGTCTCCTGGGGGGATGGGATCGGCTATGCGGCGTGGGCCGGGCTGCGCCCGATGAGCGAACTCGAATATGTCAAGATCGGACGCGGCACGATGGATCCCACCGCCGAGACCGGCGATACGCTGAATCATCCCTCGAGCTGGGGCGTCGAGGAATGGACTGGCTGGCGCACCCCGCCGGAGCGGGCCGTGAACGTAGCCACGCCCCAGGGCCGCAACTTCAAGGGGACGCACGGAGACGGCACGCCGTCTGTGCCCGCAGACTGGCCGCAGGACGATGCGGTTGGGTCAGGTTTCTTCGGCGGCTACGGCCCGATCAACGGACATCCCTCGACCCGCACGCAAGCCGCGCGAGCGGCGACCGAACGGATCCCGATAAAGGAGATTCCTATCCCCCCTAGCTGCTGGCGTGGCGTGCGCACGGCACCGAAGGAAGCGGCGGAGTAGCAGGGGGAAGTTTTCAGTGTTCAGAGGTCAGTTTTCAGATGTCGATAGCAGTCGGCAGCAATCGATAGCAATCGAAGTAATCGGGAGAAAAATATGACAAGACAGAAACATGCGGTGGTTATGGCCGCTTGCGGCCTGCTGGCAGCCACCTTCACCTTCGCCGACGATTTCTCCACTGCCCGTTTCAAGGGCTCCGGCAAGGTCGATCTGGCTCGGATCAGCAACGTGGCGGCCAAGCCGTCGGGCGAGGCGGGTATCGGCACGATCACCTTTGACCTCGCCTGGGACTGGTCCTGGCGTGCGGCGTGGGAGGTCGAGGCCGCGCAGACGGGCGGCAAGGAGAAGCTGAAGCTGGAGAACTGGGATGCGGCGTGGGTGTTTGTGAAGTACCGCCTGCCGGGCGGAACGTGGCGCCATGCCATGCTCGCGGCGGAGGCGGCGAAGCATACTGTGCCGGCCGGCGCGGCTCTGGAAGTCGGGAAGAGCAACGACGGCAAGAAGGGTGTTGGCGTGTTTATTCACCGTGCCGCTGCGGGCCAGGGACCGAATGACTGGAAGGGCGTGACCCTGCGCTGGCTCCTGCCTGTCGGACCCGATGCGGAGGAGGGGGGCACTTCCGAGTTTGAAATGCACGCGATGAAGGACAAGCCAGCCGACGTCGCCGCTTTTGATCCGGCCAAGGCCGAGGTGAAAGTGCTAGCGCTGGAGATGGTCTACGTGCCGCCGTGCGCGTTCTGGCTGGGCGACGGCACAACCAATACTGTCGCCGGACAGTTTACCGCTGGTCCGGGCCATGCGCCGTTCCGGGTTGAGAGCGAGCAGGCGATCAAACTGGGTGGTGATACGGCTGAATATCTGAACAGCCATGACGCAGTCGGTATGGATCCGAGCAATATGGATGACTTCAACCGTGACCAGCCGGCGACCTTGCCGGCGGCCTTCCCCAAGGGGTACGCGGCGTTCTACTGCATGAAGGTTGAGGTGACGATGGCCATGTACGTGGAGTACCTGAATATGCAGCCGTATGCGCGCCAGGCCGTGTCTGTCCCCGCGAAGCTCTCGCTGCCAGCGGGAACGGTGGCGATGGAGGACCCACACCGCGCGCACCTCTCGCCCAGGCTTGGCGTCTTCATCCAGGCGCCGGGCACGCCTGATTCGATGGTCCCTCTGCAGGTTTCTCGCGAAACATTTGTCGTCAGCGGAAGCGTGACCAAGCCAGGCACGGCGGCGGTTTTCAAGACTACGATGCCGTTCGTTCCGTGTCATTACATTCCCTACCAGGGCGTACCTGGGTTCGCAGCCTGGTCAGGCTTGCGGCCCATGACCGAACTCGAATTTGAAAAGGCCTGCCGCGGCCCGGTCAAGCCGGTGGCGGATGAGTTCCCCTGGGGCACCACGGGCATCGCGGGCATCGCGGGGAAGAATCCGGCGGGCGGCAAGTATGCCCTGACCAATTTTAATCTGGAGACGGAAAGCGTCAGTTGGGTGGGCGAAAAGGGTCCGGATGCCACACGCGGTAACGCGTTTCTTGCCGACAATAATGGCGCGCCGGGCTGGCCGACACGGGTGGGTATCTTCGCCACGCCGCAGAGCGACCGCGTGACGGCCGGTGCGACGTATTGGGGGATTCTGGACATGGCCGGCAGTGTACCCGAGAAGGCCGTGCCGGTCGGTGAGGCCGCCTGCCGCGGCTTTTCCGGGAACCACGGCGAAGGCGGGGCGGCACCCTGGGGCGGGATCGGCGTGGGCGAGCGCGGCGGCGGAAGCCCGGTTGGTCGACACAATGCCTCCTGGGGGAGCCTCGATCTCCTCCGCATCTCCAGTCGGGCCAATGCCAGGAAAAACATGAATAGTTTCGGGGACATCCATGACGGCACGCGCTGCGTGCGGACGGCGCCGGTGGAGAAGTAGGGGAAGTGGTCAGTGTTCAGATCGACGGCTGTCGATGGCAGTCGGCAGCAGTCGGTAGCAATCGAAACAACGGAGAAGAAAATGAAGAAGACAACAACAAGCTCTCTAGGGTTCGCCGCCAGCGCCCTGCTGCTCGCAACGGTGGCCTTCGCAGACGGACTGCAGATCAGCAATGTCTCCATCGCCGCGCGCGATGCGAAGACGGCGACGGTGACGTTCGACATTGCCTGGACGAACGCCTATCGCTACGACAGTTTCCATGACGCCGCCTGGGTGTTCTTCAAGGTGCGGCCTGATACAACATCGCCGTGGCAGCATGCGCGGTTGGTGGCTGATATAGTTGTGAACCCGACCGGATTCAGTACGGGTGAGGGCACGTCGCTGGAGTTCGTGGTGCCTGGCGGCGACGAAGGTTTCGTCGGCATGTTCGTGCGTCTCGCGAAAGATGGCCGCGGCGCTGTGGCGGCACAGAAAGTCACCGCGGTGGTTGATCTCTCGATCCTGAAACCTGAAACCCGAAACCTGAAACCTGAAGTTCGCGCCTTCGGCATTGAGATGGCGTACGTGGCGGAAGGCCCGTTCTATCTCGGGTCGAGTGTGCGCCGCATTAACTGTTTCTATGAATATCAGGAGTCGGGGACCAATACGCCGCCCTATCACGTCACCGGTGCCGGCGCCATTCCAACCGGCAGGCAGAAGGGCAAACTCTGGGCCCTGGGCTTCCAGCCCGAGGACAATGGCCAGATCCCCACCGCGTTTCCCAACGGTTATGCCGCGTTCTATTGCATGAAGTTCCCGTACTTCACACAGGGGTTCTATGCGGACTTCCTGAACACCCTGACGGTTGAGCAGGCGAAGAAGCGCTGGTATGTCGAGGGACAGGGGAAAGAGATCAAGCGGGTGGTAGGGCCGCCGCTTGCCGGCGCGCCGACGCGGCCTTCGACAAGCGAAGGCCCTACCTATGTCGCCACATCACCCGATGCGTGTACGCTCTGGCTGTCATGGGAAGATCACGCCATGGTGGCGGCCTGGGCCGGGTTGCGTCCTCTGACGGAGCTGGAGTTTGAAAAGGCGGTTCGCGGGCTGGACGCCCCCGAGGGACTCGATGCCGGATTATCCTTTTATGGACTGCAGGAGGTCAACGTGGGCAACATCTATGAGCGGCAGGTGACAATGTCCACGGCCGAGGGGCGCAAGTTTGCTGGCACGCACGGACGTGGCATCGTCGAGCTGCCGTTGGACTGGCCTTCCGCTGTGAAGGGCGGGGTGGTTTATCGCGGGAACTATTTTCGCTATCGCAAGTACTGCAGCATTGGGCACCTGGGCACGGCAGGACGCAGCGCCGACTGTAATGGGAAATCCGACCGGTTTTCCGCCAGCAATGAAGGGTTAGGCGATCTCATCGCTGGCTGTCGAATTGCGCGAACGGCGCCTGCCGGCGATACAATCGCGGCTGCTGCTGCGCGGTTCGACGCCACGGTCGTTCGTCCGTTGGCGCGCCTGGCCGCGCCGGTCAAAGTGGACAAGTTGACGGAAGGTCTGGGCAAACCTATGGCGGTACTCGGCTCGACCGAAACCCTCTTCCCGGTCAACAGCCGGTGCCTCATTAAGAATCAGGAGCATGTGCTCTGGAACGGGCCGGCGGATTTGAGCGGTAAGCTCTATCTGGGTTGGGATGGCGAGGCTCTCCTGGTCGGCGCCGAGGTCACCGACGACCGGCATCTGAACGCGCAGAAGGGCGACTCTCTCTGGAACGGCGATGCGCTGCAGTTCGGGGTGGTGACGCCCAAGGGCATGCACTGGAACCTGGCGGTAGCCTTGACCACGAATGGCGTCGCCGTTCATCAGTTTGTTGGCGGCAGCGACGTGTTGTTAAGGACGATGGATTGCAGCGTTACGCGCGACGACAAGACCAACATCACCCGGTACGGCGTGCGCCTGCCGCTGGCTGCCATCGGCCTGGTGCCCGGCGACACCTTCGGTTTTAATACCCTGATCTGCGATGGCGACGACAGCAAGGGTATGCGCCACAACATGCGCATGGCGGAGGGAATATCCTATCCCTTCAGGACCGAGTTGTATCCGCGGTTTGTGCTGGCGAAGTAACGGCGGGAGCGGGAGCGTGAGGGGAAAGTGTTCAGTATTCAGTGTTCAGTCGCTATGAATTCAAGAACGATGCGGTCACGTTTACTCTTTCGCCGATGACCTCCGACACAAAGGTGAGTAGGCATTTATGAAACTCACAGCGAGCGGTAAAGACGGAGTGTCGCGAATGGCGGGAGTGGTTCTCGCGGGACTGATGCTGGTAGTGGCCACCGGCGCCACTAATGCGCCTGTGACAGTCATCGCGACCGGCGGTGAAGCTGGCGACAGCGTCGTGGTGCTGGACAACACCACGCTCTGGCGGCAATGCTACGTGTCGGGAGCTTCGCACATGCGTACCGCTGAGGGCAAGTTGGAGCGGGCAACGATCAATTGGACGGGTTCTCCTCAATCAGTGATGGAGATAAACGTTAACAATTCCTCGACTCCGGTGTTGTTTTCTCCGCTTCCTCCGTCCGACTGGGCCAGCACAACCCTGGACGACAGCGCGTGGCCGCGCCTTCGATTGCCTCAGCCTGTTCTGTCCTGCAGGATCGGGAACGATATGTATATGCGGATGTTTCACCCGTATGCCACAGTTGTGGTCCTCGCACGCGGCAAGTTCGAGGTTAAAGACCCTGCGCTGGTCCAGTCCTGCAGCCTTTCACTGGATTACTGGGGCGGAGTGAAGGTCTATGTCAATGGCCGGGAGATTGTGCGCAAGCACCTGCCGGACAATGCAACGAATCTGGCTGCTGTGGCCGAGGACTATCCGGTGGAGGCCTTCACGACGCCGAACGGCAAGGCGCTGCGGACCGATGACACGAAGAACCAGGATCGACTCGCGCTGCGCGATCGCAAGTTGCGTGACGTAAGTATTCCGGTCTCGGTATTGCGCAAAGGGGTTAACGTCGTGGCCATCGAAGTCCATGCCGCCCCGGTCAATGTCAAAGCCCGGCCATCGACAAGCGGCAATGGCGGATGGCCGCCTGTCGGACTGCTGGACGCACGCCTGGTCGTGTTGCCGCCGACGGCGGCGGTCGTGCATGGGGCGCGTCCGAAGGGTGTCCAGGTCTGGAACAGCGTGGCGTATGAGAATGTCACGGCATTCGACTACGGCGACCCCGCTGAGCCGCTGCGCCCGATTCTGATCCGAGCCGCGCGCAACAGTGTGTTTTCCGGACGGTTGATGGTCGGCTCCGACCAGCCGATCAAGAGGTTGAAAGCGACGGTGACGGACTTGGCCCGGCTTCGTAAATCGTCCTCGTCCTCAGCGAAGCCGTCCTCGTCCTCGAATGCCAGAGTCGAGAACGAGGACGACGACGAGGACGAAGGCATTGGCGGAGCGCTGCTCCCCGCCTCCGCCGTGCGTGTGCGCTATGCCGCGCCGGCCACGGAGGACAAATCCTGGGTGGCGTCATACCGCTTCGATGGGCTGCTCGATGCCATTCCCGAGGAAATCCCGGTCAGCAAGGCGTCGCCGCCTAAGGAAACGTTTTTTGACCGGCCTGTTGATCGCCAGTCCCTCGCGGCCGGTGCAGTAGCCCCGTTGTGGTTCACGGTCCGGGTCCCGAAAACCGCGAAGCCGGGCGTGTACGAGGGCTCGGTCAGCGTCACAGCCGAGGGACTGAAGCCCACGGTCGTTCCACTGCGGGTGAGCGTTGGTGACTGGACGGTGCCGGACCCCCAGGATTTCTGCGTGCAGAACTTCCTCTATTTATCGGAGGATGCGATGGCCCGACACTACGAGGT
>CAMBQN010000043.1 GCA_945870025.1 Akkermansia muciniphila
AGACTAACTGCGCCCCCTCCCCCCGCGGGGGGAGGGGAGACAAAACACGCCCGCTCCTTTGGCGCATTAAACGCGCCTCCCCCTCTTGGCAGACTAACCGCGCCCTTTCCGTTCGTAGGGGGGCGCAGTTAGTTTGTCAATCGACCCTCATAATTAGAATTGCTGACGAGCGCGTTTCCGGGATTGCTTTCGTCAAAGGAATGGAGTAATCTGCATGCCGCTTTACGGTAGTCTGGCCGTTGATCGGAGGGGTAAGTTTTTTTATGGACTGGAATCTGTTGTTTTATGACTTGAGAGACGCGATTATCGGCATTGTCACCGCGTTGATAGGCATCCTCCTCGGCTATTATGTGCGAGGGCTGATCGGCCGCTGGCAGGCCGAGGCCATCGAAAAACGCGCCCAGGCGCGGCTGGACGAGGTGGAGGCCGAGGGTAAGGCCGTGCTCAAGGAGGCTGACATCAAAATCCGCGCCGAAGTGGTCCAAGCACGCGAGGAGTTTGAGAAGACGACCAAGACCCGGCGCAAGGAGTTGCAGGATCTGGAGGATCGCTTGAGTGCGCGGCAGGAAAGTCTCGAAAAGAAAGCCGAAGCGCTCAGCCAGAAGCAGGAGGATCTCCAGAAGCGCGACGCCATGTTGACCAATCGCAAGATCGAGGCCGAAAAACTGGCCGCCGAATCCCAGACCCGCCTGCAACGGCTTTCTGGAATGACCGCCATCGAAGCCCGCAAGGAGATTTTTCAACTGGTCGAGCAAGAGGTCCAGAGCGAAACCGCGGGGTTGGTCCGCCGCCTCCAGGAAGAGGCGAAACAGAACGCGGAGCGCGAGGCACATCGCCTGATCGCCATGGCCATTCAGCGGTATGCGGCGCCCCATGCGACCGAGATGATGACCAACACGGTGCAATTGGTGGATGACGACGTCAAAGGCCGGATCATCGGCCGTGAGGGTCGCAACATCCGCACGCTCGAAGCGCTCACCGGCGTCACCATGCTGGTGGACGACACGCCCGCAGCGGTGGTCGTCTCCGGATTCGATCCGATCCGGCGCGAAATCGCCAAGAAGGCACTGGAACTGCTGGTGGCCGACGGACGCATCCACCCGGGCCGCATTGAAGAGGTGGTACAGAAGGTGGAAGAAGAGATGAAAGAGATCCTCCGCCGCACAGGCGAAACGACCGTTTATGATCTCCGGATACAGGGGGTCCCGCCCCAACTGATTCCGTACATCGGCCGTCTCAGGTACCGCTCCAGCTACTCCCAGAACGTGCTTCAGCATTCGATCGAAGTGGCCAACCTCATGAGCATCATGGCGGGCGAACTCAAGCTCGACCCCGCTCTGGCGCGCCGGATCGGCCTCTTTCACGACATCGGTAAGAGCATGGACCATGAGGTCGAGGGCGCACACGCCGCGATCGGCGCCGACCTGCTCAAGCGCTGCGGCGAGAGCCACGTGGTCGTCAACGCCGTTGCCGCGCACCATGCTGATGTCGAATCCGAAAGCCTGTATGCGCTGCTCACCTCGGCGGCTGACGCGATCTCCAGTTCGCGCCCGGGCGCGCGCCTGGAATCCAAGGAAATCTACGTGCAGCGGCTGGAAAAGCTCGAGGCCATTGCCAACGCCTTCAACGGGGTCCACAAGACCTACGCGGTTCAGGCTGGCCGAGAGGTGCGCGTGATCGTCGACCCGGATGTCTTGGACGACCCGGCGGCCATGCAGCTTGCACGCGACATCAGTCGCAAAATCGAGCAGGAGCTGCAGTATCCGGGCCAGATCCGGGTGATCGTGGTGCGCGAAATGCGGTGCATCGAATACGCTCGCTAAGGATGTGGCTCATGAAGGTGCTGATGGTGGGTGATATTGTGGGGTCGCCGGGACGGCGCATGTTCCGCCAGACTGTGGCGAAGCTGCGGGCCGATGGCGCCGTGCATGTGGTGGTGGCGAATGCGGAGAATGCCGCCGCTGGCAACGGCATCACCCGCGAACTGGCACGGGAGCTGTTCGATGCGGGAGCCGATGTCCTGACAATGGGCGACCATACGTGGGGACAGAAAGACACCGACCAGGCCTTTGCTGGCGAAAAGCGGCTGGTGCGTCCGGCGAATTTTGCGCCGGACTGCCCCGGTATGGGCTGGACGGTGATCCAGAGCGCGCTCGGCCCGCTGGCCGTCCTCAACCTGGTCGGCCGGGTTTTCATGCCGCCGGTCGATTGCCCCTTCCGCGTGGCCGACGCGGCGTTCAAGACGCTTCCCGGCGGCGTCCCCGTGATCGTCGACTTTCATGCCGAGGCCACCTCGGAAAAGATCGCCCTGGGCCTCTACCTCGACGGCCGTGTCGCGGCCGTGGCCGGGTCGCACACGCACGTCCAGACCAGTGATGCTTGCGTGCTCCCCGGCGGAACGGGCTATATCACCGACGTCGGCATGACCGGCCCGACCGGCGGCGTGATCGGTCGTGAGTCCGCGCCGGTGCTCCGCAAATTCGTCACCGGCATGCCGTCCAAATTCGATGTCTCCAAAGGCCTCGCCGTGCTGGAAGGCGTGATTTTTGAAATTGACGGCTCCACGCTGAAATGCCTCTCGGCTGTGTCGCTGCGCGTGCGGGAAGTGAAGGCCGCGGGATGAGCGATCTGCCGCTTCCGTTCGTCGAACGCCATGTCTACAGCGTCTCGGAACTGACGCGCAAGGTCAAGCTGACTGTCGAGGAGGAGATCGGGCGCGTCTGGGTCGAGGGCGAGATCTCGAATTTCCGGCGCCTGCCTTCGTCCGGCCATTGCTATTTCACGCTCAAGGATGGGTCGGCGCAGTTGGCCGCCGTCCTGTTTGCCAGCAGCCAGCGCGGAAGCGTTACGCAATTGGTCGACGGGATGGTGATCCGCGCCTGCGGCGACCTGACTGTCTATGAGGCCCGCGGCCAGTACCAACTCGTCGTGCGCACGGTCGAGCCGGGGGGCCTCGGACTGCTGATGGCCCAGCTCGAAGCTCTCAAACGCCGCCTGCAGGCGGAGGGACTTTTCGATGCGGCGCGCAAGCGGCCGCTGCCGCTGCTGCCCCACCACGTCGGACTGGTGACCTCGCCCGGCGGCGCGGCCATTCGCGACCTGATCACGATCCTGACGCGGCGCTTTCCCAACCTGCGCATCACCCTCGCGCCGGCGCGGGTGCAGGGCGCGGGCGCCGCAGCGGAGATCGCCGGGGCGATTGCGCTGCTGAACGGGCTGCCGGATCCGCCTGACGTCCTGATCGTCGGCCGCGGCGGCGGCAGCATCGAAGACCTGTGGGCCTTCAACGAGGAACCCCTCGTCCGGGCTGTCGCCGCTTCGGCGATACCGGTGATCGCGGCGGTGGGACATGAGTCTGACACGACGCTGTGTGATTTTGCAGCCGACCTGCGTGCGCCGACCCCTTCGGCGGCGGCGGAGCTGGTGGTCGGATGCAAGGACGCCTTCGAGCGGCAGCTCGCTGGCGATGCCCGGTCGCTGCGGCTCGCGCTCGAACGCCGCCTGGACCTGCTGCGTCAGCGTTTCCGCGCGGCGGCGGCGACTCCGACCCTGCGCGAACCCGGCCGCCTCACCGAGCGGCGGGCGCAGACGCTCGACAATCTCGAACTGCGCCTGGCGCGCGCGACCGCCACCGCCGGCCGCGGGGCACGCCAGCGTGTGGAACGGGCGCGATCCCGCCTGCTCGTGGCGCGCGCCACGGTGATCGCGCCCGCCGGCGAACGGGTCGTTCGCCTCCGCCGCGAACTGGCCCGCGCGGCCGCGCACCGCACGCAGCGGGCGCGGGTCGCGCTCGACGGTCTTGACCGCCAGTTGCGGTCGCTCGGACCGCAGGCGGTGCTGGAGCGCGGCTACAGTCTGACGCGTACCGGCGACGGCACGCTGGTGCGTCATGCGGCGCAGGTGGCGCCGGGAACAATGGTGCGCACGCAAGTCGCATCCGGGGATTTCGAATCCATCGTGAGGTGAGCTATGGCAAAACGTGAGAGCGAAGCACAAGAGGGCCGGCTGGGCTTTGAAGCCGCGCTGAAGCGTCTGGAGACCCTGGTCGGCCAGATGGAATCGGGCGAGCTGGGACTGGATGACCTCGTCGCCGCCTTTGAAGAGGGGCAGAAGCTGGTTAAACAGTGCTCCGACAAGCTGAACGCCGTCGAGCGCCGCATCGAGGTTCTAGTCAAGGACGAGGCCGGCGCCGTGACCGCCCGCCCGTTTGATCCGGAACAGGCATGACCGCAGCCTTCAGACTCCACGCCGTCCCCCCACATAACCCCTGGCCACTCGGGATCGTTGTCGTTTTGGAACCGTCACAAGCAATTTGGCCTGATCCATAGAAATGATCCCTATTATCCTTGGCTGCTTGACAAAGACATCCGAATTAGCCATATTGGTATGCATGAAAACGACACTCAACATAGATGTTGGGATCTTGGCGCAGGCATCGCGACTGACTGGGGTAGATGAGAAGACCGTTCTGGTGCGCATGGGGCTTGAAGCCCTTGTCGCACGCTACAGCGCGCGACGTCTGGCGGCGCTCGGTGGTTCTGAACCCGGTGCCAAGCACATTCCTCGCCGGAGGACGACTTAGTGGTGCTCGTGGACACCTCCGTTTGGGTCGACCACTTCCGTGTGGCGAGCGGCAGTCTCGCCTCACTCTTGGAAATGGACGAGGTTGCCATGCACCCGTTTGTCTTGGGGGAACTCGCCTGCGGTAACGTGGCGAACCGAAAGGAAATCATTGCCTTGTTGCACGCCCTCCCGCCTGTGAACAAGGTCGAGGACGACGAGATTCTGCTGTTCATGGAGCGGCACGCTCTTATGGGGCGCGGCGTTGGCCTGATTGATGTGCACCTGCTGGCCTCGTGTCATCTGGACGGATGCCGGTTGTGGACGAAAGACAAACGGCTCCAAATCATCGCGACCGAGATGAAAATCGGATTCAGTTAACATCTGCCCAAAGGCGCGCCTCAGGCAAGCGTTCAGGATTTCTAGATCAGGAAGGTCTTGCGAATGCGTTCCCACACTTCGCGAGGTGTGAATATAGACACAGATTCTCTGTGGCCGTAGACTCGCCGTGAATGCTTGATCCTTTCACAACCTTCCATGAAAAATCCCCACACAAACCCGGAATCGCCCTCCCGCGCCGCCGCCCGTTTGCGCTCGTCCCTCCTGGATGGCCCGGGCGGCCTGCGCCGGATGCTCCCCATCGCCGTGCCGATGATCGTCTCGCAGCTCTTTGACACGACGATGATGTTCGTGGACCGACTGTTCCTCTCGCATGTCTCGCCGCTGGCCATGGCCTCCTGCATGACCGGCGGCATCACCGCCTTCCTGTGCGGACAGCTTTTCTTCGGAGTCGTGGCCTATTGCGCAACGCTGGTCGCCCACCGGTTCGGCGCGCAGCGCCATCAGGAGTGCCCGGTGATCGTCATTCAGGCGGCGTGGATGGCCTGCGCCGCCTATCCGATCATCCTCCTCATCGGGCGGGTGACCGTGAATGCCTTCACGTGGGTCGGGCACACCCCCGCCCAGATTGAACTGGAGACGGCCTACTTCAGCATCCTCATCAACGCCTCGATCCTCGGTCTGCTGCGGGCGGCCTTCAGCGGCTTTTTTGCCGGAATCGGCCAGACGCGGGTCATCATGTTCGGCAACGCGCTCGCGCTGCTGATCCATGTCGGCGCCAATTACATCCTGATCTTCGGCAAACTGGGCGCGCCCGCCCTGGGCATCGTCGGTGCCGCCTATGGGACCGTGCTCGCGAGCGGTGTGATGACCCTGTTTCTCGCCGTGGCCTTCTTCCGACGCACGCTCCAGCGGCCCTATCGCGGCGCGCGGCTCCTTCGTTTCGTTCCGGAGGTCTGCGCCAAGCTCGTCCGCTACGGCGTTCCCAATGGAATCGAGGGCTTCATCGGCATCTTCTGCTTCACCGCCATCGTCCTCCTGATCCACGCCATGGGTGAGGACGTCGCAGCGGCCATCACGATGGTCTTCAACTGGGATCTCGTCTCGTTCTTCCCCATCCTCGGCGTCCAGATCGCGGTCTCGACGCTGGTCGGCCAGAACCTGGGCGCCGGTCACGTCGCGGGTGCCCGGCAGGCCGCCTGGACGGGGCTCGCGCTGACGCTCGCCTACACCGGTGCGCTCGCGATCCTGTTTCTGAGCGTGCCCCAAACCCTCCTGCGGCCGTTTGCCAGCGCCGCGTCGCCCGAAATCGTCCGGTTGGCCGTGCCCATGCTTCGCCTCGCCGCCCTCTACCTGATGTTCGACGGCACGGCGCTGATCTTCTCCGGAGCCTTGCGCGGCGCCGGCGACACCTTCTGGGCCATGCTGATCGGCATCGGCTTTCACGTGCTGCTGATCACCGTCTGCGTGGTCGCGATCTACCTGTTCCGGGCCGGGCCGATCACGGTCTGGGCCGCCGTCTGCTTCGCGATCTTCAGCGGCGGCATCGCCTACTACCTCCGCTTCCGCCAGGGCCGCTGGCAACAGCTCGGCCTGGCCCTCGCCGGGAAGAATGTTGAATGTTGAGCGTTGGATGTTGGGTGTTGGGTGTTGGTTCAGAAAAAAGCCCCCCTCTCCAGGGCGAACGCATCTAAATTTCTGCCCCTGCTACAAAAAAAGAACACTTTTCGCAAAAACCGCAAAAAATCAGCGAATGTTTCGTCCGCCTCACCCGTGAATACACGGACGGCGGAACGAACATTCGCTCAAAGTCGTTTTTAATTCCGTCATTCAGCGGTTTCACCGGTATGCCGTCCGTGTATCCACGGATGAGGCATCCGAGTGAAACCGCAAAGTGGCGGTTTTTGCGGAAAAATAAGATGCGTTTGCCCTGCCCTCCTCTCCGTCTGCGCCTTGGCATGGAGGGACGCGCTTTGTCGCGTCCGCAGGCTTCTTTCCCTGAACCCTGAAACCTGAACCCTTTTTTTCTTCCCTTCTCCGAGCTTTTCAGATCGGCGACGGGTTCAAAAACGCCCCCACCCGCTGTAGCAGTTCGTCCCGGCTGGCGGCTGCGTGCAGCGGACACGGCAACCCGTCGCGAAAGCGCTTGCCGTAGTTCTTGGTGACGATCCGGGGGTCGGCGATCACCACCAGCCCGCGGTCCTGCGTCGAGCGGATCAGGCGGCCAAACCCCTGCCGAAAGCGGATCACCGCCGACGGTACCGAGAACTCGCGGAAGGAGCTGCCGCCCCCGGCGTCAATCCGCTCGCAACGCGCCTCGACCACGGGATCTCCCACCGCCAGAAAGGGGAGGCGCGCAATGACCACACAGCTCAGTGCCTCGCCCACCACGTCCACCCCTTCCCAGAAGGACTGTGCGCCGAACAGCACCGAGGCCCCGCCGCTCCGGAAGGAGCGGGTGATCTGGTCGCGTGAAATCCCCTTGGCCTGCATCAGCAGCCGGATGCCCGCCTCGGCCAGCGGCTGCCGCAGCAGGTCGGCGCATTGCTGCATCATCTGGTAGCTCGTGAACAACGCCAGGGAGCGTCCGCGCGTGACCGTGAAGACGTCGAGCATCAGTCCCGCGAGCTGCTCCACGTAGACCGACGATTCCTGCCCGCTGCGCGGTTCGGGTAGAAACGGCGCGGCCAGGGCCTCGCACTGCCTGACGAAGTCAAACGGGCTTGCGGCGAGGCAGGTCGTCAGCCGCCCCGGTTCGATCCGGTCAATCCCAAGGCGGCGCGCCACGAAGTCAAAACTGCTCCCCACGCGGAGCGTGGCCGAGCAGAAGACCACCGTGCTTTTCTTGCGGTAGATCTGCTCCTCCAGCGCCTGGCCCACGCTCAGCGGCGCGGCCCAGAGCTCGCCCTGCTCGGCGCTGGCGCGGCCGCGCGGCTGGCGCGCCGGACGCGCCCGCCCGATCCAGAACACGTATTCCGGATCGGCGGCGTGAAGCGCAAGATCGATGTCGCAGGCCATCTGCTTGAGCGTCAGCGCCGCACCGCCGACGTCGGAGACCTGATCGGCGTAAAGCCCCAGCTCGCCCTCGATCTGCACCCCCAGGGCCGTCGCCAGCCGGTCCAGAATCGCCGCCGTGCGTCGCAGCGCGCCGGTGAAGCCGGCGGCCGCCTCCAGGATCGCGTCATGCCCGTCCGCCGCCGCCCACGCCCGAAACGCCCCGTCGCGCTGAATCTCATGCCCGCGCGGCCCCGCCCCCCCGTCCGTGTCCGTCCGTGCTTGTCCGCGTCCATCCGTGTCTGTCTCGCCGGTCGCGGCTGCCGCCACCCTCCGGATGCGGGAGGTCTCCCGCCCTTGCTGCAACGCCTGCGGCAGCGCCTCGAAGAAATCACCCCCTGCCTGCCTCACCGCGATCAGCGAGGTTTTGGCCTCGCGCGCCAGTCGCCGCAGATCCTGCATCGCCCCGCCCTTGTCCTTGCCGCCCACAACGCCCTGTTCGAGCTGCTTGCGCAAACTCTCCAGAATGCCCGAGGCGCGCCCCTTGTGCTCGGCAAAAATCCGCCGCAGCAGCACCCGCAGCCGGTTGGCCGTCACCTCGATCGAGAAATGACGCGTCGCGGCGTCCTCCAGATTGTGCGCCTCGTCAAAGATCACTTGCGCGTGCGGCGGCAGCGCCCCGCCCGTCTCGCCCGCGTCGATGAAGACCAGCGCATGGTTGGCCACCACGATGTGGGCGCGCTGGGCGCGATCGCGGACCCGGCGAACGAAGCACCGGCGGAAGTGGCGGCAGGCGCGGCCCGCGCACTCCTCGCCCAAACTCCCCAGCGTCGCCGCGAAGGTGCCGTCCACGCCGCACCCGCCCAGAAAGGAATCCAGATCACCATCGGCCGTCTGCGCCGCCCACGCGACCACGCGGGCGAATTGACGCAGACCCGGACGGTCCAGGTCGAGCATCCCCTGATCGAGCATCATGCCGAAGTGGCGGAGGCAGAGGTAGTTGGCCCGCCCCTTGAGCAGCACCGCCCGCAGCGCCCCGCCGCGTTCCGAACCCAGCGCCGCGCGGATCAGCGGGATGTCCTTCTCGATGAGCTGGGTCTGCAGATTGCGCGTATTGGTGCTCACCACCACCGGTGTATCGTTGAGCATGGACCAGGCGATGGCGGGGAGGAGGTAGCCAACGCTCTTGCCGACCCCCGTGCCGGCCTCGACCAGCACATGCTTGCCGCCATTGATCGCCCCCGCCACGGCGCGGATCATGGCAATCTGCCCCGGCCGGGACTCGTAGCCGGGGATCACGCGCGCCAAGGCGCCGCCGTCTGCGGCAAACGCGGCCAGCCGGTCGGGGGTGAGCGGCGTGCAGTCGGCGAGCGCGGGCAGCGCACGCGCGTCGTGCCGGGCCGGTTCGGCGACAAAGCTGTCGCTCCATCCGCCGCAATTCTTGCCTGCGAGCCGGACCGGCTCCGCGCACGCGCCGACCAGTTTGGAGAGCGGCTCGTCGTCCGCCTCGCGCAGGAGGATTGCCATCTGTTCGAGCGCCCAGAGCGGCAGCGCCGCCAGCCGCGCGGCACAGGCCGCCCAGACACGCCACAGAGCGTCGGGCGGCGGCTCGTCATCCCCCGCGCCCTGTTCGGCGGCCATCTGCTTCAGCGTCTCGGCCCCCGAAGCGGGAAACGCCAGCCGATACACCTCCTCGACCGGAACCGCCAGGCCGTCCCGGACGAGACCGCGCAGCGCCTCCGCGTCATTCGTGACGATAAAACCAGGTCCGGCCGCGCCGCCTTCCGCAGCCGCCTCCTCCGGCCGCGTCACACACGCCAGCCGTCCATCGACGACCGCCGTCCAGACCGTTTTACAGGGTATGCGCATGGGAAGGCTTCACCCGATTTCATTTCCGACCGCATCCGCAAAGACAGCGTGAATGTCCTTCCACGAAACGATTTGGACGCCTTGAAAGACAAACGACATATTCCCGCCATAGACGATCCGTGCGGGCGCCGCTTCTGGGACCGGCCAACGCCAGCCACTTGGTCAGATGATCATACGCACCGGCCTTGCAAATCTGAGTTTGAAACTCAGATTTGCAGAAAGCGTACTCAAAAAAGCCCCCCGGGTCAAGGCAAACAGGGTGCGCGGACAGGGCTACAACGTCTCAAACGGACTACGCACGCCGATGCCTGTATACTTTGCCGTGTGAAGATAGATTTCCGTCGTGGATATATCCGCATGTCCCAGCAGGTCCTGTACATCGCGGATGCCGACGCCGCTCGCCAGCAGATGCGTAGCGAAACTGTGGCGCAGCGTATGCGGCGAGACCCGCTTGTCGAAGCCCACCTTTTCCACCGCTTGGCGGATCGCTTTCTGGAACGTGACGTCCAGGACATGGTGACGGCGGATGATACCGCTGCGGTGGTCGCGCAGCAGGTTGCGCGAGGGCCAGAACCAGAACCAGGTGAACTTTTCGCCCGCTTTCGGCCACTTCCGTTCAAGCGCCTCGGGCAGTTCGACGCCCGGCAGGTTCGCTTCGCGATCCTGGGCGTGCAACGCGCGCAGCCGTTCGCGGTGCGCTCCCAGGGCCGGGGCCAGTTTCTGCGGGATCATCGTCAAGCGGCTCTTGCCGCCCTTGCCGGCTTGCACGGCCAGTTGCAGCCTCTCCAAATCCACATCCTTGACTCGTAGACGTAGGAGTTCGGTCAGGCGGAGCCCCGCCGCATACATAAGCTCCGCCATCAGGCGGCTGGCACCCTCCATCGCCTCAAACGAACGCTTGCACTCCGCCTGAGTCAATACGGTCGGGGCTTTGCGTCCCCGTCGCGCGCGGGTGAAATCGCTGAAATCACCGGGATCGCGTTTCAACACCTCACGGAAGAAGAAGACGACGGCGTTCAATGCCTGGCTTTGCGTGGAGACGGAAACACGCTCTTTTACGGCTAGATCGGAAAGCCATTTGCGCACGTCAGCATGATCCAGCGCCTCCGGCTGTTTTCCGCCACAAGACGCGATGAAACGCCGGCACCACCCCCGGTAGGTTTTTTCGCTTGTCCAGGCCAGGTGCCGCTCCCGGATGCGACTGACCAGAGCTTTCTCCCATGGAGGGCCGCCCAGGTCGCGCGCCCCCGCTGTCGGGACGTCGGCCATTGGGTACGTCCGATAGCCGTTCACGGCCCGCTGGCTTGTCTTCACGGCGGTCGGAGGAGCGGCAATCGGAGAAGGGGCTGGCTGGGCCGTCTGGCCCTTGGACGTGGATGCGTAGCCGGTCGCGGACGGCGTCGCGGGCGGTTCCTGTGTGGCGGTCTTCATTCGCCGAAGGCCCTCGCCGTAATACCACCGCAGAGCTTCGCGCCGAAGTTCGAAGCGATCCGGGCTCAGGTACGACTGCTTCCAGGCCAAGTGCGCCTTGAAGGTTTCGACGTCCGGTTGTTTTCCCGTCTGCCGCAGCCAGTATCGGAATTTCACGATGGCATCGCGATAATCGCTCTGCAATTTCGAAGAAACGGTCTCCCTTAAGGCCGTCTCCCAGTCCTCGAAATGAAAAGACCGAGCGTCCATGCTACACCTCCGAAGTAGGCTTTATGCGGCCATCGGCGACCCTGCGTCAACCGTCTGCCGCATAACAATTACTTGAGATTTTGCATAAAGCCTACTTCAAAGGCAAGTGATAAGTTGTTGAGAAATCAAAGCAAAACAGTAACCTATTGCCGTGCAATGTATTAGAAAAGCATCTCCCGATACCATCAAAATCCTTGACTGACAGACGATGCTAGCGTTATTCTTAAATCACTATGACAAAAGTTTTTCTGTGAAGTAGGCTCAATAACACTGTTCTGCATGAAAGGATAAGTGCGTGAAAACAGTCTTTGTACTTCTGCTAGCCGTATTTGTCGCTGGTTGCACAGATGTCTTGACTCCCCCAGTAGTAGTTGTTCACAACACGCCAGCGTCGAATTCCCCTCGTGATGTCTTGGCGAACGCGACAAACTTTGGGTTTGGTGTCAGGCGTGGAGAGATGCCGACAGCAAGAAAGACAGATGGGGCATTTGAAGCACTGCTGGCAACTCCCAATGCCGCAGAGCAGTTCTCTGATATCTTCAGCCTGACCAATGTCTATTCTAAGCTCTACGCGTTGTGCGCGCTTCACTCCCTGGAACAAGATCGGTACCAGAAGCTGTCAGATCGAATCGACAAGGACGAAACTGTCCGGATTAGCAATGGGTGTTTAGTAGGCGGCGAATCTACCGTCGGGGAGATACTTAAAGAAA
The DNA here is from genome assembly GCA_945870025.1 of Akkermansia muciniphila. GTDB lineage: Bacteria > Verrucomicrobiota > Kiritimatiellia > RFP12 > JAAYNR01 > VGWG01. Next base: position 12,153 of record CAMBQN010000043.1, read on the forward strand.
TCGAAAGCGGTCGATATGACTATGTGATAAAACACATTGGAAAAAAGAGTGCAGAACAAACGCCTGAACGGTATCCCGTAGGGCTGCCGCCCTCCGGGTCCCGTTAGGCGCAGCGTTCGGCAAAGGCGGATCGATATGAGCGAAATGACTGAACTCACCGTCTGCGGGCTTTGGGCTGCCATGAAGGATAACGGGGTTGATCTTGATGGTCGGCGTCTCATGACCCGGCCAGACGGGATCGATCAATGGACAGAGGAGAAACGACGCCACTGGCTCAGCGAGAACGGCTACGACCTGTCGGTCGATCTGGGCGAGAAAGGTGCTTGGCTGCACGCCGTCGCAACGAACCTCACAGCCGTCGCCAACGCCCGGTGGGAGGACAAGGACCTGTCGTGGATCAAGAACACACTGCAACAGGGTTCCCTCTCCAGTCCCCTTATCTTCTGGGAATTGCCGCAAGGGGTCTTGCCGATCACATTCGCTTTTCGTACGATCAACGGCACGCCCGGCGTATTCCGCGTGACGGCCTATTCAGTGCCGGACAAGAAGGCAACGATTCAGATCAGGCTGGCATGAGACCGGGAGCCGAACCACGTCGTGCATGGTAGGCTCGCAAGCTCGCCAACATGACGACGGGCGTTAGCGAGATGAATTTGAAGAAGATCATAGCCATGCTGGCGGTTGTCGTTCTTGCCGGATGCAGTAGACCTGCATCCTACATGGTGCGACACCATGTCAACATCCCGTCCACCAATCACTATACGGTCATAACCCAAACCAGAATCTTGACCGATCTCGACGCTCGTAGAGCGCCGTCTGCGCCGCTACCCCCCGCGGCGCTACTTGAGTATTCGACCGACGGGAAAGCCTTCGCCCCTTTTCCAATGGTGTCCTATTCAACGGCAAGCAACACTCAAGGCATTCGAGAAATCGCCGTCAGCAATACTGCCGTGTGGATCAGAATCACAACAACCAATCAAGCGGATGTCGGTAGATCAGTCCTGCTGACGTTCATGGAGAAGCTTCGCTAACAACAGACTGTTGGGTATTCTCGCTTCGCTGCAACCCACAGTCTGAACGTTCGGCAAACACAGGAAAAGAATGACAGAGGATTGCATGCATAGTCTCGATGCTGACGGCTCTTCGCAGGGTGAGCACAGCAGCTTGCGCATAGACCGTGCTATTTTGGACTATGTTGCTCCTTTCCTGAAAGGCGAGGGATTCCGCAAAAATGCACGGAACTTCTGGCGGGACACCGGCAATGTCATTGATGTGGTCACAATCCAGAAGTCACAGTGGAATGGGCCTCGCGAAGCCTCATTCACGATTGAACTGGGTCTCTACTGGAAAGACATTCAGAGAGACTTGTGCCTTTGGGCAGGCATGGACAATCCCAATGCGTGGGACTGTATAATCCACCAGCGTATCGGCACAACAATCCCCAGCGAAAGGGATCTGTGGTGGACGCTGACACCTGACGTTGATGTGAAGGCCACAGGGCTTGATGTTGTGGACAAACTAAAGTCCAAGGCGCTTCCCTGGCTTGTCGCCGGACATGACCTCGCCGTTGCGTTTCGCTATGCATCAGTCTACCGCGAGACACCGTGGTCAAATGCTATCAAGGCAACGATTGATGGACGCCCTATCACGCCAATGATTCCGCCAATGAGAAAAGGATTCCTTGCGGTTGGCACTGTGGAATACGACGTTCGGACAAAGGATGGCCGGAAAGCCTACAACAAGGCAGTGCGTGATGACTTAAGAACTAAGCCGAGACTGGTGAAGTGTGAAGGGGACGGCACGGTGTGTGACCTTGATACGAAGGAGGGCAAGAAGGCCCTCAAGGCCTTTTGCGAGAAGACCAAGACAAGCGTGATGATCGCCGAACCACCGGCTGGTGGCGACGGGAACCCCGCGCCACAGCCGTGACGTTGTGCTGGAGAAGATGATGAAAATGCGAAACGGCCTCTGCCTCTTGGCGGCTATCCTCCTGTGTGGGGCAGCTCCTGACAAGCGGCACCCGTTGCCCCTCGTGGTTCCAGCGCCAGCGTCGGCCCTCCGCTTGGCGTACTACAATGACACCCCAGACGAGACCGTTCTGGAGAAGGTCAGGCATCTTGAGACCGTGACTCGGGCGGCGAATACGAATGCCGCAGACTGGACCATCTTTCTCTCGCCAGCCGCCGCCATTCTTCCAGTCAAGGGATGGAAGGCGGACATGAATCGTCCGGATACGCCACTGCTAGAGGCCACTCTCGGAGAATGCCTCCAGTGGCTCTGCCGCCACGTCCCCGAACTCCGTTTTGAGGTGCTTGACGGACGGGTCTTGATCCAAACGAAGAAACAGAAACAGGAGCACAACCAGCCGTCCGAGGGTACGCGCTGACGTGCGCCCCTCAACGGCACCGGCCCGACAAGAAACGGGCCTTCCGTCCACCCCAAGCCCAAACGGGGCCTTCAAACCCCATAGCCCGTTATCCGGCCCCAAGGCTCCGTTCAACCCATTTTATCCAATGCGGCAAGATAACGCTTGTTTGCAAACAGCAGGTGGCATACACTGGCCGCACGAGGGAAAAACGCTATTCGTTGGGCAAATGAGTAATCGGCACAGAACTGTCACCGCCTGGTGCTGCGGGTATTTCTGCACACTGCTCATCGGGAAGTGGGTCGGCTTACCCTTAGTATTGCTTCCTGCTTTCATTGTTTTGCTCCTGGCGCCCATAGTGCTGGTAACCATAGCCAGCCAGCAAATCATACGCCGGGTGAGATCCGCATTCCCCGACGAATGGAAGCGGTTGCGGAGGGACTGGCTTGGTTTGGAGTTGAGGTACTTCATTTACGACAACCAGACATTCAACGACGCTTTGCTGAGTTATTGGAAGGGGGAGCTTAAGTGGCGACACAGGCTTGGTCTTGTCAGCATCATCTTGTTTCTCCCGTCGATCCTCTTGATTCAATGGCTTCGCACATAGTGTCGATCGGGATAGGGACGCCCCTTGAGTAACCTCCCAAACTAATCGTACGGACCAACCCAGCGATTAGCCTCCAGCCGACTATCCTGCTATTGGAACTGTCAGCACATGTCAGCTTTGCCCCCTGGGCCGTCAGGAAAGCCCCCGGCGGCTCCGATCAACAACTTCTTTTCCATGCGGCAAGAATACGCTTGTTTGCAAACAGCAACCGTCATACACTTGCCGCACGAGGATAAAGCGCTATTCGTTAGGAGGATGATAATGTGGTGTTACAAGACATTAGTCGGCCTAGTATTGTTCTCGATGCTATCAATCTCGCCTGTATTCGGAGACGCAGCAAGAGTGTTCGTAGATCATGATGGGACGGGGCAAGCATATCTCGTCACTCTGCCCAGCGAGAGTGCCACAAACTATTGGATTTGCGCTTTCCCGGATTACCTTGGAGCGTTGCATCTGTATCGTGCGTCCATGCCGCCTGAAGTCTCGGCTGACACATTTGTGGGAGAGTTATGCACAATCACCGCAAAGTCCGTAAGAGACGAACGGCAGGGGATGAGCTTCGTGATTACGAAGATCGAACGCTTCAAGAAAGCCAATCCTGAAAAGGAGGATGCAGGCAAGAGGGTTCTTATTCTTGGCACCGTTATGATCAACGACGACATCGCCACTGTTCGCGTTGACAGGGTTATTGAAGGCAGACTCACGGAAGACAGGTTCGCGTTGCGTATCGAAGCGATTAAGACATCGGGACTGGAACATGGGAAGCAATACAAAATAGAAGCGCGAGTTGGGTTGGAAGTCGCTCCCTATCGTTGGACAAAACCCTAAGCTCCTAACAACCGGCGGAACCGTACGTCGCTAACGCGCCGCCGGTTCGCCGTGACGTTCTGCGATGAAACAAATGAAGATCAGAAGCTTGGCGGCAATGGGACTGGCTGGATATCTGGTGGTCGGTTGCATGCGACCGGAGGTCGCGACCAGCCCCAGCCCCGACAATGTCGCGACAAACAAATTGTCAGACCAAGAGATGGTAGAACGTTTCCAAAAAGTTGAAAGAGGCATGACAATGGAACAGGTCGTCGCCTTGCTCGGTGCGCCAGAGAACCGGGAATCGAACAGGATGCGGTATGTCGCCTATGACGGCCCTCACCATCAATGGTGCTTGGATGTTCTCCTGAAGGACTGCATCGTCACCAACGCGACACCAAGGCATTATCTGGAATACCCAGAAAGAGACAAATGACCGCTGATCTGGCTAGTGACGCCCCTGCTTAACCCTCTCGTCATTGACCTTACGGACCAGCCGCCCAACCTGGCTGAACCGGCCAGCCCCCCAGCCGAGCAGCCGATTTACCGCCTGCCAACTATTCAGGGATTGGCACTGTCAGCACATCGTCAGCTTTGCCCTATGCCGTCAGCAATGCCCACCCCCGGCTCCGTTCAACACTTTTTATCCATTGCGGCAAGATTACGCTTGTTTGCAAGCAGCAACAGTCATACACTTGCCACACGTAGGATAAAACGCTATTCGTTGTGGAGAAGGACGAATGAAATCGTTAAGCATAGGAATCGTTGCAAGCCTTCTTCTGTCCGGTTGCGCGCATCACCCGCCTGTCGTTGCCCCCACGCACGCTGAAAGAGGGCCTCAGGTGTTTGAGAAGGAAAGCGATAGCCAGACAGTCTGGCGATCAACCCTGGAGGCACTTCGCAAGGCTGGGGTTTCACATAGGCTCGTCAGGATTGAGGAGGAAGGGTGGAGCGCACGTCCTCACTACGGTATCGTTCTAGAAACAGCAACCGGCATTACCATTAAAGGGATCGTTGGTGGCCCCCTTGACGGACGCTTCTTTGACCTCGTCATCATCTTCATAGAAGAAGAGCAGAATGGACCTGATCCACAACAAAAAGATTGAGCATATTTGCTCTTACGCGCTAAATGCTCATGTTGATCGTTGGAGTGAAAAATGAAAAGACTTGCATGGTTATCAATAGCAGTCATTCTTATTGCCGGAAATGTGACATATGCCGATGACACATCATTCACAAACCTTCAGCAAGCAGTTGATTTCCTTGCTACAGCCCTGGAATCAACAAACTTTGTCAAGATCTCAAGCACATGTCTTGACTCCCAACGGAAACCAAACGACGCCCTCCTCAAAAGTTTGCAGAGTCTTGACCAGAAACGCCCGTTGCGCGAACTTTACGCAGATAAATCATTTCCGACCAACGCGCCAACCTTCAAGCTCGGCGGTCATATGAAGGAACTTGGATTCACCCATATCGACTTTATTCAGACAAACGGAGTTTGGAAATTGCAGGCAATGTGGATTTGCAGATGATGAAAGAACTCCGATCAGGATAGGGCCGCCCCTCCCGCAACCCTCCCTCGCTAACCTTACGGGCCAGCCGCCAGCGATTAACCGCCAGCCAACCATTCAGGGATTGGAACCGTCAGCACATCGTCAGTTTTGCCCCCAGGCCGTCAGGAAAGCCCCGCGGCTCCGTTCTACATCAATTTTCCAACCTGCGGCAAGAATACGCTTGTTTGCAAACAGCAACCGTCATACACTTGCGGCATGAGGGATAAAACGCTATTCGTTTGCAGACGGAATATGAAGAAGATGGTCATCCCGGTCATCGTCCTTGTGTGCTGCGCAGTGGGCGCCATTGTCTTCTGGCTCCGTCCCACCACGGGAACACTGGAAGTCCCAGACGTCGGGGCACGGTGGGAATGGACGGTCGGTGATCCCATCGGATCACTGGCATCCGGTGCCCTGGCGATCCATGTCGTCGGGGAACTCGACGGCGATGCCGTGTTGCGCACTTCCTATGGCGATATCGCCCTGCCGTCTGGCCGTGTGGACAGGGTTCTGGTTGGAGCGGAGGCATGGCTTGGCAAGTGCCATCTGGCATACG
>CAMBQN010000044.1 GCA_945870025.1 Akkermansia muciniphila
CACTTTTTCGGAGCTGTGACGGCGAAAACACGACATGGACGCCCGAAAAAAGTCGCGCCGCGTCACTTCATGCTTCTTTTCGGATAGACTAAATGCGCCAGGAGGCTCACTTACCTTGCCAAAGGCTAACTTACTTTGTCCATTGACCCTTCCGATCCTAATCCTAATCCTAATCCTAATCGTAATCCTTTCTCCACCAGGAGATTAAGATCAAGATTACGATTACGATTAAGAGGGCAATAGACCCTTCACTTAGCGCCATTCGGGCTTGTCCATACGCCCTGGCTTACCCGTTCTTCGCCCGCGCCGCACGCTCGACCTGTTCGATATACCGCTGGACGTCTTCGCGCGGCTTCAGTTCGTGTGCGCGCTTGAGCAGGGGTAGCGCCTCCTGGAATTTGCCGGCCTTGACCAGGATCTGGCCGTGGCGCAGTTTGGCCTCCGCCTCGTATTTCTCGATCCCAGCGGCGCGTTCGCAGAAGAAGCAGGCCTTGTCGATGTCGCCAGTGCGTGCGTAGTGCTGGGCCAGCAGGATCAGTGTTTCGCCGTCCAGCGGATCAAGAGCCACAATGTCTTCCAACAGCCGGGCCTGTTCCGCATCATTCTGCCCAGTCGCGGCCGCGAGGCGCGCCTCGAGCTTGAGCACCCGCTTCTTATCGGTTGCGGACAGCTTCGCGCCGCAGACCTCCTTCACGCGGGCCACGAGACTGCCGGCCTCGGCGTAGGCGCTCCGGGCCGCCAGCACCTCGGCGTTGCGCAGGGCCGTGGCCGGCTCGGCGCCCGCGCCTTCCTTGGCCAGCGCGCGCAGATAGGCGGAGACGGCCAACTCGGGCACGCCCTCGTTGATGTAAATGTCGCCGAGCGTGTTCAGGCACGCCACGTTGGCGAGTCCCGACCTGTCGAGCAGCTCGTAGTTCTCGGCAGCCTTCAGCGGCTGTTTGAGACTCAGCCAGGCGTTCGCCTGCAACAGCCAGAGATCGGCGCGCGAAGGCTCGCGGCGTATCATGTCGCCGCACAAGGCCGCCGCCTCCTCGAACTTCCGCTCCTTGAAGAGACAGCGCGCCAGACCGCTTTTCCAGTCGGCCGACTCCGGCTGGAGCATCATCGCCTGACGGTACGCGCTTTCGGCGGCCACATACTGTTCGGTCATGGCATAAGCATGAGCCAGCAGGCCGAAGGTCAACCCATCTGCCGCGCCCAGATCGATGGCGCGCGTCAACGGCCCGACGGCCAGGTCGAACGCATTGCTGCGAACATAGACAAGCCCGAGATTCTTCTGGGCGCGAAGGAAGGACGGCATTTTAACAATGGCTTTGTCGTACCATTCGACAGCCGCGCCAAGGTTATCCTGCTGGAAATAGATGCTGCCGATCGTAAAGTCGTACAAGGCGGATGAGCGGGACACCCCTTTCTTGTCAACCGCTTTCGCGACACTCTTTTCCAACAGGGCGAGGGCCTTTTCAGCGCCAACCGGCGTGACCATCAGTTTGGAGAACTGCTCGAACTCCATCCGCTCTTCGGGCGTCACCCTCGGTTCAATTTCCGAACGCACGCCGTAGGTACCCAGAAACTGCCGCAGGAATTCCGGATCGCCCCATAGTTTCAATTCAACCGTTTCGTTCGTCTCCGCGTATGCGCCTGCAGCCGCCAGAGTCAATAACAAGACCATGCACTTTCTTCTTGCGTCTCTCATGTTTTCACCTATTTCTTGAATGTGATGGGAACTCTCATCCGGAAGACAACCGCTTCGCCGTTGCGCTTGCCCGGTTCAAACCTCCAGCGCTTGACCGCCTGCAGCGCCGCCGGCTCGAAAGCCGGATTCGTGGACTTCTGTACCAGAGGACTGTCCACGCGTCCCGTCCGGTCCACCATGAACAGGACATGCACCGTGCCGTCAATCTTCTGTTTGCGCAGCGCGGCCGGGTACTCGGGTGCCGGCTGGAAGACCGCACGAGGCACCTGGTCGAGATCCGCCATGGCGAAAATCTGTTCAGCCGCAGTCGCGGTGGCCGCCGCCACGGCGGCGCCCGACAGCACGGACGGCGCCCGACTGATGAAGTCGCTGCCGCCGCCGTCGCCCAAGGTCGGGTTGAGCGCGAGTTCGAGCTGGGCCAGGTCGAGCGGTGCCGACTCCTCCTTCAGTTCGGGTGCCTTTTCGGGCGCGGCCTGTTTTTCGACCTCGATCTCTTTGGGTTTCTCCTCCTCCGGCTTGTCTGGCTTGGCCTCCTCCTCGATGGAGACATCCACCACATGCTTCTTGCTGGAACCGTGCTGCGGGAAGAGCAGAAGCCCGCCGAACAGCAAGATGCCGAGCAACACCAGCACAGCCATCAGGAAGGCCGCTATCTGCATGCCTTTCATTTTTTCTCCGTCGATATCCCTACTTTGAGAATGCCCACCTTGCGCGCCTCGTCCAGCACGGCCACGACATTTCTGAAGTCGGCCTTGGCTTCGGCGCTCACGACCACCTTGGGATCTTTCGATGCGGCCTTGTAGGTCTGCAACTTGAACGGCAGTTGCGCCAAGCTGACCTTGTCCTTATTAAAAAAGATGTCACCGTTCTGACTCACCGTCATGGTTGCTGCGCTCTCACGGTCTTCGATCTTCTCAGCCGTGCTGGCGCTGGGCAGTTGCACTTGTATGCCCTGGTTCTTGGTCATCGAGAGCGACACCATCACGAAGGTCGCCAGCAGAAAGAAGATGACGTCGATCAGCGGGACGATCTCGATGCGGGCCTTCTTGAATTGATACGCTTGAACCTTCATTATTGATCTCCTGATTCATCCGAGTCATCCGACGGTCCCGACCGATGCGCGGCCTCTTTATCCATGATGGGTTTCATCAACAGCTCGAGGTGGCTCATGGCGTCCTCGATCTCGTGACGGGCTTTTTCGCACTTGGAGTGCAAGAAATTGAGCGGGATCAAGGCCGTCACGGCGATGCCGAGCCCGAAGGTCGTGGCGATCAGCGCCTCGGCGATGCCGCCGGTGATCGCGGTCGGCGCACTCAGTTCCGACCCGCCCAGCATGCCGAAAGCCGAAATCATGCCGGTCACCGTGCCCAGCAGTCCCAGCAACGGCGCCATGGTGACGACGGTGTCCATCAGGGCGATGCCGCGCGTGTAGCGCACCATCTCCTGCGCCGAGGAACGCATGAGCGCGTCGGAAAGCGACTTCCGGCGGTGCCGCAGGGCGTACGTCAGGGCGCGGGCCACGAAATCCTTGGACTTCTCGCCGGCGCGGATGGCTTCCTCGGGAAGGCCTTTCTCCAGCGCGCCCATGACTGCCGTGATGGTCCGATGACTGCGTCGGCCCTTCTCCATGGCCAGGAACATCAGCCGCTCGAAGATCACGCTTACGGCCAGCACCGCGAGCGCCAGCAGCGGCCACATGATCGGGCCGCCTTTCTTGAAGTACCCCCACAGGTTGCCTTTCGCAATCAGCGCCTTGAGTGCGCCGCCCAGGGTCGGATCCAACGGCAAGTCGCCGGTGCCCGAAGACACGAGGTTCGCGAGGCTCTCCGTCGCGCCCTTCTCCTCGAATGCATGTACGGCCGGCTTGCTTGAGCCGCTTCTCTGCAGCGCCAAGCCTGCGGTCTGACCATCGGCCGAGGCGAATAGCGCCACGGGACCGACCAGCGCGAAGCGGCCCTGAGCTACGGTGCCCTGCGGATCGATCGCGACGCCTTCGAACCTCGCGCCGCCGATCAGGCTTTCGAGGCGCTTGGCGGATGTTTCGACCAAGGCGAGTTGCCGGTCGAACTTCTGGGTCGGATCCAGATCCTTGTTCTGGGGCGCCTGCAGGGCCGACTCCACGGTCGCTTTGTAGCGCTCGATCTCACTCGCATGCACGCGGCCTTCGAAGGAGCGGGCATATTCGTCCAGCAGGCTGGTGACGTAACCCGCCTCATCCTGCCGCAGCTTGCCCTCCGTCTTGAGGGTGTTCAACTCCAGATTGCGGGCGTCCACGGACCGGCGGGTTTTGTCGTATTCGCGGCGCGCTTCACCGAGATCATCTTCGAGCTGACTGAGTCGTCGGGTCAGCGGGATCTTCTCGTTGCCGATCGTTTCGCGCAAGGCGGCAAGATCCTTCGACGTGGACTGGATCTCCTGCATGATGACGCTGGCGGCTGTCTCCATGGACGGGGCGGGTGCGGCTGCAGACTCGGCGGCCCCCACGGTGGCCGCGCTTATCCACAGCAGGCCGACCGACACCATCAGGGACTTCTCGAATGTGTTTCGAATCTTCATGTTGTTCCTCTTTTTTCCTTAAAATAAATCCTGCACACGGGCGTTGGCTCTCGGTCACTGAATCTTCACGGGCATCGGAACATACCGCGCCGTGGCCTTGTTCTGCATGATCTGCATGGCGTCGGTCACGCGCGTGGCGAGTGCGTTGGCGGGCACCCAGTCCCAGCCGTTGGTGGCGGATGGACGGCCGATGCCAGCCTCTCCCTTGGCGCTCACGTAGTAGGCCTGTCCCATTCCGATGTAGAGCGTTTTCACCTCCGTCGGGCGGCCGTCGCCCAGCGTCCGGATCTCGGTGGCCACCGTGACTTCGCCGTTGGCCTTGCCGATCTCGTTCAGGATGCCGATGACGTTCTGGAACCGCTCGGGCATGCTGGTCTTGGTGTCCGCAGGGTTCTGCGGCAGGCGCTGAACCAGCGGTTTCACGCGTTCACGCACCGGGTCGGGCGTGCGGGCCAGCAACTGCGGCAGCCGCGTCTCCAGTCCCGACACCGCATCCCGCATGCGTGTCACGGCGGCGGTGATCTGCTCGTTCTGCGCCCGCAGTTCGGCGAACTTAATGTCCAGAACGGCGGTTTCATTGGTTGTCAGCGCGGTCTTTGTTTTCAGTGCACCGAGTTCCTTCTCTAAGACCGATACGCGGTCCGCGAGCAGTTCCCGTCCGAGCCGCCAGTCCTTTTGCTCCTGCGAGATCAGCCGCTTGGTCTCCAGCAGCTTCTCAAGATTCAGCTTGGCCGCCTCCAGCTCATCCTGCGCCGTGGCAACACCTGCCAACAGCATCAGCGAAATAATCACTCTATTCGGTCTCATTCGTTTTCCTCACTGACATGCTAGGTGGACGGATGGCCACCCACTATACACTTACCAATTACAGCCCAATGAAAGCCCATACGTCCTGCCCGCCGTGTACGAGGTCCGCTTGAAATCCTCATAGGGCGTGCGGTAAACGGTTTCGATCGCCGGATCCAACAGGTTCTTGAACTCCACGCCGAGTCGCCAGGTCGGCGAATACGGGCTGTCTCCACACTTGAATTTATAGCCGATGATCAGATCCAAGGTCCCGATCGGGTTCTCCACGATGGCCGGAAAGTAGTTGCCGGGCGAGGCCGTATCGCCTGCGGCGTACGTTTCCCCGCGCCAGTTGTAAAAAACGCCTGCATTGAACCCCGTTTCGTCGTTCTCATAGACGAGATTGAGATTCGCGAGAATGTCGGACTGCCCGTCCATGGGGCGCGTTGTGTTTTTGATGCCGGAGGCCAACAGTTGCTCCCGGATGTCTTTGCGGTATTTCACTTGGGACTCTTGCAGGGTCAGGTTCCCTCCCAGAGAGAAGGCTTGCAAATACTGACTCAAGATCCCAAGGCCTTTGCGGGCTTCAAATTCAAGTCCTTTGATTTCCGCATCGCCGTAATTCTCAGGGTAGATGTAGTCCACATCCGGATTGATGGCTGACCGCACCGAGTACTGGATCGGATCTTTGAGCGTCTTGTAGAAAACGCCTCCAGCCAGCACGTCCGCCTTGTTCTTGTCGGGGCGCCATTCAAGGCGCGCATCATAGTTCTTCAAGGCTGACATTTTCAGGTCAGGGTTTCCGAGAAAGACCTTCGACGAGTCGAAGTCCATGTATTTGACAGGGGTGATCTCCTTAAATGTCGGGCGAGCGATGGTTTCGGCGTAAGCCAAGCGCAAGGAGATTGTTTCGACCGGCTTCAGATTGATCGCGCCCGCCGGCAGCACGTCGGTCTGATCAATGCTGGCGTCGGCGTCTCCGGGAGTTGCCGAGTTTCGCGTGATCAAGCCCAGATTGCTTGCCGTATAGGCATCAGGATATTTCTCGATCATGTCCTGAGTCACTTTTTCATAGATGTAAAACGAGCTGTTGCCTGCAGATGGAAACACCTTGGTGGTCATGAGGGTGCTCTCGACACGCGCGCCGCCGACCAGATCAAGCCACTCGGGGAGTGGAGCCCTTCCCATCACGTACCAGGCCGCAATATCTTGCTCCCCATCGTACTCCGTGCTTTCAGAAAATACTCCCCCCAACGACAAGGGGTCAACGGCCTCCGAGAATCCGCTGAAATCCGTTTCGCCCTGGGAGGGTATTTGGCCGCCATCTATTTTGTGTATCCGGTTTCGATACGTCCGGCTCACGGAGTCGTTGAAGATGCCCGTTTTAAGCCAACCTTTCCAGCCTTCGGCCACTTCGTACGGCTGTTTGTAGTTGATCTGCCACTGCAGGTCGTCCTCGCGCGTGTCCTGCCAACGGCGTTCAACGCCCGCCGTCATATAGTTTGTGCTCGCCACAACGGTCGGGGTGCTCCAAACCGGCGCGTTCGGATAGGTCGCTGTATTTTCTGACGTCAACTGATCTTTGTGGACGTACCCGCCGCCGATCTGACGTCTGTCGGGTTCGACGCTTTCAGCCATGTTATAAGACCCGCTCCAGTCTAGCACGCTGTCGTGCAGCGCCGAAAATGTGTGCTCGCCTGCCAACTGAACAATCCCGTTCGCATTCTCCGTGTACTGGAGGACGGCATTGTAATCGCGGTTGTAGATTTGCTCCGAACGAGTCGCCTTGGGATAGAGGATCGGTTTCGGGGGGCGTCCAGGCGTCCATCCGACCACGGTGTTGTCGACGCCCGTCACATTCGTGCTTGTGTTAGACGGTCTGTAGCGGAGTTCAACGGAGTCTTTAGACTGATGGGTGTACAGGACTGTGAACCGGATGTCGTTGTGTTCGTTCTTGGCTCCGAGCGCCAGCCCGGCGCTCCACAACAGTTCATCCTGCGAGAACTCAACCGTTTGCTGTTCAGAGGGATCTAACGAGTAATCTTTGACCTTCTCTGGTTTGTTAATCGAGTTCTGGAAACCGTCCCGGAATTTGTACTTCTGACTGTAAGAGCCCAGAAACAGTCCACCGAATTTCCAGTCGTCAACCGTGGCAAAATCGCCCACCGCAAACTTGAACCCGTAATTCGCCGGCGGCGCTTTGTTCTTGATCTCAGTGCTGTACTGCTCGTCGGCACGTATGGTTCCAAACACATCCGTTCGCTCTTGTCCGCCGCGGGGGTATTTGGCGACATCCGAATCCCAGAACCCCATTTTGGTCCCGCCGCGCATTCCCCCGAAGTCGTTGCCGCCGCCTAGATACGATTTGAAACGGTCATTCCCGGTCGCGTTCGAGTCGAATTCGGTTGAAACACTGGCTTGCAGCACGGTCTTGTCCGGCATCCCTTTGGTCTTGATGTTGATGCCGCCGGTCGCGTCCCCTTGCTGGTCGGGCGTAAAGGTTTTGGAGACCTGGACACTTTCGATCATGGCCGATGGAAATTGATCTAACGAAACCGCGCGCTTGTCGCGGTCGGCGGTCGGCAACCGGATACCGTTGAGCGAGGTGGATGTGTAGCGGTCTCCAAGGCCGCGGATGACCGCGTATTTCCCGTCTTGGATCGTCGCGCCCGATACCATCTTCAGTGCGGCGGCGGCCGTACCGGCGCCCGCCTTGGACATCATGTCCGCCCCGACGTTGTCCATCACGCTGCTGCTTTGGGAACGGATGTTCAATTGGGCCAACTCCGAGCCGCCGGTCAAGATTTCAATGTCGTTGACAAAAAACTCATCCATATCGGTGAACGCTCCGACCAGACGGGCCTCCTCCGATTTGGCCTCTCCCGGAACCACAACGACCTGAGCCATCACCCTTCTTTCGAAACCGGGCGCGCTGATAACCAGGGTGTAGGACCCGCCCGGCAAGCTGTCGAACAAGACGTTTCCGTCCTCGCCAGAGACGTTTTTCTGAGCGACCTCCAGTACCTGCACCGTGGCTCCGGCAAGCGGCACATCCCAGTCCTGGTCAATAATGCGGACACGTAACGCCCCGATGGCCGCACTCTGGGCCCACGTGTCGACTGTGCAACACAAAACGCCGACCACGATTAGCCAGATTTTCACAAAACACCTGCATTTGTTCCGGCTGCTGACATACGAACTCGTTGGCTCATTCATGGACATTCCCGCTCTTTTGGTCTTGGTTGAACAAAAGAATACGAGAGTCCTGTTAGAGTAATACGTTTGTTCTGTTAATTTTTTGTTAGATTGCGAACTAGAAGAGCATTGAGGCGCTTGAAAGGCCTCCTTCGTCGGTTTTGCAAGCGTAGTGTTCGGAAGACAGTATCCAGAATTGGAAACCGCTCACGGGCAAGGTGTACCAATATTCTGACTCCTGAAGTCTGACTCCTCTCTTGCAAACACCCCGGAGAGGTTTTGCAAGAGTCTCCATTATCTCGCCCGCGTTTCTAACTGTGCCCTCATGGCATAAGTCAGGGCTTGCGCAACCACAGGCATTGTCTCATTTAATTTTCACGTTGAGGCTATGGCTTGCATCGAGCGGCTTGGGAAAGTCTTCGGTTCGGTGTACGGATCAGGCGCATCTTCAGCCACACTTCCCGTCTTCGTCGCGCTGATCAGCGTGAACAATGGCCAGAATCGATTTTTGCACATTCTCGATCCGACACGCACAGACGCATTCACGATATCACCCACCCTCGCCACGTTTGCCCGCGCTCCGAATGCCGTGACCTCGTACTGCTCGACCGTGACCACGTCTTTGTAGACGGCCTGTCGTTTCAGCGTGAACACGGAGAATTCCTTGCCGGCCTTGCTGGTCAACCGCTTGACGTTGACAACAGGGGCTTCGAATGTGATGGTCATTTGATCGCTCATGGATACACCGATTCCCATTCTGCCTGTTCGGACTTCTGCTCGGTACCCTCAAAAAAACTTCCTGCGGTCGCCGAAGCGGCCGCAGGAAGCATGTCTCCTCAAAAACAGCAACGTTGCGGCTTACGGCCTAACCAATCGGTAGAAGCGCGAATCACGCGCGTTGGGAGGAGTCTCTCCGACGATGTCGGTCAGATTGACCGTCACGGGAACCGTGGCGGGCGTGAAGGTCTTCAGGACCGTCCAGCTCACATCCAACAGATTCGTCTTCGACTGCAACTGATAGGTGGCGGCCGATGTGATGTTGTAGGTCAACACGGGGCTGGTCGTGAACGACAGATTGGTGACCCCGGTGCCGGAGACGAGCGGCGCTCCGTTGCCCTCATAGACGATCCCGCTCACGCCGTTGGTCACCGTGTTGGTGACGGTCGTCGTGATGCTATTGGTCACCGTTGTCGTCACCGTGTTGGTGATATAACTGGTGGTCCCGTTCGAAAGCGGCACGGAGACCGCTCCGCCAGCCACGACGTCGCCGCCCGGTGCGGCCGCCAACGCGCCCAGCGAGTCGATCGTCGTCCATCCCTTGGCCCAGTTGTTGGAGGGCGAGAACGCGCCGCAGAAGCGCACGGGCGTGAGCCACTGATCCGGAGCCGGCACGGCGCCGTAAATGGCGGCGTTGTCCGCGCGCGGGTCGATGTTGGTGACCGCATAGGAAGTCGTTGCGGTCAAAGTGCGCGAATAGCGGGCACGTGCCTTGATCGGCATGTCGGTGGCGCTGAGCGCCGTCAGATCCTGGTTGTAATTGTACATGTCGTTCGTGAACCCGGAATAGGCTTTCAAGCCGGTCGACACCCAAGGGCCACTCCCTTTACCTGAGCCGACCCAGTCGTAGGTCCCGCTGATCGGACCGACCCCATCGTACGCAATCCCTTGCGGACAGTTGAAGAAGATCGAGCCGCGGATCGCCGCCTGCTGCTCATCGGCCATGGCGCCGTCGCCATAGAGATAGTTCGCGACAGCGGTCGCATCCATTCCGACCGTAGCGCCACCCGCGTAGGTCACGCTCGGGAAGTTGGCCACCGTCGGAGCCTTCTGGAAGCGGTTGGGCGTATTCAGGTCTCCGGACAAATCGTCACCCGCGCGGTTATCGATGAGTGTCGCGGCCGCGCCGAAATCCATGACGATGGAGTTATAGATGCGGGGCGAAGCGTTGTCACGCATCGAGAGCGCCACGTTCCGGTTGTTCTTCGTGACATAGCCGCCGCTGTAATACCGGCAAGACGAATACTGCATGCCGACCAGCGTCACGTTCGCCCAGAGGGAGTTGGCGTAGAGATATGCCGCGCCGTTGTTCTCTTTTTCGAAACCGTCAATCTCCATGCCCTTGTCGGAGGCTCCGGATTCGACACCCGAGCCGCCCATGTCGCGCTGCATGCCGAACAGGAACTGGTTCTTGCCGCGGAAGCCCGCGTCGCTGTCGAAGATATCGTCGCCGACGCCCCAGGCGACCAGATACTTCGCATTGACGGTACCGCCGAACCACTCGAAAGCGTCGTCGATGTTGTTGTAGACCTCGATGTGGTCGACCTTGGTGCCACGGCCGACACCGTAGAACGTCACGCCGTTGATCTCCTTGGTGGAGGCTAGGACGTAGCCGCCGTAGCGGATCTGCAGATAGGAGATTTCGCCGCTCGAGTCGTTGTCGTCCGACCCGCCGCCCTTGATGCCGAGCGCGCCGTCTGTTCCCTCGACCTGGATATCGCCGGATCCCAGGGTGGTTTGGTTGTCCCAGCTCACGAAGGCTTTGCCGCAGAGCACCAGTCCGCCCCAGGCACCGTGATGGTCGCCGAGCGCGCCATAATTATAGTTCGTGCCTGCAGACTTGGGCACCGCCAAGCCTTGCGCATCATAATAGGTCCACGCGCCCTGGGTGACAGAAGAACCCGCCGAACCGAACCACGGGAAGTTGTTGTCCCATTCGTCCGTCATGCAGATCGGTGCGTTGGCGGTGCCCTTCGCGTAGATCTTGCCGCCGCGCTCGACAATCAGCATGCCGGGGCGAAAAGCATTCCCTGTGCGATCCGAGTTGACGCCGCGAATGATGGTTCCAGGCTGGATGTTCAGCGTCGCGCCGTCTGCGACCAAGATAATGCCATACAACTTGTAGATGTTGTTCGAGGTCCAGTTGTGTACGCCGGTGAGGCGGTAGTTCGCCGTGGCCGGGC
This sequence comes from Akkermansia muciniphila, assembly GCA_945870025.1. GTDB lineage: Bacteria > Verrucomicrobiota > Kiritimatiellia > RFP12 > JAAYNR01 > VGWG01. Next base: position 11,191 of record CAMBQN010000044.1, read on the forward strand.
ACGAGATGGTCCCAACCGTATAATCCCCGGCATTGGTTCTGACGTTGATCACCGATGTCGGTATCGCCGCCAAGCCCGTGCCTACCATCGCCAGTGCGAACACGCCGCCTGCGATTAAATGTTTGGTGTAATGCATTGATTCACTCCTTCTTCGGCTTTCCGTCCCGGTCCGGATCTGCCGCACCGAATCACCGCCCACCCGGGCAGCAACGAACAGCGTGGGAAAGTCTGCCGCTGTTCTTTTTGTGTTTCACAGGCACGGGTGTCGTTGCGTCCCGGCATCCGGGTACTCCGTGAAAACAGCGGCATAGTAGAAGAGGAGCGTGTGCGTATGATGAAGCTTTTGTTAAATATTGATTAGTCCGGGCGGTCGCCCATGCAGGTGCCGACAAGCCGTGCGGCCCGAATCCAGGGGTGATCGGTTGGCACCGTGCGGATGATGCCCGCGACCTGTTTCAAGGGCACCGGCACGCAGGCATCGCCTTTGACGCCTACCATGACGTTGTAGTGGCGTGCGGCAATCAGCTCGCCGGCCGTTGTGCCGAGGCGCGTGCAGAGCAGCCGGTCGGCCGGCGTCGGCGTACCGCCGCGCTGGACATGGCCGAGCTGGGTCATGCGCGCCTCGACGCCGGTCAGCGCCTGAAGCTCGCGGACGATCCGGTTAACCATCGGCTCGCGGATCATGACCGGCTCGTGCTCCGTGCCGGGAACGGCGGGATCGGCGTCGGCCGTCTTCGAGGCTTTCTTGTTGCCGTTTTTCTTGCCGCCGTTTTCAGGAACAGCGCCGCATGCTTTTGCGCCTTCGGCCACGGCGATGATGGAAAACCGCTTGCCGCTCTGACGACGGATGTTGAGAAAGTCGGCGATGGCGCGGATGTCGTACGGGATCTCCGGAATCAGGATCACATCCGCCCCACCCGCAATGCCTGCCCCCAGGGCCAGCCAGCCCGCCGTGTGGCCCATCAGCTCAAGCGCGATGATGCGGTGGTGGCTGGTGGCAGTCGTGTGCAGCCGGTCTATCGCCTCGGTGGCGATGCTCTTCGCGGTGTCGAAGCCGAAACAAGTGTCGGTCATCGCGACGTCATTGTCAATCGTCTTGGGCAACGTGATGACGTTGATGCCGCCTTTTTGCACGAGGCGAAATGCGTTGTTCTGAGTCCCGTTGCCGCCGAGGCAGACCAGGCAGTCGAGATGCATGCGGCGGGCGTTGGCGATCGCCACGTCGGTCATATCCATCACCGTGCCGCCCATCTCCATCTTGTGCGGCTTGTCGCGGCTGGAGCCCAGGATCGTGCCGCCGACGGTCAGGATGCCGCTGACCATGCGGTCGTCGAGCGTGATGAACCGATTTTCGACCAGCCCCCGGAAGCCGTCCAGAAAACCGACCACCTGAATGTCATGGTGCAGGGCCGATTTTGCGACCGCGCGGATCGCCGCGTTCAGTCCGGGGCAATCTCCGCCTGCGGTGAGAATACCGATACACCGTTGGGCCTGCGCTTTTCTTTTCATAGGTTCATCCTTTATGTGCTAACTTCTGGGCGGCTGATTCCGCCGATAGGGTTCAAGCCGGGTTGGTTTTGTCTGTTCAAAGAGTTTGCTGGCGACCTGCGCCTCATCGAAGAGCACGCGCTGGCTGCGGCAGGGCGATTCTTTTTCAGAGAGGCTGCAACGCCGATACGTTCCGTCAGGCAAAAGCCTGTGCGCCTGAGCCGTGTCCTTAAAGTAGGTTTTCAGGATTTTCTGCAAGCGGCTCCGCGCCGTCGGACACAGGATCGGAACCATCAGTTCCACCCGCTTGTCGAGATTCCGCGGCATGCCATCCGCACTGGAAATGAAAAGACGTTCGTGGCCGCCGTTGTGAAAACGGAAGATGCGGGCGTGCTCGAGAAAACGGTCGATGATGCTGACAACCTCGATGTTCTCGCTCAGCCCTTTGACGCCCGGCCGCAGGCAGCACGTTCCGCGGATGTTCAGCCGCACTTTGACGCCCGCTCGTGAGGCGGCGTACAGCGCCTCGATCAGCGCCTCGTCCGTCAGCGCGTTCATCTTGAGCATGATCTGCGCCTTCTCGCGGTTCTTGGCGCGGACCGTCTCATCGGTGATCTGCCGCAGCAGCGCGGTCCGAATCGTGAAGGGCGCCATGTCCAGCCGCCTCAGCGCCTGCGGCTGGGAAGAACCGGTGACCGCGTTAAAGAAGTCGGACGCATCGGCGCCGAAGTCCGGGGCGCAGGTGAACAGTCCCACGTCGCTATAGAGCAGGGCCGTTCGCTCGTTGTAGTTGCCCGTCCCGAAATGCACGTAGCGCACGATGCCCTGCCGTTCGCGGCGCACGACCAGACAGATTTTCGCATGGGTCTTGAGCCCGCGCACGCCATAGATCACCTGCGCGCCAGCCTGCTCAAGCCGGCGGGCCTGGCCGATATTGCGCGCCTCGTCGAACCGTGCCCTCAATTCGATCAGCACCGTGACGTGCTTGCCGGCCTGGGCGGCGCGGATCAGCGCTTCGATGATCGCGCTGTCCGGCGCCGTCCGATAGAGCACCTGCTTGATCGCCAGCACCGACGGATCATCCGACGCCTCTTCCAGAAAACGGATGACCGGGTCGAACGCTTCGTACGGATGAACCAGCAGGATATCGCGCTCGGCGATCTGCGGGAACAGCGGCTCCTTGATGTTCACCGCCGGTGACGGCACGGGTATCCAGGGCGCGTCGCGCAAGGCGTCGAACCCCTCGGCCTGCGCCAGCGGCAGCAGCGCGCGCAGTTCGAGCGGCCCGTCGACCGGATAGATGTCGGCCCGGTCCACCCGCAGGTGTGCGGCCAGCGCGTTCACCAGCAGGCGGGATGCCGAACGGTGGATCTCCAGCCGGATACAGGCGGTGTCGCGCCGGTCATCCAGCAGCTCCTGCATGCCGGCCAGCAGGTCGGGGGACAGGTCCTCGCGCAGTTCAATATCGGCATTGCGCGTCACGCGGAAGGGGACGCACTCCAGAACCTTCCCGCCGCCGAAGAACCGCCCGATCTGCTGGGCGACGAGCTGCTCGACCGGCACGTAGACCGCGCCGGTCGGGTGGGGAACGCGCAAAAATCGCGGCACGAGCGGCCCCAGCGGGACCAACGCCAAGCGGGGTTCTCCCCCTTCCTGCGCCGGCGCAAGACGCACGGCGCAATGCAGCAGCAGCCCTGACGGACGATAGGGGTGTTCGTCCGCCAGCGCCACCGGAGAGAGCAGCGGAAAAATCCGTTCGTCGAATTCGCGGGCCACCCAGGCCCGCTGCTCGGTGGAAAGGGCGGCGAGGCTCTCCGAAAGATGGAGGCCCTGAGCCGCCAACTCCGACGCCAGTGTCCGGTAGAGCGCATATTGCTCTGAAACCATCTGCCTGACCCGCTGCGTCACCTGCTCCAATTGCTGGTGAGGGGTCAGGCCGGTCAGGTCACGCCGCCGGATCTGTCCGGCCACCAGAAGTTTCAAGCCGCCTACGCGAACCATGAAAAACTCGTCGAGGTTCGATGCGGTGATGGCCAGAAATTTGAGCCGCTCCAGCAAGGGCAGATGCGGGTTGGCGCCCTCGTCCAACACGCGCTGGTTGAAGGCCAGCCAACTGGTTTCGCGGTTGAAGAAACGGGGGATAAGAGTGGGTTTATTCATAAATACGGGCCGTCTCATCGCGGGCAGCGCACATAGCAGCGCCGTCCGTAAATCCGTTCGAAAAGGTCTCCCTTCTCGCCGAGCGCCACCTGTTCGGCGCTGGTGCCGACCTGCCGGTCGGGGATGCAGACCAGGGCGTCGGACTCGATCTCAAAACGCAGGCGCCCCAGGCTCTGGTCGTGGACGCGGTCGAGCGCGTCGGCCACGCGCAGAATCGCGGCGAGTTTGCTGACGACCAGCCGGCTCTCGGGCGTCAGTCCCGCGTATTCGGGATGACTCAATTGCGGCATCATCTTGCGGTGATACCGCGCGATCACAGCGATCAGATTGGTCTCCTCTAATGAAAGCCCCATGAATTCGGTGTTGCGAATGAGATAGAGCGAGTGCTTATGGTGGCCGCGGACATTGACGAACGCGCCGATGTCATGCAGCCGCGCCGCTACCTCCAGCAGCAGGCGATGCCGTTCGGTGCAGTCGTGTTCAGCGCGCAGCAGGTCGAACAGCGAGAGCGCGACGTCCGTGACCTGGGCGGCGTGGCGGGCATCGTATAAGTACTTCTCGCCGGTCTCGCGCGCGATCCGCACAATATGATGCGTCAGGGTCGTTGTCCAGGCCGGATCGTCCACCGCTTCGACCATCAGGCCGTCGCTGAACGACAGGGGACTCACATAGACTTCTTTGAGCGAGAGCGTCTGCGCCATCGAGAGGGCCATGCAGAGCGTCGGGCCGAGGATCTCGGCGTCGGGATAAGAAATCCGCCAGGATCGGGTCAACTCCTCTACCGAACTGTTCTGCACGTGGAGCGCCAGCCTTCTGAGTTCAACCACGGAAATCTTTATCACCGCAAAAGCACCGTCGTGTTTGGCCGCCGACTTCGCCCGGAGTTGCGCGGCGGCGAAACGCATCTCGCGTCCCATCAGCAAGAGCCGGGCCTGCTCGTCCTTGCCGACGTTCTGCCGCAGGTGAAGGGCCATCTCACGTGTCCGGCCTTCGACCATGTCGTCAAGCTGTAAGGGACCCAGACCCGACGCCTCCATCTGCTGTCGGATGCGTAACGATCCGACGTTATAGGTTTGAGAGAAGCGGATTTCCCCCTCCTTGCGGTAGAGCAACCCGGAGGTGAGGCCACCGATCTCCATCACCGCCACGCCGCCCTTTTCCCAAACGGCCTTCTTGTCGGGAATGGCTCGGAACGCCAGATGGTAATAATAACCGACCTGCCCCGGGTCGAGCATGCGGAACGGGATGCGCGAGGCGATGGAGAGCCGGTCAAGAAAAGCGTCGCTATTTTCCGCCAACCGCACGGCGGCGGAGGCCACAGCCTTGACCGACTCCGGCGGAATGGCATATTCCTGCAGCAGATGGTCGAAGCTCCGCAAAATCAGCACGCACTGTTCGATCGTCGCATTGTCGATCCGGCAGGACTTCACCACGTTGCGCCCGAGGGCAACGGACTGTTCAGCCCGCTCCAACACGCAGATGCCCTTTCCCGGGCGTTTTTCGGCAATGGTCAACCGCAGAAAGGTCGCACCGATATCAACCACCGCAACGGGTTTTGACACCGTCCGGACCTTGTTCTTCGCTTTCATAGCCGTTTACCGTAGTGGTCTTTTGTTTGATTTGTGTGAGCGCAACCACCTGTGGCGCGAGTATAACAATGAACCGTGTTGGATTTCAATCCTTAGTGATCGACAATCTCGGAGAAGCGTTCCAGCCGATCCTGGCCGCAGCACGCGCACCGGTGCTTGATCTGAAAGGTCTTGTCATATTTCATCCGTCCCTTCCGAGTGAGACCGATCAACTCGACGCGGATTTCTTTCTTCTCGATCTGTTGCCACCCATGCATGGGGCGTCCGCAACGGCGACACCGGCACACATCCGACTCTTGGTGGCATCCTATGATTTGGCAGATGAGCGACATCGTGTTCTCCTTCTCTGTCGGCGCAGGTTACAACGAGTAACGGGGTTCAGTGTCGATGCGTGCAGATGGACCCGGTGCATCGCATGATTATTCATGAGGCTCTTGCAAAAAACCTGCAAGCGCCGGTTTCCGTGTTCAGGTTTCCGGTTTCAGGTTTCAGGCTTCTCCGAAAGTCCGAGAGAACTGCCGCCCATCGGTTCCTGCGTGTTATGATCGATACCCATCATGTGGAGAGAATGAGAATTGCATGAATTTTCCGTTGGCTCTGCTCGCTTGAACAAGACGGTCGGCTCTTCCAGTTCGGCGGCTTGAGCATGGCCCCGCTTCCCCTTCAATGAACCCCCCCACACACAAACCCGGAAGCGCGCGAACAAAATACTAACAGGGGCAACACAAATAGATCACAAGGGCTTGGCATAATGAACGCGTAACGAGCAATAGGAGAACGCACATGTTGTCTGGAAAAATCGTACGGATCAGGTGGGTCAAGTATTACCCTTCCGCGCACAATCACGTGGCCATCGGCGACTTGATTCATGAGACCCCGAATTATCTGACCTTGCTCTGCAAGGTCTATCATTTCGGGCGCGGCGTGGGGACCAAGACGGCGTTTCTGGTGCCCAACTGCAATGTCGGCGGAATCGTCGAAGGGGACAAGGCCGTCCGTTCCATACCGTGGTCCCATATTGAAGTCATTAACGAACTGCCTGCATCAACCGATTGGGACGTGAGGGCCCGGGTCTATGAGTCCGGCTTGTGCGTGTTGGATAATGCGCACAAAACCGTCATCACGCGAGCCATGAATGCGCGGCCCGGGTGAGCGGAGCGCATCCCCGTTTCACTGACCTGTCAAGCGGGCGATCCTGTGGGCAGCCCTGTGACGTGGGCTAGCGCCCCGGCCGACGCGGCAGCGGTGGCGCGGGACGTATCGGACCGCGCAGACGGCGTGAGCGGTCTCGCTGGAATGGCGCTAGGGACGGGCCTGAATGGCGCTTCGCGCTACGCCGTGGCACGCGATT
>CAMBQN010000045.1 GCA_945870025.1 Akkermansia muciniphila
GGCGCATCCCCGTTTCACTGACCTGTCAAGCGGGCGATCCTGTGGACAGCCCTGTGACGTGGGCTAGCGCCCCGGCCGACGCGGCAGCGGTGGCGCGGGACGTATCGGACCGCGCAGACGGCGTGAGCAGTCTCGTAGATCCCGCTCACGCGCCGACCGGTGCGGTAGCGGCGGGCGATCGCAGGTCAGTGAAACGGGGATGCGCCCGGGCGTGATATTGACGTTTCTCCCCGCTTGTGGCAGACTCATCGCACGAGTTCAGAGAATGCGGGCTTTTTCGGGCATGCTTTCATTCCGTGCAGGCTGAAGCCAACTGGGGATGCCGAAAAGCGTTCTTTAATGATCATATCCGAGGGATGCGATGAAATACGACTACGACCTCATTTGCATTGGACTTGGGCCTGCTGGCATGGCAGTGTCTATTATGGCGAGTTCAATGGGACTCAAAGTTGCGGCCATTGAAAAAAACGCTATCGGCGGAGAGTGCATGAATGTGGGATGCATTCCCTCTAAGGCGCTGCTACACGTTGCCCGTGCGCGCAACTTTTATTCTAACCTGGCTGACTATGGTTTGTCGCCGGTTGAGGCACCAAAAGTAAACAACCCGTTCGCCATCATTCAACAGCACCTGTCATACATTTCAGAGAAGAAAACAAGCGGCATGTTTGATAAGGTTGACGTATTTTTGCGCCAGGGGTCAGCCGTTTTTATCGACGCACACCGGGTCAAAGTGGGCGAAAAAACAATGAGTGCCAAGCGAATTTTTGTCGCAACAGGCACTCGCCCGATGGTGCTGCCCATTCCCGGCATAGAATCCATAAAACCCCTCACCAATGAAAATGTATTTAAACTGCAACGCATCCCGCCACGCTTGATTGTCCTGGGAGGCGGTGCTATAGCGTGTGAATTGAGTCAAGCGTTCCAGCGCTTGGGCAGTCAAGTAACCATCATTCAGCGCTCAGCCTGCTTGCTTTCTGCCGGCGAACCAAGCGCCGCTGCAATTTTGCAAAACACCCTGCAAAAAGAAGGCGTGCGTGTATTGACCGGCCATCAACCCGCCAGAATTGAAAAGCAGGGCGATGCCGTTGCGTTATATACCGACAAAGGAACGTGCGTGGTTGGCGATGAACTCCTGGTCGCAACAGGGCGCAAACTCGATTACAAAGAACTGGAGCTGGACAAAGCGGGTGTTGCCGTTGGCGGAAAAGGCCAGATTATGGTCAACAAATTCCTGCAAACCAGCCAACGAAGCATTTACGCCGTCGGCGACTGCAACGGCTACCACCTGTTCTCACACGCCGCGATGCACCAGGGCATGATCGCATTGATGAACAGCATGGCCCCGTGGCCGTTCAAACAAGACTTCCGCAAATTCGTTGTGCCATCAACCGTATTTACCGAACCCCAGATTAGCCACGCGGGCAGGCATGCGGCAGAACTGACCAAACACGGCATCCCCTTTGAAACCATAGAAACGAAATATGCTGATTACGGGGCGGCTATTGCAGAAAACCTGACCACGGGATTTATCCGCGTCTATGTCAGCCGTACCGGCCGAATTTTAGGCGCCGATATCGTTGGAGACGGTTCAGGCGAAATGATTAATGAATGGGCATTAGCCATTCAAAAGAATATTCGCATTCACGATATTATGATGCTCCAGCACTCTTTTCCAACGATGGGCTTTATGAGCAAGCGCATCGGCGAAATATGGATGATGAACAAAATGAAATCGCCGACCCTAAAGAAAATAGCCAGCGCGGCCTTCCGCTGGGGGTAGAAGGATCATCCCGAACGCATTTGTTGCGTCTGCCGTGGTGTTCGTGACACCCTGCTACCGTTGTTTAACTAGCTCTCCGGCCACGCCAACCTGATGCTGCTGAATCCGTGCGCTTGTCTCTTACGCATCTCTCGAGTAATATACCCGTTGTTTTTCGTCGGATGAGCTGGGCGTGAGTGTCCCGGTGCAGGCCGATCACGCGGAATGGGGAGCAGATATGCGCATTCTTTCGGGGATTCAGCCTTCGGGCAAATTGCATCTGGGAAATTATTTCGGCATGATGCGGCCGGCGCTGCGGTTGCAGGAAAAGGGCGACGCCTTCCTGTTCATCGCCAATTACCACGCCCTCACAACGGTGGATGATCCGGCGCAGTTGCGGCAGGGGACGCTGGATGTGGCGATCGACTTCCTCGCCTGCGGACTCGATCCGGCCCGCGCCGTCTTTTTTCGCCAAAGTGATGTGCCGGAGGTTCACGAGCTGGCTTGGCTGCTCTCCACCGTCACCCCCGTCGGACTGCTGGAACGCTGCCATTCCTATAAGGACAAGCTCGCCAAGGGCTTCGCCCCCTCTCATGCGCTCTTCGCCTATCCGGTGCTGATGGCCGCCGACATCCTAATCTACCAGTCCAACCTCGTCCCGGTCGGCCGCGATCAGAAGCAGCATGTCGAGGTGACCCGCGACATCGCCATCAAGTTCAATAACCAGTTCGGCCCGGTCTTCACGATTCCCGAGCCGGTCATCGCCGAGGAGGTCGCGGTCGTGCCCGGCCTCGATGGCCAGAAGATGTCCAAAAGCTATGGCAACACGATTGAGCTGTTCGGCGACCTCAAGGAGACCCGGAGCCGGATCATGAAGATCGTCACCGACAGCACGCCGCTGGAGGCTCCCAAGAATCCCGACGCCTGCACCATCTTCGCCCTGTACAAGCTCTTTGTCGGCGAGGCCGAGCGCGACGCCCTGGCGCAACTTTACCGCGCGGGCGGCATGGGCTATGGCCACGCCAAAAAAGCGCTGTTCGAAGCATTCGAGGCGACGTTCGCTCCGCTGCGCAAACGGCGCGACGCGCTGGCCGCCGATCGCGGCTACGTGGAGGGGGTGCTCCGCCTCGGTGCCGAGAAAGCCCGTGCTGAGGCGCGTCAGACTCTCGACCGCGCCCGCGCCGCTGTGGGGATTGCGTAACGGCTGGACCTGTGACTGACCGGAGTAACGACGTGATGACACTGGAAACATTGCAACAGGGCGAATACACGGTGGATCTGGAGGTGTTTGAAGGGCCTCTGGATCTGCTCCTCTACTTGATTCGCCGCGACGAACTGGATATTTACGATATTCCGATCGAGCGCATCACGGCGCAGTACATGGAGTATCTGGGCGTGATGCGGATGCTCGACCTGGGGATCGCCGGAGAATTTCTGGTGATGGCCGCCACGCTCCTGATGATCAAGAGCCGCATGCTGCTGCCGGTCGAACAACGGCGCAGCGATACTGAAGAAGGCACCGACGAGTGGATCGATCCGCGCTTGGATCTGGTCCGCCAGCTCATCGAATACAAGAAATTCAAAGACGCGGCGTCCCAGTTGCAGTTTCGCGAGGCGCTCCAGGGCGAAATCTTCGGCTACGGCGGCGATGGTCCGGCGCTGGAGAAAGAAGACGGCGCGCAGATGCTGGGCGATATCGGTCTGTTCGATTTGCTGACCGCTTTTCAGGAAGTGCTGCTGCGGGTGCCGGCCGAGCCGTTCGGGTATATCGAGCCGATCCTCTGGTCGGTGCCGGACAAGATGGAGGCGATCATCGGGCTGACCCGCCAGCGGCAGGAGGTGGCGTTTTCGCGACTGTTCCGCCCGGAGTCGCTGCGGGGCGAGGTGATTGTCACTTTCCTGGCCTTGCTGGAGCTGCTGCGGCTGCGTCAGATCGCGCTGCGCCAGCATGAGGCTTTTCATGAAATCATCATCACCGGGGTTTCGGAGGACGCCGCGAACGGCGCGTTGCCGCCGCCGGTGATCGGAGGTGGTTCGCATGTCGAATCCTGACACACCGGGCATGGCCCTGGCATCGAGCCTGCAGCAAGTCGTCGGCGCGCTGATTTTCGGCAGCGAGCGACCCCTCTCCATCGAAGACATCCGTACCTGCTTGCAGGAGGTCGGTGCCCTCGACGAGCAGACGCGGGTCTTCGCCGACGCCGCGCCGCGCGAGGTGCGCGACGCCGTCGAGGGAATCGCCAAGGATTTGTCGCGCCTCGGACTGGGCATCGAGCTGGCCGAACACAGCGAGGGCTTCCGCTTCCAGACACAGGCCTGCACCGGCCGCTGGCTTCGCCACATGCTCAAGGCCGACCGTCCGGGCCGCCTGTCGCGTCCGGCGCTCGAGACGCTGGCCATCATCGCCTACCGGCAGCCGATCGCCAAGTCGGAGATCGAGGCGGTCCGCGGCGTCGCCGTTGACCACATCATCAAGGCTCTGATGGAACTGCACCTCGTACGTATCGTCGGCCGCAGCGACCTGCCCGGCCGTCCCTTCCTGTATGGCACCACGGCGTCGTTCCTCGAACACTTTGGACTGAAGAATCTGACCGACCTCAACGCGCTGGACCCGACCTTGCAGCGTTCACGGCCCGCCGATCGGCGGGCGCTTCACCGCAAGGCCAAACCAGACAAATCGGAAGGTGCGCCAGCAGGCGCGCCGGATGCTCAGACGGGCACCGCTGCGGTACCTGCGCCGGTGGATGCGGCCGCAGAAGACCGCGACCTCCACGCCGCCGTGCGCGAGATTCTCGGCCCGCGCGAGGAACCTGGCGCTGACGCTGAGCCGGTGTTTGAAACGGACGAAGAACTGGACAGGGGCGGAACATGAACCGAGTGATAGCGATTGACGGACCTGCTGGCTCGGGCAAGTCGTCGGTTTCCAAGCGCGTGGGCCGCGACCGGGGCTTTCTGCATGTCGATTCCGGCGCGCTGTACCGCATCATGACCTGGCAGGCGCTGCTTGCCGGAATAGATACGGCCGACGAGGCGGCGGTCGCCGCGTGCGCCGCCGATGTGGAAGTCTCCTTTCGCGCCGAGGGCGGCGCCGTCGCCTTTTACGTGGACGGCCAGACCCCCGGCGAGGCGATCCGCTCCGCCGAGATCAACCGCCATGCCAGCCCAGTCGCCCGGGTGCCGGCCGTTCGGAACAAGGTGACCGCGTGGTTGCGATCCCTTCGCACGCTGGGCGATCTCATCGTCGAAGGGCGCGACATCACCTCGGTGGTTTTCCCCGACACCCCGGCACGGTTCTATCTCGACGCCGACCCTTCGGTCCGGGCGATCCGCCGCCATCGCGAGGAGGTCGCCAAAGGAATCGCCACGCAAAGCGAGGCGGAAATCAAAGCCTCGCTCCTCAACCGCGACCGCATTGACAGCACTCGCGCCGTGGCTCCCCTCGTCCTCGCACCGGGGGTCCTGCGGATCGACACGTCGGATCTAACGCTCGACCAGGTGGTGACTCGCGTGATCGCGGAGTTGCCTGTCGCGTGGCGGTAGCGCTCTAACTACGGAGTATTCCCATGAGAAAAGCAATCGGCTTGTTATCGCTGGCGCTCGTCCTGCCGTTCCATTCGGCCTGGGCGCAAACAACCGAAGCGGCGACGACCGCCGTTTCGATCAGACCGATGGCGCTGCTGATCCTGCAACTCGGTGTGCTCGTCCTAGCGGCGCGTCTCGGCGGCACGCTGTTCAGACGGTGGCGGATGCCCGGCGTTCTGGGCGAGCTGCTCTCAGGCGTGATCGTCGGCCCTCACCTGTTGGGCGGCGTAACTGTGCCAGGGTTTCCCGAAGGCCTGATGAAAGGCGTTTCGACGATCCTGACCAGCCAGCGCCCCTTGTTCGGCGTCGTGCTAGTCGCGCTGACGGTGCTGGTCTTTTTGATCGGTCTCGACACGGACATCCGCCTAATCCGGCGCTACGCGCTGGCGGGCGCGCTGGTCGGCGTGGGCGGGGCCGTGGCCTCCTTCGTCGCGGTTTCTGCACTGACGGCGTCCGTCTCTCCCTGGCTGTTCGGACACCTCATGGCCTGGTACGAACCGGGTCCTTTTGTTGCCGGCGTGGTGGCCAGCATCACCTCGGTCGGCATTCTGGCCCGGATGCTGACCGGCACGCAGCGGCTGGAGACGCCCGAAGGTGTGGTGGCTCTTTCCGGCGCGGTGGTTGACGGCCTGGTCGGCATGCTGCTGCTGGCCGTCGGCGCAGGTGTCGTGGAATCCGTCGCAGCGGGAAGACCGGCCACGGCGGGTATGATCGCGACGGGCGTGGTGCGCATTGTGCTGGCGTCGGGACTGCTGGCCTTGATCGGACTGATCATCGCGCGGAAGGTGGCGCGAACGACGCTGCGCGATGGCAACAGCCACGGTTCGATCGCCGCCACGGCGGCCTGTGTGCTGGTCGCCGCCGGACTGACCGGTTATTGCGGCCTCTCTCCGCTTCTCGGTGCGTACGTGATGGGCGTCGTTTTTTCCACCACCGATTTGCGGCACTACATCCATGAACGCGTCGAGTTTGTGCATCTGGCGCTGATTCCGGCCTGCTTCGCACTCGTGGGCACACAGGTGAATGTGGGCCTGCTGGCCGATCACCGGGTTTGCCTGTTTGTGCTGGCCTTGGTGGGCGTGGCACTGGTGGCCAAGTTGGTCGCATGCGGCCTGGCGGCGATCCCCGCCCGGCTGACGGCCGCAGGCTGCTTGCGCGTGGGCATCGTCTCCATGCCGCGCGGCGAGGCGACGCTCGCCATGGCGATGCTGGCGATCGCAGCCGGAATCATGCCCGATGCCGTGCTGATGGCGGTGGTCGTGCTGCTCGTGGTCAGCGGACTGCTCCTGCCCAAACTGACCGAGGCGGTCTTCAAACGCGGCGGGCCCGGCTTCTGCAAAGGATTCACGCTCGACAAGCCGGTGCGGATCTCATTCGCGATGACGACCGCCGACAGCGCCCTGCTGATCGTTCGTCGCCTGCTCGAAGTCTTCGAGAACGACGGCTTTTCGGTCTATGTGCTCAACCGCCGCGAGCATCTTTACCGGTTTACACGCGAGGACTTTGTCGTCACGCTACAGCAGACCGGCCCTACGCTGGTGTTCACTTGCACGGCCCGCGAGCGCAATCTGATCAACACGGTCATGGTGGAGATTGCGGCGGGCATCGAGCAGAATTTGCGTGACGTGCGTCGCGATCTCGATCCGGTGGCGCTGCAACGGCAGCTGCAGCTCACGCCGTCCGACAGCGCACCAGACACCGGTAACGCCCTGCGCGCGTTCCTCTCGCCCGAAGTGCTCCGTCCTCGGCTGCTCTCCGACACCAAGACCGGCGCGATCGATGAACTCCTCGACGTGTTGTACGAAAACGATCTCATTCGCGACCGCCATGAGGCTCGCCGCGCCGTTTTCGCGCGCGAGCAGAATCTTTCCACGGGGCTGGAGCATGGCATTGCGATCCCACACGGTCGCACCGACGCGGTGGATCGACTAGTCTGCGCGATCGGCCTCAAGCCAGAGGGCATCGACTTCGGTTCAATGGACGGCATTCCGACGCGGATTGTCATTCTCGTGCTGGCGCCACAAAACGTCTCGGCTCCGCAGCTCCAGTTCATCTCCCTGATCAGCCAGACGCTCAACGATCAGGGGCGGGCGGCGCTGTTGACCTGCGACACCTCCGAGGAGATGCTCGCGGTGCTGTCGTCCGGTGCGGCAGACGGCGCATCCCGCAAACGAAAGGTGCCGCCCGCGCTCGCCTGCCTGCAGTGGCAGAACGTCTCGCTGGACATCGGTTCGGGCGACAAGGAAGAGGTCATCGAGCGTCTGCTTGCCTTGTGCGCACGGAGCGGGGCGGTGACGTCGGTGGATGACGCGCGAGCGGCAGTACTGGCGCGTGAGCACAAAATGTCCACCGGCATGGAGCATGGCGTGGCGCTCCCCCACGCCCGCACCGAAGCGGTGTCACGACTGGTGTGCGCGGTCGGCATCAGTCGCGCGGGCGTTGATTTCGAGTCCCTGGACGGCGCCCCGACCCGCATCCTCGTGCTCACGCTTGTGCCCCCCTCGGTCAGCACCGACTACACGCGCCTGATGGGCGCCGTCATGCGCGCGCTTGACCGCGAAGGCCGCGCCGCGCTTCTCACCGCCAAGACCGCCCACGAGGTGCTGGATATCCTGGCCTGCGGCGAGCAGTAATATAAACCCTAGATCCGGCAGTTGAATTCACCACGAAGGCCACGAAGAGATAAACAGAATAAGGGTGGGTGCGACATGAACGTGCTGATGCCCCTCGCCGAAGGGTTTGAAGAGATGGAAGCGGTGGTCGTGATTGACGTCCTGCGTCGTGCTGGGATTGCGGTGACGACAGCCGCGACGGGCGACACCCGGAGCGTCACCGCCTCGCGCGGCGTGGTCCTCGTCGCCGAGTCCCTGTGGCCCGATGTTGATCCGGACGCCTTCGACGCGCTGGTGCTTCCGGGCGGCGGGCCGGGAACGGCGCGGCTGAAGGCCGACCCGCGCGTCCTCGACGCCGTGCGCGCCTTCCACGCGCAGGGCAAGACCATCGGCGCCATCTGCGCCGCGCCGACGGTGCTGGCCGCAGCCGGCATCCTCGAAGGCCGCGCCGTCACCTGTTACCCCGGTTGCGAAAAAGGTCTGGCGGGCACCCGCTACACGGCCAGAGAGCCGGTTGTCGCCGACGGGAATGTGATCACCAGTCAGGGACCCGGCACCAGCTTTGAATTTGCGCTGGCGCTTGTCGAACGCCTGGCCGGCGCCTCCACGGCCGCCCAAGTCAAGGCCGGCCTGTGCCTGCGCTCGTAACCCGAAGCGCGGCGACGGCGCGCATGTCGCGGATGGCGGGGGCCATGTCGGGCGCGCCGTAGAGCGCACTGCCGGCCACGAGGGCGTCCGCGCCAGCGGCAGTGCAGCGCGGTGCGGTCCGCAACGTCACGCCGCCGTCCACCAGGATCGAGAGTCCGAGGTTGCCGATGCGGTCGGCCTCGCGCCGGATCTCGGTGATCTTGGGCAGCACCGATTCCATGAACGGCTGTCCGCCATAGCCCGGCTCAACCGTCATGCACAGGACCTGGCCGCAGCGGGCGAGATAAGGAAAGACGGCGGTGGCGGGCGTGGCGGGATTGAGCGTCAGCCCCGGCCTGACCCCTGCAGCGCGGATTGCTTCCAGGAGGGCGTTGATCGGCCGGTCGACCTCCACATGGAAGAGCACCGTATCGGCGCCGGCGGCGATGACCCGATCGGCATACCGATCGGGGTGCGTCACCATCAGATGGACATTCAGACGCAGGCCGCAGTTCCGGCGCGCCATGGCGACCATGTCGGGACCGAAGCTGATGTTCGGGACAAAATGGCCATCCATCAGATCCAGGTGCAAGGCGTCGGCGCCGGAGGCCTCCGCCAGCCGGCACGCCTCGGCGAGATGGCCAAAATCGGCCGCCAGTAGGGAGGGCAGAATTTGAAGGATTCTATCGTTCATAGGGTTCAGGGTTGATGCCCCTCGTTTTCTGAGCGGCGGCCTGCCGCACCCGAAACGAACGATGCCAGTAAAACACATTTCGGCGCGCTTGTCCACTTTTGGACCAGCCCCGCAAAGCAAGCCGTCAGGCGAAGCTTTGCGGGGGGGGGCGGCGCCTCTTAGGTTAATCAGACCAGCGGCCGGATGAACGTGTCGGCATCGGCCTCGGTCTTGCAGAGCGGCACGTCCTTGAAGAGCTTCCACGTCTCGACATGCCGCGTCGAGCCGCCCGGCTTGAGCACGACCAGCGGGCCGAGGCTTTCCAATTCGAGGATGTCCTCGTTGGAGAAGGTTTCGAAACTGCAGCCATCATCGGGGTACTTCTGGCCGTCGAAGTGTTCGAAGCTCTTGACGAACAGGAAGCCGTCGAGCTGGTAGGCGACCCACTTCTCGCGATGGGCGATGCCGAGCTTGTTGGCGCCGCGGGACGGATCCTGGCGGAAAAACAGGTAGCGGCTGCCGAGAGTCCAGCGCGGATCGGCGAAATCGGTGTAGCCCCAAAGGCTCCAGGTTTGGTTGTGGGTGAGCCGCCCGGTATGCGCAATCTTGGCCGGCAGGGGGATGACCGCCTGCCCATTCAGGTTCATCGCCGAGAGCGCCCACGGCGCGCATTCGATCGCCTCGCCGCCCGCATTGGTGAGCGTGTGGGTGACGGTCACCGTGTTGCTGTCGGACGCCAACGTGATCTCCATCTGCTTGACCAGCCCGGTGACGGGACCCGCCGCCTGACGCACCCGCACGCCGCCGGCAATCATCTCGGCCGACTCATAGGAAACGTTGTCCAATTCATAGCTCCAGGGCTGGGCTTCGGGCGCGATCCAGAAACGGTGCCCGCCACGGATCTGCCACTCCGCCTCGCCGGTCTTGCCCTGCTGGCCCGGCATTTCACGAAAGAGATTCTTGCCGCCGATGTATCCGAAACGAATCACCCGCGGCCCCACGTCACGCGTAATCACCAGTTCGACCTCGCGATTCGCCAGACGCAAACACGACCATCCGTTGAATGTCACCTTTTCCATCTTACCTGCTCCTTTGTTATACGACTGATGCCAACCAAACGTCCGACGGCACTGCCGTCAGATTCTCCATTCAAAAACTTCCGTTCCTCTTCGGCCTGCCATTCCATCAACCTCCACGCGCCGCACGGTAGCGGCGGATGAGCGCGTTGGTGGAGCCGTCGTGAGCCAGCGCTGCGTCATCGGAGGCGGTCAGCTCCGGCAGGATGCGACCGGCAAGCGCCTTGCCCAGTTCGACGCCCCACTGATCGAAGGAGAAGATGTTCCAGATGATTCCCTGCGTAAACACCTTGTGCTCGTACAGGGCGACCAGCGCGCCGAAGGTCTCGGGGGTCAACTTGTCCGCCAGCAGGGAGTTTGTCGGCTTGTTGCCCTCAAAGGTCTTGTGCGGGATCAGCGCCTCGGGCACCCCCTCGGCGCGGCAGGCCTCGGCCGTCTTGCCTAACGCCAGCGCCTCGGTCTGGGCAAAGAAATTGGCCATCAGCTTGTCATGGTGGTCGCCAATCGGATTGTGCGACTTGCAGAAGCCGATGAAATCGGCGGGAATCAGTTTGGTCCCCTGATGGATGAGCTGGTAGAAGGCGTGCTGGCCGTTGGTTCCCGGCTCGCCCCAGATCACCGGCCCGGTGCTGTAGGCAACCCGGCGGCCCTGACGATCGACCGATTTGCCGTTGCTCTCCATGTCAAGCTGCTGCAGGTACGCCGGCAACCGCGCCAGATACTGGTCATACGGCAGCACCGCGTGGGTCTCCGCCCCATAGCCATTGTTGTAGAGCACCCCCAACACCCCCAGAATCACCGGCAGGTTGCGATTGAGCGGAGCCGTGTGGAAGTGCTTGTCCATCGCGTGGCAGCCGCGAAGCATCCGCAGGTACAGCTTCGGTCCGATGGACAGCATCAGGGACAGGCCGACCGCCGAGGTCAGCGAATAGCGCCCGCCCACCCAATCCCAGAATCCGAACATGTTGGCGGGATCGATGCCAAAGGCCGCGACGTTCGCCGTGTTGGTCGAGACCGCGACAAAGTGCTTGGCGACGGCCTCAGAGCTCCCCAACTGCTTCACCAGCCACTCCCGCGCTGACAAGGCGTTGGTCATCGTCTCCTGCGTGGTAAAGGTCTTGGACGCCACGATGAAGAGGGTCTGATCGGCCTTGACCTGGCGCAGCGTCTCGGCCAGATGCGTGCCGTCCACATTGGACACAAAGAACAGTTTCATCGTCCGCTTGCTGAACGGCTTGAGCGCTTCGCAGGCCATGGCCGGTCCGAGATCCGATCCGCCGATGCCGATGTTGACGATGTTGCGGATCGTCTTGCCCGTGTGCCCGCGCCATTGACCGCTGCGCACGGCGTCGCAAAATGCCGACATCTGATCCAGCACGGCATTGACCTGAGGCATCACATCCGCGCCGTTCACCAAAACCGGCGTTCCCGAACGGTTGCGCAGCGCCGTGTGCAGCACCGCCCGGTTCTCGGTTTCGTTGATCGCCTGACCCGAAAACATCGCATCGATCGCCTCACGCAGCCCCGACTCCTTGGCCAGCGCAAACAACAGATGCATCAGCGCCGGCGTCACCCGGTTCTTGGAATAGTCGAGCGTCCAGCCCGCCGCGTTGACCGTAAAACGGTCGGCACGGGTGGGGTCATCCTTGAAAAAATCACGCAAATGCCGGTTCCGCGTCGCCGCGATTTCCTTCTCCACGCATTGCCACGCCGCTGTGTTCATGATAGACCTCTCTTTTTTTAAATCGTTTCGGATGCAGGATGGGTGAAAAGTTGATATGATAGCTGGCATTTAAGCAGAGCGAAAGGATAATCCATGCCCAAGGTCTTGATCATTGGCGCCGGCGGAGTCGGCGCGGTCGTCGCCCACAAGTGCGCGCAGGTCCCGGAAGTGTTCAGCGAGATTACGCTGGCCTCGCGAACCCAATCCAAGTGCGAGGCCATCGCGCGCCAGCTTCCCGTCAAGGTCCGCACCGCCCAGGTGGACGCCGATAACGTCCCGCAGACCGTCGCGCTCTTGCGCGATCTCAAGCCCGATCTCGTCATCAACGTCGCCCTCCCCTATCAGGACCTCCACATCATGGACGCCTGTCTGGAAGCCGGCGTCAACTACCTCGACACCGCCAATTACGAGCCGCCGGACGTCGCCCGGTTCGAGTACCGCTGGCAATGGGACTACCAGGAGCGGTTTGCCAAAGCCGGTCTCATGGCGCTGCTCGGCTCAGGCTTCGATCCCGGCGTGACCTCGGTCTTCTGCACCCACATTCTCAAGCATCATTTGGACACGGCGACGGAGATCGACATCATCGACTGCAACGCCGGCAGCCACGGCCAGCCCTTCGCCACCAACTTCAACCCTGAGATCAACATCCGTGAAGTCTCGGCCAAAGGGCGCTATTATCAGGACGGCCAGTGGATCGAGACCGAGCCGCTCACCCACAAGCAGCCCTTTGTCATGCCCGAAGACCTCGGATCGCTGAACGTCTACCTGATGTATCACGAGGAGCTGGAATCACTCGCGCGCCACATACCCGGCCTCAAGCGCGCGCGGTTCTGGATGAGCTTTTCGGATAACTACCTCAAGCACCTGGAAGTGTTGAAGAACGTCGGCATGACCCGCATCGACCCGGTGACCTTCAACGGACAACAGATCGTGCCGCTCCAATTCCTGAAGGCGCTTCTGCCCGACCCCGCGTCGCTCGGCCCGCTGACGCGAGGCAAAACCTGCATCGGCTGCCAGGTGCGCGGCATGAAGGACGGCCGGCCTAAGACGGTTTTCGTTTACAACATCTGCGACCACGAGGCCTGTTACCGGGAGGTCTGCTCACAGGCCATCTCCTACACCACCGGCGTGCCGGCGATGATTGGCGCCAAGCTGATGCTCACCGGCGCCTGGTCGGGCAAGGGCGTGTTTAACATGGAACAGTTCGACCCCGATCCCTTCATGGCCGCCCTCAATGCCCATGGCCTGCCGTGGAAAGTGATCGAGAACACCGTTTTCACGGCCTGAAAGTTTGTTCGTTCTTGTCCGAGTCGTTCCTGACGTGGTATGCTCGCCGGCCTATGACCGTGTCAGAATTCATTTGCAAGTGGCGCAAGGTGGATTTGAAAGAGCGATCCGCAGCACAGGAGCATTTCCTCGACCTGTGCAGTGTGTTCGACCACCCCACGCCCGCCGCCGCCGATCCGACCGGCGAGTCGTTCTGCTTTGAGAAGGGCGCGGCTAAGCACGGGGGCGGCGACGGCTTCGCTGATGTCTGGAAAAGGGGCTTTTTCGGCTGGGAGTACAAGGGCAAGCACAAGGACCTTGATGCCGCCTATAATCAGCTATTGCAATACCGCGACGCACTGGAGAGTCCTCCCCTGCTCGTCCTCTGCGACCTAGACCGCATCATTATCCGCACCAACTTCACCGGCACGGTGTCGGCCGTCCACGAGATCCCGCTGGAGGCGCTGGCCGAACCCCGCAAGATCGAAATCATGCGGGCGGTCTTTCACAACCCCGACACCCTCCGCCCCGGCCGCACCAGCGCCGCCGTCACCCAGGACGCCGCCGCCCGCATTGGCGAAATCGCCGCCTCGATGCGCGAACGCGGGCTAGACCCTGCCGTTGTCGCCCACTTTCTCGACCGTATCGTCTTCTGTCTGTTCGCCGAGGACGCCCGCCTCCTGCCCGACATGGTGTTTTCCCGGATTGTGGAGAAGTCCGGCGGCGATCCCGCCCGCTTCGGCAAAACACTCGCAATGCTGTTCGAGGCGATGGCTGCCGGTGGCGACTTCGGGCTGGAGACCATCCGTCATTTCAACGGCAACCTGTTCGACGACCCGCCTTCGCCCGGAGGCTACGGCGTGGCAAGCCGTACAGTCCCCGACCTCACCGACGACGACGTGAAACGGTTTGCCGCCGCCGCGTCCCTCGACTGGAGCGCGGTTGACCCCTCCATCTTCGGCACCCTCTTCGAGCGTGGTCTTGACCCGGCAAAGCGTTCGCAACTCGGGGCGCACTTCACCGGGCGCGAGGACATCGAACTCGTGGTTGACGCCGTTGTCATGGCCCCGCTGCGGCGCGAGTGGGAAGAGACAAAAGCCACCGTTGAGAGTCTGCTGGCGACCGGGAAGAAAGGTGGCACGGGCGTCTCGCCCGTGATCCATGGGAGCGTGGGCGTCCCGCCCGCATCCTCGGGCAAGCCGCTCACCCCCGCGCAACTCCGCAAGGCGCGCGGCGAAGCCGACAGCATCCTGCACCAGTTTCTGACTCGGCTGCGCGAAATCAAGATTCTCGATCCCGCCTGCGGTTCCGGCAACTTCCTGTACGTCGCCCTGCTCCGCCTTAAAGACCTTGAGCGCGAAGCGGCCATCACCTTCACGAGCGAGCACGGTTTGAGCGCCTACCTTCCCGGCGTCGGCCCGTGGCAACTCTACGGCATCGAGATCAACCCCTACGCCCACGACCTCGCCCAGATGACCGTCTGGATTGGCTGGCTCCAGTGGATACGCGCCAACGGTTTTGGATTTCCCGCCGATCCCATCCTCCGACCCCTCTCCGGAAACATCCGGCTCATGGACGCTGTGCTCGGGAGTCGGGAATCGGGAGTCGGGAGTCGGCATGATGCTCAACAAGTTGATACAGGCGCTCAAGGCCAAGGTCTAACCCCGATTCCCGATTCCCGACTCCCGATTCCCGGGGAGCCGGAATGGCCGACCGTTGACTTCATCATCGGCAACCCGCCGTTTCTGGGAGGAAACCGCATCCGACAGGAACTTGGCGGTGACTACGTTGAAAGGCTGTTTGCGCTCTATGACGGGCGTGTCCCCGCCTTCGCCGACCTCTGCTGCTACTGGTTCGAAAAAGCCCGCGCCCACATCGCCGCCGGAAAGTGCAAGCGGGCCGGGTTGCTCGCCACGCAAGGAATACGCGGCGGCGCGAACCGCGAAGTGCTCAAACGCATCCAGAACAGCGGCAACATTTTCTGGGCCGAGAGCGACCGCCCCTGGATTCTGGACGGTGCGAACGTCCACGTCAGCATGGTCGGCTTTGATAACGGGATGGAGAAAGTCCATGTTCTTGACGGCACACCGGTCGCCGCGATCAACCCCAATCTCACGTCATGCGCCGACATTACAACGGCAACAATCATCGCCGCGAATCAGGGAATCTCGTTTCAAGGGCCGTCACCCAAGGCGCCTTTTGACATTGACGCCGAATCCGCCGCCGTGATGCTTACTGACAAGGGGAACCCCAACGGCCGTCCGAATGCCGACGTTGTGCGCCCGGTCATGAGTGCGGTTGACATAGGCCAAAGGCCACGTGGCAAATGGACAATTGACTTTGCACTCATGACGTTCAGCGAAGCGGCGCAGTACGAAAAACCGTTTGAGTATTTGCGGACGCATGTTTATCCAGTCCGTTCACAAAACCGTAGAGCCTCCTATGCCGAAAAGTGGTGGCAATATGCCGAGGCCCGCCCCGGAATGCGTGCCGCGCTACAAGGCAAGAATCGTTACATCGCTACGCCGCGCGTGTCCAAGCACCGCCTTTTCGTTTGGCTTGAAGCGTCAGTGGTGTCCAACGACGGAACGATTGTTTTCGCCCGTGACGACGACGCCTTTTTCGGCATTCTCCATTCCCGGTTTCATGAGGTTTGGGCGCGCGCCCAGGGAACGCAGTTACGCGAAGCCGTAAGCGGGTGCCGCTACACGCCGACAACGAGTTTCGAGACCTTCCCCTTTCCTGCCGACTTCCTCTCCCGCGACTCCCGATTCCCGACTCCCAACTCCCGATTCCCCATGATTGCCGACACCGCCCGCGACTTAGTGCAGAAACGCGACCGCTGGCTCAACCCCGAAGGCGCGTCAGTCGCCGAACTGAAAACTCGCACGTTGACCAAGCTCTACAACGCCCGTCCGGCCTGGCTGGCCGACTGTCACGCCCGGCTTGACGCCGCCGTTGCCGCCGCCTACGGCTGGCCCGCCGACCTCACCGACGACGCGATTCTGGAACAGCTCTTGGCACTGAATCTGGAATATCTGCGTTCACGTGCAATGACGAATGACGCCCGGCAAGATTCCGGGCCGTGGAAAATAAAAATGAAAAACGGAGGTTGACTTCCCCTCCCCGCGCCGCGCATAATGAATTCCATCGTGCGCATTGATTCGCACATTTCTCACGCTCCGCGAGTGCGGAGTGAGCACGGGTCTTCGATGCAAGGAGAAATCGAAAGGTCGGAACGTTCCAGATATGCGCCTGCGAAACATTTACGCCGCGCTCGTGATGGGGCAACTGGTTTTGGGGTCGTTATCGGCTTTTCCGGAATATCCGACCCTGTCCGGCTGGGATGCTTTCGACACCGTCGTCGCCGAGTCGTACGGAAGCCTCACCAATGACGCCGCTTGTTATCCTCCCTCGTGGTTCCGCTTTTCTTTTCATACGGGGTTCTACCTTTTTGATGGCTCGGGTGATTTCGCTTCGGCAACCAACCTCTGGACATCGCAACCCATCCTCGGCGTGCCTGCGTGGCGGGTGTCGGTCATTGAGACGCAGGCGGCCGAACGGGTCTGGATCTCGATCGGCGTCGGCGACGCCGGGTTTCGCACCAACGCCGTGACTGAAGGGTTTGACCCGGGCGACTGGGTCCGCGACGGGTATGGCGCGCCTCCCGCCCACCTCGACGGGTTGGCGCTCGACGAGTGGTATGCCTTCCGCGACCGCTCGCGTCTGATTTTGGTCATGACGCTTGTCGCCTCCAATGACTGGCCCGCCCTGCAGGAAGCCTTCGCGGCGGCCGCCACCAACACCCCTGTTACTGAAACACCGCCGCCTCTCGCGCCCGCCGACACTAACCGGCTGGCTTTCGCGGGCATCGAGCCCGGCGTGTTCAACGCCGTAATCCGCCTCTGGCTCTACTCGCCTGAGAGACTTTTAGCAGACCTGTTCCGCCGCGACAGTCTGAATGCTCCTTCTCTCTGGACGCTGCGCGGCACCCTCGCCACCACTGCGCCGTTCGATCC
>CAMBQN010000046.1 GCA_945870025.1 Akkermansia muciniphila
ATGCAAGACCAGACTCGGGGTTTAGGAGGCGCTTGCAGAACCCCTGCAAGCGCCGGTTTCAGGTTTCAGTGTTCAGGTTTCAGGAAGACGCAACATCGTGTGGTTCTTCCTGACACCCGAAACCTGACACCTGAACACTCCGCTTGCAAAACAGGGTTTTGCAAGCGGCTCTTAGGACAAACGAATCCAAAAAATTTACTAAGCAAGAAATGGGCCATTTTCAGCAATAACTGAAAAATGCGCTTGCAGAACCGACGACGGAGGTTTTGCAAGCGCCTCACTTGGCACTCGGCTTGGGCAATTTGCCGAGATAGGCCTTGAGGGTTGCCTGCCCCTTCGGGTCTCCCACAAGCGCATTGAACGTGTTGCCGTTATTTTTGCAGGCCTCCTGCAGGACCTTGGCGAGGAACGGCCCGCACATCGGGAATGCCTTGTCGGTGTCGGCCTTCATGACGGCGTAGAACCAGGGAGCCTGGCTCGGTGCGCCTTTCAGGGCCAGATCGGCCAGACATGCGTCGATCTTGGGTGCCAGGGGCGCCGAGGTCTTCCGCATCTCGCGGATCTTGCCGGCTAGCGACACGTCCCGCGTTTCAACCAGCATCGTTACAAAAGGCGCGATCGCATCCGGATTCGCCCGGTGCAGGGCGCGGTCGAGATAGAACCCCGAGACGTCGCCGTAAGTCCGCAACAGGGCGCCGGCGGCGACCAGTTCCTCCGGCTTGGCGGCGGGGATACCGGCCACGTTCTTCTCGATCTGCGCGAGGAAGGAAGCGGCGGGAGGGGTTTTCAGCACGGCCGCCGGAATCACTTGGCGGGTGCCCTTCGGCGGAATCCAGGACAGCGTCACCTGACTGTTGCCGCTGCCCTGCCAGAAATCCACCCGCAGTTTGTGCCAGCCTTTGGCCAGTTTGACCGCATCTTTCTTGTTTTCCGTCCACGCCAGGCTTTGCGCCACAAGCTGATCATCCACCCAGACATTAGCCCCGCCGTGCGCGTTGACGATGAATGTGTAGGACCCCGGCACGGCGATGTCCAGGAATCCGGTCCAGCGGACGGAGATGTCGTCCTGCCGCTTGTCTGGGAACCGGAACTCCCGATTGTTCACGTTGACCTGCGGATCGATGGTCTCGATTACGGGGTTGATGAACGCCTGCCCGGCGCAATACCGTCCCAGCAGCCCCTGTATGACGGGGGCGATGGGCGCGCCGCGCAAACACGCCAAGCGGACGGGCTCATCGGACGTAGAGGCCAGCGCCGCCTGCACGTGCCGGGTCAGCGCCTGATGTCCCTGGGTGTCCTTGACCAGCGTGTTGAACGCTTCCGCGTCGCCCTGGCGCGCCAACAGCGCCGCGCACAGGATGGAGACGTAGGGGTTCATCTCCCCAGCATCCGGCGCGAACGCCATGCGGTACAACTCCGGAAAATCGTCCGGCTTGATCACTCCCGCCAACTCACAGAGGGCGTCTGTGAGCCTGTCCTTCATCGCCGCGTCTTTTTCCGTCTTCAGCCGCGCCAGAAAAACCGATACCACGTCCGCGTCGCGCATGCCGGTGAGTATCTCCAACACGCGCGTGGCGCGGTCGTCCGATCCGGTCTTTAACACGTCATACAGAAACAACTTGCCGAAGTCCGACGCCGCCCCCAGCCGCTCCCGGGCGGCGCGCACGGCGGATGAGTGGGTCGAGTTGAGATCCGCCATCGCGCGCGCGATGGCATCAATCTCCTCCGGCCACGGCCGCGACCGCATCACGGCGGAGGGTCCGGCCCAGACGAACCGGATGGACCCGTCCGGCGTAGTGTTGGTCTTGGTGTATTCGAGCCGGACGGCGTGCCAGCCGTTCGAGAGCACCTTCTTGAACGTCTGCGGATGCCAACGGAGCTTCTCCCAGTTATCAACGACCGCCAGGTTCTTTCCGTCGACCCACAGTTGGGTGGTTTGAAGGGCGGAAGGGCCACACTGCAGCGTGAAAACATATTCACCGGCCTGACGCACTTGCAGATCGCCACTCCAGCGGGCGGATAGCGCGTCCACCCCCCCTCCGGGCACGGGGAAGGCCTTGCTGCCGATCTCCACCAGAGGCTGCGCCTCGTTGCGGTCGAGAATGCTCGCGCCGAAGGTCGCATCCGCGTAGTAGGTCGCCCGCAACCCGTTCATGAGGGGGAGAAACTCGGACTGGCGGGCGCACGCCCACGCCCGGGCCGCCGCGTTCGTGGAGAGCAAAGCCGCCTTGAGATGCGCGCGCAGCACATCCACCCCTTCCACGCAGCCCACCCGTTCGTTGAACAGGGCTTCATCTCGTTCGCATACGCGAAGAAAGACGGCTTCCAGAATATCGAACACCGGCGTCGCGCCGAAGGCGGTGTCGGCCCGCACGATCTCGAAGCAGGCCGGCACCACATCGGGCGGCAGACTTTTGATCATGATCACAAGCACCCGGACCGCGGCGTAGCCGAGCGGCGAAACCGAATTCGTTTTCACCTGACTCATGAAAATGGGGATCGCCTCGGTGTCGTTCAGGGCGAGGAGCTGCTCGCCAGCGGCCAAAGCGGTCGCCTCCGTCTGTGTGCGCAAGGCGTGCCGGAGAAAAATGCGGCCCAGCTCGTCCGCCTCTTCAAGCTCGTTCTGCGCCGCCCGCGCCACACGGGAATCACTCGATGCCAAGTTCTTGACGGCGATCGCCAATGGAGGGGCGGCCCGCCTGTATTCGATCAGGCGGCGAAGGGCCTCGGCCACTTGGGTATACTGCTTCGGTTTCTGAAACGTGCTCTGCATCTCTCGGCACAACCGGATCGCCTCGCTGAAATCCGTGTTGTTCATGAGGGCGTTTAAATCCGTCATCCGGCCCTCAAAGTCCGGTGCCTCGGCGGGCGCCCGGGTCGGCTCGGAGATCACCGCGCTCACGACTTTGACCGTTTTCTGGGTGCTGGACACCGCTGGAGCCGAAAGCTCGTTCGTTTTCGCACTCGCGCTGACGGTTTCCGCAGCCTCCGGCGGCAGCGCCGGTTTCCCGCAACCAGCCAGAATCGCGCCAATCAAAATGACAACGTGGTGTTTGATCATAACTGTCTCGCTTTCTCGCTTCTTGAACCCTCTCAATCTGCGTTAATCGACGAAATCTGCGGACAACATCCCTGCCGCACGCTTCCAACGTTCGGCATCTCCGGCACGGTACTCCGTGGCGGAGCATGCCGTGGTTCTGCACTATTTTCCGAATAGGTCGGCGTGTGTTCCCATTCGCTCACATAGGCACTGCGATCCGTCTAGGCGATAAATAAGCACCCAGTCGGACTCAATGTGGCAATCACGTCGACCAACCAAGTTGCCGACTAGTTTGTGGTCTCGATGGATCGGATCCAATGGTTGGCCGGACAAAAGTGCGTGGACAAGAATCTTGAACTTATCCATGTTCTTGCCCCGCCGCACCAAACGCTTGGTGTCTTTGGCGAACTGTCGCGTGTAGACCGGCGTGTACATCAAATCCCCAACTTCCGAAACATGTCATCCGCATCTTCGCAGATCACCAGACCACGTTTTGCCTCCGAGTCCGCAAACGCATGTTGGGTGGCGGCCGTTGGAACAGCTACATCAAACGGTAAACCTTCGCGCAATTCTACCTGTCGGTAGAACATGGTAATCGCCTGTGTGGCGTTCAATCCAAGGCGTTGGAAAATCCCCTCCGCATGATCCTTGAGATCAGGTTGCAGTCGGGCGCGAACCATTGCGGTCTTGCTCATCATTTGTCTCCCATTTACGTACTATATTGTTCCACATTTGGGATACATTTGCAAGTCCCGATTTTGATTTTATTTGCTGAACAAGTGATTGAGCCGTTTCCGGCTATCTCCGCGTGGGTGGAGAGAGTAGATGAAAACGATTGACATGACAATAGCCAACAGGATATTTTCACCCCATTTGTGGCCTATCCTGCAAATGCGGATTGCCGATGACCCGGGCAACACGCTATAGTAAACACCGCTGCGGCTGGGTTTGCACGCGGCTCATGCAAAAGGAATTGTGGTCATGCGTGTTGTGTTTATGGGTTCGGCTGAAACGTCGGCGGTGATGCTCGACGCCCTCGTCTACATGCACGCCGCCGAGGTGGTGGGCGTCGTGACGCAGCCCGACCGTCCGTGCGGACGGCACCAGCATTTCATGCCGTGTCCCTGCAAAGCCAAGGCGCATGTGAATGATTTGACGGTCCTCTCGCCCGAAAAAATCAACCGGCCGGAGGTGATTGATCAACTTCGCGCGTGGGCCCCAGACCTGATCGTCGTGGTGGCCTATGGACAGTTTCTGGGGAAGACGATCCTAGCCCTCCCGCCGCTGGGGTGCATTAACATCCACCTGTCGCTTTTGCCGCGCTATCGCGGCGCCGCGCCGGTCCAGCGCGCCATCGCGGCTGGCGAGACGATCACCGGCGTGACGGCCATGATGATGGACGAAGGCATGGATAGCGGCGACATGCTGACGCAGACGACCGAACCGATCCTGCGCGACGACACCGCCAAGTCGCTGCTTGAACGGCTGGCGCTCCTCGGCGCGGTGGCGCTGCTGCGCGTGGTGCGCCAGGCCGAGACGGGTCAGTTGCAGCGTACGCCCCAAAACGCAGCCCTCGCGACGTTCGCTCCCAAACTGAGCAAGCAGGACGGGGCGATGGACTGGACGCGCACGGCGTCGGACCTGGCCCTCCGCGTCCGCGCCTTCAATCCGTGGCCGGGGTGTTTCACGTGGCTGCCGCTCGCGCTAAAGGGCGGAACGCTGATGCGGCTCAAAGTACTCAGGTCCGAAGCGCTTCCGGACTGGGTCGCGCCCGCTGGCTTTGCGCCCGGAATGGTGTGCGACGTGTCGGGCGAAGGCCCCGTGGTGCTGACCGGCCACGGCGGACTGCGGCTGCTGGAGGCGCAGCCAGAAGGCGCCCGCCGCATGAGCGGCAAGGCCCTGCTGTGCGGCCATCCGCTCCGCGTCGGTGATCGTTCACAATCTGGCTGAGGAGTGGAGCGACGATAGCCAGAATTGTGTGGTTCGATCATTTCTCATAGATTTCCCGTCTATGGCCGATTCGCAGGACAAGGACTTGTGATCCCAAGATGGCATAAATGACACGGTAGTCGCCGACGCGGAATTTCCTCAATCCGGCAAACTGCCCCTTCAGCACAGGATAGGAATCTGCGCGTGTGGCGAGATCCTTGTCGATCTTGTCGAGTATCCGCCTGGCTTCGGCCTTGCCGAGACTTGCGAGATCTTTCGCCACGCTCTTCTTATAAGTGATTTCAAAGGCCAAGGGATTTCCTCAATTCGGGGCCAGACACAATCGCATCCTTTTGATCGCGCAGCCGATCAAGGGCAATTTGAACATCGGCAAAATCCGCAATGTAGGATTCCAACGCTTTCTGAATATGGAAGGAGCGGGGCCTTTCCGTTTCATCTGCAATATGGGTCAGTTCATTAGCCAGACCCTCAGGCAATCGAATTGATACAGCAATACTCATGTCATCTCCTAGTGTATTCGCGTGTGATACAATGTATGCAATGACATCATTATTGTCAATTCCATTTGTGAGATCGAACGTCAGGCCTCCGGGACGGCGCGTTAGCGACGTACCCAGCAGGCCGTGGTTGTGCAGACTCTCATGTTGCCGCCGATTTGCTTTTGCATGCCTGCCAGACTTTCTTAAATTCGGCCGGGTTGATTAGCGTCTCCTTTGCAAGTTGCTTCGCCTCGGCAACTTTGCCAGCACGATAGAGTTCGCTGATTCGATTTATCGAGTCAGCGACAAAGTCCGTCTTCTGCGGGTCAATTCCCATGCCTGACAGCAGCATATTGAGTTTGCGATCCAGTCCGGCCGTCTTGTTGCGCAAAGTGACAACTTGCGATCCCATGTAACCTAGCAATATCAGAATCGACATAAGAATAATGATCTCTGTATTCATCTGACCTCTATTTTCTGTGGCTGAATACTGATCAGCCGCCGCGCGCCGCGTTGCGGGCTTCAAGCGCGGCACGGAGCGCGACGAGGTCGTGCGCGGGCGCGGCGCCGGAGGTGACGGCGGCGCTGGCGACGGCGTGCGAGATGTCGACGAACAGGCGGCGATCAAACGGCTTGGGAATGATGTAGCCCGGGCTGAATTCGAGACGTTCGGAGGGGTAAAGGGCGCGCACCGCTTCGGGCGCCGGCTGGCGGGCGAGCGCGGCCAGCGCCTCGGAGGCGGCGACCTTCATCGCCGTATTGATCGTCCGGGCTCGAACGTCGAGCGCACCGCGGAAGAGGAAGGGAAAGCCGAGGACGTTGTTGATCTGGTTCGGGTAATCGGAGCGGCCGGTTGCCATGACGTAGGGTTTGCCGGCGAGGGCGATGGCCACGGCCGCGGGGTCGATCTCGGGGTCGGGGTTGGACATGGCGAAGATGGCGGGAAAGTGGGCCATGGCCGCGACATCCGCGCCGCTCAGGACGTTGGCGGCTGAGACGCCGATAAAGACGTGCGCGCCGCGGAGCGCCTCGGCGAGGGTGCGGGCGTTCGTCTTCGCGGCATGCCGGCGCTTGTGGTCGTTGAGGTCGGTGCGCGATTCGGCGAGCGGCCCCTTGGTGTCGCACATCACCAGATCGCGGACGCCGGCGGCCTTGCACATGTCGGCGATGCGGATGCCTGCCGCGCCCGCGCCGTTGATGACGACGCGCAAATCGGCGAGGCGGCGGTCGCTCAGCAGCGCGTAGTTCATCAATCCGGCGAGGGTGATGACGGCGGTGCCCCACTGGTCGTCGTGGAAGACGGGGATGTCGAGCATGGCGTCGAGGCGGTCCTCGATCTCAAAGCAGGCAGGCGCGGCGATGTCCTCGAGGTTGATGCCGCCGTACATCGGCGCGAGGGCGGCGACGACGTCGATGATCCGCTGCGGATCGGTGCGGCCGGTGTCGGCGCCGCCAGCGCGGCAGCGGGCGAGAGGCACGGGCCAGGCATCGACATCGCCAAACGCCTTGAACAGGACGGCCTTGCCCTCCATCACCGGAATACTGGCCAGCGCGCCCAGATCGCCCAGTCCAAGGATCGCGGTCCCGTCCGAGACGACGGCCACGAGGTTGGCGCGGGCGGTGTAGGCAAACGCGGAATCGGGATCGGCCGCGACCGCCTTGACGGCCTGGGCGACGCCCGGCGTGTAGGCCAGGCAAAGGTCACGCTGCGTGCGCAGCGGCTTGGTCAGGCGGAGTCCGACCTTGCCGTTCAGATGAAACGCCAGTATTTCTTCGCGAGAGATTGCGGGTGTGGCCATAACGTTGTTCCCCTCTAGTGCCGATTGAGTGATAAAGGATTTGAAAACTATACCGCGTCAGGACTGAAAAAGCGAGCGGGAAACAAACGATGGAGAACCGTTGACCCCTCCACCTGTCCGAGCCTCCGGAGTCACAGCCACGCTTCGGCAGGAGTTGCCAGAAATTCATCCAGGGGAATGCCCGTGCCGCCCACCAGCAGTTTGCGTGTCACGCGAAAGTGTGAGGCAATAGAGGCATAACCATAACACCTCCAATGAGTTAACGAATCACTCAATGTGATGAGGTCAGACAAGGGACGGGCCTGAATGGCGCTTCCGTATCGGTATCGATAAAACCAACGGAACTTCGACCCCGATTCCGATACCGACCCCGACCCCGATGACCCAATCGCCTCACAATTAGAATTGCTGCGATTACCGACGATAGGCTGGACATGTTTCCCCGCTTCTGGCACACTACCAGCCGTGATAACGCCGCCTTTTACCGGTTCATGCCTGCTTTCAGCAGGTGATGACCCATGCCGGCGGATGAGGATCGATTTCTAATCAACACCGACATGAACAGTTTCACCAAGCCGTGGCCGCGCCCGCCGGGAACCTTCGACATTCAGAAGGTCGATCCGCACAGTTCAGCCCGGACCGGGGTGCTCTGGACCGCCCATGGCCCGATCGAGACGCCTGCCTTCATGCCCGTGGGGACGCAGGCCACGGTCAAGTGCCTGGAACCGCGCGATCTGACCGCCGCCGGCGCGCAGGTGATCCTCAGCAACACCTATCACCTGCTGGTCCGCCCGGGCCTGGAGATCATCGAAGCCTGTGGCGGACTCCACCGCTTCATGGGCTGGGATGGCCCCATTCTCACCGACAGCGGCGGCTTCCAAGTGTTCAGCCTTTCCGGATTGCGCAAGATCCGGGACACCGGCGTCGAGTTCCAGTCGCATATCGACGGCCGGGCGCTTTTTATCGGTCCTGTCGAGGCTATGGCCGCCCAGAAAACGCTCGGATCGGACATCGCCATGTGCTTCGACGAGTGCCCTCCCTATCCCTGTTCCGCACAATCCGCTTGTCAGGCGGTCGATAAGACCTTATTATGGGCGGGCTTATGTGCGAATCAGGCTCGCGCTTCGGGGCAACTCGTCTTTGGCATTGTGCAAGGCGGGGAGTTTCGCGAGTTGCGGGAACGGTGCGCCCGCGGGCTGACGGCCATCGGCTTTGACGGTTACGCCGTCGGCGGCGTCAGCGTGGGTGAACCGGAACCTGTTTTGCTGCAGGAGGTGGAGGACGGCGTCCGCCTGCTGCCGGTTGACCGGCCCCGCTATGTGATGGGACTGGGCGACATGTGGCAGATGGCGGAAGCGGTGGCGCACGGAGTCGACCTGTTCGATTGCGTGATACCCACGCGGCATGCGCGGAACGGCTCGGCGTTCACGGCGCACGGCTTCTATCCGGTCAAGGCGGGCGCCGCCAAGTGCGACACGCGGCCGGTGGAGGAAGGGTGCGGGTGCTACTGCTGCCAGACGTTCAGCCGCGCCTATGTCCGGCACCTGCTGAATGTGAACGAGATTTTGGGCGTGCGGTTGTTGACCCTTCACAACGTACACCGCTATCTGGAGACGCTGCGCGAGATGCGCGGGGCGATTGCGGTCGGCGCCTTTGGCGACTGGAGGCGCGCGTGCGCCGCCCGGTTGAGAGTGGCGGCGTCCGTCGCGGACGCACAAGCGGTAAATGCCGGCTGAGCCGGCAACGAGGCGGGGAGACCCGCAGAAACGAGACAGTATGGACAGTTTGAACGTGGTGCTCGCACAGGCGCAGCCGGGTGGTTTGGGCATGATGGTCCCGATTCTCCTGATGCTGGGCATTTTCTATTTCATGATGATCCGGCCGCAGCAGCGCAAGGAAAAGGAACGGCAGAAGCAGATATCCGAGCTACGGGCCGGCCAGCGGGTGCTGTTCGGCGGCGGGTTCATCGGCAAGGTGGTCGAATGCAAGGATCACACCTTCATGGTCGAGATCGCCAACGGCGTCATCGTCGAGATCGCGCGTGGCGCGATCACCCGGACGCTCGTCGATGGCGAGACGATCAAGACCGATCCCGCGTAATCACGGGACTCTGCGGAATTTCCCGGACGCCGCAGTCGGCGTTCGGCACTTGGACAGCACGGAGGAGATGGACATGAACAGCAAATATGCGGTTTGGAAGTGGTTGCTGCTGGCGATCATCACGGTCTTTTCGGTCTATGTGGTCATGCCGCCCGAGAAGAAGATCCGCCTCGGTCTCGACCTGCAGGGGGGCGTGAGCTTCACGGTGCAGATCGACGAGGATAAGCTTCGCGCGGACTTCGCGGCGGCCGACCCCAAGCTCGACGCCGAGGCGCTCGACAGCAAGGTGGGCGCTGCCATGAAGGACGCCGATGAGCGGATCCTCGAGGTGCTGCGCAATCGCATTGACGGGCTGGGCACCTCCGAGCCGCTGATCATGGCGGGCGCCGATCACCGCATCCTGATCCAGATTCCCGGAACAAACGAATGGGAGTTCGCCGCCGCCGAGCAAAGCATCAAGAGCGCGGCGTTTCTCCAATTCCGGCTGGTCCATAAGAACAACCAGAAACTCGTCGACGCCCTGTTTAGCGAAGGCCGGAAACCCCGCGGCTATGAGATCGTGGATGTGGCTGAACGCCGTTATTACCAACGGACGGAGGCATTCCGCACCGTGGTCAAGGACCCCGGCTATGCCCGTGAGCTGTCCACCTTCCACACGCCCGATCCGCTCTATGAGTTCATGCTGGAAGAGACGCGGATGAAGAACGGCCAGACGCTGTACTTCCCTCACTTTGTGTTGCGCAAGGTCGAGATGACGGGAAACACGATTGAACGTGCGGATATCAACCGCGATCCCATGACCGGCGCGATGCACGTGGGACTCTCCTTCTCGAGCCGCGGCAAGACCGAGTTTGCCCGGCTCACCGCCCGCTACGCACCCAATGGCCCCGGCAACCTAGACAGCACCGTCGGCCGTCAGCTCGCCATCGTCCTCGACGGCACCCTCTATTCGGCACCGGTCATCAACGAGCCGATCCCCAACGGACGCGCGTCCATCAGCGGCAGCTTCACCGCCCGCGACGCCGCGATCCTGCGCAACACCCTCAACGCAGGCGCTCTGCCCGCCCCGGTCAAGATCATCGAGAAGCGGGCGGTGGGGCCGACCTTGGGATCCGACGCCATCAACAGCGGTGTCAAGGCGGCGGTCATTGGCACGCTGGCCGTAATCCTCTTCATGGGCATGTACTACCTGTACTGCGGCCTGATCGCCAACGTCGCGCTGCTGGCCAACTTGGTGCTGATGCCCGCAGGCATGATCATCGCCGGAGGCTTGCTCAGTGTCTTCGTTCGCGATTCCGGAATCTCCAACAGCGTGCTCCAGCTTCCGGTGCTGACCCTCCCAGGAATCGCCGGCATCGTCCTCTCGATCGGCATGGCAGTGGACGCCAATGTGCTGATCTATGAACGGATGCGCGAGGAGTTCCGCCTCGGGAAAACAGTTCGCGCAGCCGTTGCGGCCGGCTATGACCGAGCCTTCCTGGCGATCCTCGACTCGAATCTGACGACCCTGCTCATCGCCATCATCCTCTTCATCTTCGGATCGGGGCCGATCCGCGGCTTCGCCGTGACCCTCTCCGCCGGCCTGATCGTCAGCATGTACACCGCGCTGGTGCTCACCCGCATGGTGTTTGACGCCACGGTTTCCGAAACCCGTGTCAAGCCGTTCCGCATGTTGAAGCTGATCGGGGAGACCTCCTACGACTTCCTCGCCAAGCGGAAACCCGCCATGCTGGCGTCATTGGCCGTGATCGTCATCTCCTGGGGCTGTTTCGCGGGCCGCGTGGCGCGTGACAAGAACGCCGTGCTCGGCGTCGACTTCACCGGCGGGGCTGCGGTCACGCTCTCCTACGGAAAACAGGCCGATCTGGGCCAGGTGCGCCAGGCGCTGGCTGACGCCGGCATCCCCGACGCCGCCGTGCAATACCAGAAGTCGCTCGAAAGCGGAGCGGGCGTTTTGGAGATCAAATCCAGCTACACCGAGATCGCAGGCGCCCCCACAAGCAAGCGGGTGCAGCTCGCATTGGACGAGAGCATGCCCGATATGCAGTTCAAGGTCATCGGTGAAGAGATGATTGGCCCGGCGGTCGGCAAAGACCTGCGCAACGGCGCGATCAAGGCGATCGTCATCTCACTGATCGGCATGATCATCTACATCACGGTGCGCTTCCAGTTTGGGTTCGCGCTCGGCGCCATCGTGGCGCTGGCCCACGACGTGCTGGTAACCTTCGGCATCTTCACGCTCCTCGGACGGCAGGTCAATCTGACCACCGTGGCGGCGCTGTTGACGATCGTCGGCTACTCGATCAACGACACCATCGTGATCTTTGACCGCATCCGCGAGGACATGCGCCTAGATCAACGGTCCAGCTTTATAGATGTGATCAACCGCGCGATGAATCAGACGCTCAGCCGGACCCTGCTCACGACCTTTGTCACGATGCTGGCCGTCTTCTCCCTGCTGATCTTCGGCGGTGGCTCGATCCGCGACTTCGCACTGACGATGATCATTGGCATGATCGCCGGCACCTACTCGACGCTCTTCATCGCCACCCCGGTGATGGTCGCCTGGTACAAGGGCCGCCGCCCCGGCTTAAACGCCGATGGCAAGAAGGCGTAGGATACTGGAGGTGCTTGCACAAACCGGAGGTTTTGCAAGCGAAGGGTTCAGGGTTCAGGGTAAAAACGCAAGTCTTTCCACCAGCAGCTTCCACGCCGACCGCCGGGTCGGCGCTGGTGACGGACGGAAGGCCCGTCCCGAATCCGCCGTCTTTTTCGACCGACTTCGACTAAGGGCGACTCCCATCATTGCGAAGTCGGCGGGCGTCGAGCCCAGCCAGGGACGGGCCTTCCCATCAGCCTCTCCATTGGCCTACGGCACGAGCCTCTCGTCCTCGTCGTCGTCGTCGTCCTCGTCGTCGAATCGTGAAATCGAGGACGAGGACGAGGACGAGGACGAAATGGCCCAGCAAGGGACGGGCCTTTCCGCAGCTTTAACCGGCTACTCTTACCCGACACTCTTAACCGGCTACTCTTACTCGACACTCTTAACCGGCTACTCTTAACCGGCTACTCTTAACCGGCTACTCTTAACCGCTACCCTAAACCGGCTACTCTTACTCGGCTACCCTTAACCGCTTACTCTTAACCGTTTAAGCGGTTCGTTTAAGTGTAACCGTGTAAGGGTAACCGTGTAAGTGTAACCGTGTAAGGGTAAAACCCGCAAGGGACGGGCCTTTCCTTATCCTCTCCATTGGCCTGCGGCGCGGCGGGACGCCGTCGCCCTACCTCGCTTCGCGCATTTCCTGTTCCGTCAGGGCGACGCAATTGGGTAGGGCAGCGGCGTCCCCGCCGCGCCGAAGCCAATGGATCAGAGCCATTCCGACGTCATCAAACCCGCAAGGGACGGGGCCTTTCCATCAGCCTTCTCCATTGGCCTGCGGCGCGGCGGGACGCCGTCGCCCTACCTCGCTTCGCGCATTTCCTGTTCCATCAGGGCGACGCAATTGGGATAGCGGCGCGAGCCTCTCGTCCTCGTCCTCGAATCGTGAAATCGATGACGAGGACGAGGACGAAAAGGCCTCGCAAGGGACGGGCCTTTCCGCAGCTGCTGCCCTACCTCGCTTCGCGCATTTCCTGTTCCATCAGGGCGACGCAATCGGGATAGCGGCGCGAGCTTCTCGTCCTCGTCGTCGTCCTCGTCCTCGTCCTCGAATCGTGAAATTGAGGACGAGGACGAGGACGAGGACGAAAAGGCCTCGCAAGGGACGGGCCTTTCCATCGACCCCCATCCAAAAACACAGGGCGGGACCGGCTTGCGCCAGACCCGCCCCGCATCGCTTCCGTGTTCGACTCCCTGAAACCTGAACACTGAAACCTGAACACTGAAACCTGAAACCTTCTTCCCTTCCCGCCACCCTTACCGGAACAGGAGCACCGTGCCCTTGGACGGAACGGCATTCTCGTATGCGCCCATGTCTACGGTGGCGTTCAGAATGCGCGGCTGACCGTCCAGGTCCTTTCCGTACCTCATCCACGACAGGTCGTTCAACCCGGCGTTGATGCCAAGCGACTGCGTCGCCCAGGTCGTGCTCTGCAGGCGGAAGTTGCCCGCGGCTGCGTCGACGAACAGCGGGTTGTTGGTGATGCAACGGCTGTTGGCATAGTCGTTGGCCATCACGGCCGTGGAGTCGCCGAAGCCCTTGCCATTAACCTGGCCGAAGCATGAATAGGCGACGTTCGATAGCACCCCGCCGACGCTCGCCGGGAAGTTGGTCAGGTCGGCCACGGTATGCCCCCAGATGATGCTGTTGGTGATGGCCACAGTGCCGGCGTCATACAGGATGCCCCTGGCATAGTTCGTCGCGAACGTGCAGTTGACGAACGTCGACGTTCCGCCGTAGAGGTGAATGCCGTCGGCGTAGGTGGCAAGACTGGAGTAGTTCGAAACCACCAGGCAGTTCTGCATGTACAACGTTCCATTAACGGAGCCTCCACCGCCATACGCCGCACCGCCGGTCGCCTGGTTTCCGGACACCTCTGTCTCGATCAGTTCAAGAGTGTCGCCCATAGGATTCTGGTTCCAGCCCACACTGAAGCCCGCGCCACTGGAGATGTTGTTCCCATGGTTATCCTTGTTGCGGAGAATGAACGACCTGATCATTCGCACGCGGGTCGGAGGTACATCGACGTAGAGACCACAGCCCGGACCGTATTCGGTAGTGTCATAGTTGTCGGCGATGGTGCTATTCGTCAGCACAACGTACCCTCGCGTCACGTACAGCCCTGCCACCGACCAGGCGGCACCGTTTGTGTTGAAAACGATGGAACAACCGTCGAAGGTCGCCCAGCAGTTGGTGGCATACACTCCGGCCGAGTCGTATTTTCTATCGTTTTTCCCTTCACGGAAGGTGACCTGCTCAATCGTGCAGTTCGTGACGCCCACCATCCCCAGCACGCCGACACTGCCCACCGTCCGCTTCAGGATTGTGGGGTAGCTCGTGGAATCGCGCAGACCGGGAGGAGTCGCATCCTGCACGGGGTCAGCGCGGTACCCGCCCTTGACCGTAACGTTGGTCGCATTTTGCCACACGAGGAACTTGTTGTAAGGGAACGCGGGGATCGTCCCGGAAACGCCGCCCGCGAATGTGTGGCCGGCCAGACAGATCGTGTCGCCCGGCTCGGCGAAGTTCAAGGCCGTCTGCACGGCGGTGTAGGCCGTGTTCCAGTCCGCGCCAGCCGTGTTGTTGCCGTTCGTGGCCACGTACAGATACGACGGGGTCGGATGCGTACTGAAACTCGCGACAGCGGACAGCACCTCCTGCACCCGATTCGAAGCCACCACGACATACTGGTAAGTCGTGCCGGGGATGAGACTGGCGACCGTCATGCTAGCCATCTGTTCGGCCCGCGCGGTCTCGCTCGTGGTCGCACTGCCCACCGCCCAGTAGCGGAAACAGGCCAGCGCCTTCGGGTAGCCGGTATCGGTTATCTGTCCATTCAACACCGCTGACCGGTGGCCCACCTGGGTTGCGCCAGGGTTCGTGACCGTCGGCGCCCGGTCCGCCTGAAAGACTGTCTTGGACGCCAATTCCGTGTTGCCGTC
This sequence comes from Akkermansia muciniphila, assembly GCA_945870025.1. Taxonomy (GTDB): domain Bacteria; phylum Verrucomicrobiota; class Kiritimatiellia; order RFP12; family JAAYNR01; genus VGWG01. The sequence continues at coordinate 14,971 of CAMBQN010000046.1, forward strand.
GTAGCCCATGTTGATCCGATCACCGTTCGGCGCCGGCTCCCGGCTGTAAGAGGAACTCGGATCGCCCGAGTCGATCAGCGGGCTGTCTGACTCAGCAGCGGCCCACGTCCCGTCGGTGAAATAGCCGACATAGTTGCCGACGCTGGATTTCAGGTGATAGTACGTCGTGTCCGCGAACAGCGGGTCTATGGACGTGCAGCCCTGCACGCCGTTGTTCTGCCCGTCCCCGATGCCGGAGTACCAGACGCCGGTCATCACGCCGTTGGCGTCCTTCGGGAAGGACACCAGATCGGCGGTTGTGTGCCCCCAGACAATGCAGTTGGTCATCGCAACCGTACCGGCCGTAAACCAGATGCCGTACGTCCCGTTGTTGGCGAACGTGCAGTTGACCAGCGTCGCCGACCCCGCTTTCAGGTGGAGACCGTCGACGCCGTTTGCCGCGTCGTAGTTGGTTGACACCAGGCAGTTGCGCATCAGCAATGTCCCCTCATTGACGCCCGCGCCACCATATTGACTGAAGGAGTTCGTGTTGGCCTTCAACACGGTTTCGTATAACTCAAGAACACCGCCCGAATTCACCTTGAATCCGCCGCCGCCCAAGCCATTGCTAGCACCTGTAGCCGAGGAGTTCTTCGATACCTGCGACCGAACCACCGTCATGCGCCCGCCATTCAAAACGGCAATCCCGCCGCCTCTGCAGTAGCCAACGCCCTGAGCGGTAATCCTGTTGCCGACGACCGTCGAGTTCGTCAGCGTCAAACGACACCCGTTGTCCACGCACAGACCGGCGCCCTGATCATTGCCGCCGCTGGACACGTTATTGGAGATCACGCAACCCGAGAAGGTCACATCCAGGCAGTTGGTAAAGTACACGCCGCCCCCATTCCCCGAGAGCGAGCCGTCCTGGATCGTCACCTGATCGATAACCGCGTTCGTGACGCCGGCCATCCGCAGCACGCGGCGGCTGCCCGCCGTCGACGCCCGCTTCACGATCGTCTCGGTGGTCCGTGTCGTCGGTGGCTCGGCGGTCGCCGCCCACCCGCCGCTGAGCATGACGTTGGTGGCGTTCTGCCAGAGGAACACCGAGTTGGCTTCCTTCCCGCTGCCCGAATTGTCGAAGGTCTGTCCTCCTTCAGCGTAGATGATCGTGGCCTGAACTCTCCCGGCCGTGAGATCCAGAGCCGTCTGGAGGTTCGTGTAGGCCTTGGCCCACGTGTCGTACGGCGCTGTCTGCGTGCCGTTGGTGGACACGTAGTACTCCTCCGCCGTGCCCCAGGTGACGGACGGGGTGGCGAACTTGGCGCCTTCCGTGCTGTTCGTGGCGGCGTAGGTGTAGTAGTAGACCGTGTTCCGGGGCAGCCCCGCGATATTGGTGCTGAAGTCGGTGTTGTTACCCCACGTGGCATTCGGCTCGCCGCCATTGAACCAGTTCGTGTTCTGCCAGCTCCAGGATTGTCCGCCGTTCGCCGTGCCCCAGAGCACGCACACCGCCGACGCCGCCGTGCCGGTGGCCCAGAGCGACCCGTTGAAGGTCGCCGAGTTCGTCGTGATCG
>CAMBQN010000047.1 GCA_945870025.1 Akkermansia muciniphila
AACCCCTGCAAGCGCCGGTTTCAGGTTTCAGTGTTCAGGTTTCAGGAAGACGCAACATCGTGTGGTTCTTCCTGACACCCGAAACCTGACACCTGAACACTCCGCTTGCAACCACCCCTGCCGGGGTTTTGCAAGCGCCGCAATCTGCGCGATCAGATCGGCATCCAGTCCGCAATGGGCCGCCAGCACCGCCGGCACCCCTTCGGTTGCGATCCGGTCGAGAAAGGCGACATCGGCCGCGAACGGTTGTCCGGCCTCGTCGGTCGCTCTGAATTGCAGCGCCGCCGCGACGGCGCGGCAGAGCGGTTGCAGATCGCCGCCAACCTCGGCCACCAGCCGCAGGCCGCCTATGAAGCGGTCACCCGGCGCCAGCTTGCGCGGCAGATCGCGCCCCACGCGGAACACGGTGTCGCCCAGGGCCCGGTTGCCGAAGCGACTGAGCAGATCCTCGACGTGCGCGTGCTGACCGGCTGCATCGAACTCGTCCGGATAACGGCGGATCAGCGCCCGCGCCGTCTCATCCATCACCGCCCGCGTCTCGGCGGCCACCTCCGGATCGGCCATCGCCTCCCAAATCTGCGCATAACCTTTCAAGAAACCATGACACGCGCACGTCGCATGCCCGAGATTGTGAACATAGAGTTTGCGCTCGACATACGCCGCGAAACACCCCTTGAGTTCCAATCCGGGGACATCGGGAATCGGACCGACAAAACCGGCGCGGTCGGCGATGATCCGGTTATAGGCCTCGCACCACACTTCCAGCGGATCGCGCTCGCGCACCCCGGCCGGCATCAGCGGCACCATCTTGCCGATGCTGGTTTCGACCAGCCCGATGCGCTCAGCCAGTGGAAATCCCGGCGGCAGCGCCGCCGTCAGCTCGCGCCGCGCCAAGGCCGCCGCGCCGTGCAGATTCTCGCAAAACAGGATCGAGACGGGCGTCGTGCGCCGCGCCAGTCCGGGCGCAGCCGACCTCAGCACCAGCGGCAGCACCTGGGCACCGACTGCGGTGCCGATCACGTCGGCGCGCGCCACGGCGTCGGCGACCGCTTCGGCGTCGCGCGCCGAAATGGCGTTCACTCGCTCCACCCAATAAGAATCGGGCGCGCCCGGCGGCAACACGTCCTTCACCACCACCCGGTAGCGCCGCCGTTCGTGCAACGCCTGCACCAGATCCGGTGCCGCATCAACAAATAGCACGTCGTAACCCGCCTGGGAAAACAGCGCACCAGCCAGCGAGCGACCGATGTTGCCCGCCCCGAAATGAACATAAAGCTTATGCATAATTCGAATTCAACTAATCCCTTCGTGCTCTTCGTGTTCTTCGTGGTGTAAAACGTCGTTTTTCGGTCAATCGCGAGCGTTTGCGTGGATTGCCCACGCGGTTCAGACCGGAAAGGCGGCGGCAGCGGCGAAATCAAGCGTGGCGAAATAGTCGTCCATCGTCTCGGCACGGCGGATCTCGATCACCGAGCCGTCCTCGCGCAGCAGCAGCTCCGCCGAGCGGAGTTTGCCGTTGTACTGGAAGCCCATGGCGTGGCCGTGCGCGCCAGCGTCGTGAATCACCACCCAGTCGCCGACCGCCAGCGTCGGCAGGGGTCGGTCGATGGCGAATTTGTCGTTGTTCTCGCACAGCGAGCCGGTGACATCATACACCGTGTCGAGCGGCGCGTTCTCCCGGCCTATCACTGTGATGTGGTGATAGGCGCCGTAAAGCGCCGGACGCATGAGGTTCGCCATGCAGGCGTCCAAACCGGCGTACTTCTTGTAGGTCTCCTTGAGGTGCCGCACGCGGCTGACCAGATATCCGTAGGGACCGGTGACCATCCGCCCGCATTCCATGTTGATGGCGAGCTCCGGATGGCCGCGTCCGATGAGCCGCTCCTGATACGCCGCGCGGATCCCGGCGCCGACGCGCTCCAGGTCAACCGCCTGCTGCTCCGGCCGGTAGGGAATGCCGATGCCGCCGCCGAGGTTGATGAACTCAAAGGTAATGCCCAGCTCGCGTGACAGATCGACCGCCAGATCAAACAACAGGCAGGCCGTGTCGACAAAATACTGGGGATTCAGCTCATTCGACGCGACCATGGTATGCAGCCCGAACCGCTTGGCGCCACGGTCTCGCAACTGCCGGTAGCCCTCGAACAATTGCAGCCGGGTAAAGCCGTATTTCGCCTCCTCGGGCTTGCCGATGATCGCGTTTCCTCCCTTGAGCGGGCCGGGGTTGTAGCGGCAGCACACCTGTTCGGGAATGCCCGCCAACCGGTCGAGAAACGCCACGTGCGAGAGATCGTCGAGATTGATCACCGCACCCATCGCACGGGCCTTGACAAACTCCTCGGCCGGCGTGTCGTTGGAGGTGAACATGATGGCTGACCCCGTGAGGCCCACGCGTTCGCTCATCACCAGCTCGGCCATCGAGCTGCAATCCGCGCCAAAGCCCTCCCCGGCCAGCAACTTCAGGAGAAACGGGTTGGGACACGCCTTTACCGCAAAATAATTGCGGAAGCCCCGGTTCCAGGCAAACGCCCGGTTGAGCCGACGGGCGTTCTCGCGGATCCCCCGCTCGTCATAGAGATGGAACGGCGTCGGCCACCGCTGCGCGATGGACTCCAGTTGCGACACGGTGAACGGTACGGTCTTCTGCGGCATGTGGATCCCCCAAACTCTCCCGATGAAAGAATCGAACGATTATAGAAAGCTAAGCCGCATAGTGCAATAAGCGTTTTCGTGTAATCGGTTACCGACGCGCTTGCAGATCGGGTCCGTTTCTGGCATTCTCTTCGCATGGCTGAGCGCATAACACCGATTCGCAAGACCCCTATCGAGATTCTGAACGACCTCGTGGAGGGGCACCGTGATGCCCGGATTGAAGGGGCTGAGAAGGGCATGAAGTACCTGCTGGCGTTCATCGGGCGCGCCCACTCGCTTCCCAATGCGGTGAAGTTCTTTCTCTACGATCTGCTCGCCGAGGACGCCTTCCGCTCCGGCGATACCCTGACGTGCCGCAAGGCGGTGGACCTGGCGCCCACCTATCTGTCGGCGGCTCGGGACGAGATGCCCCACCGCGTTCGTGAGTACGTCCCGTCGATCCGTCTGTACGAGCTGGGAATCGCACTGGCCCTCGATGACGGGGAGTTCGAGAAGGCGCTGTCCCTGTGCGACGCCGCGACCGCCATCGGACTGGGCAAATCCTATGCGGCCAAGCGGGCCTCCATCGAGCGGATGATGTAGGCAGCAGCCGCAGCAGAAAAATTAAGATTCGTTTGCCCTGGGCCGTCGATCCTCATTCTCCGTATTCTCCCTTGGGGTCCTCGGCCGCCCGGGCGTGCTCCCAGAGATCGGTCGCCGATCCGTTCTCCGTTGGCGTGATCGCATCGGCTGCGTCGGCGGCCTGAGCCGCCCGATCCCATTCGTGCCAGAGGGCTCGTTCTTCATCAAGGTAGGTGTGGCGCGGATCCAGCGGGTGGACCAGCCGCGGACCGCGTCGTCCGTCGCCTGCGGCGCCGATCCTAGCAAGCGCCGCCTGCGTGATCCGTCCCACCCGCCACGCCCACGCGGTCAGCCGTCGGGCCGGCACGGCATGTCCGTTCCACAGGCAGAGCACGCGAAGCGGATGGGCTTTTAGACCGGTCTCCACCTCTTCCGGCGTGGCGGGGGTGGACAAGCGACCGAATGGCGCGACGCGCCACCACCCGGCATCGCCTGCGGGCGCCACGACCACCACGTATGTCGGCCGGCGCGCCGTCAGAGGCGTGACCGGTTTGAGCAGCAGGATATCGCCCACGCGAAGTCCGTCCGCAAACGGATGCGGCGGCAGCCCTGCCCCACATTCATCCCCACAGTGCGGCCCACCGTGCGGCCCATCCGCCGCAGCCAACGCGTGATCCAGACGCCATTGGTCCATCCAAAGCGACAGCTTTTCCCGATCCGTGCGATCCGTGTGATCATTCATAGAGGCCCTCCACCCCCTTAAAGAATTGGCACCATCGCTTTTCCACACGTTCTTGAAAAAAAAGTTGATTGCCCAACCATTCCGAGGCGTGGAGCGCGATTTGCAGCCACCCTTCACGAGTTCCATCGGGCTCCTGCAGCCGCGTCTCCGCCGCGAGGCGTTCATAAACTTCGGCCCAGAGCCGCGCGGTCCAGCTTTTGCCGACCCCGGTCAGCGCCAGCACGGTGGGGTGGCTCAGGGGCATGCCCACACGCCGGGCGAGCACCACGATGCGGTGATTTTCGGTAAGACGCGCCAGACAGGCTCGCGCCACCGCCTCGACCAACGCGGGGTCGATGGATTCGGTTTCACGCGTGTCGGGAAGCAGGTCGGCGAGCGTCAGTCCGTCGGTTCCCTCGATCACAGCATCGGCAGAGACCTGCCATGGAACCGGTCCCTCGCGTCGCAGATACACCCGGACGGTGTCACGTAAGAGCATCGAAGCGCCGCTCTCAAACAGGGCGGCGTCGGGGGCGCCCCGGCTGCGGCTGGCGATCCACTCCTTGTAGCGTTTGCCCGTGCGGGGCGTGCCAACGCGACAATGAGTCTCCAGGAGGTGGAAGCAATCGCGGCCGTCAGGAACTACGCTTTCGGAGAAACGGGCGCCGAGGCAGGCCGAGAGGTAATGGCGAAAGCGATGCGCACCAAAACGCTGCAATGCGGCGGCGGTTGCGGCGCCGCAGCGGCCGATGGCGCAACGCGCCATCCATTCCTCCCACTGCTCCAGCCTCGTCAGCATGCCCGGTCACCTCGCTCCGTGGGCGACCCTTCCGCCCGCTCACACCATACCGGCAACCAAATCGCCGACTTCCGTCGTGCCGAATCCCATCTTCCCGGCCGCCTGGCTCTTCATCTTCGGCGTGGTGGCCATGATGGCCTTCTCCACGGCGGCGGCGGCGGCGCGTTCGCCCAGGGTGTCCAGCATCATGCCGGCCGCGCCGATTGCGGCGATCGGGTTGATGACGTTCTTGCCCGTGTACTTCGGCGCAGAGCCACCCATCGGCTCAAACATCGAAATGCCGACGGGGTTGATGTTGCCGCCAGCGGCGATGCCCAGACCCCCCTGAATCATGGCACCCAGATCGGTGATGATGTCGCCGAACAGATTTTCGGTCACGACCACATCGAACCATTCGGGGTTCTTCACAAACCACATGTTGGCGGCGTCGATGTGGTTGTAATCGCGCTTCAGCTCCGGGAAGTCGCGGGCGCCCATCTCCTCGAAGGCGCGGAACCAGAGGTCGCCGCAGTGGGTCAGCACGTTGCGCTTGTGGACCAGCGTGATCGGCTTGGCGGCATACTTCGGGTTGGCGGCGTTGCGCCGGCGCTTGAGCTCGAAGGCATAGCGCAGGCAGCGGTCCACCGTGCGGCGGTCGTAGACCATGAGCTGAGAGGCGATCTCTTCGGTGGTGCCCACGCGCGTGGCGCCGCCCATGCCGGTGTAGATGCCTCCGGAATTCTCGCGGATGACGACGAAATCGATGTCCTCAGGCCCCTTGCCCTTGAGCGGCGTTTCCACGCCGGGGAAGAGGCGCACGGGGCGAAGGTTGATGTACTGGTCCAGCGCAAAGCGCATCTTGAGCAGAATGCCGAGTTCGAGAATGCCCGGCTTCACATCCGGGTGGCCGATCGCGCCGAGGAAGATGGAATGATACTTTTTCATCTCCTCGATGGCCGAGTCGGGCAGCGTCTCGCCCGTGCGCAGGTAGCGCTCGGCACCAAAATCATACGGGGTGATGTTGATCTTGAATCCGAACTTGGCGGCCGCCACCTGGAGCACCTTGACGCCCTCGCGCGCCACTTCGGGTCCGGTGCCGTCGCCGCCGATCAATGCGATGTTGTACGTTTTGCTCATGCTCAATGCTCTCCTGTGGGCTGTTACACGGCCGCACCGCCCGATGGCGATGCGACGCAATCAAGAAAAATACGGGTGAATGATACGGAATCGCGGCACCCGAGTCGAGCCTGTTCTTTATTGAATTGTGTGGCGCTCACGGCGGTTTCCCTGTATCGTTAGCGGCATGTTGCCCCTTTTTGACTGGACCACCCCTGCCGACGACTCCGCCTCTAATGCGGCATTGGCCAAGGCCGTCGGCATTCCCGCTGCCGCCGCTCGCGTGCTCGCCGCGCGCGGCTGGGCCGACCCTGTTGCGGCTGAACGGTTCCTCAACCCGCGTCTGGCCGACCTGAGCGACCCGCTGGCGTTCCCCGGCATGGCCGAGGCTGCAGCACGGCTGTGGCGGGCGGTCGATGAAGGCGAACCGGTCGTGGTGTTCGGCGATTTTGACGCCGATGGCGTCGTGGCGACGGCGATCCTGGCCTCGGCTTTAAGCGCGTTCGGTTGCCGCGTGACGCCATTCATACCCGACCGGGTGAGCGAAGGTTACGGGCTGTCGTCCGCGGCTCTGGTCCGCCTCGCCGCCCAACAGCCCGACGCCCGGCTGGTGGTGACGGTCGACTGCGGCATCACATCGGCCGCTGCGGTGCGCGCGCTGTGCACCGAGGGTCGCGAAGTGATCGTCACGGATCACCATGTGCCTGACGCCGCCCATCCCCTCCTCGGGGTGTGCGCCGTTATCAACCCCCATCTCCCGGGAACGCCTGCGGGGTGCGAGGCACTCTGCGGCGCGGGCATCGCCTTCAAGCTCGCCTGTGCGTTGTGGAAAACCGGCAAGGATGCCGGACGTCCCAGAACGGAGGCGTGGGATCCGCGCGCCTGGTTCGACGCCGTGGCCGTGGCCACGGTGGCCGATGTGGTGCCGTTGCACGGGGAGAATCGCCTGCTGGTGCGGCACGGGCTCAAACGGCTTCACGAAAAGCCCTCAATCGGCCTCCGGGCGCTTTTGCACAAGGCTCTCGCCACCGCCGAAGAACCGACCAGCCACCACCTGGGGTTTCTTCTGGGGCCGCGCATCAACGCCGCCGGGCGGATGCGGGATGCCTGGCCTGCCTTCGAGCTGCTCTGCACGCGCGACACCGATCAGGCACGCGAGCTGGCCGCGACGCTCGATCAGCTCAACAGTGAACGGCGCCATGCAGAAACGGACATTCTCACCGAGGCTCTGGCGCAGCTCGCCGCCACCCCCGCCGGGATGGGCGCAGGCGCGATCGTCACGGGCGGCGCCGACTGGCATCCCGGCGCGGTCGGCATCGTCGCGGCGCGGCTCAGCGAGCGCTCCGGCGTTCCGGCGGCCGTGGTTTGCCTCCGCCCCGACGGCGGCGGCCGCGGCTCGCTCCGCGCGGGCAAGGGCTATGACGCGCTCGCCGCGTTGCGGCAGTGCCAGGATCTGCTTGACGGGTTCGGCGGACACCGCCTCGCCGCCGGGTTCGAGATCAAGCCCGGCTGTATGGATGCCTTTCGCACCGCCTTCTCCGCCGCCTGCGCCGCACAACGCCCCGAAGGACCGGGACGACAGGAGCTGGCCCTCGACGGCTGGCTCGAGCCGGACGAACTCTCGATTGAGCTGTGGCAGGCGCTGGCGCGCATGGAGCCGTTCGGCGAAGGAAATGCCCGCCCGCGCTGGGCGATGCGGCAGGTGGCGCTGGCCGAGCGGCGCGCGATCGGCGCCGACGGCACGCATGTGATGTTCCGGTTCAATTGCGGCGGAAAACCGTTTCGGGGCGTGTGGTTCAAGGCGGGGCACTTGCTGGATGCCATCCCTGCGACGGGCGATCAACGGTTCGACGTGGCGTTCGAATGCCAGCTCAACCGCTACAAGGGCGCCGAGACGGTCGAAATGCTGATCGTCGACCTGCGTCCTTCGGTTTAGCGCAAAAAGGGCAGAAGACTGTGAGGCTGTAAGGCTGTAAGGATTGGGAGGCGGTCGATTATGAAAATGGGGTCTGTTCACCATTGGGTGCGCGCGAACAAATCTGTAACCTGTTCATTATCAACCTTATAGCCTTACTGTCTTTCAGCCTATAGCCTTTTTTAGGGTTAGCGCAACGGGCAAAACGAACGAACCTCTTCTATGCTCTCTGCGCCGCAGAGGAGCATCACCAACCGATCCACGCCGAGCGCGATGCCTCCTGACGGCGGCATTCCCGCCTCCAACGCGCCGAGGAACGGTTCGTCGAGCGGATAGACATCCCGGCCAAGCGCCCGTCGCGCCTCGGCGCAGGCGAGGAAGCGGACGCGCTGGGCTTGTGGATCAGTGAGCTCGCCGTAGGCATTGGCGATTTCCAGTCCGCCGATATAGAGTTCCCACCGCTCGGCGACGGCGGGATCGCCGGGTTTGAGCCTGGCCAACGCGGCTGCGGCTGCGGGGTATTCGGTGAGGACCACGGGGCGGTCGCGAGGCAACGCCGGTTCGACGCAGTTGACGAGGTCAAGGTCGAAGCGGTCGGCGTCATAGTCGACCACAGGATCCCATCCGGCCCAGGCGAGAAAAGCCTCCCGCACGGTCAGAATAAGCCAGGGCGCAGCCAGATCAACCGTCGCTCCGGCAACCGTCAGCGTCGTGCGATAGAGCGTTTCCTGCGCCACGTGTCGGACCAGCGCCTCCGTATCCGCCAGGATCTCGCGGCATCCGGCGTGCGCGCGGTACCATTCGAGCAAGGTGAATTCGGGGGTGTGGCGCGAACCGCGTTCGCCCGCGCGAAAGCAGGGGCCGATCTGAAAAATACGCTCACAACCGGCGGCGAGCATCCGCTTCATGTGCAATTCGGGGGAGGTCCGCAGCCAATGCCCCGGTCCTGATGGCGGCGCATCAATGTGCAGCTCAAGCGCAGGCGCGGGGATGCGCACGGGCGTCTCGACCTCGACAAAATCACGTTGCGTGAAAAAGGCGCGAAGAGCCGCCAGGGCGCGGCTGCGCACCGCCAGATTTTCGAGCGGAGCAACACCGGTGTCGGCGGTGGCAACAGGGGCTTTCAAACGATCATCCATAGCAACCTGTTCTATTATTCTGACTCCTGAATTCTGTATTCTGACTTCTCTCTTGCAAACACCCCGACGGGGTTTTGCAAGAGTCTCGCTCACTCCACCGCAGCAAAGAAGAAGACGATGCTGGTCGCGTTGAAGATCATGTGCATCAGGATGGGCGTGACGAGCGATCCGGTCACGGCATAGCCCAGCGCAAAGCACGCCCCCGCCACGGCGAGCGGCAAAAAAGTCGGCAGGTGCGCGTGGATCGCGCCAAAGAAGAGCGCCTGCAGGACCAGTGCGCGGGAGAACGACCCTGAACGGGCGAGCAACGCCGGAAAGAGCAAGCCGCGGAACAGGACTTCCTCCGCGATTGGCGCGGCGATCACGGCCAACCCGATCACCGCCACCCGCATGGCGAGTCCGTTCCCCGGCTCGGTCAGCAACGCGAAGACGTCCTGCGGCGCATCTCCCAAGCCGATCCGCCCGCACAGTTCAAAAGAAAGCACCGACACCACTAGCACGGGGGCCACCATGGCCGCACCCAGTACCACGCCGTTGGCTAGCGGCCGCTGCGCCGGGATCCCGTTCAGAAAGACATCCCGCAACCGACAGCCCCGGAAGCGGGCGCAAAACAGCGCCGCGCCGCACCAAACAGCATACAGCATGACCGCCGGCAGCAGCACGGCCACCACGGTCGGCGACGGCACCGCACGCGCAGGATCGACTGCAGGCGCAAACCCTGCGGACCACGCCGCCGGCAGCGCCACAATCAACACACAGCTCGCGGCCAGCGCAATCTCCAACGTGCCGAAAGGCCGGGCCAGACGCTGCGCCCAGACCCGCACTCCGCCCGTGAAGGGGCGCCAAAAGCGCGTCAGCAGAAACAGATTGCCCATGCACGCTGCCAGCAACGCCAGCACCGCCGCGCCGATCGTCAGGAGTTCTGCAGTATTTTCGGGCTTCTCCAACATGGCGACACTTTACCAAAACCGAGGCGCTGCGTCATGCTCCAGTTTTGACCCTACAGCGTTTTCAGTAGACGCGACGTCCTCGTCGCGTCACCGACCCGCTCGCCACCCGTGACGCGACGGGGACGTCGCGCCTTCACCCACACCCACACCCACACACCCACACACCCACACACTCTCTGTACGCTTACCTTCTCTCTGGCCGCAGGCCCTACTTGCGCCGTTCCATTGCCTTCAAGGCCGCGTCGGCGGCCATTTGGACGGAACGGTTGGGGTCGGTGAGGCTGGCGCGGATCAGGGGGAGGTCTGAGGGGGCGCCGATCTGACCGAGCGTGGCGATGGCACAGCGGCGAAGGCTGTCGTTCGTGTTCGTGGCGTAGGTGCGGACCAGCGGAAGGAGGCGCACATCGTTGCGCTTGCCGATCATCGCCAGAATGCTGAGCTTGGTCGGGGTGACGACCTCCGGGTCGGACAGTTGCGCCTCCAGTTGCTGACTAAACGTCTCGCCCGGCTTCATCCGTCCCGCCGCTTCCTGCAATCCGACATTCACAATGGCCGTACCCGCTAGGCCGTCCTTGCCCTGCGCGTAGCGTGTCAGAAGGGACTTGATGGACTGCGGATCGGATGAAGATTTCAGACACTCGGAGAGAAATTGAAGGCAGTAATCGCGCCAGACCGAACTCTCGGACTCATCCGCCAGCATCTTGGCGAACAGCTCGTGCATGCGCGGATTGGGCGACTCCTGCCAGACCAGAGCATTGGCCATGTTGTTGCGGGTCACGTCCCAGTGCTGACGATTGAAGATTTCCTGCTCGAAAAACGCCAGCACGTCGGCCGGCAGCGTATGATTCTCCATCGCCGCCGTTACCCGGTCCAGGCGCTCCTGCTCGGTGAGGGTCCTGAAATCCGTCCAACCTGCCGGAAGTTTCTCGGCAGGAATCACGACGGGGCGGACCGGTTCCGGCGGCAGCGTCTCGATGTCTGGAATGCCCTCCGGCACGGGCGTCGGAATCGACGGCACCGGCTCGACAACACTGTAACTCGGCTCGGCATGTGGTGCCCGATTCCGAATGATCGTGACGAACACGATACCGGCCACAGCGGCCAGCAATACGAAGGGTAGAAGGCGATTACGTTTCATGGTGTTTGTTGGGGGTGATGTGCGATGTCCATCGTAAAGGGATCAGCCGAAAGAGGCGTCCCTATTTTGATGCAAGGTGCTCAGCACACGGTTCATGACGCTTACTCGACAACTTCAACACCAACCAGAACCAATTCGGCCCCAAGCAATTTGGTGATGACCTTTATACAACTAAATCTCTTCTGTGTCTTCTCTTCGTTCGTATCGTCTCCCTTGAGAATATCACCCCATAAAACGGGTTGATCATAGTTCTCGCCGGTCATCTCAACCCGGCTTCCTTGCCACACCAACTTGATCTCTTTGCTAATGCTCGGAAGGATGGCTCGAATCTTGTCAACCACAAGAACGCTGTCATTATCACTTTGCATACGGACGGTTGTCAAAGACCGATTGAGTAACAGGCTCAAATCCTGGACCAAACGACCAGCAATCTGGTTTCGAGTGGGTTCCATGTACTCGTTAAGTATTTTCCACGCTTTTCCTTCCTTGATCAAGACCATTTTTACGGCTGGAAGGGGGGGGACTATCGTCTTTTCCCCACTCACACGGTCTGTAATCGACCATCGATACTGACTCTCCACCACACACAATTCTCCGGTCCACATCGTTGCTTTTGCATTCCTTTCTGGCGAAACGGAATACGAGGTAACCATATTCGCTCGTGCCACAACTACCTCAATGACATCAATCTGGGTATCATCCCTAATGTCCTCCCAGCTTGTTCGCCAATCTTGCCGTCCGCCCAGATAGCCTGTGAATTCCGAGTGCAAATGCATTTCAGCATCGTTCAGTCTCAGTTCAGCCAGTGCTTTCCAATAGGACTCTAGAATCGCCCTCGGAGCCGCAGGGATATTATCAAAACCGTCCATTTTTAGAGTAGCGGGCTTCAACTTCGATACACTCAGAACCACCTTACCCTTAGCAGGCTGATTGTTAGCAGGCGGATTGTTGGTCCCACGCGTAATATCAGCCATTGCCAACGCTGCATATGGCGCATACGTGCTGCTTGAGAAGTGATCACAGATTGCTTGAATGGCACCACTTCCTTCCTTAACAACGTCAATGAACGCACTCCTAAAAGTCTGTGGATCCGCAGAATGAAGAAACAGTTTAGCAGCGGAGACAGAAACCATATTGCATGCGGCGAGGTCTTCTCGAGAGGTCGGGGCTATGACCTCGACATCTACACGTGCATTCTGGTCTTGGTATTGCGCCAAACCGATCTGATACTTGCCTGGAGTACCAAACAGAAACTCCAACTTTTTTGGGTAGCCTTCACTGCGCTGAACGGGAGTGCCCAACAACAACCAGTATTCGCGAGTTTCCTTAGCTCCGGGTTCCACCCATATTGCCTCCTCAGGCTCTCTATCCATTATATCAAACAGTTCATTATAATAGAGAAGATAATTCTGCTGCCATCCCTCTCTGGAAACCAATATAACTCTAATATCAGGTAGCGCCATTTGCGCTTCACGTGTAATATTGCGACATTCTATTTTCAAGCGAACGGGCTCGCGCAGAAGTATCCTGTCGGCATTTATGCTCATGGAGATTTCCCATTCTCCCGTCTGAAACACGCAGACATTCGTTCCCGCACGCGCCGTTTGGAAGCACACGGCCAAGCCCCAGCACAACAGAACGGCTACAGCACGTGAGCAGCACATCATGTGCACGCTATTCCTATAGTATTTCAATCTCATGTTGATCGTCTTTCCTTTCTTCAGGTTCACCCATCTATCATACTCATGGCATCTTTGTACCGGGGCCAGCGTCTTGAAGCAACATAAAACGACGCAGAGATTTGCCACTGAAAGGTTTCAAAGGGGGATTAGTTCCGCCCGTATCCATGATCCCACCTTCCGGGATCCCACCTACATGGTGTCGCCCCCCCCAACAGATGTCCGACCTCGTGTACAATCACTCTCTGCAAACGTCCTGAGTAACTATCTCCCACAGCTGCTGCGGTACGATCGCGTATTGTCTCTAGGAAAACGAGAGCACCTCCACAAGAATCATCGGTTGTTGAAGACCACCAGTATGGAACAGATAGTCCAAATAAAGAGCCAGGGCTACTAGGAGGATCCCTTGACTCATCAACAGGTCCTTGGTAACCCACACATAACGTCGCCACCCAAAGGCCGTCGCCTCCCATTATCCCTTTACCTCCAGCAATTACTTCTCTAAAATTGGCATACGGTACATGGAGATCGAATGACACGTTAGGGGTATCGTATGAGTCGAGCGTATTGCGACGTCTGGTTCACCGGCACCGGTTTGTCAGACTCGCGACTTGCCACGCCTGACGTCCTTGTGCGGATGATTGTGAAGGCGACGATACCTGCAGCGGCCAGCAAAGCCAATGGTAGATGGCGATTACGGTTCATGGTGTTTTGATCCCAAAAAAAGAGGACCTTTCCAGCGCCTACTGATCCCCGCTGCATACTGATGCTATTTCTCTGTCTCCTTCCGATGCCCGAGTGACTATTGGCAAGACTGAGCAGTTACCTTTCCATTGCATAGAGAGCCTCAAGAAACGAAAGACGGCCCAGAGAGAAAAGCCCCGCCCTTAACCACCAACTGTCGGCGTCACTCTCAACAGCGGGGCCGAACACACCAAGCCAAGACCGTGTGGCTCCTTCACCGATAACAGCCTCAACCTTCCGCAGTAATGCGTCCGCCTCAGCTCGCGGAATATGCCGAGCGGCAACCACGTACGACCAAACAATGCGCGTTAGGAGAGGCATGTCAACTTCTGTCGGCTTTCGCGAACTTGTACTCTCGACAAACATCTTCGCTTCCTCAGCAAGGCCTCCACTTTGTTCCAACACGAGACATTGATACGCAACCATTACACACACATTCCGAAGGTACCCAGATATGGTCTCTCCTGGGGCCGACCTTAGCTTTTTTCTGCCAATAACTGATTGGGTGCTCTCGATTGCTTTCTCGAAGATCTCTTTGTTCGTCAGCGTTCGAGAAGATTGCACCACCTCGTGACGAACATACTCAGGGTACTTCCGCAGTCGCTCTGGAACCTCAAGGCCTGCTTCAAGCATCAAGTGCACGATCTCATTGCGAAGAAACCCCGTCGGACGTCGGCATTCCGCAATGTCCGCTTCTAGATGAAGAAGATCATCCACTGCATTAGTCACCGCCGGGGCACGCATACGAATTACGGCAATCCGCTTGAGAGTCTCACAAGGCATCAGCGCCCTGTGCCACCGCCTCTGAAATCCGGGAAATTCGTCAAACCGTATCGCTTCTAGTCGTGAATACGCTCGCGCACGCTGATCATCCACAACAATGTCGCCAATCCTTCTGAGAAAGAGCATTGTTGCATCACACTCAAAGGCCGACGGCAGTGCCCCTGTTTCTATCCACTGCATGGCCTGCGTCGCCGCAACATCTTTCGGCCCTCCGAAGACCTTCGCGACTTGCTCAAACGACACTCGCAGTTTGCCGACGCGTTCTTCCACATTGGTCGCCCCGTGACAAGGCAACCCACTCAGCACCGTCAAACCGAACATACATACCCAAAGAAAACATCTCACCATTATGCTCATTGTCGTATTCCTTTCAGTCGGAGACCGTCCTGAGAGAAACTGAGGTAAACCGAGGTAAACCGGGGACAGAGGTAAACCGGGGACAGGCAAATAATAGCAAATATTTTTCTAAACGGTGTGGAAATCGTCCCTTCTCGATACTTTAAGAGGATGGAGGGCTCGTCATGTGCGAGTCGAACCATTCAGCCAAGGAGGACAACATGCGACAGGCGCGACTGAAGCCCGATTATCAAGATACGTGGCACCACTGCTACAACCGGACCGTGGGAACACGTTCTGACCGGCCATTCGAGGAAACTGGGGACAGGCAAATAATAGCAAATATTTTTCTAAACGGTGTGGAAATCGTCCCTTCTCGATACTTTAAGGGGATGGAGGGCTCGTCATGTGCGAGTCGAACCATTCAGCCAAGGAGGACAACATGCGACAGGCGCGACTGAAACTCGATTATCAGGATACGTGGCACCACTGCTACAACCGGACCGTGGGAACGCGGGCTGACCGGCCATTCGGCGACGCCGAGAAGGAAATGTTTGTACGGCTGCTCAAGCGGCTGGCGGCCTTTTATACGGTCCGGGTTGTCTCTTACACGTTCATGTCCAATCACTTCCACATTATATTGCAGGCGCCGCTGGAGGCGCCTTCGGAGGAGGATGCCGCCGCCCGTTATGCGGCGTTCCACCGAGGGAAGCGTGAAATCAGACCCGGAACGGCAATCTGCCGGGAGTGGGCCGGACGGCTGCGGGACGTGAGCTGGTTCATGCGCCATTTCCAGCACCTCTGCACCGCCTGGTACAATCGGACGCGACCGGAGCGGCGGCGCGGACCCCTCTGGGCCGGCCGGTTCAAAAATACCGTGCTGGAATCCGGCCTGGCGGTCTGGGCCTGCTGGGCCTATGTCGAACGCAACCCCGTTCGCGCCCACCTGGTTACCGATCCCGCCGATTACCGTTTCAGCTCCTACGGCGAATGGGCGCAAACCGGCCACCACCCCTTTGCCGACGCCATTGCGCGTTATCTCGTGCCCACACTGCCACTTCCGTTTGAAGGACTCGATGCAAACGGCCTCCTGAACACGCTCAAAGCGCGGTTTGCGCGGGACGCGGCAGAAGACGCCGCTCAGAAGGGGAATCCGGCTGTCTCAACCCCGTGCGAGTTTCTGCTCACCGCCCGCCGCCGGGTCCGCCACTGGGTGGACGGACTGTGCATCGGCTCCGAACTCTTTGTCCGGGAGGCGGTCCGCCGCGCCCGGCCATCCAGTACGAAGCCGACTCACCGGCTCGCCAAGGCC
>CAMBQN010000048.1 GCA_945870025.1 Akkermansia muciniphila
TTGAACCGGCCGGCCCAGAGGGGTCCGCGCCGCCGATCCGGTCGCGTCCGATTGTACCAGGCGGTGCAGAGGTGCTGAAAATGGCGCATGAACCAGCTCACGTCCCTCAGCCGTCCGGCCCACTCCCGGCAGATCGCCGTTCCGGGGCGGATTTCACGCTTCCCCCGGTGGAACGCCGCATAACGGGCGGCGGCATCCTCCTCCGAAGGCGCCTCCAACGGTGCCTGCAAGATAATGTGGAAGTGATTGGACATGAACGTGTAAGAGACAACCCGGACCGAGTAAAACGCCGCCAGCTGCTTGAGCAGTCTTACGAACATCTCCTTCTCGGCGTCGCCGAATGGCCGGTCAGAACGTGTTCCTACGGTCCGGTTGTAGCAGTGGTGCCACGTATCCTGATAATCGGGTTTCAGTCGCGCCTGTCGCATTTCATCCTCCTTGGCTGAATGGTTCGATTCGCACATGACGAGCCCTCCACCCCCTTAAAGTATCGAGAAGGGACGATTTCCACACCGTTTAGATAAATATTTGCTATTATTTGCCTGTCCCCGGTTTTCTGCCACCGTCTCCGCTCACCCGCGACGGTTTCGGCCGTCCGGTCGACGTCACCGACCCCGAAGGGCTCTCCGAGGTCCGCGCCTACGATGCGCTAGGGCGCATGACCAACCTGACCTGTTACGGTCCAAATTGAGAGCGTAGTTTTCCCCAAACTGGCGTCGTAGCGATTGGGGTGATCGGGCCGGAATTCCATCGGGTTTTGTGTCCGAATAGCCGCGCATAGATCGTAGCGCTACGATGGGGTGGGACGTGTGCGGGGGTCTCAAGGCGGTTCATTTCCGTGCCCGGCCGGCCGCAGTATGATCGTAGCGCTACGATCACACGGGCCGGCTGGTGTTTATTTCAGGGTGTGTTGGATGGAATGAGTTCGCGCATGGCGTCGGCGGGTACTGGGCAGCGTTCACGCGTTTGCTTGCTTGCCCGCCGTAGCTACGTTTGACCCGTTTCAGCACGATAGGCGATCCTTTTGACTCGCCGCCAGCACGTGACGTGCGGCGGTGGTGAGGGGGAGATCGGATGGGAGGGGCGCCCAGCGGACGCGATCGCGCAGACCGGGGGCGATGCGGCCTGAGGGGACGGTCGCCTAAATTTCGGTACCCGTCAGTGCTCCGCCATTTTCTGAATCGCTGTGAAACTGCCGCTGCGGATCCCGAGCGCCTGGGCTTCGGCGAAATACCGGTCCAGGGCTGGCGTGTCGTCGCGTTGCCGGGCGAGATGGCAGAGATAGAAGAGAATGCGCATTTTGAGATCGCCGTCGGCATGGCCATGGGCGTCCCGGTCTTGCGCCCATTTGGCATAGGCGCTCTCAAAGCACGCCTGCGCGGCGCGGGTGTTGCGAAGCCGGTTGAGCTGGATGCAGCCGGCGTCGATTTCCAGTTCCGCTACGGCCGGATTGTTGCGGATGCCTTCTTCCAGAATGCGGATCGCTTCGGAGGGATTTCCCAGGTCATGGTTAATGACGCTGGCGCAGAGCAGATAGGCCTGGACATTCCGGGGCTCCAGGCGCACGGCAGCCCAGTACCACGGTATCAGTTCCTTGGCCTGGTCCCCGTCCATGTGTCGATGTTCCGCGACGTGGATGCGCGTATTGACCCAGTTCCAGAGATCACGCGGGGGTGACTCGGGACGCGCTTCGTCCTCGTCCTCGTGAACGTGGGCGCTGGCCGATCCGGGAAGATCCAGACTGCTGGCGGCGTGAGCTTCGGCGCGGGTGCAGTCGGTCACACGCATGCCGCCGTGGTAATACTCGTCGGCTTTCAGGATCATGCCGTCGCTGATCATCATGCGAGCTTCGCCCAGCACCTGATCCAGCAGCGATGTTCCGGCTGTCTGCGGCAGGCGGTCGCCGAAGACTCGCGGCAGCATCTGGCCGAGAGCCAAGGCCCCGACAAGGGTCAGCGCGGCGGCGGATATTTGGAGAGTTGCTCGCATCGCGTCCTCAGCACTTCCTGCGCCGGAAGATCCATCCCGCGAGCAGTAGGCAGGCTCCGGAATAGACAACGGCATAGAGCAGGACGGCGGCGACGACCTGCCAGCCGACCGGACCCCATTCATGAACCACCCGGCGGCGGAGGTCGAAAAATTCGACGTGTGGCGCGGCCACGTAAATCAGCTTAGCCAACGCGCGGATCACAGCCGGCTGCCCGGCCGTCATTTCGGGCAACCGCTGGCCGATGGCGAACATGCCGCCGACCACGACGCCGCAGACCGTCAGGTTCGCCGTCGGCGTGAAGCAAAAAGAACCCAGCAGCGAGAGGGCGGTGACGAGTGTCAGGAATCCGACATGCAGCGCAAAGGCCTGGCAGAAGACGGCCGGGAACCAGATGCCCATCTTGGCGCCTGCAAACAGCCCGTAGGCTAGGTAGAAACAGCCCGTCGCCGAGACTGAGGCGACCCAAGCGCCGAGAAACTTCCCGGCGAGCAGGGTGGTCCGCGAGACCGGCTTGGCCAGCAGAGGATAGATCGTGCGGTGCTCGAATTCGGGTGGAAACTGGCGGCCCGCCACGGAGATGGCGATGACGGCGGCTGAGATCCAGATCAGCAGCTGGGCGATTTCAAAGAGATGGCGCGAGCCGCCGCCGATGCCGTAGGGCTTGATCGCCGCCAGCGGCGCGAGGATCAGCAGTCCGAGCGTGAACACGACCCAGACATCTTTACGGCGGTAGAGTTCGCGCAGGGAGAGCGCGCACAAGGCCGCGAGTTGTCGGCAACACGGTGTCATGGCGGAGCCTCCGGCGTGCCAGGAGCCAGCAGATTCAGGAAGATGCGTTCCAGATTTTGTCCGCCGTCGCCGGCGATGTCGCCACAGGATCCCAGCCAGACGAGGCGTCCCTGTTTCAGGATCGCGACGCGATCACAGATCAGCTCCGCCTCCGAGAGCTCGTGCGATGAGAAGAAGATGGTCTTGCCCTGATCGCGCAGCGCGAGAATGAGGTCGCGGAACTGGATCCGGGCGAGCGGGTCAAGCCCGGTCAGCGGTTCGTCGAGAATCAGCAGGTCGGGGTCATGCAGCAGCGCCTGGGCGATGCCGGCCCGCTGCAGCATCCCCTTGGAATAGTGCGCCAGCAAGCGGTCGCCGGCATCGGCGAGTCCGACCTGCGGAATCAGTTGCTCGGTGCGCGCCCGGATGGAGGCGGCAGACAGGCCGCACAGCCCGCCGTAGAAGCGCAGGAGTTCGCGGAGGTTCAGATAGCGATAATAGTAGGCGGTTTCGGGCATGAACCCGATCCGGCTGCGCGCGGCTGCATTCACGGGATCGGCGCCGAAGATGCGTACGCGGCCCGCATCAGGCGCAAAGAACCCCAGCAGCATCTTGATCGTCGTCGTCTTGCCGGCGCCGTTGGTCCCCAGAAACCCCATGATTTCTCCGGACCTGACGGTCAACGACACATCGGACACGGCCTGAACGGCGCCGAACCGTTTCGTGACCTGGTCAATGGAGATTGCTGCGTCCACAGGTGAACCTCCTCACGTCAGCCTCCGCAAGCGCATGCGGTCACTGCGCGAGCACCGCCCGCGCCTGGGCAACCACGTTGTCAACGGTGAACCCGAAGCGAGCGGCGAGCGCCTTGTAGGGGGCGGACGCACCGAAGGTGTCGAGCGTGACCGTGCGGCCGCAGCGGCCGACATAGCGCTGCCAGCCGAATGCGACGCCCGCCTCAATCGCCAGCCGCTTGCAGCAGGCGGGATCGAGAACCGCGTGGCGGTAGTTCTCGGGTTGAGCCTCGAAGCGCTCCCACGAGGGCATGCTGACCACACGCACGTTGACGCCATCGAGCCGTTTGGCGGCCGCGAGAGCGAGTTCGACCTCGGACCCCGTCGCGATGAGGGTGATGTCGGGTGTGCCGGCTCCGTTCTGCCAGAGGGTGTAGGCTCCCTTCTCCAGAAGCGCGGCGGCCGGGTAGATGGATCGGTCGATCACCTCCATGTTCTGGCGAGTGAGCAGCAAAGCAGTCGGACCCTCGGTGTTGCGCAAGGCGGCGACCCACGCGGCGGCGGTCTCCGTGGGGTCGGCAGGGCGCAGGACGGTCAGGCCCGGCATACAGCGCAAGGCCGCGATGTGCTCGACCGGCTCGTGCGTCGGGCCGTCCTCGCCGACGTAGAAACTGTCGTGGGTGAAGACATAGATCACCGGCAGCTTCATCAGCGCGGCGAGTCGGATGGCGGGGCGGCAGTAGTCGGAGAACACGAAGAACGTCGCGCCGAAGACGCGGAATCCGCCGTGCAGGGCGATGCCGTTCATCACCGCGCACATGCCGAACTCGCGGACGCCGAAATGGAAATTACGCCCGTCGAAGCGGCCCGGCCCGATGTCGCCCATCCCCTTGAGGGCCGTCATGGTGCTGGGCGCGAGATCGGCCGATCCGCCAACCAAATGGGGAATGGCCGGCGCGAGGGCGTTCATGACCGTCCCCGATGCCGTGCGCGTGGCCACGGCCTTGGCCGGGTCGAAGACCGGGAGCCGAGCGTCCAGATCCGCCGGGAGCACGCCCGTCATGTGCGTGTTCCAGAGTGCGGCCTTCTCGGGATGGGCGGCCTCCCACGTCTTGAAGGAGCGGATCCATGCGTTGGCGGCGCGGCGCATCTTGGCGGCGCGGGCCTTGAAGAGGTCGGCGACGGCGACCGGGATGTGGAAAAACTGGTCTTCGGGCATGCCGAGGGCGCGCTTCGTGAGGCGCAGCTCGTCATCGCCGAGGGGCGCGCCGTGGACATCGTGGGTGTCGACCTTGTTGGGCGAACCCTTGCCGATCAGCGTGTTGCAGATGATGCAGACCGGCTTGCCGCGGAGCTTCAGCGCCTTGCGGATCGCCTTGTCAATCGCGGTCAGATCGTGGCCGTCAATCTCGAGGACGTGCCAGCCGTAGGCCTTGAAGCGCAGTTTGGGGTCGTCGGAGAGGGCGAGGTGGGTGTGCCCTTCAATGGTGATGCGGTTGCTGTCGTAGAACAGCACCAGACGGTCGAGCTGAAGATGGCCAGCCAGCGAGCAGGCCTCGTGCGAGACGCCCTCCATGAGGTCGCCGTCGCCGCAGAAGGCAAAGGTGCGGTGGTCGACGGGGTCAAATCCGTCCGCGCCGTTGAAGCGGGCGGCGAGCATCCGTTCGGCGATCGCGAAGCCGACGGCGTTGGCGATCCCCTGCCCGAGCGGCCCGGTGGTGGTCTCGACGCCATCGGTGTGGCCGTGTTCAGGATGCCCCGGTGTCTTGCTATCGATCTGGCGGAACCGTTTCAACTCATCCAACGGAAGCTCGTAACCGGCCAGATGGAGCAGGCTGTAGAGGAGCATGGAGCCATGGCCCCCCGACAGGACGAAGCGGTCCCGGTCGGCCCAGCGGGAATCGGTGGGGCAGTGTTTCAGGTACTTCAGCCAGAGCACGGCAGCCACGTCGGCCATGCCCATCGGCAAACCGGGATGTCCCGACTTGGCCGCCTGAACGCCGTCGGCGGCCAGACAACGGATCGTATTGGCTGCATGGGAGAGCTGCTCAAGGGAAAGAGTCGCCATAACGGGGAGTTCCTTTCATTTCGTCTGGATGAGGTGAAAATCAAGGGCGCATTATACCCGGTTGCGAACTGGCTTTCAGTAAAAAACTTTGGGGTGTGCACGGGCCGGTCGCGCGCACGCTTCAAGAACCCGGGCAATCGCATCCGCGTCAACTGCCGCATCCTGCCGCTGTTTCCCGCCGCCCCTGTGTTTCCCTTATGTTTTTAGGCGACGCCGAGAAGGAGGTGTTTGTCCGCATGCTCAAGCGGATGGCGGCGTTTTACTCAGCTCGGGTTGTCTCTTACACGTTCATGTTTCATCAAGATCAGGCTCCCCTCGCCTGCCCAAACACCGCCTGATGCATCGTACGGTAGCTGGTGCCGTGCGACCCGCGGCGGCTTTCAAAAAGCGTCATGCCGGTGGCTTCCCACTGTCCGAGCTTTTCCGTCTCCGCCGCATCCAGCGCCTCGAGAAACGCCGCATTGCGGGTGCGGTCTTTGCAGCGGGCGAGCGTGATGTTCGAGTCGAACGGGGCGCTGGGCCGCTCGTAGCCGAGCTTGGAGAATGACTGCCAGAGGCGGTTGTGGAGCGACTCGATCACAGCGGCCGGTTCCACACCGGCCCAGATCACACTCGGATAGCGGCGGGACCCGAAATAGCCGAACCCGACCGCCCGGCAGGTGAACGGTTCCACCGGCTTGCACACCTCGTCAATCATCCGCGTGAGATGCGGGAGAAACGCAGGCGCGCAATCGCCAAGAAAGGCGAGTGTCACGTGCAACTGCTCCGGATTGCTCCAGGCGCATCCCTCCGCCAGAGGGCGGAAGGGAGCACAAGCCGCCACCAAAGCCTGACGGGCTTCCAAACTCAATTTGATCGCAACGAATAAACGCATGCCGACACTATACCGAAATTCGTCGCGGCCGGCAAGATTCTGAACACGAATGCACTTCGCCCTTGTATTCCGGGGCGGTAAGGCGATACCCTAATGTCCATCGACGGGAACGGGAGCGTGACATGAACGAACGAAAATGGGTGCTGGCGGCGGGCGCGGTGGCGGGCGCGGCGGCGGTGGTGATCGCGGCGGCGGCTGTCGGCCTCGGGCCGCTGAATCAGGACGAGGGCTGGTACTTGTATGCGGCGCTTGAAACGGCCGCCGGACGGCTGCCGTATCGCGATTTCTTTTTCACGCAGGGGCCGCTGCTGCCGGTGGTCTACGGCTGGCTGGCACCGCTGTGGTCGGACGCGGGCGTGCTCGGCGGGCGAATCGTGACCGCCACCCTCGGCCTGCTCGCTTCGGTGCTGGTCGCGCTGCTGGCCGCGCGCGGCGCGACGCCGGGGGGACGGCTGGCGGCGGGCGTCACGGCTTTTGCGCTCGCGGCGTGCGGGGTCTATCACGCCTATTTCATGGCGATCCCCAAGACCTACGCGCTGGCGGGGCTGTTGCTGGCGGGCGGATTGCTGGCGCTGACCCGTTGTGAGCGCGGCAGGCGCATGGGGTTGGTATGGGCGGCGGGAGCCGGCGTGCTGCTGGCGGCGGCGGCCGGAACACGCCTTTCCCTGGGTGCGGCTCTGGCGGTGACGGGGCTGTGGCTGCTGGCGCACCGGCGGCGTCTGGGTTTGGCCTGGCTGGCTTTTGGGGTCGGCGGTGTGGTCGGGCTGGCCTTGGTCTACGGCCCGTTTGTGCTGGCCGCGCCCGAAGGGTTCTGCTTTGCGCAAACGTTCCACACGGGACGCGCGGGCGGGGGGGCGCTGTTCGTCGCCGGCTCGATCGCCCGTCTGCTGCGCGGCTATCTTCCGCTCGCGGGACTGGCGGCCGTGGCGGCGGTCTGGCGTCTGGCCGGATGCTCACGGCAGGACGCATGCGGCGTTCGCCGCGATGTCGTGGCCTGGCCATCCCTCTGGCTCTGGGTAGCCGGTGCGGTCGCAGCGGTGCATCTGACAAGCCCGTATCCCTACGACGACTACCAGGTGCCGGTGATGCCTCTGGTGGCGGCGGCAGCGGCGGTGTGGCTGATGGGCGCGGCGGGCCGGTGCACAGCACCTGCGGCGGCGCGGACGGCGGCGGTCTGGATCGTCCTGCTGTGCTCCGGACTCGCCACGGTGGCCTCGCCGCTGGTGCAGGAGTGGTTTATGATTCGACAGGACCGGTTCTGGATCGTGCAAAAGAAGGCGTCCGATCTAGCGATGCTGCGGCGGGTAGGCGCGACTCTCAAACAACCCGGAACGCGCGAGACGGCACCCCTGCTGTTGACTCAGGATGTCTACCTCGCCGTGGAGAGCGGACGCCGGGTCCCCGTCGGACTGGAAATGGGGCCGTTTAGCTATTTTCCGGATCTGGATGCCGATCAGGCACGGCGCGTGCTTGTACTCAATCGCGCCCGTCTGCTGGAGGTGATTGCCACGACCGATGCATCCGATGCCGCGACCAGCGGCTATGCGTTTGCGATCGGTGCGCCTGCGATGACCGAACTGGACGCCGACGAGCAGACCAGCCTGCGCGAGGCGCTGGCCCGGCGCTACAGCCGAACGGGCGAGGTACGTAATTTTGGCCAGGGCTGGACCACACTGGATCTGTGGACCCGAGATGGAAAGTAATCTCCATCCTGAAAGTGCGGGTATGGGATGTCGGTGATAGAGCACGAAAAAAAGACGCTGGCTCAGCGGATCATCCGGGCCGGCGTAGTGATCGGGATCGCCCACGCGCTATTCAAGCTGGCCGGACTGTTTCAGGCCATAGCCATGGGACGCTACCTGCCCGGCGCGACCTACGATTCGGTCTATGCCTTTGCCTTCGAGGGCTGCATTTTCAGCCTGTTCCTGATTGGCGAGGAGGTGATCGGACCCTCCTTCCTGCCGGTGTTCATGCGCGAATATGCCGAGAAGGGAGACCGGACGGCCTGGCGTTTCGCCAATACGATCCTCACCCTGCAGGTGTTGATCCTGATTCCCGTGGTCGCCACGTTGATCCTCGCGCCGGGCTGGGTTGTGGGACTCTTGACGGAATGGACCGTCCAGCGGAATGCCGAGCAGATCCGGCTGGGGCGTGACGCCGTACAGATGCTGGCGCCCGCGCTGTTTGGTCTGACTCTGGGATCGACGACCTACGTCATCCTCAATGGCTACAAGCGGTTCTTTTTGGCGGCGTTCGGTGACGCCGTCTGGAAATTTACCGCCGTGGCTGGCGTGCTGGGCGGCGTGCTGTGGTTCGGCCGCGAACAGGCCGTTTACGGACTGCTCGCGGGGTTGCTCCTCGGCAGCGTACTCAAGCTCGCCACCCATCTGATCGGGTTGCACGACAAGGCGGGGTTCTTCCGGCTGCGTCTCCATCTGAACGACCCGGCGGTGCGCGCCATGCTGTGGCTGGCCCTGCCGCTTCTGGCGGGAATCCTCTTCGCCAAGGTGCGCGATGTGTTTAACAACGTGTATATCCTAAGTCCGCTCGATGCGGTCGGACTGATGCAGGCGAATTCCATGGGACGCAAACTGCAGGGGACGATCCACTGGATGGTGCCCTACACGCTGAGTATCGCGGCGTTCCCCTTCTTCTGTGAACTGGTGGATCGCAAGGACCATGTTCGCCTCGGCGAGGTGATCACGCGTTCCGGCCGGATGCTGCTGGCGGTCTTCATTCCGTTCTCTGTGGTGATGGCGCTGGTGTCCGTCCCGCTGACATCGCTGGTTTTCAAGGGCGGCGAATTTCAAGAGCTTGCGGTCGTCCGCACCGCGCTGTCAACCGCGTGTTACACGTTTGTGCTGCCGGCGGCGGCGGTCGAGGCGCTGGTGATGCAGGCGTTTTTCGCCCATCGTCGCACGACATCGGTGGTGGTGGTCGGGGTGCTCTTCTCCGCGTTCAGCATGGCAGTAAGCTGGGCCGGGCTGCGGCTGTGTCAGGGCAACGACCTGCTGCTGCTGGGCATCATTGCAGGCGGGTTTGCGCTGTCGCGCACGCTCAAGAGCGTTGCCTTGGTCGGGCTGCTGCGCACGTCGACACCGGTCTTTCCGCTCAGGCCGACACTGCTGTTTCTAGCGCGTGTGGGGCTGGCCTCGTTAGTGGCTGGCGCGGGCGCCTGGGTGGCGATGCGAGGGACGGACGCGCTGCCGGACGCGTTGCATGCGGGGCGGAAGATGAGCGATCTCATCCATTTGGCGGCGGGCGGCGCTGGCGGGCTTGCAGGCGGAGTGGCCGGCGCGCTGCTGTTTGGCGTGCGCGAACCGTTCGAGATGGTGCGCTGG
This sequence comes from Akkermansia muciniphila, assembly GCA_945870025.1. Lineage (GTDB taxonomy): Bacteria > Verrucomicrobiota > Kiritimatiellia > RFP12 > JAAYNR01 > VGWG01. Next base: position 9,776 of record CAMBQN010000048.1, read on the forward strand.
GCGATCGACAAGTACCGGGGACGCCTGAAGCGCCGGTTTGTGTGAGCGGCGCTTGCAAAACCCCTGCAAGCGCCAGTTTCAGGTTTCAGTGTTCAGGTTTCAGGAAGACGCACGTGTGATTCTTCCTGAAACCCGAAACCTGACACCCGAAACCTGACACCTGAAACCTGACACCCGAAACCTGACACCTGAACACTCCGCTTGCAAAACAGGGTTTTGCAAGAGCCTCGTGAGGCTCACCGCCCAGCGAGGGCCTTTTTGAGCAGCGCTTCTGTGTTGGAGGGATCGGCGCCAGCGTCGAGCGCGGTCTGGACTTTCTTGCGCGCCTGATCGTGCGCAAAGCCGAGCTGGGTGAGTGCCAGCACCGTGTCACGTAGGACGGCAGAATCGCCGCCGGGGTGCGCCAGGATCTGCGCCGCAAACGCTTCGGCCGGATCGATCTTGTCGCGCAGTTCCACGACCAGCCGTTCGGCGGTCTTCTTGCCGACGCCGTGGACGGTGCTCAGGCGTTTGACATTGCCTTCGGCGATCGCGGCCCGGAGGTCGGCGACGGGCAAGCCGTTGAGGATCGCCAGCGCCACCTTGGGTCCGACGCCGTTGACGGTGATCAGCAACTCGAACGTGGACTTCTCGTCACGGTCATGAAACCCGAACAGCAGGTGCGCATCCTCGCGGATGATGTGGCAGGTATGGAGAAGACAAGGCTGCCCTACGGCGGGCATCCGGTCGTAGGTGCCCAGCGTGATCATCACCTCGTAACCCACGCCCTGGACATCGATCCAGGCCGTCATGGGCTTTTTTTCAAACAGGGTGCCGCGTACAAATGCGATCATGGATACCCCCGGTTCCCGTTGTGGGAACGTCGGTCACTTGGGATTCGGCTTGGGATTCTCAGGCTTGGGCAATTTGTCGAGATAGGCCTTGAGGGTTGCCTGCCCCTGCGGGTCTCCCACAAGCGCATTGAACGCATTGCCGTTATTCTTGCAGGTCTCCTGCATCACCTTGGAGAGCATCGGCCCGCACATCGGGAAGGCATTGTCGGCGTCGGTCTTCAGGACGGCGTAGAACCAGGGTGCCTGGCTCTGGGCGCCTTTCCCAGCCAGATCGGCCAGACATGCGTCGATCTTGGAAGCCAGAGGCGCCGAGGTCTTCCGCATCTCGCGGATCTTACCAGCCAGCGACACGTCTCGCATTTCAACCAGCATCGTTACATAAGGCGTGATCGTTTCCGAACTCGCCCCGCGCAGGGCGCGGTCGAGATAGAACCCCGATACAGCACCATAACTTTTCAGCAGGGCGCTGGCGGCGACCAGTTCCTCCGGTTTGGCGGAGGGAAGACCGGCCACGATCTTCTCGATCTGCGCGAGGAAGGACGCCGCAGGAGCGGTCTTCAGCACGGCAGCCGGAATCACTTCGCGCGGACCACTCGGCGGAATCCAGGCGAGCTGCACCTGACTGTTGCCGCTGATCTGCCAGAAATCGACCCGCAGCTTGTGCCAGCCTTTGGCCAGTTTGACCGCATCCTTCTTGTTTTCCGCCCGCGCCAAACTTTGCGCCACAAGCTGATCATCCACCCACACGTTCGCCCCGCTGTGCGCGTTGACGATGAATGTGTAGGACCCTGGCACGGCGATGTCCAGAAATCCGGTCCATCGGACGGAAATGTCGTCCTGCCGCTTGTCCGGAAACCGGAACTCCCGGTTGTTCACGTTGACCTGCGCATCGACGGTGTCAAGCACGGGGTTGATAAACGCCTGCCCGGCGCAATACCGTCCCCGCAGCCCCTGCATGACGGGGGCGATGGGCGCGCCGCGCAAACACGCCAAGCGGACGGACTCGTCGGACGTGGAGGCCAACGCGGCCTGCACGTGTCGGGTCAGCGCCTGATGGCCCTGAGCGTCCTTGACCAGCGTGTTGAACGCTTCCGCATCGCCCTGGCGCGCCAGCAGTGCCGCGCACAAAATGGAGACGTACGGGTTCATTGCCCCGGCATCCGGCGCGAACGCCGTGCGGTACAACTCCAGGATTATGTCCGGCTTGATCGTCCCCGCCAGATCACAGAGGGCGTCCGTGAGGGTGTCCTTCATCGCTGCGTCCTTTTCCACCTTCAGCCGCGCCAACAAAACCGGCGGCGCATTCGTGTCGCCCCATTCCGCCAGCAGCGATGCCGTCGCCGCAGCCGTCCCCGCCGGTGCGTTCAGAATGGCGTTGCGCAGATACGCACGCCCCACCTCGCCGGCCTCCGCCAGCACGGTCCGCGCCCCGATCACCTGCACCCGCCCCGTCGCGGTCAGCGCTGTCACTGCCTTGTCCAACTCCATCAACTTGCCATCCCACGGGGCACATCGGAGAACATCCGACGAAAGGACCTGCCCCACAACGCCAGGACCTCGCCACGACACGGAGGCGGATGAATTGGCGCCCGGTTGGTTCTGCAAAAAGGAGATGCGGATGGGGTGCAGTCCTACTGCCAAGGTCACCTTTGCTTCTTGCGCCCAATTGCCCGTATTTACCAACTTCCCGTCCACGTAGATTCCAACGTAGACACTGCCGCCGGCCGCGAAGATGTACTCTCCGGGCTGGACAATGCGAAGCGATCCGATCCACTCCGCAGAAATGTTGTCCTGTCGGTTCGTTGCCAGCGGGAATTGCCGGTTCACCACTTCGACTCGACCATCCAGCCGTTCCACCGCCAACTTGAAGAATTCGGGATCGTCATAGTATCGCCCGCGCAGACCCGACATCAGCGGTGCCAGCGGATAGCCGTTCCGGCACGCGCGCGCCAAGGCTGCCCCATCCTTGGAAACCAGCGCCGGCTGAACATGTGCCGCCAGCTTCGCGTATCCCGCAGCGTCCCCGACCAGGGTTCCGAACTTCTTCGGGTCTTCACTGCACACCCGCCACAACGCCGCGCAGAGGATCGAGACATAGGGGTTCATCTCCCCGGCCTCCGCCGTCAGACCCGCTTTATACAACTCAGGATAGTTCCCCGGCTCGATCGCCTGAGCCAAGACACACAAAGCGTCCGTAAGCGCCACCACCGCTTTTTCGTCCTTCTCTACCTTCAACCGCGCCAGCAACATCGGCGGTGCGTTCGTGTCGCCCCATTCCGCCAGCAGCGATGCCGTCGCCGCAGCCGTCCCCGCAGGCGCGTTCAGGATCGCATTGCGCATGTACGCGCGGCCCACCTCGCCGGCCTCCGCCAGCACGGTACGCGCCCCGATCACCTGCGCCCGACCCGTCGCGGTCAGAGCTGTCACCGCCTTGTCCAACTCGGTCAATTTGCCATCCCACGGGACACATCGGAGAACATCCGATGAAAGGACCTGCCTCGCAACGCCTGGACCTTGCCACGACACGGAGGCGGATGAATTGCCGCCCGGTTGGTTCTGCATAAAGGTGATGCGAACGGGGTGCATTCCTACTGCCAAGGTCACCTTTGCTTCTTGCGCCCAATTGCCGGTATTCACCAACTTCCCGTCCACGTAGACGCCAACGTAGACACTGCCGCCGGCCGCGAAGATGTACTCTCCGGGCTGGACAATGCGAAGCGATCCGATCCACTCCGCAGAAATGTTGTCCTGTCGGTTCGTTGCCAGCGGGAATTGCCGGTTCCCCACTTCGACTCGACCGTCCAGCCGTTCCAGCGCCAACTTGAAAAATTCGGGATCGTCATAGTATCGCCCGCGCAGACCCGGCATCACCGGAGCCAGCGGATAGCCGTTCCGGCACGCGCGCGCCAAAGCCGCTCCATCCTTGGAACTCAGCGCCGTCTGAACATGTGCCGCCAGTTTCGCGTATCCCGTAACGTCTCCGACCAGGGTTCCGAACTTCTTCGGGTCTTCCCCGCACACCCGCCACAACGCCGCGCAGAGAATCGATGCATAGGGGTTCATCTCCCCGGCCTCCGCCGCCAGACCCGCTTTATACAACTCAGGATAGATCCCCGGCTCGATCACCTGAGCCATAACACACAAGGCGTCCGCAAGCGCCACCACCGCTTTCTCGTCCTTTTCCACCTTCAGCCGCGCCAGCAACAACGGTGGCGTTTTTGTGTCGCCCCATTCCGCCAGCAGCGATGCCGTCGCTGCGGCCATCCCCGCCGGTGCGTTCACGATGGCGTTGCGCATGTAAACACGACTCACCTCGCCGGCATCCGCCAGCACGGTCCGCGCCGCGCGCCAGGCGGATGAGTTGGTCGAACTCAGATCCGCCATCGCGTGCACGATGGCATCGAGCTCCTCCGGCCACGGCCGCGATCGCATCACGGCGGAGGGCCCGGCCCAGACGAACCGGATGGACCCGTCCGGCGTACTGTTGTCCTTGGTGTATTCGAGCCGGACGGCGTACCAGCCGTTCGAGAGCACCTTCTTGATCGTCTGCGGCTGCCAACCGAGATTCCCCCAGTTATCAACGGCCGACAGTTTCTCTTCATCGAACCACAGTTGGGTTGTTTGAAGGGCGGAAGGCCCGCACTGCAGCGTGAAAACATATTCACCGGCCTGACGCACCTGCAGATCGCCACTCCAGCGGGCGGATAGCGTGTTCGTTCCCCCTCCCGGCACGGGAAATGCCTTGCTGGCGATCTCCACCAGGGGCTGCGTCTCGATGCGATCGAGAACGTTCGTGCTCAGGGTCACATCCGCGTAGTAGGTCGCCCGCAACCCGTTCATGAGGGGGAGGAACTCGGGCTGGCGGACGCACGCCCACGCCCGGGCCGCCGCGTTCGTGGAGAGCAAAGCATCCTTGAGATACGCGCGCAACACATCCGCCCCTTCCGCGCAGCCCAACCGTTCGTTGAACCGGGCTTCATTTCGTTCGCACGTGCGCAGAAAAACGGCTTCAAAAATGTCGAATACCGGCGTCGCGCTGAAGGTCGTGTCGGCCCGCACGATCTCGAAGCAGGCCGGCGCCACATCGGGCGGCAGTTTTTTTGTCATGACCACAAGCGCTCGGACCGACGCGCGGCCGAGCGGTGAAACCGAATTCGTTTTCACGTGACTCATAAAAATGGGGATCGACTCGGTGTCGTTCAGAGCGAGGAGACGCTCGCCAGCCGCCAGAGCAATCGCCACCGTCTTTGTGCGCAAGGCATGCCGGAGATAAATGCGGCCCAGCTCATCCGCTTCTTCAAGTTCGTTTTGCGCCGCCTTCACCGTCTGAGAATCGCCGGACGACAAGTTCTTGACCGCGATCACCAATGGGGGGGCTTCCCGTCTGTATTCGGTCAGGCGGCGCAGGACCTCGGCCAACTGATTATACTGCGCCGTTTCCTTAAACGTGCTCTGCATCTCTCTGTTCAAGCGAATCGCTTCGCCGAAATCCGTGTTGTTTATGAGGGCGTTTAATTCCGCCATCCGGCCCTCAAAGTCCGATGCCTCGGCGGACGCCCGGGTCGGCTCGGTGATCACCGGACTCACGACTTTGGCCGTTACCTGTGTGCTGGACGCCACTGGAACCGGAAGCGCGTTCGTTTTCACACTCGCGCTGACCGTTGCCGCTGCCTCCGGTTTACGGGCCGCAGGCTCCGGCGGCAGCGTCGGCTTCCCGCAACCAGCCAAAATCGCGCCCATCAAAATAAAGACGTGGTGTTTGATCATAACTGTCCTGCTTTCTCGCTTCTTGAAACGTGTTCTGGTCATTGTACCCCCTGTATCGGGTCGCATGCAAGACCAGACTCGGGGTTTAGGAGGCGCTTGCAGAACCCCTGCAAGCGCCGGTTTCAGGTTTCAGTGTTCAGGTTTCAGGAAGACGCAACATCGTGTGGTTCTTCCTGACACCCGAAACCTGACACCTGAACACTCCGCTTGCAA
>CAMBQN010000049.1 GCA_945870025.1 Akkermansia muciniphila
TCTGAGGCGCTTGCAGAACCCCTGCAAGCGCCGGTTTCAGGTTTCAGTGTTCAGGTTTCAGGAAGATGCAACATCGTGTGGTTCATCCTGATACCCGAAACCTGACACCTGAACACTCCGCTTGCAAAACAGGGTTTTGCAAGCGGCTCCTCTATTTATCGCCGGTGACCGATTTGAAGAGTCCCTTGACAGCGGCTCCGGCCGCTTTCACCGTTTCCGCGCCGCCGACCACCGCTTGCTTACCTGCCTCGACAGCCGCCTTGCCCGTGTCGAGCGCGGCCGTGCCGACCTGGGCGACCACCGTTCCCACCAGATTGAGCAGTTCGCCCAGCACTTTGTTCACGGCGTCCACCGCCTTGATTCCGCCCTGATCCCGTCCGATGGCGGTCAGACGCAGGTCGGGCAGCGGCAGCGGCACGGCCTTCCCCAGCGTCAGGTTGGAGCGATATGACACCTGTCCGTCTCGGAACTCCAGCAGGTCGATGATCACCTTGCGCGACGCCTTCTTGTCCTTCTGCGCGGGCTGGGGCGCGGGCGTCTTTTCGGCCTTAGCCAGCTTGGCGGTCAGCGCCTCGAGGTTGCTCTTGCCGCCGGCGACTTCATACGCCACCTGCGGCTCGATGATCGCCAGCTCCTGGATCACGATCGGGCCGGTTCCCGGCAACGACGCGATGTCGATCTTGACCCGCACTTCCTTGAGCGCAAACAGCGCATCTTTCGAATACCCCTCCGGATTGCCGATCATCATCCCTTCCAGACGCAGCGAGCCGCTCAGCGGCTGAATGGCCACATGCTGCACCGAAACCGGCACACCCAGCAGCTTGGGGCCGAGGGTGTTGACCGACGTCTTCACCAACGGCCCGAGAAAAAACAACGCGATAATGGCCAGCACCGCCAAGACAACCACCAGCCCAACCGCCACTTTGATCACTCTGCTCACGAATCTCATTGTTGACCGTCCTTTCTGGTTGAGGCGCTTGCAGAACCCCTGCAAGCGCCAGTTTCAGGTTTCAGTGTTCAGGTTTCAGGAAGACACAAAATCGTGTGGTTCTTCCTGAAACCTGAACACTGAAACCTGAACACTCCGCTTGCAAAACAGGGTTTTGCAAGCGGCTCTGTTTGTTTACCCGGCGGTTCACACGCCACTGTAGGCGGAGAACCCACCATCAATCGGAACCACCACACCCGTCACGAAACCGGCGGCGTGGTCTGAAACCAGCCAGAGCAGCGCGCCGAGCAGATCCCCCGGCTCGCCCAAGCGCCCCATCGGCGAATGAGCGAGAATCTTTTCTGACCGTGGCGTCCGAGATCCGTCGGGGTTGGTCAGCAGCGCGCGGTTCTGGTCGGTCAGGAAGAAGCCCGGTGCCAGAGCGTTCACGCGGATGCCCGCCTTGGCCATGTGGACCGCCAGCCATTGGGTCAAGTTGCTCACCGCCGCCTTGGCGCCACTGTAGGCGGGTATTTTGGTCAGCGGACGAAAGGCGTTCATCGAAGAAACGTTGAGGATCACGCCCGACCGGGTCAATGCCATTTTTCGCGTGAACACTTGGGTCGGGAGCAGCGTCCCCAGGACGTTCAGATTGAATACGAACTCGATGCCCTTGGGATCCAGATCGTAGAACGTGGTGACGTCCCGGTGCTCATTCAGCAAGTCGTCCGGATTGAGGTACTCCATGGAGGTCGTCCCTTTCGGGTGGTTGCCTCCCGCGCCATTGATCAAAATGGAGACCGGCCCCAGCCGTTCCTCGACCGCGACGTTAGCCGCCTCCAAGCTGGCCTTGTCGAGCACATTGCAAGCGACGGCCATCGCCCGGCCGCCCTCCGCCGTGATGGTATCGGCCACGCGTTGCGCAGCCTCCAGCTTGAGGTCGGCGACCGCGACTGCTGCGCCGCACTGGGCCAACGCTTGAGCCATCACGCCGCACAGCACGCCGCCGCCGCCCGTGACCACCGCCACCTTGTCTTTCAAATCCACGTGAAAAGGTATTTTCATCTTCGAGCCTGCTCCTTGGGTCGCCATCGATTAGAATGGGATCGCCTGTCGGACAGCACGATACCAAACACCGCTGCCTTTGCCTAGCCTGAGATTGCGCGGCGCAGCAATTCTAATTATGAGGCGATTGGGTCATCGGGGTCGGGGTCGGTATCGGAATCGGGGTCGAATTTCCGTTGGTTTTATCGATACCGATACCGACCCCGACCCCGACGCCGATGGTCCCATCTCCAAAAATAGAATTGCTGTGCGCGGCGGGTAATGGGTCACTCATTAGCGTGGGGCCTGCATGCGTCGCTGGCCATCAGGCCTGGAGCCGGGGTGCCCTCACCCCGGCCGTTGGCAATCCCATACACCTGCCGGCCTGAGGGCAGGCCGGCTCCAGGCTGACGCCGACACCGAACATCCCGAAGCGGGCACGATGGGTCACCACTACCTCGCGCTTTGCGCCTCTCCACCCGGATCGCTTCTCCCCCGCGCCAGCGTCTTCGTTGAATGTTGGACGTTGGGTGTTGGGCGTTGGGTGTTTCATTTCAGTTTTCAGCTTTCAACTTTCCGCTTTCGTCTCTTTCCGCTTGCGTCGCCGCTGTCTCTGTGGCACAATTTTCGTTTGTTGAAAGAGGCTGGCAGCCGAGCGGTGAAGGCTGGCTGCGCGGATGAAAGGACTGGATCCATGAGCGATGAGAAAACGAAACGGGTGATTCGTTTCTTTGACACGACCCTGCGGGACGGCGAACAGTCGCCGGGTTGCAGCATGAATCTCAAGGACAAGCTGCTCGTCGCGTCGCATCTGGAAAGTCTGCGGGTGGACGTGATCGAGGCCGGCTTCGCGGCTTCGTCGCCCGGCGATTTCGCGTCGGTTCAGGCGATCGCCCGGCTGGTCAAGGGGCCAGCCGTGGCCAGCCTCTGCCGCGCATTGCCGGCCGACATTGATGCGTCCTGGAATGCGATCAAGGACGCCCAGCGGCCGCGCATCCACACTTTTCTGGCCACCTCGCCGATTCACATGCAATACAAGCTGCGCCTGACGACCGACCAGGTCTTTGAGCAGGCTGTTGCGATGGTGGCGTATGCCCGCAATCTGTGCGGCGACGTGCAGTTTTCGCTCGAAGACGCCTCCCGGTCCGACCCGGCCTTCATGTACCGGGTGATCGAAGGGGTGATTCGAGCGGGCGCAACGGTCGTCAACATCCCCGATACGGTCGGCTATGCCATTCCGCACCAGTTCGGCGCGCTGATCCGCGGCATCCGCCAGTCCGTGCCCAACATCGACCGGGCCGTGATCGCGGTGCACTGCCACAACGACCTCGGTCTGGCGGTTGCCAACTCGCTGGCCGCAGTGGCCGAGGGGGCGGGGCAGGTCGAGGCGACCATCAACGGCATTGGCGAACGGGCGGGCAACGCCGCGCTGGAGGAGGTCGTCATGGCGCTTCAGACGCGCGCCGACCTGTTCCAAGTCACCCACGGCATCGACACCACCAAAATCTACGCCGCGAGCAAATGCGTGCAGACCGTCACTGGCAGCCGGGTACAGGCCAACAAGGCGATTGTCGGCGAGAACGCCTTCGCTCACGAGGCGGGCATCCATCAGCACGGCGTGATGATGAACGCGACGACCTACGAGATCATGACGCCCGAGTCGATCGGCATCCCGCGCAACAAGCTGGTGCTCGGCAAGCATTCGGGCCGCCACGCCTTCGAACAACGGCTGCAGGAGCTGGGCTTCCACTTTGACGCCGATCATATCAAACGGCTGTTCGCCGATTTTAAGGCGCTGGCGGACCGCAAGAAGGTGGTCTCCGATGCCGACATCGAGGCGCTCGCCCGCGGTCTGGAGACGCAGGTCGAGGAGCGCGTCACGCTCGACCGCTTCGTGGTCAATTCCGGAAACACCATCACCAGCACCGCGTCGGTGCGGCTCATCCTGGACGGCAAGGCCGTCGAGCATGTGGCCGTCGGCTCGGGGCCGATCGATGCGGCGTTCAAGGCGGTCAACGCCATCCTCGGCCTGGAGTTGAAGCTCGAAGCCTTCACGCTCTCTGCGGTCACGGATGATGCCGACGCGCAGGGCGAGACCAACGTCAAGGTGCGCCACGGCGCACGGGTGTACCACGGCAACGGCCTTTCGACCGACATCATCGAGGGCAGCCTGCGGGCCTATCTGGCGGCGATCAATGTAGTGTTAAGTGAAAACGTTCAATAGGAGATACCTGATGACCATGACACAAAAAATCCTCGCCCGCGCGGCGGGGTTGCCCCGCGTTGAGGCGGGACAGTTGATCGAGGCCAAACTCGATCTCGTCCTGGGCAACGACATCACCGCGCCGGTGGCGATCCGCGAATTCGCCAAAACTGGCGTGGCTCGCGTCTTTGACAAGGACAAGGTGGCGCTGGTTCCCGACCATTTTACGCCGAATAAGGACATCAAGGCCGCCGAGCAGTGCAAGATCCTGCGCTCCTTTGCCTGCGCGCAGAACATCACGAACTTCTTCGATACCGGCGAAGTCGGCGTCGAACACGCCCTGCTGCCCGAGCGCGGGCTGGTCGGTCCCGGCGACGTCGTCATCGGCGCCGACAGCCACACCTGCACGTACGGCGCGCTCGGCGCGTTTTCGACGGGCGTCGGCTCGACCGACATGGCGGCGGGCATGGCGCTCGGCACCGCCTGGTTCAAGGTGCCGTCGGCCATGCGCTTTGTACTCAAGAACCGGTTTACCGACCCGTGGGTTTCGGGCAAGGACGTGATTCTGCACATCATCGGCCTGATCGGCGTCGACGGCGCGCTGTACCAGTCGATGGAATATGCGGGCGACGGACTGAATGCCCTGACCGTGGATGACCGCCTGTGCATCGCCAACATGGCGATTGAGGCGGGCGCGAAAAACGGCATCTTCCCGGTCGACCAGGCGACGCGCGACTTTCTGAAAGAGGTCGGACGCGCCCAGTACACCGAGTTCGCCGCCGACGCCGATGCGTCGTACACCCGGACGATCGAGGTTGACCTGGCGACGCTCCGCTCAACGGTTGCCTTCCCCCACCTGCCCAGCAACACGCGGCTGGCGCGGGATTCGGGCGACGTAAAGATTGATCAGGTGGTGATTGGCTCCTGCACCAACGGGCGGTTGAGCGACATGCGCGTCGCGGCCCGGCTGCTCAAGGGGCGCCACGTCGCCAAGGGCGTTCGCTGCATCGTCATTCCGGCGACGCAGAAGATCTACCTCCAAGCCATGAAGGAAGGGCTGCTGGAGATCTTCATCAACGCAGGCGCGGCGGTTTCGACCCCGACCTGCGGACCGTGCCTCGGCGGACACATGGGCGTCCTGGCCAAGGGCGAGCGGGCGATGGCGACGACCAACCGCAACTTTGTCGGGCGCATGGGGCATCCGGAGTCCGAGGTGTATCTCTCCAACCCCGCCGTGGCCGCGGCCACCGCGATCACCGGACGCATCACCGACGCCAACGAGCTTGTTTAATCTGCAACGAGGAAAGGATTTTGACCATGACTGCTCAAGGAACGGTTTTTCGCTACGGCGACAATGTGGACACCGATGTGATCATCCCTGCGCGCTACCTCACCACGTCAGACCCGGCGGAGCTGGCGGCGCACTGCATGGAGGATATCGATCAGACGTTTGTGAAGCGGGTGAAGAAGGGCGACATGATCGTGGCCGACGCCAATTTCGGTTGCGGTTCGTCCCGCGAGCATGCGCCGATTGCCATCCAGGCGGCGGGCATCTCGTGCGTGATCGCCAAAAGCTTCGCGCGCATCTTCTACCGCAACGCCATCAACATCGGCCTGCCGATCCTCGAATGCCCCGAGGCGGCGGCGGCGATTCAGGCGGGGCACACGGTCTCGGTGGATTTTGATAGCGGCGTGATCACCGACAAGACCACGGGCAAGACGTTCACGGCGGTAGCCTTTCCTCCCTTCATGAAGGAACTGATCGCGTGCGGCGGGCTGGTGGAATATGTCAAGGCCAAGCGCGCAGGCAAGTAAGGGATCGACGCGCCGTGTTGCGATTGCACGGCGCGCGTTCTCGGGCACATTCCCGATTTCCTTTTAATCAGGCCTCGTGACGCCATGTCCAACGCATCACCTTTAGCAAACTGGCAGGTGCTTTTTCTCAAGCCTCGCACCGAGAAAAAGGTCGCGGCGGTGTGTTCGGCGCATGCCATCCCGCATTATCTGCCGCTACGGGCCGTCAGCCGCGTCCGCCAGCGTCGCAAGATCAGCGTCACTCTGCCCCTCTTTCCCGGCTATCTCTTCGTCGCGTTGACCGCAGAAACGCGGATGCCGGTTTTACAGACCAACCATGTCGTCCGCTTCCTCCAACCCACGCGTTCGTTCCGGCTCCTGCGCGATCTGGTGCAGGTCCGGCGCGCGCTGGCGCTCACCCCCGATCTCAAGCCGGTGATCCTGTTGAAGCAGGGACAGCGGGTGCGGATCATCTCGGGTCCGCTCCAAGGGGCCGAGGGGGTCGTGCGCAGCCTCACCAGCTCGATGCGGGTGATTCTCTCCGTCGATATGATCGGCATGGGTGTGGCCGTCACCGCCGCCCGCGCGGATATCGAAGTGATTCACTAGAAGGAGTTTTTATGGCGCCAGACCGTGACACGGCCGTTTTTAATGCGGCCTTTCAGGCCCTGCCGGCCGCTTTCTGCGAGCGCGTTCCCGACTGTGCACTGATCCTCGGGTCGGGCTGGGGCGAGGCGCTCGCGCCTGAAAGCATTCTGGCTCGCGTCCCGTATGCGGACATCCCCGGTCTCGGCGCCAGCACGGTGTCGGGCCATTCGGGCGAGCTGCTCCTCTGCACGTTGGCCGGTCGGCGCGTGGTGGCCTTTTGCGGCCGCCGCCACGGGTACGAGGGCCACGGCTGGACGCCCGTGGTCCTGCCGGTCGAACTCATCCGCCGTCTCGGCTGTCAGACCCTGCTGATCACCAACGCCGCAGGCGGTATTACCCCCACGCTCAGACCCGGCAGCATTCTCGCCCTCACCGACCACATCAACCTCTCCGGCCTCTCGCCGCTGACCGGCCCCGTCGTTCCGGGCTGGGGTCCGCGCTTCCCCGACCAGACCGCCGTTTACACGCCCCTGCTTCGCAATCGACTCCATGCCGCGGCTGCCGAGATCGGACTGGATCTGACGGACGGCGTCTACATCTTCTCTCCCGGCCCTGCCTACGAAACCCCGGCCGAGATTCGCGCGTTCGCCGCCCTCGGGGCCGATGTCGTCGGCATGTCCACCGTGCCCGAGGCGATGGTCGCCCATGCCGCCGGCATCGGCGTCGCCGCCGTCAGTTGCGTCACCAACATGGCCGCCGGAACCGGTGGTCGGTCCCTCTCCCACGCCGAGGTCATGGCCGAAATGCAGCGCGTCCAGCCCCAGCTCGCCCGTCTCATCCGCGAATTTGTCCGACGTTGATTGATATGCAGACACAACACAAACCTGATCGAATCCCGGTGATCACCGGCTTGGGTGCCGTCACGCCAGTCGCCGTGACTGTGGCCGGCCTGTGGGACGCGCTTCTGGCGGGCGCCGAAGGCGTTTCGGTTCTGGACCGATTTGACACGGGAGGGCTGGCCTGCACCCGCGCCGGGCTGATTCGCGGCTACGCGCCGCCGCCCGCCGCCCGGCCGCCTGCGAGCTTGGCCGAGGCTTTTGCCCGCGGCGCTGCCGCCGAGGCCGTGGCGCAGGCTGGCCTTTTGCCGGGCGATGGTGCGACGGTGATCGCCGCCTCGAATTTCGGCGCTCTCGACACCGGCGAGGAGGCGCTGGGCGGCGCCGCCCCCGACCCGCGCCGCGCCAGCCTTGCACACGGCTCGGTCACCTGCGGCGTCGCCGACAGCCTCGGCCTCGGTGGACCGCCGGTCACCCTGTCGCTCTCCTGCGCTTCGGGCGCGGCGGCCATCGCCTACGCCGCCGGATGCATCAGCCGCGGTGACCTGGAGCGTGTCGTGGTCATCGGCTTCGACGCCATCTCGCGCTGCGCCTGGTCGGGGCTTTGCTCCCTGCGCACGATGACTTCGGATGCCGTCCGGCCCTTCGATCTCAACCGCTCCGGCACGATTTTCTCCGAAGGCGCCGCAGCCCTGGTCATCGAATCAGCCGCCTCGGCCGCCCGCCGTGGTGCCGTCCCGCTCGCCCGCCTGCTCGGCTGGGCGACCGGCAACAACGGATTTCACATGACCGCTCCTGCGCCTCTGGGCGCGGGTTCCGCACAGGTCATGCGTGAGGCGCTTCTGCGCGCGGGCGTTTCGCCGGATGCAGTGGGTCATTTCAATGCGCATGGGACGGGCACCAAGCCCAACGACGTCACCGAATTCCAGGCACTTGAGACCGTCTTCGGCGCACGCGCACGCACTCTCCCGGTCACGGCCAACAAGGCCGCACTCGGCCACATGCTCGGCGCGGCCGGCGCGATCGAGGCCGTGATTGCCGTGCTCACACTGCTGCGCCAGACGATTCCGCCGACCCTCCATTTTGAGACCGCCGACCCCGCGTGTCCGGTCAACCTGATCCCCGCCCCGCAGGCCGCCGCGCTGGACCTCGTGCTCTCCAATTCCGCCGGATTCGGCGGCTGCAACGCCGCCCTGCTGCTGGCGCAATGAATGACGCCATTCAAACGGCTTTAGATGCGTTCGCCCTGAACAGGCGCAGCAATTCTAATTATGGCACATCCGTACAGTCGAAATCGAAATCGCTATCGCTATCGGGGTCGAATTCCTTGCTTTCTCGTCGATTTCGGTCCCGATTACGATTTGGATCCCGATAGCGGCTGTCATAATTAGAATTGCTGGAACAGGCGTGACACCGCACGGCTTTTAGGCCATAATAACCCCTAACCACGGCATTCCAAACCAGGGGGCAACATGGCGGCACGGATTTCAACGCGCAAGCGGAAGACACGCGAGACCGATATTACGGTCACGCTGAATCTGGATGGTGCCGGCGTCTCGCGGATCGACACCGGCATTGGGTTTTTTAACCACATGCTGGAGTTGTTTGCGCGCCACGCGCTGGTCGACCTCGAGGTGGTTGCCACGGGTGACACCGATGTGGACTATCATCACACGGTCGAGGATATCGGACTGGTTCTGGGCGGCTGCATTGACGAGGCGCTCGGAGCCCGTGCCGGTATTCGACGCTATGGATTCTCCGCCCTTCCGATGGATGAGACTTTGAGCGAGGTGGCGGTCGATCTGGGCGGACGCCCCTATCTGGTTTTCAACAGCGGGATGAAGCAGCAAAAGGTGCGCGATTTTGACGTGCAGTTGCTGGAGGAGTTCTTTCGCGCCGTCAGCGTGCAGGCGCGTCTGAACCTGCACATCAATCATCGCTATGGCGAGGATGCACACCACGTCTGCGAGTCGGTCTTCAAGGGCTTTGCCCGCGCCCTGCGGCAGGCGGTCGAAAACGATCCGCGCGAGACCGGTGTCCCGTCAAGCAAGGGGACGCTCTGACATGGTCATTCTGCCGGCGATTGATTTGCAGGGCGGCCGGTGCGTGCGGCTGCGCCAGGGGCGTGCGGAGGATGCCACGGTTTATTCCGACGACCCCGTGGCCATGGCCTGTCGCTGGCGTGAGCAGGGGGCGGAGCAACTCCATGTGGTCGACCTGGACGGCGCCTTCGCGGGCCGCCCGGCGCACGCGGGCGTGATCGAGCAGATCGTCCGCACCTCCGGGCTTGCGGTCGAAGTCGGCGGCGGGCTGCGCACCGACGAGGCCGTCGACGATCTCGTCCGAGCCGGCGTGTCGCGGGCGATTCTCGGCACGCGCGCCTGGGAAGACCCCGCCGCGCTGGAACGGTTGGTGGCGCGTTTTGGCGGACACATCGCCGTGGGCATCGACGCCCGCGACGGCTTTGTCCAGATCCGGGGCTGGGTGGAGACCACCGGCGTGCGGGCCACCGAGCTGGCCCGGCGGGCCGAGGCCGCCGGCGTGGCGACGATCATCTACACCGACACCGCCACCGACGGCATGCTCGGCGGACCCAACCTCACGCAACTCGACCAGATCTGCGCCACCGTGCCGCAGTGCCGGATCATCGCCTCGGGCGGCGTGAGTGCCCCGGAGCATATTCGCGCCCTGCAGGCGCTGGGGCGAGACAACCTGTACGGCGCGATTGTCGGCAAGGCGCTTTATGACGGCAAAACCACGCTCGCCGAGCTTCTGGCTGCGGCTGGCTGAGATGAGGACACATGTTAAATAACATCCGGTTGACCCGGCTGCCCAACGGATTGATGGTGGCGACGGCGCCGCAGCCCGATGCGGAGAGCGCGGGCGTTGGGATCTGGATTCGCGTCGGCGGCCGCTACGAGCGCCCCGAGACGACGGGCGCGAGCCATTTCATCGAGCATCTGTTGTTCAAGGGAACGCCGACACGAAGCGCCCAGGCGATTTCACAGGCTGTCGAGGGGCGAGGTGGCTACCTGAACGCCTACACGCAGGAGGAATGCACCTGCTACTATGCGCGTCTGCCGCACGAATACCAGTTCGAGGCGTTTGACGTTCTGGCCGACATGTACCTCCACGCCAAACTCGCCCCCGGCGACGTGGACCGCGAGCGGGCTGTGATCCTGGAGGAGCTGAAGATGTATCGCGACCAGCCGCAGGCGGTGGTTCAGGAGCAGTTAGCGGAGGCCGTGTGGGCCGGGCACCCCATCGGCGTGCCACTGGTGGGCAATGAGACTTCGCTGGCGGGGCTGACGCGCGACGCGCTCGACGCTTTTCGCCGCAGCCACTACCAGCCCGGCCGGACGATCGTGGTGTTTGCCGGCCGCGTCGATCATGATGCCTGCGTCGCGCGCGTCGAGAAAAGCCTCGCCAAGCTCCGCGGCGGCGCCGCCGTGCGGTTCCGTCCGGTCACCGCAAAGACCCGGCAGGAGAAGATCCGCCTCGTCCGGCGCGAAATTGAGCAGGTGCATGCCGCGATCGGCTTTCGTATTCCCTTCAGCCGGCATGACCGCCGCCGGGTTGCGTTGCGGATGCTCAATACCCTGCTGGGGGAGAACATGAGTTCGCGCCTCTTCCAGGTGGTGCGCGAGCGGCATGGTCTGGCCTATTCGATCCACTCCAACTACCAGTTGTTTGATGACACCGGCCTGCTGGTCATTGGCGCCGGCCTCGACAGCGCCCGGGCGGATCACGCGACGCGCTTGATCGCCCGCGAGATCGCCCGAGTCCGTGAGAAGGCCGTTGGCGCGGCCGAGTTACGACGCACCAAAGACTACCTGCTCGGGTCGTTCAGGCTCGGGCTCGAGGGAACGAGCGGCCGGCTTTCGTGGGTGGGGGAGTCGCTCGCCCAGTACGGCCGGCTGCTCGATCCGGACGAGTTCATCGGCCTCGTCCGGTCCACCACGGCCGAGGATGTGCGGGCGATTGCCGAGACCGTGTTTGACCCGCAGCGGATGACCCTCTCGCTGGTGGTGCCGCAGAAGCACCCGATCGACGAGGCCGCTTGGTTGAAGACGTTGCGGTAACGGAGTGATGGTATGGCGAATGTATTGGATACGCTGAAGAGTCGTTTGCTCTTTGAGGCGATGACCGCGCCGGAGCTGGTGGCGGCGCTCGACAAGCCGATGACCGTGTATGCCGGTTTCGACCCGTCGTGCGACAGTCTGCAGGCCGGCAATTACGTGACCATCATGGCGCTTTCCCATTTTCAGCGCGCCGGGCATCGCGTGATCGCCGTAGTCGGTGGCGCGACGGGGCTGATCGGCGACCCCTCCGGGAAGTCATCCGAACGCAACCTGCTGACCGACGAGCAGGTGCGTCACAACCTCGAAGGGATCAAGGAGAATCTGTCGCGATTCATCGCGTTCGACACCGGACCGAATCCGGCGAGCCTGGTCAACAATTACGACTGGCACAAGGATTTCACGTTTGTTTCGCTGTTGCGCGATGTGGGCCGCCACTTTCGCGTGAACCAGATGCTGGCCAAGGAGTCGGTCAAACGGCGTCTGGAGTCGCAGGACGGCATATCCTTCACCGAGTTCTGCTACCAGATCCTCCAGGGCTACGATTTTCTCCACCTCTTCCGCACGACCGGCTGCCGCCTGCAGATCGGCGGCTCCGATCAATGGGGTAACATTACAGCCGGGACGGAGCTGATCCGCCGTGTCGAGGGCGCCGACAGCTATGGACTGATCTTCCCGCTGGTGTGCGACAGTCAGGGCCGCAAATTCGGAAAGAGCGAAGGCAACGCGATCTACCTCGACCACCGCCGCACCTCGTATTACGAATTCTATCAGTTCTTCCTGCGGACGCTGGACGCCGATGTGATCCGCTTCCTGCGTATCTTCACATTTCTGCCGGAAGACGAGTTGCGCCGTCTCGAAGGCGAGGTCACGGCCGCGCCGGAGAAGCACGAGGCGCAGCTGATGCTCGCCGAGCATCTCACCCGCGCAGTCCACGGCGAGCACGGGCTGGCCGTCGCGCAGCGGGCGAGCGATGTCCTCTTCGGCGGCTCGTTCGACGGGCTGGCCGCCTCCGATCTGCTGGCGGTCTTCGCCAACGTTCCCTCGTCCGAACTCCCCCGCGACGCGGTAGTGGGCAAGCCAGTGCTGGAGGTGGTCGCAACGACCGGGCTGTGCGCAAGCAAGGGCGAGGCGCGCCGGCTGATGCAACAGGGCGGCCTGACGGTCAACAACGTCCGAGTGAGCGATGTTGCCGCGGTCTTCGAAGCCACGATGCTGATCGAAGGACGGCTCACGGTTCTGCGGTCGGGCAAGAAAAACAACCGCCTGCTGAAGGTGTGCTGAACACGGAGGAGCGACTATGGACACTTCAGACACTCCGACGCAGGCGCTGCCCCTGCCGCCCGGCCTGACGCTCACCGCCGACGAGGCGCGGGTGCTGGGCGCGCTGATTGAGAAGCAGATCACGACGCCGGAATACTATCCGCTGACCCTGAACGCGCTGATTGCGGCCTGCAATCAGAAAAGCAATCGCGATCCGGTGCTGGCGCTCGACGAAACGGCGGTGGTTCTGGCGCTGGACGAGTTGCGCGAGAAGAAACTGGCGTGGCAGGTCTCGTTGGCGGGTCACAGGGCCTACAAGTACCGGCACGCCTTTACCGAGGTTTTTCATGTGTCGGAGATGTGCGTGCCGCTGCTGACGGAATTGCTGTTGCGCGGTCCACAAACCGCCGCCGAGCTGCGCGCCCGCACCGAGCGGATGCAAGCGGTGTTTGCAGACGTGGCGGCGGTGGAAGCCGCGCTGCAGGGTCTGGCCGAGCATACCCAGGGGCCGTTGACCGTCAAACTCGCCCGCGAGTCCGGGCGCCGCGAGGCCCGTTGGTCTCACCTCTTGAGCGGCCCGCCGGTCGCCGTCACACCGCCGTCCGCCAGCAGCGACGCTATGCCGCCACCGGTCACGGCGTCGGCCGTCTCTCGCCTAGACCGTTTGGAACAGGAACTCGCCGCCGTGCGCGAGCAAGTCGCCGGGTTGGAGGCTCGGTTCGCGGCCTTTTCTGGTCAATTCGGCGAGTAGAACGAGGTTGAGAAGCGGTTTTCGCTTGCCAGAATCGCCGCGTTCTGTTTTTCTATGTCCGTCCGCGCCAGCATAGCTCAGTTGGTAGAGCAGCTGATTTGTAATCAAAAAGACACGCAATAGATTAAGGCTTTTTTCGTTCAGTGTAATTATAGTGTTGTATGATTCGCCCCTTTTTGATACTTTCGCGCTTGTTCAAAGGATACTAGGCGTAAAGAAAGGCGGCGGGATATGGCGACGAAAAAGCAGAAGGCCGATACCAAGAACCTGTTGTTACGTGGCGATGTCTGGTACGTTCAGAAACGTATGCAAGACGGTAAAATGATGGTCAAGTCCACCCGCACAGACGACTTGTCCGTCGCGCAGGCCGTTCGGGATCGGATGCTTGAACCCTTGACCCTGAGCAGCGAGAGGGCGCGGCTGTCTGCGGTTCAGGCCGCAATCGGAATCGTGGATCAACGGCTCGATCAGATCGCCGATGTCGTACCCGCGACCAGTGTGCGGCACGGTTGGCAGGCGTATCTTGACCAGCAGAACCGACCGGATAGTGGGCCGTCAACTTTATCGCAATATGAAGGCTGGTTTGAGGCGTTCGCCAGGTGGATGAAATCGAAGCACCCCGACACTCACGAGTTGCGGCACGTGACGCAGGAGCATGCAGATCAATATGCCGGGCATCTCCAGAAGCAGGTGGCGGCGACTACTTTCAACCGGACAATCAATTCCCTGTCTCTCGTGTGGCGAGTGCTGGAGAAAACGGCGAGGCTCACGTCTAATCCGTGGAAGCAGATCACGCGCAAAAGGTTCGCTGTCCATTCAAGGCGGGAATTGACCATCGAGGAACTGGGTCGGGTATGCGCTGCGGCTACCGGAGAGACGCGCACACTGGTCGCCCTGGGCGTATACTGCGGGCTGCGGCTGGGTGACGCGGCGCTGTTGAGTTGGTCAGATGTGGACACGATAAAGGGCGTTGTCTCTCTCGTCCCTCAGAAGACGGCGCGACGGTCACAGAAGCGCGTGACGCTGCCGATGCACCCCGTGCTGTTGAACATGCTGAACGGCGCAACAAAACGCACCGGTTATGTCATGCCGGGCATTGCAGATCGTTATCAGCAATATGAGGGCGCACTTTCGCGGGATATAACCGACCTGTTTGAGGGCGTCGGAATTGAGACCAGATCGAAGGTTGACGGATCAAACCGGAGTCGCCCCGATTGCGGTTTTCACTCGCTGCGTCATACATTCGTCAGTCTATGCGCTGCCGGGGGCGTCCCGCAATCCGTGGTTCAATCGCTGGTCGGGCACGGATCGCCAGCCATGACCGCGCATTATACGCACGTCAGCACAGAGGCGGCTCGGCGGGCCGTGGGGTTGCTTCCCGACGTGACCGGTCCAACACCCACCACGGCCGCCACACCCCCCGCCACGGGCACCGCAGGTGGCCTGGACGCGGTTCTGGACGGTCTGCGGACACTGGACGGCGCCGGACTGCAGGCGGTGTTGTCGGAAACGAAACGGCTTATCAAAAAGGGTGTAGCAACGTGAGAACTGCACGTGTGCCAAAGCAAGGGTACGGAGTGCCCTCGTATGCAAAGCGGCTGGTAGGGGATCGGGCATGCGTCAAAGCCTTTTGTACTGAGGTTGCGGACACAGGATCGCGCTGGCGCATCATCCGCACGCCGCGCCTTGAAGCAGGGCGTTCAGGTCGGACTCCCGGACGCCACATGCGCGGATGAACCCTGGAATCTTGAATTTCTTAAGTGCGCCTTTCCGCGCCAGATTGTGAAGGCTCCGCTTGGTTCGGTTGAGCCGTGCCGCCGCCTCTTCGATCGGAATGATTCGATCGGGCGGTACCTGAGCCGGGCCTTCCGCCAAGCCGAGCGTTCGCATAAGCTGATCTCGGTCCGCATGCGTGCGAGCGGGATCGGATTCGAGTATCGCCTTCAAGGCCACAAGTGTTGATGTTTTCATCGTTTCTCTCCGTTAAACGTTTCCAGCAAATCTCCGGCATCGGCGGGACAAACCGATTCGCCCCCATAATTTCAATCT
>CAMBQN010000050.1 GCA_945870025.1 Akkermansia muciniphila
CCGCTCGCCTTGCTGCTGGCTCACCTCGGACTGAACGTGCCCCAAATCCCGAAAAAGATCGAAAATGTAGTCTAGACTTTTGAGATTGTTTTGTTGATTTGCAATAACTTATGAGCAAGAAAGTGGCGAAACTGGCGAACTCGGGCTAATGCAACTTCCGAACAACCGGCTGGTGGCGACGGGAAATCCGCGCCACAGCCGTGACGTTCCGCTGAATGAAAAAGACAAAGGAAAGCGGATAAAAATCGGGGTCGGGGTCGGTATCGGTATCGGGGTCGAAAAATAGATCGGAATGGTGTCTGGCCACGAGAAACTCGGCCAGCTAGGGTATGCAGTTTGCGAGGAACCGGGCGAATACAGAACGGCAGAAATCGACCCCGATACCGATTCCGACCCCGACCCCGAAAGAAGCAGTGACCGGCAACCGCCAACCACCGGAGGGCGGCGACGTGCGGCGCTGAGGTGCAGCGCCATTCAGGCCCGTCCCTAATCCGCCCTCAGATGTCTGGCGCTTCTGAGGGTTTTGCACGCGCCGCCCGCCTCCCGGATCACCGCCCGCCCCATCCGAGCTTGCGGCTCATCACGGAGCAAGGGTTGTATCCGGGGAGATGGAGGAGGGTCACGCCGCGCGGGCTGCGCCGCAGCTCGACCCGTTCGCCGAAGGCGAGCGGAATGTCGTCTTGGCCGTCGACCGAAACCACCGGCGCGGCGGCGGACTCCCGCGCCAGGCGAATCGCCACCGTCGCCGAGTCGGGCACAATCAGCGGACGGAAGGAGAGGGAGTGCGGACAGATCACCGCGATCTCCAACGCGGGTGTCGCGGGGAGCAGGATCGGCCCGCCCGTTGCCAGCGCATAGGCGGTGCTTCCCGTGGGCGTGGCGACCACGAGGCCGTCGCAGGCGGTCGTCATCACCGCTTCGCCATCGAGTTCCAGATCGAGCCAGATCAGCCGGCATGCCGCGCCGCGGCTGACCACGACTTCATTGAGGGCATCCGCCAGGTCCTCCCCACCGCGATCCTCCCGTACAATCCGGCTGGCGATAGTCGCGCGCCGATCGCGGGTGAAGGAGTCGTGCCGCAGGGCGCGGACCGCCTCGCCGAACTGGGCATCGCCAACACAGGTGAGGTAGCCGAGCGAGCCGATGTTCAGGCCCATGAGCGGCAGATCCTGTCCCTGAAACTGGCGAGCCGCCTCGAGGACCGTGCCATCGCCGCCGAGGACCAGCACGGCTTCGACGGACTTCTGGAAATCCGCGAGCGGACACAGCGGCACCGCGCCGGCCACGGCGGCGGCCCGGCTGTCGGCCAGCAGTTCAAGTCCGACTGCGGCGGCCTCGGCCGCCACCCGGCGCACCGCCTCGGCGGCATGCGCCTTGCGACCATTGACCATTACACCGACCCGTTTCATGCGTTCGCCTCCCCTTGTGTTTTCCCCGGTGTCCGCCAATAAGCCAGAAACTCCACATTGCCCTCGGGGCCGAGCAGCGGCGAAGGCTCGACCCCCAGCCATTCCAGACCGACGTCGTGTGTTCCGAAGGCGCGAATCGCCGCCACGACCGCCTCGCGCACGGCGGGGTCGCGCACGACGCCTTTGGGCGCCTGGCCCCGCCCGGCCTCGAACTGCGGTTTGATCAGCGAGATCAGTCCGCTGCCCGGCGCCAGCACGGCGGCCAACGGCGGCAGGATCAGCCGCAGCGAGATGAACGAGACATCGGTCACGCCGAACTGCGGCACAAACGGCAGATCCGCCGGCGTGAGATAACGCGCGTTCAACCCCTCGATCACGGTGACCCGCGGGTCTTGCCGCATCCGTCCGTGCAACTGCGCCCGTCCCACGTCCACCGCCACGACCCGTGTCGCGCCGTGCTGCAGGAGGCAGTCGGTAAAGCCGCCCGTGGAGGCGCCGACATCCACGCAGTCGAGACCCGTGACCGTGATCGAAAACGCGGCGAAGGCGCCTTCGAGTTTGTCGCCGCCGCGGCTGACAAAGCGCGGCTGCGCGGTCCGCTCGATCACCACGTCATCGCCGAACGTGTGCCCCGCCTTGGAGGCGACCTGACCGTTGACCCGCACGGCACCCGCGAGGATCAGCCGCTGCGCCTGTTCGCGGCTCTCGGCGAGGCCGCGCGCCACGACGAGGGCGTCGAGTCGGTTCTTCTTCACGCCTTGCATCACGCCCGCCTCACTCCTCGATACCGACCACGTCGCCGTCAAACAGCTCCATCGCCCGCTTGACCGCCGGATCGTCGAAATACTGCTGACGCCGCGCAGCCGGATTCGGTCCCGGCGCCGCGGCCGCGGCCGCGGCGGGCGGCGGTTCAGCGCTTCGGATCGCGTTCAGGCGCTTGATCACGTCCTCCAAGGTGACGGTCGTGCTGGCGCGTGCGCAGCGGATCAGGGCGGTCTCGAGCAAGGTGCGCACGTTCAGCGCATGGCGCAGCCGGCCTTCGGTGTCGGCCAGCATCTCGGCCACCCGCAGGACACGTGCCGGATCGGACGCCTCGGCTTGCCGGGCCAGCGTGTGAATCTGCTCCGGCGTAGCGTCGAGGCTCCCCGCATCGCCGCCGACGTGTTGATAGACGAGGAGGTTGCGAAAATGGTCGAGCAGCTCGGCGACGAGCCGGCGCAAATCCTTGCCGGCGCTGTCAAACAGGGCGACCAGCCGGAGAATGTCGGCCAAGCCGCCGGTGAGGATGTGACCGGCGAGCGTTTCCAGCGACTGGCGCGACACGAGGCCGAAGACAGCCAGCACGTCATCCTCCGTGAGTGTGTCGCCCTTGAACGAGATCAATTGGTCCAAGGCTGACTGCGCGTCGCGCATGCCGCCGTCGGCGCCGCGGGCCACGGCGAGCAGGGCGTCGTCGGTGATCGTCACCTGCTCATGTTCGCAGATAACGCGCAATCGCTCGACGATCAGCGCGGTGTGGATGCGGCGCAGGTCAAACCGTTGGCAGCGCGAGATGATCGTCGGCGGGATCTTGTCGCCCTCGGTGGTGGCAAAGATGAACTTGACGTGCGGCGGCGGCTCTTCGAGCGTCTTGAGCAGCGCGTTGAAGGCCGAGGGCGAAAGCATGTGGACTTCGTCGATGATGATGATTCGGAATCGGCCCTTGGCCGGGGCGAACTGCACCTGATCGCGCAGGTCGCGCACCTGGTCGACCCCGTTGTTCGACGCGCCGTCGATCTCCAGCACGTCAAACGAATTTCCCGCCGCGATCTCGCGGCACAGATCGCAGACGCCGCACGGGGTGACGGTGGGCGCGTCCGACGCCAGACAGTTGAGCGCCTTGGCGAAGATGCGTGAGAGCGTGGTTTTGCCGATGCCGCGGGGGCCCACGAACAGATACGCATGGGCCACGCGGTTACTCTCGATTGCGTTTTTCAGCGTTCGAGTTACATGCGATTGCCCCACGACGTCGTCAAACTGAGCCGGGCGCCATTTTCGGGCCAACACTTCGTAAGCCATGTACTCTCACTCCTGTTCCGTCGGCAACGGGCTGGCTTCGCTTTCAGGGAGCTTGCGATAGAGGGTGGCGAGACTGATCTGGAGGGCTTTGGCTGCTTTCTCCTTGTTGCCATTGGCCTTGGAAAGAACCTGCTCGAGGTAGTCCTTCTCCTTTTCACGCAGGAAGGCGCGGAGTGATTGGTTGCGATAGCATTCGTTGGCAGCATCAACCGAGGCCGAGGCGATGACCGGGGTGGGGTTGTTTGCGGCCGAGGAGACAATCCGTGGCGGCAGGAGATCGGGGGTGATTTCCTCTCTATCGGCAAACGTGACGGCGTGGCGGATGGCGTTTTCGAGTTCCCGGACGTTCCCCGGCCACAGGTGCCGGATGAGAATGTCGGCCGCCTCACGGGAGAGGCGGTGTTCGCCACGGCCTCGGGTTGCCTCGCAGGAGAGGAAATGCCCCGCGAGCGGAAGGATGTCCGATACCCGCTCGCGCAGGGGGGGGAGATCAATGGTGATGACGGCGATGCGGTAATACAGATCCTGCCGGAAGGCGTTGGCTTTGACCTTTTCTTCGAGTCTCGCATTGGAGGCAGCGAGCACCCGTACGTCGACCTTCATGGAGGTGGTGGCGCCGACACGACGGACCTCCTGCTCCTGAAGGACGCGGAGGAGTTTGCCTTGCAGCGCTAACGGCAGAGAGGTGATCTCATCCAGAAAGAGGGTGCCGCCGGTTGCGGCCTCGAAGAGGCCCATCTTGTCGGTGGTCGCGCCGGTGAACGAGCCCCGGATATGGCCGAACATCTCCGACTCCATCAGGTTTTCCGGGACGGCGGCACAGTTGACGGCAATGAAGGGCTTGTCCTTGCGCAGGCTGTTCTCATGAAGCGCGCGTGCGATGACCTCCTTGCCGGTCCCGCTTTCTCCCTCGATCAGCACGGTGGCGTCGGTGGGCGCCACGCGCTTCACCACTTCGCAGGCTTTTTTCATCGCCTCGCTTTCGGCGATGACATGATCGAAACGGGTGTTCGCGGCGGTTGTGGGGACCGGTGGCTGGTTGCCGACGACATTCTTGTAGGCGATGGCGCGACGGATGACGGTGAGAAAGTCGTCGATCTTAAACGGTTTGGTCAGATAATCAAACGCCCCCAAGCGCATGGCCTCGATGGCGGTCTCAACCGTGCCGTACGCCGTCAGCAGAACAAAGGGGATCTCCGGGTTCGAGGTGCGCACATTGCGGAACAGCTCCATGCCGTCCATGGGGGTCATGCGGATATCGGAAACAATGCAGTCAAACGTCTGATCCTCAAGCGCTTTCAGCGCCTGCGTGCCGTCCCGAGCAGGGACAGAATCGATGGCGTTTGTTTTGAGAAGACTGCTGAGCAAAGTCAGAATTCGCGGTTCGTCGTCAACTATCAAGACCGAAGGCATATCGGCTCCGTATTCGTTCTTTCCGTAAGAAAAGCGCCAACAGGGAAGCTAGCGCATCTTCCCTGTTTTCAAATATGAGAATACCGCACTTGTTGAAAAATTGCAAGCGCCGGTAAAAACGCAAAAAGAGTGTCGTGTGTTTCAGAAGGCTCGGCTATAATGCCCCGCATCACGCGACACGCTTAGACAGAGGAGGCTCTTGCAAAACCCTGTTTTGCAAGCGGAGTGTTCAGGTGTCAGGTTTCGGGTATCAGGATGAACCACACGATGTTGCATCTTCCTGAAACCTGAACACTGAAACCTGAAACCGGCGCTTGCAGGGGTTTTGCAAGCGCCTCAGAGGAATGGGCGCGGCGACGGGAGGCGATCTGGCAGGACGCGGTTCAGGAGGACCGGTCATGAATCTGGCGAACTTGGAAAATGTGCAGTCACTGGAGCTGGGAACCCTGCTGCACGTTTTTGCTTTTTTGATGGTTGCCGCGCATTGTCTGCGGCTGCCGCGCGAACCCCGTTCGACGCTGCTGTGGCTGTTCGTCACGGGCTTTTTCCCGATTATCGGGCCGCTCACCTATCTGGCTTTCGGCATCAATCACGTGCCGCGACGCGGCTGGCACAAGCTCCGCTCGGATGTGCGGTTTGGCTCGACCCGCTTCCAGACGGAGCAGGAGGAACAGCCGCTGGCCTATTGGCGCGCGTTGCGTGCCGGGTGCTGTCCGCCGCTGGCCGCAGATTCCGCGGAGGCGACGATCAACACCATCCTCGACCGCGTGGGGCACGATCATCCGCTGCTCGGCGGCAATGCGGTCGAGGTCATCGCGGGCGGCGGTCTGGCGCTCGAGGCCATGTTCAAGGCGATCGCCACAGCCCGTCACCACATTCATGTGCAGTCGTACATCATCGGCCGTGACGCCGTCGGCCACGCCCTGCTGGACCGCCTCGCCGATCGGGCGCGGGCGGGCGTCCAGGTGCGGGTTCTGTTTGACGAGTACGGCTCGCGGGCGGCCTACCTTACCGGACTTTTCCGCCGGTACAACCGCGTCCCCAACATGCGCTGCGTCGGCTTCACCCAGGCCAATCCCATCAAACGGCAGTTTCAGATCAATCTGCGCAACCACCGCAAGAATCTGATCATTGACGGCCGGGTCGGATTTACGGGCGGCGTCAATTTTCACGATGTCTACCTCCCTGGAGCGCGCCGCGAGGCGATCCACGACTACCATTTCCGCATCTGCGGTCCCGCCGTTCTGGAACTGCAATACACGTTCCTGCGCGACTGGTTCTACATGTGCGACGAGGACGCCCACGAACTGCTGGTGCCCGGTCATTTCCCGCAGGCGGACGCGGCTGGGAACACTCCCCTGCGGCTGATCAACGCGAGTCCGAACGCCAGCGAGCAGCCGCTGGTGGACGCCCTGTTCACCCTGCTCGGAACCGCCCGCCATCAGGTGCTGGTGGCCACGCCCTATCTGGTGCTCCCTGAAGAGCTGCGACGGGCCTTCCGCGCCGCCGCCCTCCGCGGCGTCGCCGTCCAGGTGCTCCTCCCGGCGCTCAACAATCACCCGGCGGTGGATTGGGCCGCCCGCGCGTCTTATGACGAGCTGCTGCTTTCGGGGGTGCGTCTCTTTCTACGCCGCCCGCCGTTCATCCACGCCAAGGCGCTGGTGGTTGACGACCGGATCGCGCTCATCGGCAGCGCCAATCTCGACGCGCGCAGTCTGCGGCTCAGCTACGAGACCAACCTCGTCGCGTTCGATCCGGAATTTGCCGCGCGGCTCAAACAGACCCTGCTGGACGACTTTGCCCGCGCCGACGAAATCACCCTTGCGGCGTGGCGCTCCCGGCCGCGTTACGCCCACTACCTCGAAAACTTCTTCAACCTCATGAGCCCGACGCTGTAGGTCACTCCGCTTTCGCATCGGCCGAAATCGTCGCGGCCAGCGTGTGGGATTCGCCGGGCGCGAGGGTGATGGCGTTGGCACCGACATTGGCGGTCTCAATGCAGACCATGCGCGTGTATTCCTCGTCGCCGAAGTCGGGCATCCGCTGCGCCTTGTCGATCCACGGATTCCAGACAACGGTCGTGCGGCTACCCCGCTTGGCCACGATAATCTGCCGCTCCAGGCCGGCGTCGTCAATGACGCACTCCGCCTCGGTGTCGGCATAGACGCGATCCACCTCTTGCCGGATCACCAGCGGCGTCTCCTGCGGACACCCGGCGGCGCCGGTGACCTGGTCGGTAAACGCCGTCCCTTCAAGCCCCCGCACGGTCACGTCCATGATCTGTCGCACCCCGAAATAGCTGTGCAAGGCCTCGCTGAAGGTGAACGGGCGTGTGTCCGTGTTGCGGGTTGTGAGTTCCACCTTCAGCGCGTTCTCCAGAGCGACCCGTAGCGTGAGGGAAAATCGGTAGGGCCACCCGCCGCAGGTCGGGTCGGTGTCGTCGAGTGCCAGCCGGATCTCGGTGGTGCGCGACGTGTATTCCGTCGCCGCCAGCCGCCACGGCACGATCCGGGCGAAGCCGTGCGCGGGCCGGGTGGGATCGGTCGGGTGCGGGCCGAACCACGGCCAGCAGACGGGTATTCCGCCGCGGATCGGTTTTCCCGATTCGAACCGGGACGATTTGCTCATGAACAAGACCGGCAGGTGTCCGGCCGGCCGGTAGGAGAGGACGTGGCCGCCGTAAAGCGAGACCTCGCACGAACCGGTGACGCCGGCCAGCGCGGCAATGGGCAGGCCGTTCTCACCCGCGCGGAAGGCGATCCGGCCTCGCGCGCCAAAACGGGTGTTGAGTGTGGATAGGTCAGGATAGTGCATGTGTGATCCTCCAGAATGAACATCGTTTACATCCGATTGCCGAAAGACTCCCGCACGAGTTCGCGCGGCAGTTCGCTAATAAAACGCGAGGGCTTGCAGAAGAACATGCCGCCGTCGCGCGTGCGGCGGATCTCGGGGACGGCGAGCACCAGCTCGTCGCGGGCGCGGGTCACGGCGACGTAGAAGAGCCTGCGCTCTTCGGCGTCGCCACTCGGCTCGTCCAGAGTTCGGCTCGAGGGAAACATCCCCTCGGCCGCCCAGATCACAAAAACCACCGGCCACTCCAACCCCTTGGCCTGATGGACCGTGCCGAGCTGCACCGCATCCTCTTCCTCGCCGCGGTTCCGGCGATTGTATTCGTGATCCACATTGGTCAGCAGCGCCACCTCGGAGAGAAACGCAGGCACGCTGGCCGCGCGCATGATCTGGACTTCGAGTTCCCGGATGTCCTCGGCGCGGCGATCGGCAAATTCGTAGGTGCGGGCCATGTACGTCTTGTAAAACCGCTCGAAAAACCGCTCGATCAGCTCGCCGCCGTTGGCAGCCAGCCCCTCGTCGTGATACTCGCCGAACAGTTTGTCGAGCGGTTCCCACTCGCCGCGCGCCGACGGCCGCATCAGCGCGGCCAGCGCCTGGCGCTGCGCCGGGTCGGCGGAGTCGAACCGCTCGCCGAGCTTGGCCCACCAGCCGTCCAGCGTCTTGATGCCCACGCCGCGCAGCATTCCCAGGAGGCGGTCAAAGCCCAGGCGGTCGTCGGGACGCGTGCAGACCCGGAGCATCGCCAGCACGTCCTTGACGTGCGCCTGCTCAAACACCCCCACGCCCGAGGTGATCCGGCAGGGAATGCCCGCGCGCCCCAGGGCCACCTGCAATTCGATCGAATGGAAATGGGCGCGGTAGAGCACCACCATGTCGGCGAAGCGGTAGCCGTCGTCGCGGTAGCGGCGGATCAGGCGGATCACGGCATCGGCCTGTTCGTTGCCGTCGCGCAGGCGAAGCACCCGCGGCTTGGCCCGCTCGGGCCGTGTGGCCCGCAGCACTTTTTGGAACTGGTCGGGATTCCCCGCGATGCACGCATTGGCCACCGCCAGAATCTCCGGAACGCTGCGGTAATTGCGTTCGAGCTTGATGATCACGCACGACGGGTAGCGCTTGGGAAATTCCATGATGTTGCGAAAGTCGGCGCCGCGCCAGGAGTAGATGCACTGAAAGTCGTCGCCGACGGCCATGACATTGCGCCGCTGTGCGGCGAGCAGGTCCACCAGTTTCGCCTGTGGGCCGTTGGTGTCCTGATACTCGTCCACCAGGATGTGCTCGAACCGCTCCTGATAGCTGCGGCAGATGTCGGCGTGCTCGGTGATGAGCCGCAGCCCCTGGGTCAGCAGATCATCAAAGTCCATCGCCTGCAGCCCGGCTTTTTTGGCGACGTAGGCCTCGCCGACCCGGATGATGTCGGCAACGTCCACCCGCAGTGCCTCGAGGTTCTCGTCGATCACGTCGCCGATCCCCAGCCCCCGGCTGGCGGCGTTGCTGAACAGGCTGGCGAGCACATCCTTCTTCGGAAAGTCCTTCGACTGTATGTGGAGGTCCTTGATGCAGCCGTCGATCAGCGAACGGGCGTCGTCGCGATCCAGGATGATGAAGTCGTTGCGGAAGCCGATCCGATCGGCATAGCGGCGCAGGAAGCGGTTGCACACATGGTGAAAGGTGCCGCTCCAGACACTGCCGACCTGATCGCCACACACCGCCCGCGCCCGTTCGAGCATCTCCAGGGCGGCGCGGTTGGTGAAGGTGAGCAGCAGAATCGCCTCGGGCGGCACGCCCCGCTCGAGGAGATGGGCCACGCGGTAGACGAGGGTGTGGGTTTTGCCCGTGCCGGCGGCGGCCAGCACCAGCAGCGGGCCGTCGCCAGCGGTCGCCGCCTGCCGCTGCTCGGGGTTGAGGATTTTTTCGTAGTTGATCATAAAATATACTCTCCGCCCGCCCGGTTAAACCGGGCCAGGCTGTCGGCCAGGCCGCCGGGGCGGTTGCGTCCGAGCCACACACGGCGGTGCCCGGCGACGAGCGCCTCCCAGTCGCGACGCAGTTCGGCACGCATCGGCGCGTCGGTCAGCGTGCCCGCCAGGAGGGCGCGCCCGCGCGCCGCGGCATGGGCCACGAGATGCGCCGATTGACGCGTCTCTTCTTCCAGTGACTCGGCGTCGGACGCCGCGCACCGCGCCTGCTCGACGGCAGCGGCGGCGCGGGCGGCGATTTCGGCCACCGACGCGAGCGTGGCGTCGGTGACGCCCTCGCCCGGTTGCCGGTCGCGCCCGTTGCTGAGGATCTGAAACAACTCGGTGCTGTTGGCGAGTTTCCTGCCGCAGCGCAGGTAGGCATCACCCAGGTCGAGTGTTGCCCGGCCGAGCACACCGGCGGCATCCTGAAACACGTGGCGGTCGAGCGCGGCAGCCAGATTCATGTTCCGGTTGGCGGCCAGACACCAAGAGACCGCCGCGCCCGTCACGAACCCCGGGAAACTGGCGGGCAATGTCTGCCAGTGGCCGTTATCGCCCCAGTCGGTGATCAGGTAGCCGGAGGCGCCGTGGCGAAGCCCGTTTTCGGCCGCCGACACCAGATTCGCACGGGCATTGGTCACGCGCCCCGCCAGACTGTTCCAGGCCGAGGTGCCGGGACAGACGAAGAACGGAATTCCCGCGGCAGCGAATTGCTCGCCGTGCGCGGCGTAGGGGTGGTCCGCTTCATAGCCCCATTCCAGCGCGATGATGTCCCGCGGCAGCTCAGACACCAGCTCGGGGTGATGAATGATGATGTCGCCCCAGAAGGTCATCGTGCGCCCGTGCTCCGAAACCAGCTTGTGGATTTCGAGCAGGAAGTCGAGATAGACGCGCCCGCGTCCGACGCGGTCCGCCTTCTCACGGGAACGCCCACAGCCGACATCCCACGTCTCATCACAGCCGACGTTGAACAGAGGCGAGGTGAACGGAGGCAGCAGCTCCGCATACAGTCCGCGGAGAAAGGCCACGCTCGCGGGGTCGGTGGGACACAGGCTGAACGGATGCGGGCACGGGACCTTCGACCACGGGAACAGGAATCCGCCGTCCGGGCACTCGGCCAGCGGACGATAGGCGTCAACCGTGAGCCATCGTTCCAGATGGCCGAACGAGTTCTGGTTGGGCACCAGCGCCAGGCAGCGGGTTTTGCAATAGGCATCGAGACTGCGGATCTCTTCGGCGGTCATGGGGCTGGCCGCCTGCCAGACCGCCGCATGGGCGGTATAGGCAAACGTGTGCTCGGTGTAAAGCTCCAGGTGGTTGATGCGCCACTCGGCGAGGCGGTCGACCAGCGCAAACAGCGCGGCCATCGTCGGCACCTTGTCACGGCTGATGTCGAGCATCACGCCGCGCACGGGGAAGTCGGGGTGGTCGGTGATGCGGCAGGCGGGCAGCGCCCCGCCCGCGAGCCGAAGCATCTGGCGCAGCGCCATCGCCGCATAAAACAGGCCCGCCGCGTCGGAGGCGTCGACCGTCACCGAGTCAACGCCGATCTGCAGTTCGTATCCCTGCGCCGGATGCCTGCCGGGAAGACACGCGACCCGCACGGCGGCGCGCTGGAAATCGGCCGCCGACGGGTTGATCGCCGGACGCCACGCCGGACCGAAGTCCGCCTCCAACGCCTGAAGCGCGGGCAGCAGTTCGGCGACCGGACCGCTGAGCGCGATCATGCCGCCGCTCCCGGCGAACACGCCAGCCCTGGCCTCGACGCATCGCGGCGCCGGAACCAGATCATCCCACACGGTTGTCACAGACATCAGTGCGCCTCCTTGACAATCAGAAACGGTTTGAGCGCCGCCTCCAGCTCTGCGCGGCGGGCGGCGAGCCTGTCGGGCGTCGTCGCCTCGATGATCAGCCGCAGGTAGGATTCGGTGTTGGAGGATCGGACGCTGAGCCACCACTCGGGGAACTCCAGGCGCAGTCCGTCGAAGTCGTAGACCGTGGTCGGCGAGCCGTGCGACTCGGCGGCGGCGCGCACGGCGCGGATGGCGTCGTCTTTCCGCTCGACGCGGAAGTTGACTTCGCCGGTCGTGGCGTAGCGCCGGATGGGGGCGATGAGGCCGCTCAACGTTTCGCCGCGGCGGCGGGCCGCCGCCAGCTCCCCCAGAACGATCAGCGCGGCCAGCTCGCCCGAATCGCACCAGCAGAAATCGCGGAAGTAGTAGTGGCCCGCCAGCTCGCCGCCGCACACCGCGCCGCAGGCGCGCAGCAGGACCTTGGCGAAGGCGTGGCCCACCTTGCCGATCACCGGCTCGGCGCCATCGGCGCGCAGTGTCTCGATCACGCCGCGCGAGGTGCGGATGTCGTGGATCACCCGCGCACCGGGTTCGGTGCGGAGGAAGCGGCGGGCGATGATCGGGATCAGCAGGTCAGGCTGGATGAACGCGCCCGTCTCGTCGATGAACATCACCCGGTCGGCATCGCCGTCAAAAATCACGCCGGCGTCGCACCGATGCTCCTTCACGGCGGCCATGAGCGCCGCGCAGTTCTCGACCTCCAGCGGATTGGGTGCATGGTGGGGGAACCGGCCGTCGGGCGTGTCGTTCAGATAGACCGTCCCGGCGCCGAACAGCTCATGCACCAGCAGGGAGGCCATGCCATCCGAGCAGTCGACCGCGAACCGAAGCCCCGAGAGGTCGGGCAGCCAGGTGCGCAGGAAGGTGAGAAACACGGCGGTCCGGGCGATCTCGCGGCACGCGCCGGGCTGCTCGGCGGGAGGAGGGAGGTCCGCCGCTCCGATCCGGCGTTCCAGCTCGGCCAGCCCGGTGGCATAGCCTACCGGCACGGCCTCGCGCCGGGATATTTTGAGACCGTTATAAGCGGCCGGATTATGCGATGCCGTGATCTGCACCGAGGCGTCGTAGCCGTCGATGGCGGTAAAGTAATAGACCATCGGCGTGGTGCAAAGCCCCAGGTCGTCGACCGCGCATCCCGCCTCGGTGAGGCCGCGCACGAGCGCGTCGCGCACGGCGGGCGACGACAGACGCGCGTCCCGGCCGACCAGAACCCGGCGCGCACCGAGCAGTCCCGGCAGACAGCGTCCGATTCGGTGGACCGTCTCGGCGTCAAAGTCCGTGCCATAGACCCCTCGGATATCGTAGGCTTTGAATGCGCTCATGGTTCGCCCTCAGTCGAGGAACAGCAGGATGCCGCCCGATCCGCCGCGTCCTTGAAGCGTCTGCAGCAGCGCCTCCGCGCGGCTGATGCTGTTGGTGCCGGTCGTCAGTGCCCGAACCAGTTCCTGCCGCTGTTTGGTGGTGGCCGCATCCCGTTTCTCGCGGAGACGATCCTGCTGCGAGACCAGCCAGATGCCGCCCATCAGACAGCCGAAGAGGAGACAGCAGGTGCCGATCAGAAACATCGTGCTCATCCGGATCTTGAAGACCCGCTCACTGGCCTGCCGCCAGCCCGCTTCCTGCTTCCACCGTTCGCGCTCGGCAGCCAGCTTCTCGCGCTCCAGCGTCAGCCGCTCGCGTTCGAGCTGGATCTTTTCCCGTTCGAGCTGCAGATCCACCCGTGTGACCGGCTCGCCCGTTTCGTCCACGTCAACAACCGCGCCCGGATGCTTCATACGTCTGCCTTTTTAAAGGAGGTGTGTGCTTTTGCTTCGTAATCCCCTGCGGGCCATGTAAGCACAAACCGCAGCGCGGGGCAAGTCAGCAATTCTAATTATGGCGCATCCGTACAGTCGAAATCGAAATCGAAATCGCTATCGCTATCGGGATCGAATTCCTTTCTTTCTCGTCGATTTCGGTCCCGATCCCGATTTGGATCCCGATAGCGGCTGTCATAATTAGAATTGCCGGGGCCGCAGAAGTGCGCGTGACTGCTTCCTTAGCGGTGCAAAGAAGGCCGCGGGCGGTTGTTGCCGTCGTGATCGATCATGTCGCTATCGGACTGGCGGCCGCGCCAGACGAAGAAGCCCCCCATGACGATGCCGCCGAGAACCACGATCCCCAGTACCAGGCTGACGGTACGCCACGTGGAACTGACGGATTTTTCCGCAGCCGATTCCGGCAGGATGCCGGCGGGGTCGGGTTGCGTGGTGGAAGCCGTGAGATTGGTGGCCGGTGGTGGTGGAGGAGGGGGTGGTGGTGGAGGCGGCAGAGCGGCAAAGGCGCGGTTCAGCGCTTCGGCCGCCGCCTGGTCGCGTGTTTTTCCGTAGAGGGCCACGCTCCCGCAGACCACCACAAAGACCCGGCGGTCGTTGCGCGTGGCGGTGACAATCGTGGAGTAACCACCCGCCTGAATGTAACCGGTCTTCAAGCCGTCCACGCCGGGGAAGGAGGCCATCAGGCGGTGGTTGTGGTTGCGCATCACGAACGGCTTGGGCGTCGTGCGAAAA
Organism: Akkermansia muciniphila; assembly: GCA_945870025.1. Taxonomy (GTDB): domain Bacteria; phylum Verrucomicrobiota; class Kiritimatiellia; order RFP12; family JAAYNR01; genus VGWG01. Next base: position 14,094 of record CAMBQN010000050.1, read on the forward strand.
GTCCGTTCCTTGGTCGATGAGTATCGGATAACATCCGGGTAGGCGTTGACCAGCGCGCGGCCGAGAATGGCGAGATCTCTCGACGTGGAAGAATCGATTTCTTCTGCCTTACGCGGCGGGGTTGGGGGGAGACCGTGGCAGGAGTAGAAGCGGGTACTCGTCATCCCCAGCGCCTGGGCTTTCTGATTCATCAACTCCACAAAGGCGGCTTGGGATCCAGCTACATGAATGGCGAGCGCGGCGGCGGCGTCATTGGCCGATTGCACCATCAGGGCGTAGATAAGCTCCTCGACGGTGAAGATTTCGCCTTCCTTGAGGAAGACCTGCGACCCTCCCAGGCGCGTCACTTCGGCGTTGGCGGTAATCGGATCTGTCAGGTGGGCGGATCCCTGCTGGATCCGGTCCAGAACGACGAACAGCGTCATCACCTTGATGACGCTGGCGGGGAAGACGGTGGCATCGGCGTTATTCTCGATGAGCACCTTGCCCGTGGCGCCGTCCACGGCAATCAGCCCGAGGTAGGGGTCGCGGGAGATGACCGGGACACCGCGGATGGAGGTCGGCCGGGCGGGCGGCTTGGCGACGGCGGCGGCTTTGGGTGCCGATTTTGAGGTGGTCTTCCGGGGTGGTTCTGCACGGGCGGAAAGGGTGGCGAGGGCCAGCGTGGCAACGAGGGCGCGTAGGACGGTTTTCATGCGTGTGATCGGCTCCAATGCGGTGGGCGCGGCGATGATGCCGTGCAATGAGGTGGTATCTTTGCGTTTCTGCGCGCCGGAGTCAAGAATTGCTTCGTAATCGGCAAGCCACAGGGCGCATCCCCGTTTCACTGACCTGCGATCGCCCGCCGCTACCGCACCGGTCGGCGCGTGAGCGGGGGGAGCGGGATCTACGAGACCGCTCACGCCGTCTGCGCGGTCCGATACGTCCCGCGCCACCGCTGCCGCGTCGGCCGGCGCGTGAGCGGGTAGACAAGAGCGGGATCTACGAGACCGCTCACGCCGTCTGCGCGGTCCGATACGTCCCGCGCCACCGCTGCCGCGTCGGCCGGGGCGCTAGCCCACGTCACAGGGCTGTCCACAGGATCGCCCGCTTGACAGGTCAGTGAAACGGGGATGCGCCCC
>CAMBQN010000051.1 GCA_945870025.1 Akkermansia muciniphila
TGAGCGGGATCTACGAGACCGCTCACACCGTCTGCGCGGTCCGATACGTCCCGCGCCACCGCTGCCGCGTCGGCCGGGGCGCTAGCCCACGTCACAGGGCTGTCCACAGGATCGCCCGCTTGACAGGTCAGTGAAACGGGGATGCGCCCCAGCGGACGGTAAGGAAGCGAATACGGACGTCACCGCGCCGCAGGCGCCGAGCGCGTAGATTACCGGATAGAGGCGCTCCCAATACCACAGACTCGCGAAATACAAGCCGATCGGCGCGGGTTTCAAGTCTTCCTCTTCCGGGATGTTCCGTTGCAGCCAGACCATTCCGCCGTGAATGGCCGCATCCGACGCGCCCTGGAAGATGGCCAGTGCGCGCGTCGCCAGAGCGGTTTCCTCGATGCTCGAGGGCGTACCCTTGACGCCGCCCCACCCGCCATCGTCGTTCTGATTGGCATGCAGCCAGCGGGCCGCCGCCTCAAGCATCACGGCCAAATGGGCGGCGTTTCCTGCGGCATCCAGCCGGCTCAACGCCAAAACAGCCTTGGCGGTTCCGTAGGTGCGGTTTTCGGATCCAGCTGCGTGTTCGTTGCCGAACCAGAGCGGTGTCCAACTGCCATCCCGATTTTGCGTCCGCTCGAGATAGCGGATCGCCCGCTTCATGCCGACGCGCAAACGTGCGCGAAGTTTCGGTGAACACGCATCGAACCACGCCCGCATCGCCGCCACCGCGTGCGCCGTGAGGTCGGGACAGCTTCGGTCGAACGGCCATTTTCCCCAGCCGCGGCAGAAGGTCGGGAGGCCGCCGTCTCGGTTTTGCAGATCGAGCAGCCAGCGCAGGCCGTGTGCGGCCGCGCAGGAGGCGGCGGGGTCGGACGGACCGGCCAGGTGGCGAAGCGCGATCAGCGCGCCAGCCGTATCGTCGGCATCGGGCACGCCACCCGACAAATCCGTCCAGGCCCAGCCGCCGGGTGCGGCGCCGGTGTACGGGTGCGGCGCCCGGTGCTGGGTACGCAGGAGCCAATCACGGATCGGGGTGAGAACACCGGCCTGCGACAGGCGCGCAACATCGGCCTGCGGCAGTCCGGTCAGCGCCTCCACCGCCTGCGTGGTGACCCACGTCTTCAGGTTGGTGTCAATGGGCCAGCTTCCGTCGGCGCGAACCGTTGCGGTGAGAAAGCCGACGGCGCGGCCGACCACCGGGTGATCCGCTTCGCCGGCGGCGCACAGCGACAGGGCCACGAAGCCGGTCAGCGGGGCGGCTTCGAGAAAGCCGCCCGACGCCGGTTGGATACGTGCGAGCCTGCGCAGCGCCAGCGGCGTGAGCGCATCGCGGAGCCACGCCAGCCCTGGCAGGCGGGAGCGCCGGTTGCGATGGTGGGCCACCCCCATGGCGATCAGCGCGGGCAGGGCATAGCTGACGACAGGCAACCCGGCGAAGCGATACCAGCGTGCGGGAATCGCGACCAGCTCGAACGGCAGCGGCGGAACGTGGCGCCAGGCGCTGGCGGAGGGCCCCAACAATCCTGCGCGGGCGCACATGACAAGGATGGGCGTTGAAAACGTCCGGTCCCTTCCATAGCGTGTGAGCGCCAAGCTGGCGATGGCCTCGGGTGCCAGCGATCCGGCCTGACGGGTGATCCAGGCATCCGCCGCGCACCGCGCCTCGCGACAGCCGGTATCGGTGGGATCGGCGGCCGTGAGCGCCGCGCGGCACAGCAGGGTGGTGCTGGGATGGCTGCGGCTTTGCGGCGTATCACCCCAGCCACCGTCGGTGTTCGCATGAGCGACGAGCCAACGCAGCGCCTGATCGATCCGCGGGCGCTGCCCGAGCGGATCGACCTGATGCAGCGCAAAAGCCGCGACCGCCGTCGCTAGGGCGCTGGAGGAGAGATGGCCCTCCCAGACGCCATCGGCGCTCCGGTGCCGCAACATCTGTTGGGTGAGCCGCCCCAGAAGCGCCTCGACCGATGCCCCGGGGGCGATAGCGGCGGCATCGGGGACACATTGGATTTTTTGTGTCATGGCAAGTGTGGCAGATGAAGAAAAAATAGAACGCGCCCAACACCTAGGGAAATGCCTATCCCGACTTGGATGTGGGGCGTTGAGTGTTCATCTGTATCTTGCTGCAGCTGGTGCACCCGGAGGGACTTGAACCCCCACGCCTCTCGGCATAAGAACCTGAATCTTACGTGTCTGCCAATTTCACCACGGGTGCGAAAGTTGCGGGGATGATGACAAAAAACCGGGCAACCGTCAATTGGAATCTGAAAGGGTCCCATTCGCCTTCACGCGCCGACCGTCCGGGACAGCCGGTCGAAGGCGCGGTCGGGGCCGTCGTCGAGCAGCCGTTGGGCGCCGTCTTCGGTGAGCGGCGGCAGGGCGCCGACTGCGGTGAAGAATGCGTTGCGCGCGGGAACGGACGGGAAGGCGGCGCAGGCCCGTGCGCCGAGATAGGGCATGTCGGCGTAGCGGCCGAGGATCGTGTGGCCAACGATGAACCGGGCGCCGGCCCGGAAGACGTCGGCGTGGTGCGCGAGGACCGGGCCACTGAGATCGTCGGCAAAGGGAAGCCCGGCCTTGTTCATCTCGGTGCCGATGATCATCGGCATGTCACGGGCGACCGATTCGCGCACCAGCTCGTCGAGCTTGGCGATCTTGACGGCCTTTTCCTCCGGCTTCTTGATGTTCCAGTTGCGATCGGGGACGAGGGCGACAGTGGCACACCCCAAACTGCGGAGCAGGTCGATCCAGCGGGGGCAGTCGGCCTCGCCGCCGCTGGTGCCGTCGAGCCAGGTGGCGGCGGGAATGGCGTCGCAGGAACGGACCCAGGCGGTGAAGGCCTCGGCCGGGGGGAAGGTGTCGATCCCGGGCTGCTGGTAGCCAATGCCGCCGCGTTTGGCGAGGGCGCTGCGAACGGCCTCTTCGAACGCGGGCACTTCGGTTTCAAGCGCGGCGGCCGCCGCAGGCGTTGACTTGAGCAGCGGCGCCCAGAAGGCGGCACGTGCGGCAGGTTCGGGATAGGCGCGGCGGGCGGCATCGGCGTAGGCACGGATGATGTGGCGCTCGGTGGCCACGCCCTTGGGGGTCAGCGGCAGCACGTCACGCCGGTAGTCCAGGGCGATCCCGGGGACCCGGGCGTTGATGCGCGCGATCAGCTCTTCGTTGCGTCGCGTCGCGCCTGCGCGCAAGGCGGTCAGCGTCCCGGCCTGGGGCGTGCCCTCGGTGAAGGTTTTGTAAAAGCCGGTGCCCATGATGTAGTTCACGCCCGGCTCGCCCGGCGAGTTGATATCCGTGGCGGCCAGCGGCGCCAGATACGCGCGGGTTTCGAGATGGACCGCCGCGCGAAGTCCGAGGAGGCGGCCGGCGGCGAGGAACTCCTCGAGGCCGTCAAGCACGTCAAAGTCGCACAAAGCCGCCGCGTGAAGCCCGTGCGCGCGGCACTCCCACGCGATGCGCGAGGGCGACCAGCCGTGGGCGTTGTAGGAGAAGAACGAGTGGCAGTGCATGTTCACATCGCCGGTTTCGGCGGGCGGCGGGCATGCGGCGGCGAGCGTCACCGCCAAGGAGGCGAGGGCGGTCTGGCGGCGTGCGGGATCGGCATGCTCCAACTGCCGCACGAGCAGGGCGGTGTCTGGTGACATAGTGAACCCTTTGAGATTTACAGAGACCGAACGACAGTGATCTCAGGATCGACCGACTCGCGGAGCGCCCGTTCAATGCCGTGCTTGAGCGTGGAGGCGGCGTGGGGGCAGCAGCCGCACGCGCCGCGCAGTTTGAGGGTGACGGTCTTGCCAGCGATAGAGACGAGTTCCAGATCGCCCCCATCGGCCTGCAGCATGCCTCGGAGTTCTTCGAGTTTCGCTTTGATGGCTTCGTCCATGGCTAGATCCTTTCATCCGATGAGCGGCGTCATTCCCCGCTCAAACGAGCGACCGTACTAAAGCAGATTTTGACGCACTTGTCCACCCTCAATGATCGGACCGCTAGATTTTTTTAGTTGAATCGGAGGGCGATTGCGTTCAAAATAGAGTCTCTTTTAAGCCTCCCCTTTTTGGGGAGGCGATTCGGATATCGGTACGTGTGCGTTATGAAAAATTTATTGCGTGGCCTGATGTTCTGTTTGGCTGTGTTCGCGTGCTGCACGGCTGCGGCTCTGGTGGTCTGTGGCGCGTGCGGCCACGAGGGTGCGGATGCGCAGCTCTTTTGCAGCCACTGCGGGGCGCGCGCCGGCGATGACAAGCCTCAGGTTGTTGAAAAGCCAGCCCCTGCGACAGTGGCGACGATCACGATTGACCGGCAAGCGGTTCTGGAAGCGGCGCGTACTGACGCCCGCGTGGCTGCGGAGATCGAGGAAAAACTGCCCGAGGTGGCGCTCTGCTATTATCGCAATGCGTCCGCACTCGTGCGGCTGCTTCCCGACGATATGATCCCCGACGATTCGGGCAAACGGCTAGTCGAGAAGATGACCCAGTGCAAGCTGCGGATGCAGAACACGTACAAACCGTGCCCCAGCTGCAATGGGGCGGGCCGTCGCAAGATGCAGTTGCGCACGCTGAATGGCATCAGCGACAGTGGCGGGTCGATCGGAGGTGGCGGATCGATCGGAGGTGGCCTAACCGATGGCAACGGGGCGAGCCGTCGCACCGAGACGATGCTTAAGCTGGGCGAGAGTGGAGTATCGGGCGGGGGTGTCCTGGCAGGCGATGGGGTTCTCTGCAAGGCGTGTGGCGGTGCCGGCCGGGTGCAGGCGGCGCGGAACGCCGACGATCTGCGGTTGCTTCTGGCACAAGGGGTACGCGACCACGAAACACGGCAGCAGGCGGCACGCCGGGTGGCGGTCGGCAACGTCTGGGCGCCGGTGGCCGTGGCGGAGGTGTTGACGCCCCGTCTGCAGGCGTTGCTGCGAACAGCCGCAGCCTCGCCCTGCACCGACTGTCAGGGGCTGGGCATCCAGACTTGCGGCTCATGCAAGGGGCAGGGGCGGATGGTCTGCAAACATTCCGGCTGCAAAGACGGGATGATCCAGAAGCGGCAGTCCAATTCGCTCTCTGCCGAGACTGCGTTGATGGTCAAGACTCCCTGTCCGGGGTGCAAAGGGAGCGGTTGGAGCACCTGCTTGAGTTGCACCGGCCGCGGTCACGTGGTGTGCCGGACCTGCGACGGCCTGGGACAGCCTAAGAAATGCGCGGCCTGCGGTGGCGCGGGCACGGGCGCCTGCACCCGGTGCAAGGGCACGGGCAAGGTCACGGGCCGGAATCGGGTGGAGGCCCCCTGCATCGCCTGCGGCGGCGAGGGTATCGGTTTGTGTCCGACCTGCCGTGGAGAGGGATGCACGAATCGATGAAGACACCCCCCGTCATAGAAGGCTTCGAGATCGTCGGCTTGCTCGGCCAGGGTGGCATGGCGACGGTCTGGAAAGCCCGTCAGCTGTCGCTCAACCGTCTGGTGGCGATCAAGGTGCTCTCGTCCAACGTGACGAACGGTCCTGATGACCTGCGGCGGTTTTGTGAGGAGGCGCGCGCCACGGCCCAAATCTCACACCCCGGAATTGTGCAGGCCTATGATGCGGCCTTCGCGGAGAAACTCTATTTTGTGATGGAGCTGATCGACGGCTACACGGTGGGGCAGTGGCTGCGCCGCAAGGGAAGCATACCGTTGCCGGAAGCGCTGCTGGTGGCCGAAAGCGTGGCCGCAGCGCTCGATTACGCCTGGGAGCAGATCGGGATGATTCACTGCGACATCAAGCCCGACAACATCATGGTGGATGCAGACGGAACGGTGAAGGTGGCCGACTTGGGGCTGTCCCAGAGGCATCTGGCCCAGATGGACTTGACCGACGATGTGCTGGGAACGCCCCACTACATGTCGCCTGAGCAGATTCAGGGGGGTGCCCTCGATTGCCGCAGCGACATTTATGCGATGGGTGCGACGCTCTATCACATGTTGACCGGCCGATTCCTTTTTGATGGCAAGCCATCAGCGGTGCTGGATGCCCATCTTGAAAAGGCCGCGCGATCGCTGCGGCTGGTCAACCCGGAGCTGCCGGTGCCGATGGCGCTGCTGATTGAAAAAATGCTGGCAAAATCCCCCGAGGACCGCCAGCAAAACTGGCGGCAGGTGATCGAATCCCTGCATCGGGTCGGTCAGGGCTTGCCGCCCGCAGACGTCAGCGCTACCTGTGTCAGCAGCATGAAACGCGATGCCGAGACGGAGGCGGTCGTGCGCTCCATCAACCGCAAGATCGTATGGAAAAAAAATCCCATCAAGCGCTTCATACTGGGCGCACGGTAATTCTCGCCGACGGCGACTTTCCACTTCACCCAGAGCCGCTCGCCTACTGGGCGGCGGCCGAACGGGTGGTGTGCTGTGACGGGGCGGCCCGTCAGGCGGTGGCGCGGGGTGTCGAGCCGGTGGCCGTGGTCGGCGACGGCGATAGCATCTCCCCCGCGTTGCGCGACCGGCTGGGTGCGCGCTGGGTGTGCGACCCGGGGCAATCCGACAATGACCTCGCCAAAACCCTCCGGTATTGTCTCGCCCGCGGGTGGCGGCGGCTGGCGATTCTGGGCGCGACGGGTCGTCGCGAGGACCACACGCTGGGCAACCTGTCGCTGCTCGCCGATTTTTGCGCCGAGGCGGATGTGGTGCTGGCGACCGACACCGGTCTGTTCACCTCCCACGCGGGCGATGTCGAACTCGCGTCATGCGCGGGCCAGCCTGTTTCGATCTTCGGCTTCGATCCACAGATGCCGATCCGGTCGCGTGGACTCCGCTACCCGCTCAACGGCCTGCGGCTGAGCCGGTGGTGGCAGGCCGCGCTGAACGAGGCGCAAGACGAGTCATTCGCCCTCTCCTTCACGGGAGGGGTGGTGCTGGTCTTCCGGGCCTGGCCGGCCGGTCCCGGCACGAGCGTGCGTGCGTGAGTGCGTGAGTGTGTGAGTGTGTGGGTGTGTGGGTGTGTGGGTGCGGGACTTCCGAGTCTGGCCAGCCAACCCCGGCTGCGCCCGATGAGGCCTCTCGACCATCGTCCTCGTCCTAGCACTGGAGGGACGCGCTCCGTCGCGTCCACAGGGGCCAGCACCAGCCGCCTCACTCCGTGACAACAGGGGGCAGGCCTGCCGCGTCATCGGCGGCTCGACCGAGCTGGGCGGCGGTGGGCTTGAGCTCGCGCACCTGTGCAACGATCTGGGCGGTGATTTCGGGATGCGTGCGAAGGAACTCGGTCGCGGCCTGCGCCCCCTGGCCGATCTGTTCAGTGCCGAAGGAGAGCCATGAACCGCGCTTGGCCACCACGTTGGTCGCGATTGCGGCGTCGAGCACCGAGCCTTCCCAGGAGATGCCGCGGGAATAGAGAATGTCAAACTCGGCTTCCGTGAAAGGAGGCGCGACCTTGTTCTTCACGACCTTGACGCGCGTGCGGTTGCCGATGACCGTTCCCGAGGCCTCCTTGATCACGCCGATCTTCTGGACATGTAGCCGAACCGAGGCGTAGAACTTGAGCGCGCGGCCGCCCGTCGTGGTCTCGGGATTGCCGAACATGACGCCGATCTTCTCGCGCATCTGGTTGGTAAAAATGCAAAGCGTCTTGGTCTGGGAGATGGCCGAGGTGAGCTTGCGCATCGCCTGTGACATGAGCCGCGCCTGCAGGCCCATGTGCGAGTCGCCCATGTTGCCGTCGATCTCGGCCTGCGGCGTGAGCGCGGCCACGGAGTCGACGACCACCACGTCGAGGGCGCCCGACTTCACGAGCTGCTCGGTGATGGTCAGCGCCTCTTCGCCCGAGTTGGGTTGGGAGATGAGCAGGTCGTCGAGCTTGACGCCCAGCCGGCGGGCATAATTGGGGTCGAGCGCGTGCTCGGCATCCACAAACGCGGCCAGCCCGCCATTGCGTTGCGCTTGGGCGATGACGTGGAGCGTGAGCGTCGTCTTGCCTGACGATTCCTGCCCGTAGATCTCCACCACGCGGCCGCGCGGCAACCCGCCGACCCCGAGCGCGAGATCGAGGGAGAAAGAGCCGGTGGAGAGGACGGCGATGTCCTTGGTCGCCGCCGAGTCGCCCATCCGCATGATGGCCGCATCGCCGAACTCCTTGCGGATCTGCGCGAGGACCGCCTCAAGCCCGGATGCTGTCTTTTTTTCTGCCATGGGAATACTCCTTGTGAGCGGGTGATACGTTTAGAATTTAATGCCAAGATTGTGCCATGAATCCCAAGGGGAAACAAGCAGCAATGTAATGAGTCCGTGCTGCCCCCCCCACCGGCGGCAAACCGATTACCCTGCAGGCAGCATCTCTCCTTGACAGAAACCCAACATAACAGTATTTTCTTTCCTTACCTTACACCCAAAAGGAATGCACGCATGTACGACGTCTCTGATCTTCGCAAAGGCATCAAGCTGTTAATCGATGGAACCCCGTGGTTCGTCACCGATTTTGAATTCAGCAAGCCCGGCAAGGGGCAGGCCATCTATAACTGCAAGCTTAAGAACATGCTGAGCGGCAGCACCATGAGCCGCAGCTACCGTTCCGGCGACAAGTTTGAAAAGCCCGACCTGAGCCAGCGCCAGGTGCATTTCTCCTACGCGAAGGATGGCATTTACTATTTTACCGACGAGAATTACGAGGAGATCACCATCAGCGCCGACGTGCTCGGTCAGAATCGTTTCTTCCTCTGCGAGGACATGGAGTGTGAGGTCTTGTTCTTCAGCTCTCAGCCGATCGACGTGACGCTCCCTAACTTTGTCGAACGCAAGGTGGTGGTCTGCGACCCCGGCGTGCGTGGCAACACCGCATCCGGCAAGGTGACCAAGCCAGCGGCGATCGCGGGCGGCTATGAGCTGAACGTGCCCCTCTTCGTCAACGAGGGCGACATGATTCGCATCGACACCCGTGACGGCACCTATGCCGACCGCGTCAGAGGCTAGGCCAGCGCAGCCGCCGCCTCTTTGAGCTTCTCGCGAATCGGAAGGTGCTGCGGGCATTTCGTTTCGCAGCCGCCGCAGTCGGTGCAGACGGATGCCTTCCTGCCCGGATCCCACGACCCCGCGCCGATGCCGGCATAGCCCGCTTTGGCGGTTGCCCACGAACCGTAGACGCGTCCGCGGTTATAGCACTCGAAAATCGTCGGGATGGCGACGCCCTGCGGACACGGCATGCAATAGTTGCAGCCGGTGCAATAGAGATCGGCCATCTTCTTGAGCCGCTCCAATTGCGTCGTAATCGCCGTCTGGTCAGCGGCCGACAACGAAACCGGGTCGGCGCAGATCCGGACGTTTTCCTCCACCATCTGCAGCGAGCCCATCCCGGAAAGCGCCACGTCGACGTTCGGGTTGGCCAGCACAAACCGCAGCGCCAGTTCCGGCACGCGCGCGATTCCGGGGACGATCCCGCCCAACACCGAACTGGTGTCGCCCAATCGCCCGCCCGCCACCGGCCCCATGGCCACCACGCCGATTCCGGCGGCATGCGCGGCGGCGATCCCCTCCTCCAACTGCCGGTCGAGCAGGTTGTACTGAAGGGTGATGGCCGAGGGATAGCCGCTCGCGACCAGCTGCATCAAGGCGGCGTTGTTGTCGTGGAACGAGCAGCAGATGTGCTTGATTAGCCCCTGCTTCTGCGCCTTGCGCATCCAGATGGAGAGCCGGGGCGCCACATGCTCGGCATACGATCCCGCATTGACCCCATGGTGGTTGTAAATGTCGATGCAGGAAACCTGAAGCCGTTCCAGACTTTGTTCGAGCAGATCCCACCAAGCCTTTTCGTCCTCGCCAAAATAATGATTCTTGGTGGAGAGGACGATCCGGTCGCGCCACCCCTTGAGCGCCGTGCCGACGACCCGCTGGCTGTCCTGATTGCAATAGCCGACGGCGGTGTCGATGTAGTTCACGCCCGCCTCAAAGGCGCGGTGAATCATCGGGATCGCCAGATCGCGGTCAATCAACGCATCGGCACCCTCACCCACCATGGGCAGCCGCATGGCGCCGAATCCGAGCTGCGACACCCGCAACCCCGTCTTCCCAAGCGTGCGATAGATCATGGGGATCAACCTTCCGGTTCGGTGATGTTCAACGCCTTGCCCGCCTTGCGCTTGACTGCGGTCGCGGCGTTGCGCTTGCCGACTGTCTTGACGCTGGCCTGCTTCTTGCGGCAGGCACCGGCCGTTCCGAATCGGGCCAGCTTCGGCTCCTTGGCTAGGCGGCGCTTGGCCTCTGGCACGGCGTACCGGTACTGGGGCAGCCACTTCGCCTGGGCAACCAGCAGGGCGTCGGTCATCTGCGAGATTTCCGGCGGCGTGCAGACCGCGCCGACCAGCGGATCGAGCATCATCGCCTGTTTCAATACCTGGACGTCGCCATTGACCGCCGCCTCGACCGACAGCCGTTGCACGCTCACCGATTGCGAGCAGATCGCCGCGCACGCCATCGGCAAGTCGCCCACCTTGGGAATGCTGATGCCATTTCGGTCCACATAACCCGGGACTTCGATGATGCAGTCGTCCGGGAGGTTGGTGATGCAGCCGTCGTTGACCACGTTGAAATGGCCGCGATACGGGCGCCCCGTCTCCAGCCCTTCGATGATGTAGGACCCGTGCTCCTGCGACCGCGCGTGATCGGCGAGGCTCCAGGGCTTTTCCGCCAGGAGTTTCGGAAACTCGGCCTGAAACCAATTGAGGCCCTCGTTGATCACGCGCAGGTAACCGCCGGTCTCGCCGTTGATCCAGCAACTCATGTCGATCCAGTTCTTGATCTCGGACGGGCGTTTGCGGTACCAGGCCACGTACTCGGAGAGGTGGCCGTTGGATTCCGTGGAGTAATAGCCGAAGCGGCGGAGCATGTCGATGCGCACCTTCTCCGTCCGGCTGAATTCGGGATGCGCTTCAAACCCTTCCAGAAGTCGGTCCAGCCAGCTCTCGCCCTTGAAGAGCACCTGCACGTACCACGTCTGATGATTGATGCCGGCGCAGATGATGTCCACGTCGCGCATGGCTACCTTCTCGTAGCGCTTGTCCTCCGGCTTGCGTCCTTTGTTGATCAGGCGCTCGATCACGTTGCTGATTTGCCAGTGGCCGCCCATCACGCCGTGGCACAGGCCGATCGCGGGAACGCCTCCGAAGGTGTTGGCCGCCCAGGTAAGCATCGCGTTGGGGTTTCCGTAGTTGAGCAGCAGCACATTGGGCTTGGCCAGCTCGCGGATGTCGGCACACCAGTCCAGCATCGCGGCGATGCCGCGCTGGCCGTACATGATGCCGCCGGCGCAGAGGGTGTCGCCCACGCACTGGTCGACGCCATACCGCAACGGAATGTCGATATCGGTCTGGAACGCCTCGGTGCCGCCCACGCGAGCGGAGTTGATCACGTAATCGGCATCGGTCAGGGCCATCCGACGATCGGTCGTGGCGGTCACCCGGGCCGGCAGCTTGTTTGCCAGAACGTCCCGCTTCAGGAGCTGCGTGATCATCTTGAGATTCCGCGCGTTGATATCGTGCAACGCGAACTCGGCATCTCTGAATTCAGGAACGGCCAATAAATCATGGATCAGCGTACGCGTGAACCCCAGACTGCCCGCACCGATGAAAGCGATCTTCAAAGCCATGGAAAACTCCTGTGTGTGTTGAAAAGAGAATTAAGGATAACACCTGCCGTACGGAAAGCCAACTCAAAACGGGGCAACGGCAGGGCAACGGGTGCAAAGTCATTTTTTTGTGGATCAGGCCACTTTCACCTGTTGGTGGTCCCCGATGATATACTTCCAGAGATCATCGTATCGGCCTGACATGTAGGCGATACGGAACTGAAGCAGTGCTTTTATCCCTTTCTTGGACCAGAGCA
>CAMBQN010000052.1 GCA_945870025.1 Akkermansia muciniphila
CGCGTGACGCCGTGCAAGTCGGAGACAATCTCCGACCTGCTCCGTAGAGGCATAGAGGGTGGTGTATTCATAGTCCCTAGTTTACTAGGGACTGTTGCCGAATACAAGAGCAAAATTCAACTTCCAGCAAAAAAATGACTTTGCACCCGGTGAGGCGCTTGCAAAACCTCCTTCGTCGGCTCTGCAAGCGCCGTATTCAGAAGGGTTTTAAGTATTCCCCTTGACTTACCTGTGCACCTTCTATACGATGACCCGGTTTCAAGCGCGAATCGGCAAACGGAAGTTCGTGAAAATCGGACGCGGTCGCGCCGCTGTAAACGGTTACAACGTCCAAAAGCCATTGCCCGCAGGGGCGAGAAGGCTGGACGAAGGTTGGAAGCCGTAAGCCAGAAGACGTGCCGATTCGCAAGACAAGGGAAGACTCCTTCGCGTCATGGGGAGCGGCACTGTATACGCCGGCGGTTTCCGGTTTGACAGGACCCTCCAGCCCCTCGACGGGCACCAGACGCGCAAGGCAGTCTCCTGAACATCAGGAAACGCCAGGCGCGTTTTCTGCTTCAGCCCCCGATCGAGGGGCAGAGGAGCTGTCATGAATCTGAACCGCATCACCGCCGCGGGCGCGTTCGCCATCGGCGTCGTAGTCGCCGCGTCCGCCCAGTCGGAAGAAGCACCCGCCACCAATGCCCCCATCATCGTCACCGCCAGCCGAACCGGCCGGTCGGCCGACGAAATCGCCTCGAGCGTGACCGTCATCACCGCCGACGAGATTAAGCGATCAGGCGCGACCGACGTGGTTCAGGCGCTCGAAAAACTCGGGGGCCTCTACTTTCGCAAAGCCAGCGGAAACCCCAGCTCCTCCGAAGTCTCGCTGCGCGGTTTTGGCGAGAACTCCCACGGCCGCACGCTGATCCTCGTCAACGGCGAACGGCTGAACAGCCTCGATATGGCCGCGCCGAACCTGTTGCGCGTCCCGTTCGGCTCGATTGAGCGGATCGAGGTGCTCCGCGGCTCCCAGACGATCCTGTACGGCGACTACGCCAGCGCCGGCGTGATCAACATCATCACCAGCCTCGGTGCCGACAAACCGACCACCACCGTCGCCGCCACGGCCGGCTCCCAGAACACTTTCGGAGGATCGGTCAGCACGGCCGGACGCCTCGATGACGCGCTCCGGTACGCGGTCGATGTCAACTGGCAGAAAAGCGACGGCTGGCGCAATAACAGCGATACTGAAACCACTGACGCCCGCGTCACGCTCGGTAAAGACTGGAACGCGCGCGCCACCTCCACGCTCTCTCTCTTTTACAATACCGGCGATTATGGCATGCCCGGTGCGCTCACCTACGCCCAGATGCGGGCAAACCCTAGACAGACCACCCACCCGCTGGATGAGGGCACGTCCCAATCCTGGGGGCTGGCGCTCAACAACGCATTCCTCGTCGGTGAGGACGGCACGCTGCGGCTCAACGTCTCCGCGTCGCGCCGTCTGATCGACTCCCAAAACGACTACCGCGCCTGGGGCTACTGGTTTTACTATGGCAGCGGCCTCGACAGCCTGACGTTCTCGCCGAGCTACTCGGACCGTTACCAGATCGCCGGCGTCGAAAACCGCATCACGGTCGGCGCCGACATTCGCCGCGACGCTCTCGCCATGAACTACATCTATAATCCCGAGATCCCGCTCTGGGGCATCGCTAACAAGGCGTTTGACCTGACCCGCGGCTCGCTTGCGGGGTATGTGGAGAACGAAACCTTTCTCTCCGACACCCTCTCGCTGATCCTGGGCGCGCGCGCTGACCGGATTGCGAACGAATCCTCCGTCAACGGGACGGCGATGCCCGACGTGAACTCTACCGAGCACGCCCTCTCCGCGTCGGTGCTCTACCGCCCGTCGCAGCAGGTCAAGCTCTACGCCCTGGCCGCCTCGCTGTATCATGCCCCGTTTGCCGACGAACAAGTCAACATCTGGGGCCCGGCGCCGGTGGTCGCCGACATCGAACCTGAGACCGGCCTCAATCAGGAGGCGGGAGCGGTCGTCCGCTTCGCCGAGGAATGGGAGACGGGGCTGAGTCTCTACCAGCTCGATCTGAAGAATGAGATCGTCTACAATCCCATGAAGTGGAAAAATGAGAACTACGACGACACCCGCCGCCGCGGGATGGAAGCGAACCTCTCATGGAGCCGTCCCGGTGTCGCCAGGCTGTCGGCGTTCTACACCTTCGTCAACGCGGAGTTTGACGCCGGTCCGAACGCCGGAAAGGAGGTCCCGCTCGTCCCCAAGCATGTGCTGACCCTCAACGGCGAATGGTCCGTGCTCGAGGATTTGGCGCTGCTTTCCACTTTTCGCGCGACCAGCAACCAGCGCTCCGGAAGCGACTTAGCAAATGCAAAGGATGATCTGGACGGGTTTGGTGTCTTCGATGTCGGCGCCCGTGTCACCCCGAGCCGCATCAAAGGTCTTCAATTGACCTTCGGCATTGACAACGTGTTCGATAAAAACTACGCGACCTCCGGCTTTTCTGGTAGCAGCGTCTATCCGGCCAATGGCCGCACGTGGAAATTGACCGCTTCCTACACGTTCTAAGTCGCACCGGGGCAGCGGGCCGGAGACGAGGATCCTCCGACCCGCTGCCTTTCCAATTATGGCAGCCGCTATCGGGATCCAAATCGGGATCGGGACCGAAATCGACGAGAAAGCAAGGAATTCGACCCCGATACCGATAGCGATTTCGATTTCGACGGTACGGATGTGCTCAAAATTAGAAATGCTTCGGGTGAACCGGATTTGGCTGGACAACGTTTCAAGGAACAGCGATTCTATTAACTTGCTTACCCACACACCCACACAAATCCCTCCCGCAATGAACCCACTGGGCGCCATAACCTTCGCATCCGACTCTCTGTTCGGCACCGCCATCTCGTTCTTCCAGCGCGGAGGCATGGTGATGTGGCCGCTATTGCTCTGCTCCCTGATCGCCGTCGCCATGGCAATCGACCGCCTCCTCCATTTCTGGCACGAGCGGATGGCCGAGGCGCTCACCGCCAAGACCGTCGGCCGCGTGCTTGACGCTCTGGTCGAGGGCCGCTTTACTGAGGCCGAGACCCTGGTTGCTCAGGCGCCGTCCGCCTCGTGTCGCATCCTGGCGGAAGGGCTCCGGCAGCGCGATGTTGCGCTTCAGGATTCCCTCACCGCCGCCGCCGAGCGGGAGATCGGCAACCTGCGGCATGGGCTTTCGATCCTCGACACCATCATCACCCTGGCGCCGCTCCTCGGCATTCTCGGCACCGTCACCGGAATCATCCGCTCGTTCAACCTCCTCAGTACGGGCGGTATACAGGACCCCACTGCCGTCACCGGCGGCATCGCCGAAGCGCTGATCACCACGGCCGCCGGTCTGATCGTCTCGATCTGCACGCTGATCCCGTTCAACTATTGTGGATCGTTCGTCCGACGCCGCACGCGCGCCTTTGAACAGCTCATCCATCGCGTCGTCATCGCCTGCGAAAGGGGGAAGGCCCATGGCGCTTGACTCCGGTTTTGATGACCGAGGCGCGCGGCTCGAGATGATCCCGTTGATGGACGTGGTCTTTCTCCTCCTCGTATTCTTCATCTATGCGATGTTCACCATGTCGGTTCACCGCGGTGTCCGCGTGGACCTGCCCCGCGCCGCGGGCGTGGCCGAACATGGCGACCGCGTCGTCATCACCCTCACCGCCGACAATCGCATCGCGCTCAACGGCGCCTTCGTCACGCTCGATGATGCCGTGATCGGTGCCGTCGAATTGTGGCGTGCGCGCGCCACACCCGTCCTCATCAGCGCAGACCGGCTGGCCGACATCGGCCCAGGCATCGAACTCCTCGCCAAGCTCAAGAACGGCTGCGTCGGGACCGTCGCCTTTCAAGTCGAACCCCAATGAACCTGCCGCGTCACAGTCTGTCCTGGAGCCTCTCGCTGGCGATCCATCTGGGCGCCGCCGTCCTTCTGGGCTGGTTCGCTGGGGCGGCCCTCCTGCGCCCAGCCCCGGCCCCTCCGGCACTAGCGGCGGTCGACATCACCTTCACCGACACCGCTGTCGACACGGCATCCGGCGGCGCCCTCGCTACAGCGGAAACCCCCGCTGTTCCTCGATCCGATGCGCCGCCAGCGCCGGCCGAAACGCGCATTCCACCTCCTGCCGCAGCGTTGACCGTGGAGACGGTTGCGGAGGATTCCATTGCCCTACCGCGAATGGAGCCGCGTCTGCGTGAAGAGACCCGGACCGCTTACGGCACAGACGACAAGACCTCGTTTTTCTCCGATCTCGATGCTTCGACCGAACCGGTCGGCGGGGCATCTGCCGCCTCTGGAGGCAGTCCGGGATCGGGTGACGGCACGTCCACTGGTTTTGGCGTTGGCGACGGACGCGCCTCCGCCCTCGCAACCATCCGCCCGGTCTACCCCGTCGGCGCCCGCCGCCGCGGCGAAGAGGGTCGCGTCGTCATCGAGGCCACCGTCACGGCCAACGGCCACGCTGGCGCCTGGCTAGTGGTGACATCGAGCGGCTTCAGCGAACTCGACCACGCCGCAGAAAACGCCATCCGCCTCGCCCGCTTTTCGCCAGCCATTCGCCGCCATGTGCCCGTCTCATCGCGCATCCGCCTGACCTTCATCTTCAACCTGCGCGACTGATGGCTTATGAAGGGTTGCCGTTTCTGGTGATGCCTCTTGAAGCGATCACGCCGTTATGTTATGGTGATTGACAATCTGACATGAATAATAACCGCAAAGTCATCGTGTTTCTGGGCGACGGCATGGCCGATGAGCCGCTCGCCGCGCTGAATGGCCGGACCCCGCTCCAGACCGCACACACGCCGGCACTCGACAGCATCGCCCGCAACGGGCGCAGCGGAACCCTGCTCACCCTTCCCGCCGGTTACCCGACCTCCAGCGATGTGGCCAACATGTCGGTGCTTGGATGCGACCTCGCCACGGAATGCTGCGGCCGAGGCCCGCTCGAAGCCGCCAGCCAGGGTATCCCGCTCGGGCCGCAGGATGTCTGTTTCCGGATCAATCTCGTGACCGTAGACTCAGCAGGTATTTTGCGCGATTTCTCCGGCGGCCATATCGCGCAGTCCGACGCCGAATCGGCCATCGCGGCGCTGAATGCCGTGCTAGGAACCGCCTCCATACGCTTCCATCCCGGTGTGAGCTATCGCAATCTGCTCATCCTTTCCGGCCCCGAATTCAGCGACGCCGTCGCCTGCGACAAGCCGGATGACAACCACGGCAACGCCGTCGCCGATCACCTGCCGCGTGGCAAGTCGGAGGTGGGCCAACACACCGCCGCCGTCTTGCGCGACCTGATCGCCCGCGCCTCCGTCGTTCTGGCCGGTCGCGAGGCCAATGCCATCTGGCCGTGGAGCGGCGGCCGCGCCGGGGCCATCCATTCGCTTGGCGACCGATTCGGCATCCGCGCCGCCGTCATCTCTGCGGTTGACGTGATCAACGGCCTTGGCCGCTGCATGGGCATGAACGTCATCCGCGTTCCCGGCGCCACCGGCTACATCGACACGAATTACGAGGGCAAGGCCGATGCCGCGATCGCCGCCATCCAGACGCATGATTTTGTTTACGTCCACGTCGAGGCCATCGACGAGGTCTCCCATGCCCAGAACCTCGCCCTGAAACTCAAGGCCATCGAGGACTTCGACCATCGCCTCGTCGCCCGCGTGCTCGCCGCCTGCGGACCGGACGTCACGTGCGTCGTCCTCCCCGACCACCCCGTTCCGCTGGCGACCGGCAAGCACACCCGCACACCCGTCCCGGTGGCGATCTGCGGACCCGGGTTTCCGCCCGACGGCGTGCAGTCCTATGACGAGGTTTGCGCCCCCCACGGCGCGCTGGGCGCGCTGAAGGGTCCCGATCTGATGAACCTGCTGTTTGCCCGGCACTAGGAGACACTATGCATATTCTCGTCACCGGAGGCGCCGGCTACATCGGCTCGCACACCGCACTGGAACTGCTGAATTCCGGACACGACGTGACCGTCGTCGACAACCTCTGCAACAGCAAGGAGGAGGCGTTGCGACGCGTCCGATCCCTGACGGGAAAACCCCTCGCCTTCCACCGCGCCGACGTACTCGACGCCGCCGCCATGGATCGGGTCTTCGCCGCCCGCCCGGTCGACGCCGTGATCCACTTCGCCGCGCTCAAGGCGGTGGGCGAGTCGGTGCTCAAACCCCTCGACTACTACTCCAACAATCTCACCGGCGCCATCTCGCTCCTCTATGCCATGCGCCGACACGGCGTGAAGACCCTGGTGTTCAGCTCGTCGGCGACCGTCTACGGCGCCCCTGCATCGGTGCCGATTCACGAGGACGCTCCGACGGGCGGCATTACCAATCCCTACGGCTGGACGAAGCTGATGACCGAGCAGATCATGAGCGATCTTCAGTCTGCCGAGCCTGACTGGCGCATCGCCCGGCTCCGTTATTTCAACCCGGTCGGCGCGCATGCCAGCGGCCGCATCGGCGAAGATCCCCACGGCATGCCCAACAACCTGATGCCTTTCGTGGCACAGGTCGCCATCGGCAAGCGGCCCGAGCTGCGGATCTTCGGCAACGATTACCCCACGCCCGACGGCACCGGCGTGCGCGACTACATCCACGTGGTGGACCTCGCCCTCGGCCATCTGGCCGCCCTGAATCATCTCACGAGCCACGCGCCGCGCCTGCTCACGGTCAACCTCGGCACCGGCCGGGGCTACTCCGTGCTCGAGATGATCCGCGCCTTCGAGAAGGCCAGCGGACGCCGCGTCCCCTACTCCTTCGCGCCGCGCCGTGCCGGCGACATCGCGACGTGCTACGCCGATCCCACATTCTCCCGGGAACTCCTCGGCTGGCAGGCCTGTCGCACCCTCGACGACATGTGCGCCGACACTTGGCGCTGGCAGTCGCAAAATCCCAATGGCTTCGAATAAGCGACCGCCGCCGACTACCCTTGAAACTCCTGCATCGTCGCATCGTCATCGGCCGATACGCCGCGGCCGGCGAGCACCCGTCCGACCGTCATCCACACGATCCGCACGTCGAGTCCCATCGAGCGGTGATCCACGTACCACACGTCCTGCCGAAACCGCTCCGCCCAGGAAAGCCCGTTGCGCCCGTTGACCTGCGCCCAGCCGGTGAGACCGGGGCGAACGGCATGCCGGCGCATCTGTTCAGGCGTGTAGCGCGGCAGGTAGCGCACCGGCAACGGACGCGGCCCGACCAGCGCCATCGTCCCCGTCATCACCTGCCACAGTTGCGGCAATTCGTCGAGGCTCGTCCGGCGCAGCACCCGCCCCAGCCGCGTCATCCGTTCGGCGTCGCTCCCCTCCCCCGTCCGCATCGTCCGCAGCTTGACGAGCGTGAACGGCCGCCCGCCCAGGCCGGCCCGCTCCTGATGAAAAAATGCGGGAGCGCCGTCAACCAACCGTACCAGCACAGCCAATGCCGCGACAAGCGCGCCCCAGATCGGCAACGTGAGCAGGCAGAGCGCCAGCTCCACAAACCGCATCGCGCCCGGCCCGCGCCAGCCGCCAACGGCCTCCACTGGGGATTGGTCAGGCATGATGACTTCTCTCTGAGGCTCTTGCAAAACCCCTGCAAGCGCCGGTTTCAGGTTTCAGTGTTCAGGTTTCAGGAAGACGCAACATCGTGTGGTTCTTCCTGACACCCGAAACCTGACACCTGAACACTCCGCTTGCAACCACCCCTGCCGGGGTTTTGCAAGCGCCGCAATCTGCG
>CAMBQN010000053.1 GCA_945870025.1 Akkermansia muciniphila
AAGCACAAGCTCGATTATGACTACTACTGGATTGACGCCGGCTGGTATGGGCCAGCGGGCAGCTTCTCGCCGGATGTCTACACCGGCGAGTGGGCGAAATACGTCGGCCACTGGAATATCAATCCGCGTGCTCATCCCAATGGCCTGAAACCGCTGGCGGATGCCGCGCACGCGGCGGGGATGAAGTTCCTGCTCTGGTTTGAGCCCGAGCGGGCACTGACCGACACACCGTGGACGATCGAGCATCCTGAGTGGTATCTGGGCGAGCGCAAGCCCGGTGTCAACTTGCTCTTTAATCTGGGCAACCCGGCAGCGCGGCGCTTCCTGACTGATTTCATGTCGAACATGATCCGGGAGGTGGGGATCGATTGCTATCGCCAGGATTTCAACTTCGAACCGCTGCCATACTGGCGCGCTGCAGATGCGCCGGATCGTCAGGGTATGGCGGAGATTCGCTACGTCGAGGGTCACTACGAATTCTGGGATGAGCTGTTGCGGCGGCATCCGGGGTTGCTAATTGATAACTGTGCTAGCGGCGGGCGGCGCATCGACATGGAGACGATCAGCCGCAGCATTCCGCTCTGGCGCAGCGACTACCAAGGTCACCCCGGTTTCGATCCGGCGGGCAGCCAGGTGCAGACGCGCGGGTTGTCGTACTGGCTGCCGGTTCACGGTGGCGGCACCTGCGGGGGTCAGCACGATCCGCGGCGCGGCGACACGTACCATGTGCGCAGCAACCTCTCCGCAAGCCTTGAGTTCCCGATCTATTTCAACCAGGGCGACGGCGTGCCCGATCACCCATGGGATTGGCAGCGGCGGATGATCGAGGAGTACAAGCGCGCCCGGCCGTTCTTCTATGGCGACTACTATCCGCTGAACGGCGGGTCTGCCGCCTCTGATATATGGCTGGTCATGCAGTACCACCGGCCGGATCTCGGCGAAGGGATGATCCTCGCCTTCCGGCGCAAAGACTCGCCGTTTGTCAGCGCCGACTTCCGGTTGCAGGGGCTCGACCCGGCGGCGGAGTACGAGCTGCAGGATTCCGAAACGGGTAAGACATGGAAACAGACCGGCCAGGAACTCCGCGAGCGCGGCCTGCGCGTGACCCTGGAGAAGACGCCGGAGAGCGGGTTGATATTTTATCGGAGAAGGTGACAGCGTGACGCTGGCCACCCACACGCCGCAGCCGCCCGCGCACGGCCGCTGGCACTGCCTGGTGCCGATTGACGTTATGTGGGAACGCGGTATCGACTTTGCTGATTGGCGGAATCCGCCGTTTGCCTAGGTGCCTCCGGAGCCGCACCAGACGGAACGCTCGATCTACACGGTCGCCGGGTTTCCGAGACCAACCGCGACCTGCTCGGGACGGGCCATTGGCCTACGTCCGCGTTCCTGGCCGAGCTGAACCGCCTCCACTACGCCGGCGCCTGCTCCGTGGGCGTGTACAACAGCCGCCTGCCGCGCCGCACCTGCATCTCCCGCTGCAAGCGCGTTCTTGCCATCTCATCCCCAACTTTGATACCATCTAACCCGTAAAAGCTCTCATTTATGACGGTCAGAACGGGTGTGTGCCCATGCCGCCTGAAAAGCGATGTCTTATCAGAAGTTTCAGGAATTGAAGGCCGAGTGGACAATGGAAAACAAACCTCACGTCGAATCCTTGGAACCGTCGCGCACCGGCTGGGAGATTGAGCCCAGAAAGTTTTGCATCTCCATAATGCTCGGTCTGGCTTGTTTTGTCGGCTCGTTCTTTACTCTGAATTTCAGTTTCCCCCCGTTCTTCATTTCCATCAACTGGTTCGATTTTCTGCCGTTGCTGGCCAGCATGGCCTTTGGGGGAAGATATGGCTTCATCGCCAGCACGCTGGGTCTGGGGGTTCTCTACCCCTTTATCCTCTGGCCCAACAATGGCTGGGCCAACCTGGTAACCAGCATCCTCTTTATTTGCCTGCATACCGTGATTGGTTACTTAAGGGGGTTAAGGAATAGAAGATCCGCCTTCTGGAACCATCCGATGCTCGTATGGCCGCTATCGGTTTTCCTTTTCTGTCTGTCTATGCGCGTGACCTTTCCCTTGGTGTTGTCTCTCAACCCTCCGTTCTGGAATCCCCTGGCAGAACTCTCGATGCCGACTCCGATTTTGGACGCAATTGTCATCAAGTCATTTGTCTTTTTGTTTGTTGTCGTCGTTTTCGTCGATTACCTTCTCAAACTGCCGCAGTTGAGAAAAATCCTGGGGCTGGCCATCCGGAAAGAGTCCAGCCAGAACGGACGAATTGCTTGGGTTGCTTTTTTGGGCTCGGCGGCAGTCTGGCTTATGTTCAATCTCCTCAATTGCACGCTTCTGGAGCATTCATTCCCCCATGGTTTTTTCCAGGTGAATGACCCGCACGAACTCATTGTCTTGCTGGTCGCCCTGTCCGCCGGAATTTTTGCGGGATCCATCTTTGTGGAATTTGCCGAGTCACGCCTGAGAGCCGAGTATTCGCTGCACGCCAGTCAGGAGCGTTTGAAACGGGCGACCAATGCCGGGAACATCGGCATCTGGGATTGGGATATCGTCGCCAACGAACTCCTTTGGGATGAGAGCATGTATTCGCTTTACGGCATTCACGAAAAGGATTTCACTGGCGCGTATGAGGCCTGGAGCCGCACGCTGCATCCCGACGACCGATCGTTTGCCGAGGGCGAAATTCAGGCTGCCCTTCAGGGAGTGCGGGAATATACTTGCGAGTTTCGGGTTGTTCGCCCGGACGGGACGACCCGGGTCATCAAGGCCGCGGCCCAGACCCTTCGCGATGAGGACGGCAGGGCCGTTCGCATGATCGGCACCAATGTGGATATTACGCGACAAAAGCAGGAAGGGGAGGAGAAACTGCGACTCCAAAACCACCTGGCGCAGGCTCAAAGAATGGAATCCGTCGGTGTTCTCGCCGGAGGCATCGCCCACGATTTCAACAATCTGATGAGCGGCATTTACGGCTACATTGAACTGGCCAGCGCCGAAACTGACCCGGACAAAATCTCCTCCTATCTTTCACGAGCCACGCAGACCCTGGAAAGGTCTCGGGCCTTAACGACGCAGCTGCTGACTTTTGCCAAGGGCGGCGCCCCGATCCAGAATTTCGGTCACCTGTTTCCGTTCATTCAGGAAACCGCCCAGTTCGCGCTCAGCGGTGCCAATGTTGCGTGCCGTTTTGAGATCCCGCACGACCTTTGGCCGTGCAATTTCGACCGTAACCAGATCGGTCAGGTCATCGATAATCTGATCATCAACGCGCAGCAGGCCATGCCCATGGGCGGAACGATCGAAATGACGGCGCGTAATACGGTTCTGGCCGAACAGGAGCTTCCTCCTCTCGCCAAAGGCAACTACGTAAAAATCTCCGTTAAGGACCAGGGCTCCGGCATTTCCCAGGAAATGATCGGGCGCATTTTTGAGCCATTTTTTACGACGAAGACGAAAGGGCACGGTCTTGGGCTTGCCACCTGTTATTCGATTGTCAACCGGCACGGGGGCTGCATTAACGTGGAGTCGGAGCTGGGGAAAGGCAGTAGCTTCCATCTGTATCTTCCGGCTTCCATTGAAGCTGTTTCATCTTCGCTAAGAAAATCGGCCATTGAACACCATGGCAGCGGCACATTCCTGGTCATGGATGATGAAATCGTCGTTCAGGAAATTGTCTCGGCAATGCTCAAGTCCCTTGGATACGCGCCGGTCTGCAAAGATAACGGGAAGGACGCGATTGACTTTGTCCGCGCGGAAACCCAGGCCAGCCGACCGATTGCCGGAATGATATTTGATTTAACCGTTCCCGGCGGCATGGGTGGCAGGGCTGCTAATGAAGAAATCCGGAAGATGGATACGGGGATTCCGGCGTTTGTGGCCAGCGGCTACGCGGAAGATCCAATTATGAAAAATCCAGCCGCTTATGGTTTCAGAGCAAGCATCGCCAAGCCCTTCAAAAAAGGCGAACTGATGGAAATGCTTGAAACGCATCTAAGCCACGCCAAATCCTGAACGAGGCCACCGAAGCCGTTTCGCGGAAGGTGTGTATCAGGCGCGGCGTGGCCAACAGAAATCATGCGGAGGGTTAAGTTGACGACTACGGCGACGACGACGGTGGACGAATTCGGGATTCCCCTCGTTATCCGTAGTCGTCGCCGTAGTCGTCCACCGGTTTCTGCCGTCGCGGTGGTCCAACCCGACGGCAAGGCCGCGTCAAAATTGACGTTTCCACCGGTTTCTGGCATGCTTCCACCATGACACCACGGATCCAGACCGGTTGTGGCCTGTTTTCGGCCCGTACGGGTCGATGCCGCTCGGTGTCTGACGAAAAGCGCTTTCTGCGCATTACGACTTAAAAGGACAAGGACATGCGAAAATCACGCGCGGCATGGATGGGACAGAGCACGTTCGGCCTCATGGTTCACTGGCTTTCGGAGCGTACGCCTCAGCAGTTCAAGCACACGGTCAAGGGACACGATGACGTCGTGAATCGATTCGACCTGGACGGCTTTCTGGACGGCTTCCGCCGCTCCGGCGCGGACTGGCTGGTCTTCACGCTTGGCCAGAACACCGGCTATTACGCCAGCCCGAATTCCATTCTGGACGCCCTCGCCGGCCCCGGCTACGCTTCGCAACGCGATCTAATCCTGGAAATCGCACAAGGCGTGAAGAAGCTCGGCCGGCGCTTTATCGCCTACGTCCCCGCCGGCGTCGGGCATACGCCCGAGGCGACGCGCCAGGCGTTCGACTGGAAGAAACGCGGCCCGATGGACAAGGGCCAGCGGCGCTACACGGAATTCATCGCGGAATACAGCCAACGATTCGGCCCCCTGCTCGACGGCTGGTGGTTTGACGGGTTCTACCACAACCACCCGGCACACACGAAGCTCCCGCTCTATTCCAAGCTATGGCTCGATGCCGCCCGTGCGGGCAATCCCAAACGCGCCGTGGCGTTCAACGATGCGTCCTTCGCCGCCAGCCTCACGCTCCCGCCCATGCCGGATCAGGACTATCTCGCGGGCGAGACGTGGTTTCTGGACAGGGCCACCGGGAAAGTGCTGCTTCAGCCCGGCTGGAAGGTCTCGAAAAAGCCGCTGCGCCTCTTGACGCCCGCCACCCACACGCCCAAGCCGCCGTCAAACTGCATCTGGCATGCCCTGGTCCCGATAGACTGCATGTGGGAAACCGGCATCGACTTCAATCCCTGCCAGAATCCACCCTTTGCTTGGGTTCCGCCCAAACCGCACCAGATCGAAACGCCACTCTATACAGTGGATGCCATGGAAAACCTCGTCAGGGACTTCAAGTCCGTGGGCGGCGGCGTCACCTTCAACATCGGGATCTTCCAGGAAGGCGTTCTTGGCCCGGCAACCATCGACCGACTCGCCGAACTGGCGAAGCGTGTCTAACCGCCGTCGGGCTAGTCGTTGTCTGCAGGAAAGGATAAAATGAAGATTGTGCGATTCATCGACAAGACGGGCCGGGCGCAGTACGGGATCGTGGAAGGCGAAGCGATTACGGTCATGACGGGCGACCTGGATGCCGCAGGGCAAGTTTGGCCTGATGGTGCACGGGCTGGCGCAGCGCACCCCAGCGGTGGTTTCAGCGGCCAATGTCGTGGCCAGTGACGGGGCGTTGAAGGAGACGATGACGATTCGTGAACGAGGAGATTTACTATGAGTAAGACCGACAGCCATGCCAGCCGCCTGCCGCGGTTGGGAGATCTAGTTCCTTCTGGTGTTGAGACCGCCCGGAAGTATGCCGGCGAGTGGGGGGCGGCCGCGGCCGGTGTGCCGGGCGACCCGCAGGTGGTGCGGGTGGCTTCGTGGAAACAGCCCTGGGCCACGCTGAGCGTGGATCGTGCGATCACGGGCGGTGCGCTGGTCATTGCCAACCAGACGTTTGCGCATGGTCTGGGCACCCATCCGGATAGCGAGATTGTCGTGCGCGCCCGGCAACCCATCCGCGCTTTTCGCGCCTGGGCCGGGATGGACGGCAATTGGACCTGTCGCTACCATAACGAGCAGGTCTGCCGCTGTGCGGAACGCTTGATCTTCAGCGTGGATGTCGCGGGGCGCGAGCTGTGGCGCAGCCGCACCATCGGGATCAATACGCCGGCGGTGCGCGCGGAAGTGGCCGTGGGCGGTGCGATGGAACTGGTGCTGCGCGTCTGCACCCAGGACGGCAACACCGACTGGGCGCATGCGGACTGGGCGGATGCGGAAGTCGAACTGGCCGACGGGACGGTTGTGCGGCTGGACACCTTTGTGGCGCAGCCCGTGCCGTCCGCCCTGCCGCCGTTCTCTTTCCGACTGGGAGGCAAACCCTCGGCCGAACTGCTCGGCACATGGCAGGTGACGCGGACTACCAAGCCCGGCGCCGAAGGCGTGATGGTGCAGGTCGTGACTTGGCGCGATCCGCATTCCGGCCTCGCATGCGAGATGGAGCAGCAGACCTTTGCCGGGTTCCCGGCTGTGGAGTGGGTGCTTCGCTTCCGGAATACAGGCAAGACCGATACGCCGATCATCGAGGACATTCAGCCCCTCGATACGCCGTGGGCCGTGTGTGGCGATGCGCACCTACGGCGGTCGCGCGGTTCCCCCTGCACGATCTCGGACTTCGAATACCAGATTACGCCGCTGGCGGCTGGAGAGAAGATTCAGATGGTCGCGGGCGGCGGACGTCCGTCGAACACCTGGCTGCCGTTCTTCAACTTGCAGAGCGGCAATAATGGTGTGATCACGGCCATCGGCTGGAGCGGGCAGTGGGCGGCGGAGTTTGCCCGCGATCAGGCGGGCACGATCCGACTGCGGGCTGGTCAGGAGCTGACGCATCTGGTGCTGCACCCCGGTGAGGAGATCCGTACGCCGCGCATGCTGATGCTCTTCTGGGAAGGCGAGGTGCAGGAGAGCCACAACCTGCTGCGGCGATTCCTGCTCGCGCACCATGTGCCCAAGGATGCTGCTGGCCTGCCGGTGACGGGACCAGTCTGTGCCGCCACCTGGGGCGGGATGGAGTCGGTGCATCATCTGGAGCAGATTGCGGACATTCGCAAGCACAAGCTCGATTATGACTACTACTGGATTGACGCCGGCTGGTATGGGCCAGCGGGCAGCTTCTCGCCGGATGTCTACACCGGCGA
>CAMBQN010000054.1 GCA_945870025.1 Akkermansia muciniphila
CAGCTTGCCCAGATAGGCAACCGTCTCGTGGCGCGGCCCCGACGCTGTGCGCACCGTGCGTACCAGTTCCCAATACGCATAGTCTTCGCCGCCCTTTCGCCTCTTCTGTCGCTTCAAAAACATGCCACATTATCGGTCATCACCCGCACGCGCGCAACTGGGTGGTCTATACTACATTGACATGTGAGGCACACGTCGACGCAATGACAATAGCTTATTCGCAAAATTAAGCGAAAAAATATGAATTCTATGCCCGAACTGGCGAACTCGGGTTAGTCTCTTGCCCAACGTTACCTCTCATGCGATCGAAAACCGCAGAGTTTCGAGTCGCATGCAGAGGATGGTTCGGTGTCTTTCATCTTTCCGAGTGGTTCATCCGCCATTTGCAGAATGTCGGCAATAACCTTTGTAACAGGTGTTTCGATCCATTTAGCTGTCGCATTTGACCACCGTTTACGGAAGTCTGTCTCAACTAGTTTCTTTCGTTTCACATGGATGATGCCCTTGGGGTCTATATGGACAAAGGTTGTTGATTCTGTGGACAATGGAATCAGCTTTGTCGAAAGGGCACCAATCCGAACTGACAAAACATCAGGGTGCCGTTTTCCAGGCGACAAGCTGCGTCCTGACACATCAACATGACATCGTGGATACTGTGATAGAATGACGTTTGTAATGCGATAATCCCATCGAGTCACGCCCTGTCCTCCAAACTCAATAAAAACACCGCTGGGAAACTCCATGCGATCATCCCAGTGGGGGCTATCAGAATCGTATGTCGGCGTTGTCTTGGATATCTGTTTCATTCTTCTCTCACCGAACTCATTCATTGGGAAGGAGTACGGTAGCACGTTTTTCTGCAACCCGTAAACAAAAAGAACCGTCGGTTGACGAGTACGGTCTACGATTACGGATTACATCCATATTACACCCATTTTACAGACTTCTGACAACAGAAGTCTGCGGTTTGTGTTACAATGGCCGCGTTTTGAAGAAGACCAACAACATGAGGAGGCGGGCATGAACGTGAAAGTGTGGATGACGTTATTGGCGGGCGTGGTGGTCTTGTGCGGGCTGGGATCGACCGGTTTGGCTGCGGATGACAGCGCACGGCTTAAACTGAAGACTGACAAGGTCATCGTGTTCAAGGACGGCTACGGCATGTTCGTTCATTCGGGAACGGCCGTGTGTGACGGTAACGGGGAGATCTATCTCGACGAAGTCCCCGACTCGGCGGTACTGGGATCGTTCTGGGCCACGTCCGATGACGGCGCCCCGATATCCATGAAAGCCGGGTATGGAACCCTTACGAACACGATAGAGAAGTCTGCGGTCTGTACCCGACAGATTGAGATCCTGATAGAGAACAAGGGGAAGGAATGCACGTTGACGGTCGAGAACAAGACCTACACCGGGAAGATAAGAGAGGTGCTCACGAGAGAGGGCAGTCGGCTCATCCAGCCGGTGGAGTACAGCTCGTTCAGTCTTGATGCCGGGCGTTACAGCAACATGCAGCGGCCTGTCAACCTGTCGCT
Source organism: Akkermansia muciniphila (assembly GCA_945870025.1). GTDB lineage: Bacteria > Verrucomicrobiota > Kiritimatiellia > RFP12 > JAAYNR01 > VGWG01. The sequence goes on from CAMBQN010000054.1 coordinate 1,536, forward strand.
CGCGGAACAGCAGGGCACCCATTTCGTCCTGACCACCGAACAGGGCGATGTCCTGCTCCCGGTGGATTCGATAAAGTCCCTGACCATCAAGAATATGACGATGACCCGGAACGACGTCGTCACCGAGACCGTCAGCAAGAAGCGGCTGACGCTCCGTTTCGACAGCCCCGGCAAGAAAAAGAAGATCAGCCTCGTGTACTTCCGGCCCGGCTTGCGCTGGATACCGACGTACCGGATTAACCTGACGGAAGGCACAAAAAAGATGGCCAAGCTATCGCTCCAGGCCGAGCTGTTGAACGAAGCCGAAGACCTGAACGACGTGCCGGTCGATATCGTCGTTGGTGTGCCCAATTTCCGCTTCCGCAGTGTGGTGAGCCCGATGGTACTGGAAAAAGTCCTGAAAGATACATTGGCCCAGGCTGCCCCCCAGATCATGGGCGGGCAGGCATTCAGCAACGCCATGTTCAGTCAGCGCGCGGGCGAGTTCAGGGGTGACGCCCGCAGTGACGACGAGGGGGCCGGCGGAGCGATTGCTCTTCCTCCGGAATTAACTACGGGAGGGGCGCAGGATCTGTTTATCTACAGTCTTCCCAGGCTGACGTTCAAGGTCGGGGATCGGATGGCGGTGCACATTTCCGACTCCGAAGTGCCCTATCGCGATGTATACACCTGGGAAGTCACCCTGAAGAAGCCCGACATTGCCACTGCCCCGAGCGGAGCCGGAGTCACGTCACCCCTGGCACTGGGCAAGAACGAGGTATGGCACCAGGTCGAACTTGAGAACACGACCCGTATCCCGTGGACCACGGGTGCCGCCATGCTGATGCAGGGCAACCAGCCTCTGGCTCAGGAACTCATGACCTACACCTCGCCGGGCGGGATCGTCCGCGTGCCGGTCACCGTTTCCGTCGACACACGCGGGACGGCCAGCGAAAGCGAGACCAACAGGACGCTGAACGCCCTTAACTGGGAAGGACATTCGTATGCGAAGATCACCGACGAGGTCAAACTGCTGCTGACGAACAGGAAGAAGGATGCCCTTGACTTCGAGATTACATTCCGCTTCGGCGGCAAGGCTGAAGCGGTGACGGATGCCGGCAAGGTGGTTATCGCTCCTTTCAATGGTGCGGACTGGGAGAACTATCGCGGCAGCCCAGCCGTGAACAACAGCTCCGTTGTGTCATGGAAAAGCAGAGTCGAGCCCGGCAAGACCTTCGAACCCAAGGTCACGTATCACTACTTCGCCAGACATTAGCTGATCGGAAAACTCGCTATACCATCATCCCGTTTCTTGTTATTATCCCGTCCGACCCGTAGAGACAGGAAGGCGGATGCATGTTTGGGAGACGGACAAAGAAGTCGAATACGGCCGCGCAGTCGGTCCAGCGGAAACCCGCTCGGGACCCCTTTGAGGCGGTCCCGATGGTGGCCGAAGGGGTCCGAACCGAGGTCGGAAAAGACGGCGTAACCGTCCTGGTGAGCGCGACCCTGGTGCCGATGCGTTACGCGCGGCTTCTGGGGCGGTTTCTCGGTCGCGAGCGGATTGCGCGCGTCATCCTGGACGAAAATGGAACGTTCTTCTGGCGTCAGATAGACGGCATCCGGAACCTCGGCCAGATCGCCAACGCCGTGCGCAAGCAAATGAACCGCCCGGAAATGGAGGCCCGCGCAGCCGTGATTGCTTTCACCAAGGATTTGATGAAGCGCAACCTTCTGAGCCTCAAAGTGCCACTGGCGCCCATTAAACCATGACGACTCCACTCAAAACCGTATTCACCTACAAGCTGACCGACGACCAGCAGCGGCTTCTGAAAGAGCTGGTCGCCATGGGTAATTACAAACCCTGCAAGGTCCCCTACACCGTCTTGGCGGTCGAGGGCCCCCACTGCCACATCAACCTCTACACCAGCGGCAAATGCCTGGTGCAAGGCAAGGGCGCGCAGGATTTTGTGCTGTTCTACCTCGAACCGGTCGTGCTGGGCGCGGCCGGCGTCGGCTACGAGGAGGTGCTGCACCCCGAAGCGGTCTCCCCACACATGGGCATTGACGAAAGCGGCAAGGGCGATTTCTTCGGGCCGCTCGTCGCTTGCGCGGCCTATGTCAACCCCGACCTCGCCAAAACAATGCAGGAGATCGGCGTCAAGGACTGCAAGCAGCTTTCCGACAAGCAGGTGCTGGCGATCGGCTCGCGGCTGCGCGACCTGCTCGGACGCAATCGCTACACGCTCGTCTCCATTGGCCCGGAGGCCTACAACCGCCTCTACGCCAAGTTCCGCAACGTCAACAGCCTCCTCGCCTGGGCGCATGCCCGCTGCATTGAGAATCTGCTGGAGACGGTCACCGACTGTCCGCGCGCCGTGGCCGACCAGTTCGGATCCGAGCAGGTGATCAAGCGGGCGCTCATGCAAAAAGGCCGGTCAATCATTCTGGAACAACGCCACAAGGCCGAGTCCGACATCGCGGTTGCCGCCGCCTCGGTTCTGGCGCGCGAGGCGTTTCTGCGCGCCCTGCTGCGCCTCAGCACCGAGACGGGAATCACCGTGCCCAAAGGCGCCTCGGAGCAGGTGCGCGCCGCCGCCGCCGAAATGGTGCGCAAGCACGGCGTCGACGCGCTGCTGCGGGCCTGCAAATGCCATTTCCGCACGACCGACCAGGTGCTCGGCGTCTGCGGCAAGACCCGCGCGGACCTGCCGCCCGAGGGCCGGGTGATCTCGCGTGTCATGGAAGGCGGAGGCTCTGGCAAAACCCCCTCCAGGGTGTTTGCCAGAGAGAAGCCAGAAGTCAGAAGTCAGGAGTCAGAATAATAGAACACGTTGCCCGTGAGGGAGTTCCCATTCTGAATACTTCATCACACGGCTCCTCTGCCGCCACGGCCTTTATTCTGGTCGGCGCGACGGCGACCGGCAAGAGCGCCGTCGCCCAGATTCTGGCGGAGCGCCGGGGCGCGGCGGTGGTATCGGCCGATTCGATGCTCGTCTATCGCGGCATGGACATCGGCACGGCGAAGCCGTCCGCCGTCGAGCGGGGTGCTGTTCCCTATTTTGGCATCGATCTCGCCGATCCCTCCGAGCCGTACAGTGCGGGCACGTGGGTGCGGGCCGTGACGCCGGCGTTCCGCGCGCTCTCCGCAGGCGTTCCGATTGTCGTCGGCGGCACCGGACTTTATATTCGGGCGCTCCTCGCCGGTCTCGACGTGCCTGCAGCCGACAGCGAAGCCCGCACACATTGGCAGGGTATCCTCGCTGCTGAAGGCGTGCCGGCCTTGCAACAGGCCTTGATCGCGCGCGATCCGCACGCGCTGGATCATCTGGCCGACCCGCTTAATCCGCGCCGCCTGATCCGCGCCCTGGAGCGTCTCGATGCGGGGGGCGGCACCGTCGAAGCACCGGCCGGGCGCGGCCCCGCGCCCCTGATTGCGCCCCGGATTGTCGGCCTGCGTGTGCCCCGGCCAGTCCTGCATCGGCGCATTCGCGAGCGCGCCGAACGGATGTTTGCCAACGGCCTGGCCGAGGAGGTTCGCGCGTTGCGCGCCCGGTTCCCTGTCTGGTCGGATACCGCCCGCGCGGCCATCGGCTATGCCGAGGCCGCTGCGTGGATCGACGGCGGCATGACCCGTGCGGACGCCATCGAGCGCACGGTAATCCGCACGCGTCAGCTCGCCAAGCGGCAGGAGACGTGGTTCCGACATCAGACGTCGGTCGTCTGGGTGGACGCCACAGGCTCAGAATCGGCCGCCACCCTGGCCGGCCGCGTCAACGAACAGTGGGAGGAACATGGAGCAGCAACACTCCGAGGTCTTTGACCCGACCATCGCTTACAGCGCCAGCGCCACCTGCATTAAGAACATCCCGACGGAACTCCGTCCGCGCGAGGAATTCGTCCGCCGGGGCGGCACGGCTGTCGCGGATGAGATCCTGATCGCCATCTTATTGCGGAGCGGCACGCCCAAAAAGAACGTCATCGCCCTCGCCCGCGAGCTGCTGGTCCGCGTCGGCAGCATGGCGGCGCTTTCCAAAATGGGCTTCGAAGAACTGCTGGGACTCAAGATCAAGGGGCTGGGGCCGGTGAAGGCGATGGAGCTGGCTGCGGCGATCGAGATCGGCCGGCGAGCCTGCGCGCGAACGCCCGGCGAGAAACCGTCTCCGGTGCGCGAGCCGGCGTCGGTCTATCGTCTAGCTGCGCCGCTCGCCCATGGGCAGACCCAGGAGGTGTTCTGGGTGCTGCTGCTCGACATCAAGAACTGCCTGATCGGCCGGCCGCTCGAAGCCACCCGCGGCCTGATCAACTCCAGCCCGGTGCATCCGCGCGAGGTCTTCAATCGCGCTATCCGCCACGCTGCCGCCGCGGTCATCTTGATCCACAACCATCCATCGGGCGACCCGACGCCCTCTGCCGAAGACATCACCATCACCAAGCGGCTGGTCGAGGCGGCGCGGATCATCGGCATCAAGGTGCTGGACCATGTGGTCGTCGGCGCACCCGGTCCCGACACGCCCGGCTATCTCAGTCTGCGCGAGCGGGGTCTGGTGAATTTTGATGCGTGAGGGGATTAGGAAGGAGACTCGGGACGGCCCTGAATGGCGCACCCTCCGTGCTTGATCGATTACAAAAAAACGTGCGAATGGGCCAGCAATTCTAATTATGACAGCCGCTATCGGGATCCAAATCGGGATCGGGACCGAAATCGACGAGAAAGCAAGGAATTCGACCCCGATAGCGATAGCGATTTCGATTTCGACTGTACAGATGTGCCTAATTAGAATGATTGAATGCTGGACTGGATGCAGCGGCAGCCGAAGCCAAAAAGACGATCATCAGTGCCGGATCACAAGCCGGGGCTGCGGCTGGCCAGGCGGAAGGTCAGGCAGATGGGGTTGACGGTGCAATCCGGCAGGGGCTGGATACAGTAGGGAACGAAGTAAACCAGCACTTCCCTGGTCGGTGAGCCTGTTTGCCGTAGGTCCGCCAATTCGAAAATCTTGACCCGTCGCTTATATTCCGTTGCCAGCCCAGGGCAAACGCATCTAAATTTCTTCATTTTAACTTTGTGGGGTCTAATATTCAGGCACTGTTGCCTATTCTGGCTCTCGACGCCGATGCGAGGGGTCTGCATGTGTGGCGAAGCCGGAAAAAGCGGTGTCGCGCGGAATACCGCTTGCCACCGCACTCCAGACGCTGCCGCCGGGACGAAGCGCATCGGGACGCCGCGCCAGCCATTTTGGAGACAAGCTATAACCAGCGCAAGTCGTTTTTTTTGAAGTTATGAACATGGCTTTGCCTCGGTTTGCGGAGGGGTGAAGAGGGTACCGGTCTTGTGCATGCCGCACATGACCT
>CAMBQN010000055.1 GCA_945870025.1 Akkermansia muciniphila
CGGCGGGGGGCACCCCCGCAGGGACCCCGGCGCAGCCCGCCATGCCCGCCCGCAGGGCGACGGCGGCGGGCTCCGGAAGGGTTGTCTGGCTCTTGAAGGACATGATGCAAACAACGAAAAACGTGTCAAACGGAAATCAGGACTCGACAGGGGACGATTGCGCAGAAGTGTTTGTTTCAGGCGTGATCAGGCAACTGTTGACCGTTTGGTGTGGGCCTGATGGCTGTTATAGTGATTGGACATGAACGTGTAAGAGACAACCCGGACCGAGTAAAACGCCGCCAGCCGCTTGAGCATAAGGGCAAACATCTCCTTCTCGGCGTCGCCGAATGGCCGGTCAGCTCTCGTTCCCACAGTCCGGTTGTAGCAGTGGTGCCACGTATCCTGATAATCGGGCTTCAGTCGCGCCTGTCGCATTTCATCCTCCTTGGCTGAATGGTTCGACTCGCACCTGACGAGCCCTCAACCCCCTTAAAGTATCGAGAAGGGACGATTTCCACACCGTTTAGAAAAATATTTGCTATTATTTGCCTGTCGACTCCGGCGGTTCGCTTGGCGACGTTATCAAAACCAACGTGACTTTTGTTTCGGGAGTCGCCAGCGATGTCGTCTTCCAGGTTTCAGGTACGACACCGAACTGCATCCAAAAAACGACGAACGACGTCTGGCAATGGAAGGTGGGCGTGTGAGGAATCAGGGCGCTCGTGAATAGGCGATCAGGCGATCCAGCTTGTCCAGGGCGGCGCCGGAGTCGATGGAGATCTCGGATTTGCCGATGCCATCCTCGATCGAGCCGGCCAGGCCGGCGGCGATGAGCGAAGCGGCGGCGTTGATCAGGACGATGTTGCGCTTGGGGCCGCGGATGTCGCCGCCGAGAATGCCGCGGGTGATGACCGCGTTGTCGGCGGGGGTGCCGCCCGCGAGGTCTTCAGGGGAGCAAAAATCGCCGAAATAGCGGGTCGGGTCAATGTCATAGGTGCGGATGACGCCGTCTTTCAGCTCCGAGCAGCGGGTGGGTGCGGTGAGCGTGATCTCGTCCATGCCGTCATGGCCGTGGACGACGAGGACGCGGCGCGAGCCGAGGATTTTGAGGACGTGGGCGAACATCTCGGTGAGATCGGGCTTGAAGACGCCGATCAACTGGCAGGCTGCCCCCGCCGGGTTGGTGAGCGGGCCGAGGAGGTTGAAGAGGGTGCGGACGCCGAGTTGTTTGCGCACCGGGGCGGCGAACTTCATGGCGCGGTGGAAGTTCTGGGCGAAAAGGAAGCAGATGCCGATGTCGTTCAGCGCCTGTTCCATCAGGTCGGGCGCGGCGGCCAGGTTGAAGCCGAGCTGTTCGAGGCAGTCGGCGCTGCCGCTTCTGCCCGAGCTGGCGCGGTTGCCGTGCTTGGCGACGACCGCGCCCGCGCCTGCGGCGACAAAAGCGACCGTCGTGGAGACGTTGAAGGTCATGCCGCCGTCGCCACCGGTGCCCACGGTGTCGAGGGTGTTGGCGACCAGCGGCTGGATACGCGTGGCGCGGCGGCGCATGGCGCGGGCGGCGCCAGCGACCTCGGCGACCGACTCGCCCTTGGCCGCGGCTGCGGCCAGCGCTGCGCCGATCTGCGCCTCAGTCAGCTCGCCCGCGAGGATGGCGTCGACCAGATCGGCGGCCTCGCCCTCGGTCAGGTCGATGCGGGCGATCAGCTTGGTCAGGGTGGGGGAGTAGTTCATGGTGTGCGGGTGTGTGGGTGTGGAAAAAAATCCTCCGCTCAGGCCACCGATGCGCCGGGAGCGGCCCCGGGGTCGGGGGTGACGAGGAAGAGTGTGCCGTCGGGATTGGACGCAGCTAGGACCATCCCCTCGGAGACGCCGAAGCGCATCTTGCGCGGCGCGAGGTTGGCGACCGCCACGACGCTGCGGCCGACCAGAGATTCGGGCGCATAGGCCTTGCGTATGCCCGAAAAAACCTGGCGCGGCTTGCCGTCGCCCAGATCGAGCATCAGGCGCAGCAGCTTGTCGGAACCCTCGACCGTCTCGGCCGAAAGTACCCGCGCGACCCGCAGGTCGGTCTGCGCAAAGGTCTCAAACGGGATGACCGCCGGCGCCGCAGACGGCTTTGCCGGAGGTGTGGGAGTGTGGGAGTGTGGGAGTGTGGGTGTGTGGGAGTGTGGGAGTGTGGGAGTTTGTGGGGGTGTGGGTGCGGGGGTGTGGCTCCGGCTGGCCTCGATCATGCGGTCGATCGGTTCGCGTTCGACCCGCGTGGCGAGGTAGGCATACGGCGCGATCGTCCGGTTCTCGACGCGCGTCCGGGCGTCGGTCCAGACGTAGGGAGGCTCGCCGAAGAGCGTCTCGACCTTGGCGGCGTAGCCGGGCAGGATCGGCTTGAGGTAGATCGCGAGGGTGCGGAAGAGGTTGAGCGTGGCGGTGAGCACGCAGCGGGCGGCCTCGGGGTCGCGTTTGATCAGCGCCCAGGGCGCCTGGACATCAACGTATTGGTTGGCGCGGTCGGCGAGGTCGCGCACCTCGACCATCACGCGCGCAAAATCCCGTTTCTCATAGGCGTCGGCGATGGCATCGGCGCGGCCTTGCGCGTGGGCAAGCAGCTCGGCGCCTGCGGCGTCGCACACGCCGACGCGGCCGTTGAGGTGCTTGTGGAGCATCTGCGCACCGCGCGAGGCGAGGTTGGTGATCTTGCCGACCAGATCGGAGTTGACGCGGTTGATGAAATCGTCGAAATTGAGATCGACGTCGTCGGTCGTCCCGTTGAGTTTGCAGGCGTAGTAGAAGCGGAGGGTTTGAGCCTCCACATGGTCGAGGAAGGTGCGCGCGCTGATGAACGTCCCCTTGGACTTGCTCATCTTCTCGCCGTTGACGGTGAGAAAGCCGTGCACGAAGACCTGGTCGGGGCCTTTGAAGCCGCCGCAGGCCAGCATGGCGGGCCAGAAGAGGCAGTGGAATCGGACGATATCCTTGCCGATGAAGTGGAAAAGCTCGACATCGGGGTTGTTCCACCAGTCATCGAAACGCGCGTGGTTCTGCTTGCACCAGTTCTCCAGAGAGGCCATGTAGCCGATCGGCGCATCGACCCAGACATAGAAGAACTTCCCGGGGTGGCCGGGAATCTCAAAGCCGAAATAGGGCTTGTCGCGGGAGATGTCCCACCCGCGCAGCGACTCGCCGAACCACTCCAGCAGCTTGTTCGCCACATCTTTGGCGGTATGAGCCGGAATCCAGTCGCGGAGGTAGTCGCGGAAGTGGTCGATCTCGAAGAACAGATGCTCGCTGTCGCGTGTCACGGGGGGGCGGCCGCAGATGGTGCAGGCCGGAGCCTTCAGCTCCTCGGCGGCATAGGTGGCGCCGCAGGTGTCGCACGAATCGCCGTACTGGCCAAGCGCGCCGCAGGCGGGGCAGGCGCCTTTGACGAAGCGGTCGGGAAGGAACATGCCGTCGTGCTCGCAGTAGAGCTGGGGAACGAGGCGGGACGAGACGTGGCCGCCCGACTCCATTCGGGCGAAGATGCGATTGCTGAAAGCGCGGTTCTCCTCGCAGTTGGTCGAGCCGTAGTGGTTGAAGGCCACTTCGAAATCGGTGAAGTCGCGGACGTGCTGCTCGTGGCTGCGGGCGACCAGCGCCTCGGGGGTGATCCCCTCGTTGCGGGCGCGAACCATGATCGGCGTGCCGTGCGTGTCGTCGGCGCAGACATAGACGCAGGCATGGCCGCGCATGTTTTGGAAGCGGACCCAGAAATCGGTTTGCAAATATTCCACCAGATGGCCGATGTGGATATCGCCATTGGCATACGGCAGCGCCGATGTCACAACCATGCGTCTGTTTTCACTCATGCTCGCACTCGCTTTGCTCATTTCGTGCCGTCACTATAGCATTGCCCGGCGTCCGGTTCAAGCATGGGAAAGGGGCGTCCAGCAATTCTAATTATGGCCCATCTGTACAGTCGAAATCGAAATCGCTATCGCTATCGGGGTCGAATGCCTTGCGTTCTCGTCGATTTCGGTCCCGATCCCGATTTGGATCCCGATAGCGGCTGTCATAATTAGAATTGCTGAGGGGCGCAGGGTCTAACCAATCCCCAGGCGGGAAGCGGCGGCGCGGAGGGCGGGGGAGAGGTCGATTTTTGTGCGGGCGGCGGCGCAGGCGCCGTTGAAGACGTGGGCGGCGCCGGCGGTTTCGAGGTTGCGGACGAAGCGGGCGAATTTTGATGCCGGATCGCGCAGGTTCATCAGAATCTCGACTGCGGCGTCGCCGCGGGTGACCGCCTCGCTGATCATGCCGGTCGAGTCGGCCGTCACGAAGAGGGTGTGGCAGAGGGAGACGAAGGCGGGGATGGGGTTGAAGGTGTTCTGCGAGAACAGCAGCTTGTAGTCGAAGGGGTAGGAATCGACCAGCGCCTCGACTTCCGGGGGCGTGCGTCGCGAGGTGGTGACCCATCGCTCGGAGCCTTCGCTGGCGGCGAAGAGGCGGTCGAGGTGGAGGCGCAGACTGCCAGCGCTCATTTCGGCCGTGTCGTTGGGGCCGCCGATGATCACGCCGACGGCCGGCTTCACCCACGTGTGGCGTTCGCGGAACGCGGCGACGCCGGCCGCATAGAAGGCAGGGTTGACCGAGGTGAGGTTGACCGGCAGGGTGATGAGGTTGGGGCACGGGCGGGGATTGTCGAAGGCGGGCGCGAGGATCACGTCAAAATCGGGACGCCAGCCCCGTGGGTTGAGAATGGCGGCGACGGGAATGCCGAGACGGCGGGCGGTGACTTTGCCCGGGTAGAAGGCGGTCGAGCCGGTGCAGACCACCGCCGCGAAGGGGCCGGGGGGCAGGGGAGCGGTGAAGCGATAGAGGGCGGAGAGGCGCAGTCGGCAGCGGTCGGCCAGATAGGCGAGGGCCTTGCAGCAACGGGCGCGATAAGCGACCTCGGCGATCACGAACGGGCGGCCGATGCTGTCGCAAAAGGCCCGGGACTGGTTGACGTGACCGGCCTTGCCGTCGCCGATGATGAGGATGGGTTCGTTCATGGGAAACGATCAATCGGAGGTGCGCTCGATGGCGGCGCCGAGGCTGCGCAGGGTGGTGTCGATCCGTTCATAGCCGCGATCCACGCTTTCGGCGTTGAGGATCACGGTCTCCTTGCGGGCGCAGAGGGCCGCGATCAGGAGCGCCATGCCCGCGCGGATGTCGGGGGAAACGACGCGCGTCCCTTGCAGGCGCGTGGGGCCGGTCACCACGACGCGGTGAGGGTCGCACTGCACGATCCGGGCACCCATGCCGATCAGATGGTCTACGAAGTACATGCGGCTTTCAAACATCTTCTCATAGAAAAGCGTGGTGCCGCGCGTCTGGGTGGCGAGGACGATCAGGACGCTCATCAGGTCCGAGGGAAAGGCGGGCCACGGGCCATCCTCGATCTTGGGGATGGCATCGCCGAGGTCGTAGGTGGTGCGGAGTTTCTGATTACCGGGCAGCTGGAGCGTCGTGCCGCTGATCGTCCAGCGGGCGCCAAAGCGGTGGAAAGGGCGTTCGAGCACCTCGAAGTCGGAGGCGGAGATGCCGGTGAGGGTCAGCTCGCCGCCGGTGGCGAGGGCGGCGGCGATGTAGCTGCCGGCCTCGATGGTGTCGGGGCCGATGGCGTGAGTGACGCCGTGCAGGCGTTCGACGCCGTCAATGACGAGGAGGTTGGTGCCCACGCCGCTGATGGCGGCGCCCATGGTGTTGAGGAGATGGCAGAGGTCCTGGACATGGGGCTCGCAGGCGGCGTTGTAAAGAGTGGTGCGGCCCCGCGCCCGGACGGCGGCCATCAGGATGTTCTCGGTCGCGGTGACGCTGGCCTCGTCGAGGAGGATGCGCGCGCCGGTGAGTCCCTTGGCGGCCCTGAAGGCATAGCAGCCGTTGGCGCAGGCCGTGGCGCCGAGCTTACGCAGGCCATCGAGATGGGTGTCCACGCGGCGGCGGCCGATCACGTCACCGCCGGGCGGATAGATTCGCGCTGCGCCGCAGCGGGCGAGCAGCGGACCCGCGAAGAGGATTGAGGATCGAACCCGGCCGCACAGCGCGCGGTCGAGCGTGGTCGAACGGATCCGCCGGGCATGCAGGGTGACCGTGCGGGCTGTTTCGTTGAGAGAGACCGCCACGCCCATCGCGTCGAGCAGCTCCAGCATGGTGCGGACATCCTGGATGAGCGGCAGATTGGTGAGCGTGACCGGTTCATCCGTGAGCAAAGCGGCGGCCAGCATGGGCAGCGCGGCATTCTTGTTGCCGGAAACGGCGTGCGTGCCGGTGATGCGGCGTCCGCCGCGGATGGTAAAACGTGACATGGGATTTCCAGAGAAAGGGGTCGGGGTCTGGGGTTCGGAGTTCAGGGTACGACGATACCGACGCGATTTCAAGCGTAAAGAGAACAAGCTTCTATTTTGAGGCGATTGGGGCACGGGGTCGGGGTCGGTACCGGAATCGGGGTCGAAGGTCCGTTGGTTTTATCGATACCGCTACCGACGCCTATGGGCCCATCTCCAAAATTAGAATTGCTGGCGTCCCACCAGGGCGAACGCATCTAAATTGCTGCCCCTGCTACAAAAAATGAACACTTTTCGCGAAAACCGCAAAAAATCAGCGAATGTTTCGTCCGCCTCACCCGTGAATACACGGACGGCGGAACGAACATTCGCTCAAAGTCGTTTTTAATTGTGTCATTCAGCGGTTTCACCGGTATGCCGTCCGTG
>CAMBQN010000056.1 GCA_945870025.1 Akkermansia muciniphila
AGACTAACTGCGCCCCCTCCCCCCGCGGGGGGAGGGGAGACAAAACACGCCCGCTCCTTTGGCGCATTAAACGCGCCTCCCCCTCTTGGCAGACTAACCGCGCCCTTTCCGTTCGTAGGGGGGCGCAGTTAGTTTGTCAATCGACCTAATTAGAATTGCTGAATATCTGCTCGGATCTCCGCTTGCATTGGGACCATAGAAACGATACGATTAAAGCCTCGTTTTCACCCAGTGGATCGATTTATGTTAATCACGTTGCTCAAAGCCAAGCTGCATCACCTGCGCGTCACGCAAGCCGACCTCGAGTATCAGGGAAGCTTGACCATCGACGAGGATCTGATGGACGCCGTTGGTCTGGTGTGCTTTGAAAAAATTCTGATTGCTGTCGTGGAGAACGGCAACCGATTGGAAACCTACGCCATCCCAGGCCCGCGTGGCAGCGGTGTCGCGTGTCTGAACGGCGCGGCCGCCCACCTCGGTTCGGTCGGCAACAGGCTGATCGTCATGGCGTTTTGCCAAATGAACCCCGAAGAGGCCAAGGGCCACCAGCCCCAGGTTGTCCGCCTCGGCCCGGGCAACCGGATTCTGGCGTCGGCCTATTGACATCATGGACATCCCTTGCACCCGCGCGGAGATGCTGGCCCTCGGATGGGATGAACCCGACGTGGTGCTGGTCTCCGGTGACGCGTTGATCGACACCCCGCATTCCGGAACGGCGGTGATTGCGCGCGTCCTGATCGACGCCGGTTTCCGGGTGGGCGTCATTGCGCAGCCCGACACGCAATCCCCGGACGATATCCGCCGCCTCGGCGCACCCCGCCTCTTTTGGGGCGTCACCGCCGGTTGCGTCGATTCGATGGTCGCCAACACCACGGCCTCGGGGCGGAGGCGGCGGCAGGACGATTTCACTCCGGGCGGGGAGAATACACACCGGCCCGACCGGGCATCGATCGCCTATTCCAATCTGATCCGCAGCGCCTTCCGTCCCTGCGCGCCCATCGTGCTGGGAGGCGTCGAGGCGAGCCTGCGCCGGATCACCCATTACGATTTCTGGACCGAGCGCCTGCGCCGTCCGATCCTCTTCGATGCCAAGGCCGATATCCTCGTCTACGGCATGGCGGAGCGGACCATCATCTCATTGGCATCGGCCTTGCGTGATGGCTCGGACTGGCGGTCGATCCGTGGCCTCTGCTACGCTGCGTCCGCGCCGCCCGCCGATGCGGTCTGCCTGCCCGCTTTTGCCGCGCTGACCGATCCCGCCGATCCCGATGCGGCCAAGCGGCTGTTTCTGAAGATGTTCCGTCTCTTTGCCGACAATCAGGATTCCGTGACGGCCCGCACCCTCGCCCAGCCGGTTGATTTGCGCTGGCTCATTCACAACCCGCCGGCCGCACCGTTGGAGACCGGCGAGATCGACCGGGTATACGCGCTGCCCTTCACACAGAACGTCCACCCGCACGATGCGGCACGTGGCGCGGTGCGCGCCCTCGATACCGTTCGCTTCTCCCTGACCAGCCACCGCGGCTGTTACGGCGGCTGCGCCTTTTGCGCCATCGCGATGCATCAGGGACGGCGCGTGACCTGGCGTTCCAGCGGGTCGCTGGTGGACGAAGCGACCGGCTACACCCGGCATCCGGCTTTCAAGGGGATCATTCACGATGTCGGCGGACCTACGGCCAACATGTACGGGTTCGAATGCGCCTGCAAGAAACGGACGGGGGCCTGCGCCGACAAAGACTGTCTCTTCCCGTCCGTCTGCCCATCCCTGCCGGTGACGCACGATCCGCAGATCCGCCTGCTGAAGGCGCTGCGCGAAATTCCCGGCGTGCGCAAGGTATTCGTCGGTTCGGGCATCCGCCCCGATCTGGTGCTCGCCGACACGCGGCATGGCGAGACCTATCTGGATGCGCTCACGGCCAACCACGTCTCGGGCCAGCTCAAGCTCGCCCCCGAGCACAGCGAGCCGGGGGTTCTGCGCCTGATGCGCAAGCCCGGCATCGAAGGACTGCTGGAATTCCGCAGCCGCTTCGAGGCGTGCAGCCGCGCCCACGGGCTGAAGCAGTTTCTGACCTACTACTTCATCGCCGCCCATCCTGGATGCACCGAGGCCGACATGCGCCGCCTGAGCGACTTCGCACACACCCACCTCCGCCTCGCTCCCGAGCAGGTGCAAATCTTCACGCCCACACCTTCCACCTGGGCAACGGCCTTCTGGTGGACCGGCCTCGACCCGGATACAGGGGCGCCGGTCTTTGTCGAAAGACGGACGCGCGAGCGGCAGAAGCAGAAGGATATCCTGACGGGCGAAGAAAGGTGAGGCCTCTCATTTGCCGCCGGATTCGGGAGGGCTGCTGTTGCGGGCCGGAACAGCAGGCCCCGGCGAGTCGGACGCGAGCAGGTCGGGCAGCAGGGCATGTTCCTTGACCCGAAGCAGCGTGAGATGGCTCTCCCCCTCGACGATTCGCTGGGTCTCCAATATCTCGAACATCGTCTGCGCCACACTTGTATCGGTACAGATCTCGGCCATCGCCTTGCCGACAATGGCCGGCCGCACCGCCGCCGCCTTGCCGAATTCGATCGCGGCCTCGCGCTCAGCAGTGCTCTTGATGATGCTCACCTGATTGGCTCCATCCTGCTTGATGGCCGCCGTGACCTGGCGCAACCGGTTCACCACCTTGCTCTCGATCTGACGGATCATCTCGGGGTCCCGGAAGTGGACCTTTCGGATGTAGATCGAGCCCAGCTTATAGCCCCACTCGTGCGATTTGGGCGTGACCTCCTCGCGCACCGTGCGGCTCATGGTGTGCCGATCCACCAGCATCTTCGCCAGCGGCAGATTGCTCAGGCAGCGGACGGTCGAATTGCTGACGTTCGCCGCCAGCGACCCGCGCGGATCAATGTTCTTGAACAGATAGGACACCGGATCGCTGATGAACATCTCGTACCAGATGCCGATACCCATCGGCGCCCCCTCCTCGGAGTTCACCGGCTGGCTGCGCAGGTATTCCTGATCCAGACGCATGTCGGTCAGGTGACAGCGTCCCAGCCAGCGGACAAACAGCGCCTTCCAGCCCAAGAGCGGCCACAGGAACGCGAATCCCGGTACGTCCAGGACACCGATCACCTTGCCGAACAGCACATACACCTGGCATTCGCGCTCCCGCACGATCGCGTAGATCCCCAAAAGGCGCGCCACACCCAGCACAACCGGCACGCCGATCAGAAGCCCGAAGAATGTCATGACCGCCGCTATCAGAGTGGGATGGTTCATGGCTGCACCTCCGCGATGACGCGCTTGGCGCGGGAGAAGAGACCCAGTTTCACGGTCCGCAGATACGCGATCATGGCCGCTTGGCCGTTCTGCTTGAGGATTCCGAGCTGGGTCGCCAAACGCTGCAACGGCTCAACGTCCGCCAGCGCCTTCAACGTTTCGATTTCGACCGCGCGTCGGGACTGCACGATGCGCTGATCGGCACCCGCGGTAGCCAGACTGATATCCGACGACACCTGATTGTGGGCCGTGTTGATCGCGGCCAGCGCCGACTCCACCTCCGGAGGCGGGTCGATCCCCGTGATCAGCGAAGCGTCGAGCACAATCCCGTACCGGGCCTGCGAACACTGGCACTCCCGATCCATGTGCTCGTTCAGGTCCCGCAGGTTCTTGCGGAGATCGTTGATGGAAATCCCCTCGACCAGAACGGCTTCCAGCGATCCATCGGCGCCTTTCTTGCCAGGTGCCTCGAAGGTGGCGATTCGCTCGCGCAACACCGAGACGAAGAAACCCATCACATGAGCGAACGGATTGGACACGCCGAAGAGGTAGGCATACAGATTCCGCTCCGACGCCTGGAACCGGATCTGACCGGTCAGCCCCGTGTCCAACTGATCCTTGGTGACTGCATCGAGCATGGTGCCGTTGCGGTTGGCTTGGGGAGACTCGGGATCAAAGGCCATGTTGCAGGTTTCGGTGGCGATCGAGATCTTGTGAATCCGCTCCCAGGGCCATTTGAAATACGGGCCGCCGGGCATGATAATGCGGATCTGCGGATAACAATACCGCTCGCGCTCGGTCTCCCGCAACGATGCGGAGATCGGGTCGTCAAGCGTGGTCAGGTTGCCCAACCGCTGAGCACGCCCGAAGACCGTCTTCGCCGCCCGTTCGTTCGGGCCGACAATGTATAGCCCGGTCAGGATAAAACGCACTACAAACCAGGCCAGAAAGCCAATGATCAGTCCTGTCATCATGTTTGTGCTCCTGTTATCGCGCCTCGGCAGGCGAAAAGAATCACCTGCGGGTGGCCGTCGCCGCTTGAAATAATTACAGAGCGAGCGTAATGGATACGCGCAGGAATGTCAATGACTCCCGGACACGAATTGTTCCAGCAGCATGGAGAGTGTCGTGGCGCTGGCTTGACGGCGGATGCATTCGCGATTGCCAGAAAAAACGTAGCGGCGGACAATCCGGGCGGCCGGGCCGACCACGGCGATGTAGACGAGACCGACCGGCTTGTCGACGCTGCCGCCATCAGGGCCGGCGATGCCGGTGACTGCGGCGGCCAGATCGGTGCGCAGGAGCGCGCGGACATGATCGGCCAGCAAGACGGCGGTGTCGCGACTGACGGCGCCCTGCGTGTCGAGCACGGCTTGCGGCACGCCGAGCAATTCGCGTTTGACGGCATCGGCGTAACAGACAATCCCGCCGGTGAAGACGGCGGAGGAGCCTGCGACGGCGGTGACATGACGGGAGACCATGCCGCCGGTGCAGGATTCGGCGAGCGAGAGGGTCAGCCCCCGCTCAGTGAGTTTCTTGACCAGTTGGATTTCAGGTGTCATGACCGGTAGTAAAACATATTTCGGCGCGCTTGTCCATTTTCAGCTTTCACTCCCCCTACCCGCTGCGCGTCTTCACCATTTGCTTGTTATCATTGGCCTGCGGCGCGGCGGGACGTCAGAGAAAAAAAGGACGAATGCACAAGGGAAAGCGCGAAGCGAGTGTGTGAGTGTGTGGGTGTGTGGGTGATGGCGAAAGCGCGAAGCGGGTAGGGCAGCGGCGTCCCCGCCGAAGAGAAAAGCTGAAAACTGAAAGGCGCTGCGCGCGGGATCAGGGAATGCGCGAAGCGAGGGGCGACGGCGTCCCCGCCGAAGAGAAAAGCTGAAAACTGAAAAGCTGAAAGCTGAAAGGCGCTGCGCGCAAGGGATCAGGAAAAGCGCGGAGCGGGTAGACAAGCCGAAGAGAAAAGCTGAAAACTGAATAGCTGAAAACTGAAAGGCGCTGCGCGCAAGGAATCAGGGAATGCGCGAAGCGGGTAGGGCAGCGGCGTCCCCGCCGCGCCGAAGGAAAAAGACGAAAGCCCAAGGGAAAGCGCGAAGCGAGTGTATGGGTGTGTGGGTAATGGCGAAAGCGCGAAGCGGGCAGCGGCGTCCCCGCTGAAGAGAAAAGCTGAAAGTTGAAAGCAGAAATCTGAAAGGCGCTAATAAGGCAATAAGGCATTTCCGCAATAAGGCATTTCATCAATGCGCGAAGCGAGGTAGACGCGACGTCCCGTCACGAGTGGCGAGCGGGCTGGGCAACTGCATCAATATCATTTTGCAATGGGCGTATTTTGTTATTGTAAAACACTACTGTCCGGTTAAAATCGAGCCGATCACCAGATCAGCTCTGTAAGCACTGGTTAAAATCGATGTCATGAGTTTTTTCGATTTCATTTTTAAGGTCGTTTCCTGCAACCTTCTCCCTCGACCAACGAGGGGAGGGCCGCATTATGC
>CAMBQN010000057.1 GCA_945870025.1 Akkermansia muciniphila
AGAAAGTTGCATGCCCGGTCCGGCGCCTCAGCCGTGTAAACCCCTTTGTCAGCCACGCGCCGGATGGAGAAGCGGTTGACGTTGTACCCGCAATAATAGCGCAGTTCATCCTGTACAACCGGCAGCGAATTGAGAAAGTCGGCGTACTGCCCCTGGCTGATCGAATACTTCATGCAGTAGAAGGCCCCGTAACCGTTGGGCCACGCAGCGCTATTCGGCGTAGTGCCGGCCTCGAGGCGACGATTCCTTATGATGGCGACGACGTTCGTGCCCCAACCTGCCCAACCTTCCGCCGACTGCCCTACGCGATACCCACCCGCTTTCGTCGCATCGCCGTTGCTGATGGGTGACAGCGGATGGCCCCAGGGCCCCTTTGTTTTGAACGGGCCTTGCGGCACGTATACCATCGGGATGGCGTGAACGCGAAGATCCGTGATCGGTGTTCGGTGTTCAGTGTTCAGTGAAGAAAGCCATTTCAGCGTCACGCCCTTGTAGGCGATCGATCCGCTCCCTGGGGCGTCGCGATAGATAAACACGCCAATGCCGTTGGCGCCGTCCTCATTCAGGCCGACGTCCAGAGCCGCGCCAGCGGGCGCCTGGTGCCGCGCTGCGTCTGCGTCGAGCAGCGCGTGTTGCCAGAGGTTGCTCTTCGCGCCCGTCTCGCGGGTGAGAAACTTGACAAAGACCCAGGCCGCATCCCAGCTCTCGACCTGCAGCGGCTTGCCGGTGACGTTCTTCTCAGCCGGCTCCTCCCATTTCGCCCGCCAGGAGTTATCCCAGGCCAGATCAAACGTCACGGTGCTGTCTTCCCTGGCGTCGGTTTTCCAGATCACGTTGGTTATCCGGATCGTGTCGTGGGCGAGATCCGCGAAAACCGTTTCCGGCTTCGCTCTGGAAATTGGCGCCGCCGGTGCCGGCGCCACCCGGGCCGGCCGGGCCCCCGCCGTCCGGACGCCACGCCAGGTCGAGCAGTACCAGCGTTTGTCGTTATATCCAGACTCGCCCACAGGCCCGTTGCAGGGAGTATTGGCCGTCCCGCGATAACCCATCCCAAGGCCCCATCGTCCGCCGGGTTCCGCCCAATCGGAGGGAACCGCAGGACCGGGAATGGCGCCGGAAGGCACGCGGCCGTCACCGTGCGACCCGCAGAAGCCCCGCCCGTTCCGGGCTTCTTTAGGTAGGGGTGTGATTTGCGCGCCAGTTCGTCTTCCACTGTCAAACACGTTCGTGGTGGTTCCGACAGGTATGGCGAAGGTGGCTATCTCCATGCTCATCACGCCCCAGTACGATGCTCCCGCAGCGATCCGGTCGCTATCGGATGTGGCAAAGATTCCCGCCCGTACCGCTTGAAAGCCGTTCGAGCTTAATAAATGGTTCCAGACCAGAGCCTGACAATTCCCCGTATCGTAGTGCTCGGTCGGCAGGCCTGTATCCTGCAGATCGGTCGCCACGTGCATCGCCGTCGTACCCCAGGCGTGCTCGTTCGGCACCGGGTTGAGCGGCCCCCGGCAGGCCTTCTCGAATTCCAGCTCCGACATCGGTCGCAGCCCGGCCCAGACGGCGTACGAAAAACCGTCCTGCCAGTTGAGGTAATTGCACATCCGGTGCGGCACTCTAGCCGTGTAGACCGGGGGACCATTCGGCCCCTTCTTCACAGGTTCAAGGGATGTCAGCAGTTTGTCGGGATCAAGATCTGTTGGCTCGTCATCCACTGCCACCTGCTTCGGCTTCGGTACGATCCGGGTGACGCCCGATGCGGTGATGGTATTCCCTCCCTCCTCCCACGAATAGGGCTTCGCGGGATCCATATGGACCTCTCCTGCGGGCACCGTTGCCCGCGCCGCCGCGACTTCGCGCGGCAATGCGTTAAGGAAGTCCGCGTACTGTCCCTGTGTCAGCGTATACTTCATGCAGTAGAAGGCATCGTACCCCGTCGGGTAATCGTCGCACAACGCGCCCGGCGCGCCGGGCGCGCAGGAATAGGGCCAAACTTGACCGCTAGTGAAGTGGGTCGTATACCCGGCGAGTCCCCACAGCTGCCCGGCAACGGGGCCAATCCGCCGGGCACAGGTCCCCTCAGCGACAGGACCGTTCCAAGCGACGTCCACCAGAAATGGCACGACAGGGCCGCCCCGCCAGGAACCGTCCGTGAAACTGCCAAATTCGTCGTTTTCGTTGTGCAGCACCGGCATGGCGATCCCGTCCGGGAACGGGGCGATCCTCGTCTTTGATCCCGATCCCACCTTGAACGCGCCCTCCGGCACGTAGACCATCGCGATCGTGTGCACCTTCACGGCGGCCTTGGCCGGATCGAACTTGCCCGCAGGATCCGCAGCATGCAGCCAGCGCAGCTTGATGCCCTTCCAGTCGTTGCGTCCGTGCCCGATCGCATCGCGGTAGATGAACACACCGAGACCACGGGATCCATCATCAGTCGTGCCGACGGTGTTCGTGGCGCCGGTCGGCATCACGTGGCGAGAGGGGTCCGTGTCGAGTGTGGCGTGTTGCCAGTAGTTGCTTTCGATACTCTTCTTTGAATCCTTCTCTGGCAGAAACTTTACGAAGACCCAGGCCGCGTCCCAGTTCTCGACATCCAAGGGCTTACCGGTGACATTCTTGTTCGCCGGTTCCGTCCACTTCGCGCGCCAGGAGAAGGACCACGAGAGATCGAAGGTCACGAAACTGTACTCCGGCGTCGCGGCCTCCCACTTCACATTCGTGACCCCGAAATCGTACGTCGGCGCGCCGTGAAACCGCGCGGCCGGATCGCCTGCCGCGAGCCCTGTCGTGGGGTTTTCCGCACGAACGGGCGAGGCGCACGTCAGCAGCAGGGCGACAAACGCGATCAACTGCGCGAAACCGTGTCTTTGTTGGCCGTTCATGTTGTGCCTCATTTCTGCTTCGTAACTGCTCTGGCTATGCGGGTCGGTCGACGACTACGGTGGACGAATTCGGAATTCCCCTCGTTATCCGTAGTCGTCGCCGTCAACCTTGACCGCGCCAAGTTTGGGCAGTAAGGCCTCCGGTTCCGCTGCTGTATCCGGAAATCGCTTCATGGATTACACCGTTTCATAAAGTATTACGTAACATAATTTGAAAAGGCATTCCGCTTGGATTCAGGCAAGCACAATCATGATACGCCTTATTCATTTGGCAACATTGTATTATTTTACAAAGTGAAGATAAACACAAAACGTGCATGCAACGCAGAATCCGTTACGTAACAACACAGGCCAGATGAAGGCAGGCATGCGCACCATACTTTGTCCTGTTGGAATTCCCCTCGTATCCGTAGTCGTCGCCGTAGTCGTCCACCGACCCGCACCGCTGAGCATTTGCTCGGATTTAAACATCTGCCTCTCACGGCTACTCCTCCTCCGAGAATTGCGCCGCATCGACCGGCGCGGTGCGCGCGCCGCGGAAACTGTAGGTGACCAGGGGATCCGGATCGACCAACGTCATCTTTCCGCGGGCCGACGTGCGATAGAAACCCGGATCGCCCAGGTTATCGTATATCATAAACAGGCTCCACCCGCCCCGAAACCCGACGCCAACCGCATTCTTCTGCGGCCAATCCGCCGGCAATTCGGCTGTGCCAAGTCCGTGTGTGCCCTGGAAGGTTTTTGGATCCCACCCTTCCGTCTTGGCAGCCGTCACCGGTCGCTCACGCGGCCAAGGACTGCGCCTCAATCGCGTTTGAAGACCCCAGAAACTGTGATGAGCCTCGTTCGGCACCGGCTGGCGCGGTCCGCGCATGTATTTTTCGAACTCCAGTTCCGTAAACGGACGCAACCCCGCCCAGGCCGCAAAGGACGCGCCACCCTCCCAGTTCAACCAACGCATCCCGGATGTCCATCCCCGCGCCACCACGCCGTGAGTGGACATCGTCTGCGTATAGGTATAGTCCGGTCCTGTCCCTTCGCGCGAGATCACTCTGGGGTTAGTTTTGCCTTCTTCAAAATTATAATAGGTGCCGACAAAGTACCCGCCCTCTTTATCATAGAGCGCATCCGCCACCTGGGCAGGCACCGTGTTCAGGAAGGTGACATAGTCGCTTGGATTGATCGGATCCTTCATGACATAGAAGGCCCGATAGCCATTGGGGAAGGTGGCCGGGATTTCGCCTTCCTCCGGTTCCCCGCCCCGTGCCCAGAGCAGGCCGGGCTTCTTGCCGGTCGGAATCGGCCCCGCGTTCTTCACCAAGTACGCCGGAAACTCCGATGAATCGTCCACGCCTTCATGCACAGTAATCGTCGCATTGCCGTTGGTGATCCCGAACGTTGCGGCCCGCTCCTTCTTGGGACCGGAGTACTCGTACCACCCGGCCGGCTCCGTCCCGCCCGATCCCAGGTAGAACGGCCCTTCGGCTATGTAGACCATCTTGAGACACACCGCGATGATCTGAACCTTCGTGTCCCTGCCAATGTCCTTGCTTTTGGACAGATTCCAGACCGCCGTGACATTGGTCAGCACGATTGAACAGGGGGAACTCTGGCCTGCTTGCCTGACGAACATGCCGGTGTAGCCGTCCTCGCCTTTCGGGACCAGGAAGCCCATCTTCCTGTTGCCTTCGCAGGAGTAGCCACTAGGATTCAACTCCCGGTCTGCCGCCAGCCGGATGTGCTGCCATTCCTTAGTGCCCTCAGGCCGCACCTTGAAGAATATCCAGGCTGCATCGTGGTTGACATCGTTCCGCCAGGAACCGGTCCAGGCGGCGTCGAACTGAATCGTGGCCTGTTTGTCGTCGCCTGGCACGATCCTGACGTTCGTAATACGCCCGAGCTGATCCGGTGGTTCTTTCACCCGATGCGTTGTGTCTTCCACGTTAACCAGGATCTGCGCCTGCGCCGTGCCCGCAGCCAGCCAAAGAAAGCAGACGGCCACCACCGCGTTCGTGCACACGAATGGTCTTCCGTTGAGCAACCGATTCATTGCCGCCTCCTTATGGTTAAGGTGTTAAACATGGCTGAGCTCCCGCCTCACTTGCCTCCGCCAGACATGTCGAAAAGCAGGTCATTCAGCAGCGCGCCGGACTTGGAGTCCTTGAACTGCAGGGAGACATCGCTGGGGACGGCTGGTTTAGTCTCATCCGACTTGCATTCGACCTGCATCGTATTGGCACCCTTGTGAATATGGAACGCCTTGGCGCGGTCGGTTTCCTTCGCCGTCGAGTCGTACACCAGCGTGTCGTTGATCCAGACGCGCAC
>CAMBQN010000058.1 GCA_945870025.1 Akkermansia muciniphila
GCGCGTGACGCCGTGCAAGTCGGAGACAATCTCCGACCTGCTCCGTAGAGGCATAGAGGGTGGTGTATTCATAGTCCCTAGTTTACTAGGGACTGTTGCCGAATACAAGAGCAAAATTCAACTTCCAGCAAAAAAATGACTTTGCACCCTTCAATCGGCCCGTTCAGATTCAAGCTCAGATCAACCGGCGCGGGCCACTCCTTGTAATTTGACTTACCCGTTAGACGAATGCTCAACGTTTCGTCGCCAGCCTTACGGGGTGCGAGATCCATCTTGATTGCGCTCAGATCCATGTCGCTCAAGGCCTTTGATAACGGCGCCTGCACGTCGCCGCGAATTCCCGCCTGTTCCAGCAGACCCAGCATCTGCCGGTTGTCATCCAGCACGATCTTGCCGCCCTGTCCCGGCAGCGAATACAGAAAGCCGGGATACAACTTGACGCGACCGCGATCAATCCCGACGGGCACTCGGCCGTACAGGACGCCATCGATTTTGCCCTTGAATGGAAAAGCCATCATCAGCGCCTCGCCCATGTCAATCCGGTCCGCATAAACCACAAAATCGTCACGGGGATTCTTCAGGTTGAGATGCACGGAGTACGCATTCAGACTCCCCTTGCAGCAACCGACCTCCATCCGGTCAATCACGAGTTCGTCCGGCACAAGCTGGAAACGGACCGTCCCCTGATCCAACCGGATGTTGCCCACCTGTGCCGAAACAAACGACACCAACGGCCGCCCGGTGGTCCGAGGCACACCATCGTATTCCAGCGGCACGTCCACCACCATGCCGCGCGCCTCAAAGGACTTGCCGCGCAGCGTGCCGTCAGCCATCCGAAGCCGTCCCGTCACAAGCGACCGGCCTCCCGACAGGCGGAGACTGGCCTCGGCGCTCACGCGTCCGGTGATATCGACGTCCGGCATCTTCTTGCGCAGCAGGGCGGCCACGCCATCGTCGGACGCCAGATCCGTTTCGGGAATGGATACTCCCACCACAACCTGACGGGGATCGGCGTTCGGGAAACGCGCCGTCACCTCGCCGGTGATCCGACTGCCGGTGATCCCCGCGCGCAGGCGGACGACCCGCGCCTGATCGACCGATTCCAGGGTAAATCCTTTATTGGTGACCGACACCCCGTTCGCTTCGAGCCGTTGCCACGACAACCGATGGCCGGGCGGAAAAACCAGCCCGTCCCGCGCCGACCACGTCACCGGCGCCTCGCCCTGCAACCCCTCCAGCGTGCCGGTCATGCTGCCGGAACGGGCCTGAATCCAGCCATTGCTGATTCCGACCCAGGCCGTCGCCACCGCATTCGAAGCGGAGGTCGCGTCGCACTCCGGCAGGTCGACGCGCACGCCGATCCTGCCGATGCCCGCCTCCCCTGCGGCTCCGTGCTTCTGGCCGAAGGTCGCCCGCACATCCCGTAGCCAAGCCTCGCCGTTCACCGCGACACGGCCGGCCCCGTAATGCGCCCCGATAGACATCCCGGCCAGCGCCTGAACCCGCGCGTGCTCCTGGGTGGAAACGATACTGAATTCCGGCACACGCACGGTGGCTTGCCACACCGTATTGGAGAACCCCCCGGTCACGACAGCCTCGCCATCGAACGCGACGGTCTCGTCGCGACGCGCGAGAGAAGCCGTGAACCCGATCCTCCCCTGCCCTTCTCCGTTCCCCCGCCGCGCGCGATCCGTCCATCCGTCGCCGGTCAGACGTCCCTGCAGCGCCAAGCTCCGGTTCATCGAAACGCCACGGGGCGCCTCGGGCAGGTCCGGCAGCACCCGTCGCAACCGCTCGAACCAAGCGCCGATATCCAGCAGTTTGACCTCCGGTTCAAGCGATACCTGTCCGATGTCGGGCACGACCGCGCCCGTGAGGGCCACGCGAAGACCCGCGTCATCGCCCAGACGTGCCCACAGACGGTACCGATCAGGGTCGCACCCGGCCTGCAGCCGTTCGCCGCCCGGCTCCGCCGTCGCACCCAAATCCCCTGCCACCGTCAAGACCGTTTCGCCATCCGCACCGGTAACGGCCACCTGCGCTCCGGAAACGGAAAGCTCGCCCACACCCATCCGGTCAAACGTGGCGCCGCTGCGCGTCACTCGATCCCGGCCACGGCCGGCCGCGCGCACCGCGGCCAGAGCCGCAACCCGTTCGACCAACGGCGATGTCGCCCGGCCAGCCTTTACGACCAGCGGCGTGCGGATGCCGCGAATGCGGACACGGTCCAACCAGCCCCGCGTCACGTCGGGATACGAAAAGCGTATCTCCAGGCAGTCCACCGAAACCGCCGGCGCGGGCGTTCCCCAACGGACATCCTCGATGACGATCCGCCCGGGGGCGAGGGTGGTCAGCCGAAAATCGACATCTGCCAGCCCCTCTCGGTCCAGCGCCGATCGGACCCAGCGGCTCGCAAGTCCGATGCGCAGGTGCCAGAGCACACCGGCCCCCACCGCCGCCGCAGCCAGCACAAACACGACGAAGGCCGCCACGCGAAGCAGCCACCCTCGCCGTTTTTGTTTCCGCTTGATCACATTCGCCTCCCTAGTCGTATCGATACGGCCCCTTATGAAACGTTTAGCCGGGCCTTGACCGGATCCGTGAGCACCGCTGGCTCGCGGGGGATGCTGCCCAGCTCGGCGCGGTCGAGCAGATCGGCGGGGCGGAGTTCATCGCCCCACGCCGCCCAGCCGCACCACCAGGCGAGCACGCCGACCACCGTTTCGGGCCGGACTCCCGCCGCGCGGATGGCGGCGAGACGGGTGTCGCCATGGCGCTTGGCAAGCCTCCGACCCTCCGCGCTGACCACCAGCGGCACATGGATGAAGCGAGGCGGCGTCAGCCCCAGTGCCTGGTAGAGCAGGAGCTGCCGGTGCGTCGCCGCCAGCAGGTCGTCGCCGCGAACCACCTCCGTGATCGCCATCGCCGCATCGTCGGCCACCACCGCCAGCATATAGCCCGCGCCGTCGGGGTCGCGGGCGATGACGAAATCGCCGACGGTCGCGCCGACCCGCTCCCGCTGCGGACCGTGGAAGCCGTCGTCAAAGACGGTCTCCGCCCCGTCGGGCACGCGAAACCGCCACGCGGGGAGCCGCCCCGGCGGCAGGGTCGCGGCAGCGGCGGCATAGCTGCCGAACCGTCCGCGGCAGGCCCCGTCGTAGGCCAGTCCGTCATCTCCCGACTGCGGCGCCGATTGCCCCGCCTCGACATCGCGACGCGTGCAGACGCACGGATAGACCAGCCCCTGTTCCTGCAGCCGCAGCAAGGCCTGACGGTAGAGCGGGCGCCGCGCCGTCTGCACATAAGGTGCGTGCGGACCGCCCACGTCGGGTCCTTCGTCCCAGTCCAGCCCGAGCCATCGGAGATCATCCAGCGCAGCCTGCGCCGTGCCGGGCTTGACCTTGGGATGGTCGAGATCCTCCATCCGCAGCACCACCCGTCCGCCCCGGCGTCGGGCGAGCAGCCAGGCGACCAGAAACGTCCGCGCATTGCCCAGATGCAGCGCGCCCGTCGGACTCGGTGCCAGACGGCCGCGAATGGACGTTTCTGGATTCACCACTCTCATTTTTTGCGTCGAGGTTCCCTATTCAATCGTCACGTCTGGAAAAAGCTTCAGCAGTGCCACCTGAGCCTGATGGAGCGCGGTGATTGACGTGCGGGTCTCGGGGGAGTCGGCACCCAGCACCGCCTTCTGACCGTAGGTTTGTGCCGCTGCCTGATAGGCTTGGATTGCCGCTTTCTGGGCATCACTCAAGTTGGGTTGCCGGCTCAACGATAGGACATCCAGAATGAACACATCTCCGGTGCTGCCTGCGGGCGACTTTGGCGTCTTGGCACGAGCGGGATCTGCGACCGAGGCCTCTTCGCGAGACGCTTCGATACCAAGGGGAAAGGCGGCCTGCACGGCTTGTTCAGCAGCGTCAAGCGCCCGTTTCAGAGGTTGCTCATCGATCCTCCGCTTGCGCAAGGCGTCGAGCAAGGTGTTTCGACGCTTACCGGTCGCCTGCTCCATCTCCAACACCATTTTTGTGCTTTCCGCCAGAAAGGCGTCATAGCTCTTACGCTCCGCCAGACAACGCGTGATGGCAGCGGTCTGTCCCGGCGTGAGATCGCGGCGATCCAGCACACGAGCGATGTCGAGCCGCGGCCTGGGCCGTGGCGCCCCTGGCAGGCCCTCTTCGCCGGCTGCAGCCGGTTCATCCTGGACCACGATACGCTGCACCGTCATGCCAAAGAGAGACTCCTCCTTGCCTGCTTTGACGATGGAAAACTTGGCCTGCTGATAGCCCATCAGTTTCACGTCCAGCGTCTTTCCCGCCTGTTCGATCATCACCCGGCGGGGTTGGGTCAGCGTGAGGCTTTCGACCTGCGGCCGGGGTTCATCAAGGTTCTTTCCATCGGCAAGCGCAAACTGAAACGCATTCTTTTGGTAGCTGGTGAAGGTACCTTCGTAGCTGTGGCCACGCACGACCAGCGTATCCGCCGCAGCGACGGTCGCTCCGAGCGTAAGACCCACGACGATCCCCCGCATCCAATCACGATAGGCACCGCGATTGCGTTGAATGGTTAAACTTCTCATGACCTTTAGCCTCCTCACCCGTTTCTTTTATTCAGTACGCCCGCCAGTGGCCCGTGCAACACTGGCTACCGGTTTGGCGGGGCGCGCGTTCTTCATGTGCAGGACAGAGGTAGTTTGACACGGGCTGGTCGGTTTCGCAAGAGCAAAGGGTCGTCAACGGGGTCGCGCCAACGGGGCGATCCGTGAAACGATTTCAATATACCCCAAGAAGTTGATAAAACCAGTACGGTATGCACGGAGAACCTGTCCCGGTTGACCATCATGAAGCTTGATTTTGTATATTTGAGATCAGTACTGTCCCAAAGATTTTACAGCAATTCCCCTTGAATCAAGAGGTTTTCAGGTTCCGGCCCCAGTGCCGTGTCTGAAAACACCTCGATTATATGGACTTTTTCGAAAATTGACACGCTTAAGAACTGTAGAACTTCGTACATGC
>CAMBQN010000059.1 GCA_945870025.1 Akkermansia muciniphila
CATTATCGGTCATCACCCGCACGCGCGCAACTGGGTGGTCTATACTACATTGACATGTGAGGCACACGTCGACGCAATGACAATAGCTTATGCGCAAAATTAAGCGAAAAAATATGAATTCTATGCCCGAACTGGCGAACTCGGGCTAACGGATGATCAACACGGTCGTCCGCGACAGCAAGTAACCGGGGACAGGAAAACAGCACCCTCCTTTACTTCATCCGGCGCGATTGCTAAACTGGTCCCATGTTTGATCTGAACTGCTATCTCGCGGAGCGGCAAACCGCCGTCGCGCAGCGGTTGCTGGAGTGGCTGCCGCCAGCCGACCAGCGACCGGTCGTCCTCTCCCAAGCCATGCGTCATGCCGTTCTCACGGGTGGCAAACGGCTGCGGCCGATCCTCTGCCTGGCCTCCGCCGAGGCTGCGGGTGGCACGGCCGACGCCGCCTGGCATCCCGCCATCGCCGTCGAACTGCTGCACGCCTATACGCTCGTTCATGACGACCTGCCCTGCATGGACAACGACACGGTCCGCCGCGGCCATCCGACCGTCTGGGCCCAATACGGCGAGTCCACCGCCGTCCTCGCGGGCGACGCCCTGCAGAGCCTCGCCTTTGAACGGCTCGCCCGCACACCCGCTTTCGATCCGGCTGTTCCCGGCCTTCTGGTCCGCGAGCTGGCCGAGGCAGCAGGCGCCGCAGGGATCATCGGCGGACAGATCGAGGATCTCGCCTACGGCGGCCAGGCCGACGCCGAGACCGTGGTCTACGTCCACCAGCACAAGACGGCGGATCTTTTTCGCGCCGCCGCGCGCATGGGCGCGATCGCCGCTGGCGCCAACACGGGACTGACCGACCGCCTCGGCGACTTCGGCTCGCACCTCGGCGTCGCCTTCCAGATCATTGACGACATCCTGGACGCCCCGAACGGCAGCCCCGCGAAACCCAACGAACTCTCTTGCCTGCACACCCTCACCCCCGCTCAGGCGCGTGCTCAGGCCACCCGTCTCACCGAAGCCGCCTGCGCCTGTCTGCGCAATCTTCCCGGACCGGTTGAACCGCTCGACGCCCTCGCGCGGGACATGCTGGGAAGACTGTATTGAATCTCCATGTCAACGACGTCGTGCTCTAAAACCTCCACAGGCAACGGTTCCTATGCGCTCAATCCGAATTGAACTCCCCGGACAGCCCGACATCGACGTAAACGCGGGGACGCCCGTGCGCGATGTCCTGCCCCCGATCACCGCCGACGGTCTGCCCGTCGTCGGCGCGATGGTCAACAACGACGCTGTTTCTCTGGGATTTCCACTGATCGCCCATGCCCAGGTCACGCCCCTCACGGCCGCCGACAACCACGGCTGGCGGATCATCCGCTGGTCGTTGAGCTTCCTCCTCGGCAAGGCGTTTCACACCGTTTTTCCCTCGGTCCCCTACCGGGTCCGTCACTCCATGGGCAACGGCCTGTTCTGCACCGCCGACTGGCCGGACGGCGCCGACCCCGTCGCCAACGTGGCCCGGGTCAAGGCGGAAATGCAGGCGCTCATCGCGGCCGACACGCCCATTGATTACGACATCGTCTCGTATGCCGACGCCCTGCGCCTCTTCGAATCGTCCCAGCAGTTCGACAAGCTCCACCTCCTCAATCACCGCAATCCGCCCTATGTCGCGATTATTCGGTGCGGCCAGTTCTTCGATCTGGCTCAGGAGCCGATCGTTCATCGCGCGGGTCTGCTGCAACCGTTCGATCTAATCCCCTACGGAAGTGGAATGGTGCTGCGTCTGCCGCTTCGCTCCCACCCGCGCCAGTTGGGCGACTGGTCGCCGAACCCCAAGCTGTTTGCCGTCTATCAGGAGCACATCGCGTGGGGGCGCATTCTCGGCGTCACTTCGGTCGGTCGCTTCAACCTCCTGATCGGGCGCGGCGGCATTGACGATTTCATTCAGACGGCCGAGGCGCTGCACGAAAAGAAGCTCGCCCAGATCGCCGCACAGATCACCGGACGGCCGAGCGCGGTTCGGCTCATTTTGGTCGCCGGCCCGTCCTCCGCCGGCAAGACCACCTTCGCCAAGCGTCTCTGCACGCATCTGCGCGTCAACGGTCTGCAACCGCTGCTGATCTCGACCGACGATTATTTTGTGGGCGACGATCTCAACCCGCGCGACGCTGGCGGCAACCTCGATTACGAGCACATCGAATCGATGGATCTGCATCGGCTCAACGGCGACGTCGCCGCGCTTCTGGACGGACGCGAGATCCATCCGCGCGCTTTCGACTTCAAGAAGAAGCAGGGGTATGACCGCGGCGATCCGATCCGGCTGCCCGGTGCCGGCGTCATCGTGATGGAGGGGATCCACTGCCTCAACCCCAAATTAACCGCCGACATCAGCGACGCCTGCAAATTCCTGGTGTACGTCAGCGCGCTCACGCAGCTCGGCATTGACCGCAACAGCCGCATCGCGACCACAGACAACCGACTGATCCGGCGGATGGTCCGGGACAACGCCCACCGCGGCTATTCCGCGCTTGCGACGTTACGGCGCTGGCCGTCGGTCTTGCACGGCGAACAACGGTGGATATTCCCCTTCCAAAACCGGGCCGACGCCATTTTTAATTCGGCGCTCGATTACGAGCTGGCCGTGCTCAAGCCGCTCGCCCTCCCGCTGCTCAACCAGATCAAGGCGACCGATCCCGAGTTTGTCGAAGCGCGCCGCATCTCCGGATTCCTGCAGAACTTCGTGGATCTTCCCGAGACGGCCGTTCCCGGCTACTCGATCCTCCGCGAATACATCGGCGGCTCGCAGTTGAAATACTGACAACAAAGGCGCTTGCAAAACCCTTGCAAGCGCCGGTTTCAGGTTTCAGTGTTCAGGTTTCAGAAAATGCGCAACTCACTGTGGTTGAGAGGGCTACTACCCGAAACCTGAAACCTGAAACCTGAACACTGAAACCTGAACACTCCGCATGGTTTTGCAGGCGGCTCAACAAAAAAGCCCGGATTGTGTTTTAGACACAATCCGGGCTGGGAAAAAAGTCCCGGCGGCGCGCTACTCTCCCACGGGCTAACCCCGCAGTACCCTCGCCGAAGATGCTCTTCACTTCCGTGTTCGGAATGGGAACGGGTGTTACCTCATCTCTCTGGCCGCCGGGAAAAAAGAATGGACAGTTTGGGTTTT